>CAIRBH010000014.1 GCA_903876765.1 uncultured Pseudomonadota bacterium | reverse complement strand
GTTCAGTTGGTTAGAATACCTGCCTGTCACGCAGGGGGTCGCGGGTTCGAGTCCCGTCCGCTCCGCCAAATAAAAATAGCGAGTCTTAGGACTCGCTATTTTTATTTGTATTTTGGCTTCTATGTAGGCCAATTGCGCACAGGGCTTTTGCTTTAGAAGCTGGGTCTTATGGTATATTGACAGCTTGTTTTATAAAAAAAAGAACTTAGCAAGATGGCTTAGTCTAAGTTAATTATTGCAAGCATATTTAAGGGTATAAATTTTTTATGTTAGATAGAATTCGCACAGTTGCTAAAGGTTGGGTGGGTAAGGCTTTGTTGGCTTTAATTACTATCCCCTTTGCATTATTTGGTATTGACTCATATTTGAGCGGTGCTGGTCATAACGTTGCTGTGGCTAAGGTTGCGGGCAATAATATTTCTGTTCAAGAGTATGATAACGCCCTAAAAAACATGCGTAATCGTTTGCAGTCAGAAGGAAAATTTGATCCAGCGCAGCTTGATGGCCCTGAAGTAAAATCTTTGGTGTTAAACCAATTGATTAACAAACAGTTATTAAATGACGAGATTAAACAGGCGAAATTTGCTATCAGTGATGTGCAGTTGGCCACCTATATAACGGGTATGCCTGAGTTTCAGAAAGATGGTAAATTTTCACAAGAATTATATGATCAGACCCTAGCGCAAAATCAACTGACGCCAACGAAGTTTGAAGCGGGTATGCGTGCTGATATGCTGGTACAGCAGGCACAAAATGGTATTGCCAGGTTGGGCTTTATTTCTAATGCACGTTTAGATAGTGCTATCAAATTAGCTAATCAACAGCGCGTTGTGACCGTGGCGGAAATTAAAACTAAAGATTTTGTCGATCAAGCGACTGTGACACCTGAAGAAGTTAAAGCTTACTATGAGCAACACAAAAGTAAGTTGATGGTGCCTGAACAGGTAAAACTTGAGTTTCTATCTATGTCATCTGTTGATTTTATGCGTAAGGTGAATGTTGATGATGCGGAAGTAAAAAAATACTACGATGAAAATGCCTCTAAATTCTCAGGCAATGAGCAAAGAAGAGCAAGCCATATTTTGATTGGTTTTGGTGTTAGTGCAACAGCACAGCAAAAACAGCAAGCTAAGGCAAAAGCCACAGAAATTTTAGCGGCGATTAAGAAAAATCCAAATTCATTCGAAGCGTTGGCGATTAAAAACTCGCAAGATCCTGGCTCTGCTGTTAAAGGTGGTGATTTAGGTAGCTTTGGCCGTGGTGCTATGGTTAAGCCATTTGAAGATGCGGTTTTTAGTATGAAGGTTGACCAAGTGAGTGATTTGGTTGAATCTGAATTTGGCTACCATATTATTAAAGTCACAGAAATTAGGGGTGCTAGCACTGATTTTAATAGCTTGAAACCGCAAATTAAAGGCGATTTGATGTTCCAAAAAGCACAAGAAGAATTTGCAAAGCAAGCTGAAACATTTAGCAATTTGGTTTATGAGCAATCTGGTAGTTTGCAACCTGCTGCTAAATCTTATGGCGGTGAAGTGCAAAAGTCAGATTGGTTAAGCCGTGAATCAGGCGCTAAATTTTTCAAAAATAATCAAAAAATCATGGGTTTAATTTTTTCTGATGAAGTGCTTAAAGATCATCGCAATACGGAAGCTGTAGAAATTTCACCTAATAATTTAGTCGCAGCTCGCGTGCTTGATTATAAACCTGCAACACCAAGAAGCTTTGATGAAGTGAAGGCAGGTATCGAGTCATTGCTCAAATTAGAAGCGGCGGCTAAATTGGCCAAAAGCAAAGGTGAGGCGGCTTTACAAAGCCTGCGTGAAGGCAAAGAAGTTGCTGGTATAGAATGGATACCGCAAGTGACTATAGATCGCAAAACTGCACAGGGTCTTACTGAGCTCGCTATGAATTTAGCATTTAAAACCAATGTTGCTAAGTTACCAGCCTATTCTGGGCTGGCAGATAGCAAGCAGGGTTATTTGCTAGTAAAAGTGATCAAGGTTGAGGCGGCAATCCCTAAAGAAGAGGATGCGCAGAAGCTGGCTAAACGTGAATTAAATGCAGCTCTTGCTGCCGAATACTTGGCAGCCTACAAGCAATCTCTGCGAGAAAAAGCCAAAGTAACGGTTAATGAGAAAATTTTGTTAGGTAGCACTGCTAATAATTAATCTTCTAGCTTGCTGATAACAACATAAAAAAAGGCACTTAAGTGCCTTTTTTTATTGCCAAATGGTTTGTTTTATTTGACCAGATTAGACTAATGAGTCTGCCTACGTTTATTCAATGACCCCAGCTGCCGTAATGTTCATGCCGCCATCTACGTAGGTGATTTCACCAGTAATGCCAGAAGCTAAGTCGCTACACAAAAATGCTACGGCATTGCCTACTTCTTCTATGGTGACATTACGGCGCAATGCGGCATGTTTTTCGTTAAAGCCTATCATTTTGTCAAAATCTGCAATGCCAGAAGCAGCTAGAGTTTTGATGGGGCCAGCTGACACTGCATTGACGCGAATACCCTTAGGCCCTAAGCTTTGTGCCATATAGCGCACGTTGGCTTCTAAACTGGCTTTGGCTAAGCCCATGACGTTGTAATTAGGCATAGTGCGCTCAGCGCCCAAATAGCTGAGGGTGACTAAGCTACCATTTCTGCCTAGCATCATAGGTAATGCCGCTTTGGCCAGTGCGGCAAAGCTGTAAGAGCTAATATCATGAGCAATGCGGAAGTTTTCACGCGTTACTTTTTCAAGATAATCGCCATCTAGCGCATCTTTAGGTACAAAAGCGATTGAGTGCACAATAGAATCAATGCCATCCCAGTGCTTAGCAATTGCCGGGAATAGTGCGGCGATTAAGTTGTCATCCGCAACGTCGCAATGAAAAACTAAATTTGAGCCGAAATCTGCGGCCAGTTTTTCTACTCGTTCTTGATGTTTTTCCATTTGATAGGTGAATGCCAGCTCTGCACCTTCACGTTTCATTGCCGCAGCGATACCGTAAGCGATAGAACGATTACTGATGAGGCCGGTGATTAATATTTTTTTGCCCGCTAAAAATCCCATGACATTTATCCTTATTTTAAATCTTGAATTTTATGTAACTAATGTTGGCTGCTTCTTGGGTTGTATGCATCACGCAGGCCATCTCCAAGCAGATTATACCCTAACACGGTAATCAGGATGGCTAGTCCAGGAAATAGCGATAGCCACCAAGCAAATTGTATATATTCTTTACCGTCGGTCAGAATATTACCCCAAGAAGCTTGCGGCGCTTGCACTCCTAGGCCTAAAAAGCTTAAGCCAGATTCAACAAGTACAGCGCTGGCTATGCCTAATATTGAGCTTACGATGATAGGCGTTAAGCTGTTGGGTAGCAAATGGGTGAAAATGAGTCGCCTATCTTTAGCGCCTAAAGCTTGAGCGGCCAATACAAATTCTCGCTGGCGCAGACTTAAAAATTCGGCACGTACAAGCCGTGTAACGCCCATCCATGAAGTTAAACCTATGACTATCATAATATTCCAGATAGAAGGCGTTAAAAATGCAATGACCGCTAAAATTAAAAAGAAAGTCGGAATAGACAGCATAATATCGACAATACGCATGATGAGTGTATCAACCCAGCCGCGATAGAATCCAGCAATAGCGCCTAAAATAATGCCTATGATGGTGGCAATGCCTACGGCAACAAAGCCGACCAGTAGCGATATGCGTGAGCCATATAGCATACGAGAAAACACATCTCGGCCAAGACCATCGGTACCCATTAAATGCATGTGGCTAGGGGCTAATAATATGGCTTTAACATTGATGGCATCTGGGTCGTAAGGTGCTATCCATGGCGCAATTAACGCTAGTAGCAATATACTTGCAATAATAATAAAGCCAATCATAGCCAATGGATGGCGCCGCATAGTGATCATTTAATCACTCCGCGCCTGACTCTAGGGTCAGCCCAAGCGTATGCAACATCCGCTAATAAATTGCCTATCATAGTCAGCAGCGCCCCTATAGTGAGTATGCCCATAATCACTGGAAAATCTCTCATCAGCACCGCGTCATAAAATAGTTTACCCATGCCAGGTATAGCAAAAATGCTTTCAGCAATGACCGAGCCGCCTATCAAACCCGGTATGCTTAAACCAAAAATAGTAATCAGCGGTAACAGTGCATTGCGCAGCGCATGACCATAAATCACTCTGTTTTCATTTAAGCCTTTTGAACGAGCGGTGGTGATGTAGTCTTGATGGAGCACATCTAGCATGCCGTTGCGCACAAATAGTGAGATGCCAGCTAGGCCAGTAAGTCCGGAAATAGAAACGGGTAAAATTAAATGTTTGAGTGTGTCAGCTACTTGACCCAGTCCAGATAAATTCTCGTGACCCATGCTTTCTAGCCCAGAAATAGGCAACCAAGCGTGTTGCACGCCAGTCCAATACATCAAGATTAATGCCAGCCAAAAACCAGGAATAGCAAAGCCTATAAATACGAATAAGGTAATGCTACGGTCTGCCAATTGATTTTGCTTAAGCGCAGAAATAATGCCCAAGGGCAATGCAACGCTAATAATTAGCCCTAGGCTAAGCAGATTGATCAGCAGCGTGATAGGCAGCGCTTCTTGTATCATCCCCAGTGTAATGTTGCCGTCTTTATCTTTGGTTTGCCAAAATACTGGGCGCTGGTGCGATGCAAACGAAGTGCCAAAATCTAGGGTGGCCATGCGCTTTACCCATAAGCCATATTGCACGATGACAGGTTTATCTAAATTATATAATGCCCTTAGTTTTTGGCGTGATTCTTCACTGGCTTTGGGATTAAAGCTGGCTTCGCTGGTTGTGATGTCACCAGGGGCTAAGTGCATGATAAAAAAAGAGATGAGACTGATGCCTATCAATAATGGCACCATCCATAGCAAGCGTTTGAGTAAGTAAGCCAACATAATTTAACTATTATTGTTCATTGATTTCGTTGCGAGCGTAAGCTTTTGGAATATACCACTCATAAGTATTATGGCCTATACCAGCAGGCGGAGCGGGGTTGCTGATGCCACTTATCCGCTTATGAATGGCCGATAAGCCATAGCCCGCGGATAAGTAAACTACGGGGCTATCATCGAGTAATATTTTTGAAAATTCGTGGTAAATTTTCATGCGTTTTTCAGGGTCAAGTTCTATTCGGCCAGCCTCGAGTAGCTTATCAGCCTGTGGGTTGCTATATCCAATAAAATTAAATTGGCCTGGGGCTTGTTGGCTAGAATGCCAAATACTGTATTGATCAGGGTCTAATGATAAGCCCCAGCCTAAAACTACCACGTCAAATGCTTTGGGTTTGATGAAGCGGCCCAAGAAGCTTGCCCATTCTAGTACGCGAATATTGGCGTTAATGCCAATATCTTTTAGTCGGCGCTGTATCAATACAGCGGTCATTTCACGTTCTTTATTCTGGTTAGTTAAAATTTCAAAGCTAAAGGGCTTGCCATCTTTATCTAAAATACCATCACCGTCGTGATCTACATAACCTGCCGCTTTCAATAAGTCTCTGGCCTTGTTGGGGTCGTAAGGGTAAGGCTTAAGTGCGGGGTTACTCCATCTTGTGCCTGGCTTATAAGGCGATGCCACTGGCTCGCCAAGGCCCAACAGCACACCATCAATGATTTCTTGTTTGTCTATTGCATAGTTAATGGCTTGGCGCACGCGAATATCGTCAAACGGCTTACGCTTAAGATTAAAGCCCATATAGGTATAGCTATTACCCAGCTCTTTGTATAAGGCGATATGGTGATTAAGATCTGGCCGCGCAGGAAAAATTCGTGCGTATTGTATGGGGTTCAAACCCATGGAATCTATATTATCTGCGCTAAGCTCTAAAAATTGCGAGGCTTTATCAGGAATAATGCGTGAGAGTAAAGAGTCTATTCTGGCTTGCCCTTGCGTAGCATTATTATTGCGAGTGAGCTTGAGGTATTGGCCATTTTTCCAGCGATCCAATTTGTAGTAATGGCTGCCAACTGGATTGCGGGAAAATGCGGTGGTGTTGATGTCTTGATCTTTGAGTAAGTGCTTGGGCAGAATATGCAAACCAGCCCAAGTATCTAGTGCTGGTGCATAAGGCACGGCATAAGTCACTTTAAATGTATTAGCATCTGGCGTTTCGGCCTTGATCACCAATTTAAAATCTGAACCGTAAGGCGTGCGAGTTTTCTCATCGGTGACTTTTTGCCAAGTAAATAACACGTCATCGCTGGTTAAGGGCTGGTTATCTGCCCATTTTAATTGCGGTTTTAGATGGAAAGTAATGGTTCTTTGGTCACTGGAAATGTCCCAAGATTTAGCTAGTTCGCCCGTTAAATCTAGATTTTTGTCATATTTAAGTAGGCTGTTAAATATATTGCCTGCAATCGCTGATGCCGCCGACTCCCCTGCAATCATCGCGATTAGCCCGCTAGGTTCACCAGTCATTGCATCTACCAGCATACCACCATTGCTGGCAGGGTAATGCTGACTGAAATCAGTCACATGACCGCTTGGCCTACTTGAGGATGAATTCTCACATGCCGTGATAAGCATTAAAAACGACAGCACAAGCCATGGCTTTAAAAATCTATTTTGATCAATATTGAGTAACATTCGCTAAAAGGCATTTCAATTATTTGTTATGGACGTCACTTCTTTTTAGAGGATACATTTTTTGTTTTAGCACTTTTTGTTTTAGCATTAGCCAGACGCTTAGCCTTGCCAGTAATCTTATTTTTTTTGTTATTAACTTTACCCTCAGCTTGGTATTCATTGCTGATATTTATTATGAGCAATTGCCCAACTTTAACTTGCTTATTTGTCAGTGAGTTAGATTCTACTATCTGCTGAACACTCACGCCATAAAGCTTAGCGATGGCATAGATCGTTTGAGCTTTTTTAACTTTATGTATGATATTGCGGCTGCTTACAGGTTCAATTTTACTTTTATTATTTTCAGATATTTTCTCAGCATTGGCCAGATCCATGGCGGTTAAGTTGATATTGTCTGATGCTTGTTGGGTGCTGATTTGATGATTGCTTTGCGCATCTGGTAATGCTGGGCTGTTATCTACATCAGTGGGGCTGAAGTCAGACTTGTTGCCATTAGGCACTAATATGGTAGAAGATTTTTTTATCTTATTTTGGCTAGGCAAATTATTAATATGTCGCAACTTTGAGAGTTGAATGCCAAATTTTGCGGCAATTTTTTCCATACGTTCACCACGTTTAGCAAAGTAGGTCTGCCAGCTGACTAGCGGTTTATTGTAGTTAGCTAAATTTTCTCTAAAAGTTTGAGCAGCTAAAATTGGCAATAGTAACTCGTGCTTTTCACCATTATTAGTGATGACAGGGCGGTTATTGCTAGGATTAAGCGCCAGAAATTCTTCATCACTAATCTCAGCTAGCTTAGCGGCTAAATGCGCATCAATTTGTAATGGCGCAGTAACTTTTGCGAAATAAGCGGTATTAGCTATCGTTTGGATTTTTAGGCCATATTTGCCAGGGTTGGTCATTAAGTTTTTAATGGCCTGTAATTTAGGCACATAATTTTTGGTTTCTGGCGGTAAATTTAAGCTCTCATAATCAGTAGCTAGGCCTAACTTGCGGTTACGTTCTATAGCTCGCCCCACAGTGCCTTCGCCCGCATTGTATGCGGCCAGCGCCAAATCCCATGAACCAAACATGCCATATAGTTTTTGCAGGTAGGTCAGTGCTGCATCGGTTGCAATCACTACATTACGCCGGTTATCTACCCACCAATTTTGTTTAAGACCAAAATCTTTCCCAGTAGATGGAATGAATTGCCAAATGCCAGAGGCATGGCTAGTAGAATAAGCCTGTGGGTTATAGGCGCTTTCTATCATGGGCAGTAGCGCAATTTCTGTGGGCATGCCACGTTTTTCTACTTCTTCTACAATATGGAATAAGTATTTTTGGCTGCGCTCAACCATGCGCCTAATGTAGTCTGGACGTGAGCTATACCAATTTTCATGATTAGCGACTAGGCTGGAATTGGAGTCTGGCATGGCGTAACCGTTTTTTATGCGTTGCCATAGGTCCTCACTGCCTATGTTAATGACTTCTTGCTGGCTACTGCTGTCCTCTTGGGATGGTGTTTGCGCTTCCAGAGTATTGCTCAGCCTATAGTCATTCATCTTTTTTGCTGTCAAATTTTCTGCCGCGCCCAAGTCTTTAACACTAGGTTTTAGCGCGTCATCAGAGGTGATGGTAATTTCTTCACCAGCAACATTAGATTCGGCATACACCGGCAGGCAGATGAATGCAGTGATGGTTAAAATGGTAAATGTGATAAGTTGAGTTGAAAGTTTAGTCAATGATTGCTTAGAGGGCATAGAAAAATTATTGCGTTGTAGTCTGCTAATAAACTGACACGTAAAGTGACGCTGGCACGAAAATCAACATAAAACATGCTAGCGTTTATCGTCAAAAGATTGTCACATACTAACCAAAGCAGGCAGTCAAAGTCAAGTTAAATATATTTAATAACTACATTAAAATAGCTTTATATCTTAATGATTAATAACGATTTCTACGTTCTCTTACATGAGTAAATACATCTAAATCACTGGCGTTTTTAAGGCCGACTGCATTTTGAATTTCAGTCGAATGGCAGCGCAAAAATGGATTGGTCGCCAGTTCTAATGCCATGTTAGAGGGTAGGCTGGCATGCTTAGCTTCTCGCAATTTTTGCGTATGGTAGTAACGTTCGGTAAGCGCTGGGTTGTTGGGTTCAAGGTCTAATGCAAAGTTGATATTATGCAGGGTATATTCATGTGTACAATACACCTGAGTTGTAGGCGGTAATGCGGCCAATTTTTGCAGTGATTGGTACATCTGCGCTGGCGTTCCTTCAAATAAGCGGCCGCAACCTGCGCCAAACAGCGTGTCACCACAAAATAATAAATGTTTACCACTGGCTTGCTCAGCATAATAGGCAACATGGCCTAAAGTGTGACCAGGCAGACTCATTACGGTAAAATTAAGCTTTAAGTCATCCACACTAATGTTAGTTAACTCATGCACTGAACGATGAGCAAAAGCGTAGTGTTCTAATCGCGGGGCATAAATTTTTACATGGGGATACGCAGCAACTAAGTCAGATACGCCATCTATATGGTCATGGTGATGATGGGTGATGAGTATGGTGTTTAGGCGCAGATTTAGCTGTTGCAGAGCTTGTAGCACCGGTGTGGCATCGCCCGGGTCAACGACCAGTGCTTGCTGGCCATTATGAATTAGCCAGATATAATTATCCTTGAATGCAGGAATAGGTATAATTTGTAAATTATGTTGCATAACTACTATCATTTGTTTTACTGGTCTAAATGTCAATAGCCACTCAGCTATCATCTTTTTGGATGCGATCCATAGCGGGACAATATTTGCAGACTCAAGAGCATAGTCTGTATGACCACGCTGTGTTTCATTTATTTGGATTTAATGCTGTACAAATGGGCTGTTTGCAAATGGATTTGCTCAGCAACTCACGTATGCCTAATCGCTACAAATTGGCAGACGCCATGGATAATTCGGCAGGTGCACATTTTAGTGGTCAGCAATTTGACTATGATGTGGCTGGCAGTGATGATTTTTTACCTTTTGCTGAAATGAGCCTAGATTTATTGCTATTACCACATCGGTTAGAGTTTAGCCCAAGGCCCCATCAAACCTTGCGTGAGGCGTCTAGAGTCATGATGCCAGATGGACATTTATTAATTTCAGGTTTTAACCCGCACAGCGCTTGGGGCTTGACTTCAGCCTTAAAGAAAATTTTGTTTAAACAAGCGAGTTACCCGTGGCATGGCAATTTTATTGCGTTGCCACGTTTAAAAGATTGGCTGACCTTGCTAGGCTTTGAGGTGGTGTCTGTGACCATGTGCGGCCACATTCCGCCTTTTGAGCAAGCGGCTTGGCATCAACGTTTTGCTTTTATGGATAAAATAAGCGAGCGCTGCTGCACAAAATTAGGCGGTGTGTATTTTATTGTGGCAAAAAAACGGGTGGTCGGTATGACGCCTATTAAGCCAAATTGGAAGACTCCTTTAAAATCAAGTTTGATTGCGGTGCAACCGAAAACGAAACCTTCTCAGTCTAAGCCAGCACAATCAGAAATTTTAAAATAAGCCAGTCAATATCGCCCTACAAATTTTTATCATTGAATAAAGGCAGTTTCAAATAATATGAGCAGTCATAAAGAAGTCGAAATATATGCCGATGGAGCGTGTAAAGGTAATCCTGGGCCAGGCGGCTGGGGCGCTTGGATTAGCTATGCAGGTAATGAGAAAGAATTATTTGGCGGTGAGTTGTTAACGACTAATAATCGTATGGAGCTAACCGCGGTGATTCGGGCTTTAGAGGCATTAAATCGTACTTGCCATGCAAAAGTATTTACCGATTCTGTTTATGTACAAAAAGGCATTTCTGAATGGATTATTGGCTGGAAAGCTCGTAATTGGCGCACCGCAGATAAAAAGCCAGTTAAAAATGACGATTTATGGCGCGTGCTAGACGTGCTGGCTCAGCAACATACTGTGCAGTGGATTTGGGTAAAAGGCCATGCGGGCAATGCAGGAAACGAGCGGGCAGACATGCTAGCCAATAAGGGTGTAGAACAAATTTTGCAAGGAGGCAATTGCTAATGCGTCAAATTTTCTTAGATACTGAAACCACGGGTTTATACCATGCGCAGGGCCACCGCATCATTGAAGTGGCGGCGGTTGAAGTGGTTAATCGTCGATTGACTAAGCAACATTTTCACTATTACTTAAACCCTGAGCGTGAGATAGACCAAGGGGCACAAGAAGTGCATGGCATCTCGCTAGAATTTCTGCAAGACAAACCGCGCTTTGCTGATATTGCAAAAGAGTTGATCGCATTTATTGCCGACGCCGAGTTAATTATGCACAACGCGCCATTTGATGTGGGCTTTTTAAACTGTGAATTTGGTTTAATCGAGCATCAGCCAGTTGAAGAAGTGGTGGCAAAAGTCACCGATACCTTAAAAATTGCCAAAGAAATGCGCCCAGGTCAGCGTAATAGCTTAGATGCGCTTTGCCGACACTTTGGCATTGATAACTCAAGACGTACCTTGCATGGCGCTTTGCTGGATGCGGAGTTGTTAGCCGATGTGTATATGGCCATGACCCGTGGGCAAGACAGCTTGATGATGGAGTTAGATAGGCCACATAAAGAAATAAATACGGGCACAAGTCCAGTTATCCAGCAAGCCTTGCCAATTCAACTTGCTAGCGCTGCGGAAGTTGAAGCGCATCAAGCTTATCTGACCACTTTGGCTAAATCTGGCGATTGTTTATGGCAAACGCTAGAAACCGCAAGCAATTTAGAAAAAGCAGAAAATTAATATGAGAGAAAAAACGATTATCGTCACAGGCGGCGCAGGCTTTATTGGCGCTAATTTTGTCTTGGAATGGCTTAAACTCGGATTAGGCAAGATTATCAACTTAGACAAATTGACCTACGCGGGCAATTTAGAGAATTTAGCCTCTGTGCGCCATCATCCACAACATCTTTTTATCCATGGCGATATTGGCGATCAAGCATTAATCAACCAGCTCTTGCATGAACATCAGCCAGTAGCCATCGTCAATTTTGCAGCAGAAAGCCATGTAGACCGCTCTATTCATGGGCCTGAAGACTTTATTCAAACTAACGTGGTCGGGACTTTTCATTTATTAGAGGTGGCCCGCGCTTATTGGGCTGATTTGGCTGAGGAAGATAAGCCGCAATTCCGCTTTTTACACGTCTCTACCGATGAAGTCTACGGCTCGTTGGCTAAAGATGAGCCCGCATTTAGTGAAAGTCATAGTTACGCACCTAATAGCCCGTATTCTGCTTCTAAGGCCGCCTCAGACCATTTGGTGCGGGCTTATCACCACACTTATGGCTTGCCTACCTTGACCACGAATTGCTCTAACAATTACGGACCCCATCATTTTCCTGAAAAATTAATACCCTTGGTGATTCACAATGCGTTGGCGGGTAAGGATTTGCCTATCTATGGCACTGGCCAACAGATACGCGATTGGTTGTATGTTACCGACCATTGTGCGGCAATTAGAAGGGTGTTGGAGGCAGGGAAAGTGGGAGAGGTTTATAACATAGGTGGCTGGAATGAGCAGCCGAATATTGAGGTGGTAAAAACGCTATGCAGCATTTTAGACATCAAAAAACCACGAGCAGATGGCAAATCTTACGCCCAGCAAATTACTTTTGTTGAAGATAGGCCAGGGCATGACCAGCGCTATGCGATTGATGCCAGTAAAATCGCCAAGCAATTAGGCTGGAAACCAAAGGAGAGCTTTGAATCGGGCATCGAAAAAACGGTGAATTGGTATTTAGATAATCAAGCTTGGGTCAATAATGTCACCAGTGGTGATTATCGCCAATGGGTACAAAAACAATATGCAGAGCGTGGCGAGGAACTTGCCTGATAAGCGATAGCTTGGCTTTAACCTAGTGCATCTGCCCAATTGTTAGGGGTTTCGTATAAACGCACTTTTTCCAGCTTTAAGTGCGTGCCATAAGTATCTTGGTATTTGTTTTTTAAAATATTAAATGCCTCGGTCGCCATATTTTCAGCAGTCGGCACCGTAGGAAATATCACGGTTTTATGGTTGTCTAGGCTATTTAAAAAATTCAACACTTCTAAATCATGCTGATAGACTAAAAAAGCATGGTCCCAGACATCAACCAAGGATGATTTAGCAATGGCTTTGACGTCAGAGAAATCCATCACCATGCCGTTTTCTGAAGCGTCGGCACGGCTAATGATGTCGCCAGATAGGGTGATTTCTATCGCATAGCGATGCCCATGTAAATTCTTGCATTGGCTTTTATGACTGGGGATGCGGTGTCCAGCGTCAAATTCTAGGCGGGTAGTGATTTGCATGAGGCTGACTTAAAGTAAAAGTATGCTGCGATTATACGCCAAGTCAGGCTAATTTATTTAGTCGCTTTTATGCACACTGGACTTCACCTAGGTAATCGCTTAATGAGATATTTCCGTGCGCAGCATTTGATAAATAGCCAATCGCTCAGCTGTTATTTTGCCGCTAGATTTGCCATCTTTGATTGCACAGTCTGGCTCTTGCAAATGTTTGCAATTATTAAATCTACATTGACCCAAATAGGGCCTAAATTCGATAAAAGCATGTTCTAGCTCGCTGGTACTAAGATGATGCAGGCCGAATTCTTGCAGGCCAGGCGAGTCTATGAGCTGACTATGTTCGTTAATATGGTACAAGTGCGCGGCGGTGGTGGTGTGCTTACCACTGTCTAGCGTATGGCTCACTTCTCGCGTTCTTACATCTTCGTTAGGCAATAACGCGTTGATGATGGTAGATTTCCCCATGCCTGATTGACCGACTAAAATACTCGCTTCACCCTCTAGGTAAGGCTTAAGTGCAGAAATATCTTCTTTTGCCGACAGTGCCAGCACTTGATAACCAAGTGAAGTGTAGAGTGCAAGTTTTTGTTTTGCTTCACTGGTATCGGCTAAATCACATTTGTTGAGTACGATCAGTGGCTTGATATTGGCCGCTTCAGCGGCAATTAGGCAGCGATTGAGTAAAGCTTCATAAAAGCTGGGTTGAGTGGCAAGTACGATAATAATTTGTGTCACGTTAGCAGCCAATATTTTGCTTTTAAATGCGTTGCTTCGGTACAGCAAGGTTTTACGTGCTAGCGTGCTTTCAATGACGCCTTCATGTTTATCGGTAAGGTCTAAGGTCACAATGTCACCGCAGGCTAGATCAGTTTTTTTGCCGCGCGTGACGCAACTAATACGTTTTTTGTCGGGTAGTTCCACTTTAAAGCGCTTGCCGTAAGCGGCTACCACTATGCCTTGTAAGGGAGCGATAAAATTGGAGGTAGCTGAAGGTGAATTAGACAAATTATTCAGCAAATTGATAGTAAGTGGTGTTGAGATATTTAGCAGCGTTTAATTCTTCATCTTCAAACCATTTAAGGCCTAGCATAGTATTGCAGCTTCGCACTTGGGCAACTAAGGCTTTAGCGCTGGTGACTTTGTGAAAGTCTCTAGTATAAATAACTGAGCCATCACCACCAAAGCTGCTGGCGTGGCAGCTAATACAATTTTTTTCTACCAATGTTTTACCTGCTGCAGCGTCAGCTTGCGGATAAGGCTCAGCAAAAGCTTTGAGACTGACTAACAGCAAGATTAAGCATAGTGTTTTCATAAAAGGGCATTTAACCGCTAACGTATTTAGCTAGCTAGTATACCCTGACAATTTAGAAATTCTAATGCTAGCTGGCGGATGCGAGTCGTAAAAAGCAGAATGCAATGGATCTGGCGTCAGCGTAGAAGCATTATCTCGATAAAGTTTGACCAGTGCCTGCACCAAGTATTTTGCGCTAGCGTGTTTAGCTGCGTAGTCATCAGCTTCAAATTCATTTTGACGTGAATAATTGGCCATGAATGGGCGCAATAAAAATAGAAATACTGGCGATACCAGCATGAATAGCATCAAGGCCATATAATTGCTGACTTGGTTAACGCCAAGGCTAAGATAGAACCAAGGTTGGTTCATTAACCAGCCTAGCAAGGCTAACCCGAAAAAGCTGACTATAAACATCATGGCAATGCGCTTGACAACGTGTTTATGTTTAAAGTGACCTAGCTCATGGGCTAGGACTGACTCAATTTCATCAGCATTTAAACGTTCAAGCAAGGTGTCAAAAAATACCACGCGTTTTGAAGCGCCAAAGCCAGTGAAATAGGCATTGCCGTGACTGCTACGAGATGAGCCATCCATGACAAACAAGCCTTGAGATTTAAAGCCGCACTTAGTCAGCAATATTTCTATACGCTGTTTTAGCGCTTCATCATTTAACGGGCTGAATTTATTGAATAAGGGGGCAATAAAAGTCGGGTATAGCGCTAGCATGATGAGATTGAACGCACTCCAAACCAGCCATAAATATAGCCACCAATATTCACCAGCGCCTTGCATGAGCCACAAGGCTAGCAATAATAGTGGGCCGCCTAAGGCTAGCCCTAGCAGGCTATGCTTAATGAGGTCGCTGACAAACATGGCGTGGGTCATTTTGTTAAAACCAAATTGCGCATCTACTACAAAGGTTTTGTAATATTCAAAAGGTAAATCAATCAAGCTACTTACCAGCATCGCGCTACATATAACCAATGCGCCGCGGATAATTTCTTGATTGACTAGCAGGCTACGCCAACTATCATCAATCAACTGTAGTCCGCCGCCTAGCGTCAATGCGAATAAAAACAATGCTTGTACCACGGTTTCTATCAACGCTAGTTTTGTTTTTGCTGCGGTGTAGTCTGCCGCTTTTTGGTGGGCATCTAAAGTGATGTTGTCACTAAAAGCGGCGGGCACTAAATTGCGATGGGATTGCACATAAGTAATGTGCCTACCACCCAGCCAAAGGCGGATTAAAGTTGAGGCGATCAGCAAGCTAACAAAAGTAAGTGTAAAAGGCATAATTGATTTAAGTTCGGTTAATATGTGTACATTGTGAAGCATTTCTTCAGTGTTGGTTCACTCAGTTTGTTTATAACGATTAATTTTAATGGAAATCATGATGGCAGAGTCTAGTACTAGTAGCAACCAGAATAATTTAATTTGGCTTGACATGGAAATGAGTGGATTGTTACCAGACTCAGACCGCATTTTAGAGCTTGCCGTGGTGGTCACAGATGCCCAATTGAATGTATTAGGCGAATCGCCTGTTTTGGTTATTCATCAATCTGATGCAGTTTTAGATGGCATGGATGCTTGGAATAAGGGTGCACATGGTCGTTCAGGTTTAATTCAGAAGGTTAAAGATTCTAAGATTGATGAGGCGCAAGCGACGCTGACAATGCTGGCGTTTTTAAAAGAATTCGTGCCAGCAGGTAAATCACCCATGTGTGGCAATTCTATATGCCAAGACCGCCGCTTTATGGCGCGCTATATGCCAGATTTAGAAAAATATTTTCATTATCGCAATTTAGACGTTAGCGTATTCAAAGAGTTGGCGCGCCGCTGGAAGCCAGAGATCTACGCAGGCTTTAAAAAAGCCAGTAAACATGAGGCATTGGCTGATATTTATGAGTCTATTGATGAGTTAAAGTATTACCGTGAGCATTTTATCGTTAAGTAAAGCGCTAAATTAGCCTTGCGTGCTGCGCAGGCTAATAATACCGCTTAAGATAATCAAAGCTATGGCTAGATAGTCAGCTAGGCTTAGATGTTCGTGCCACCATAGCACCCCTAATAAGCTCGCTATAACTACCGTCACGTAGGCTAAACTGGCTACTACCAAGGTATCACCAGTGCGGTAGGCGCGAGTCATGGCTAATTGTGCGATGGTAGCAGACAGGCCTAAGCCGAATAAAATGGGTAAATCTTGCCAGCTAATGGTATGAAAGCCGTGCAGCTGATAGCTATTTTGGCTAGTGCTGGCCATCTGCTCAGGGGTTGCTATCATCCATGTGCCTGCACAAATCGTTGAAATCAGTGTGAAATAAAATACCGTACGCCAGTCTGGCTCATTGACCTTGCCTAGTTGTTTTACATGCACATAAGCCAGTGCAGCACCAAAACCTGACAGCAAACCTAAGCTGCCTGCTAACCAATTGGCCGTATTGAGGGTGGGCTTGAGCAATAAACTGACCCCGCTAAAGCCAATCAGCAATCCAATAAACAAGATTTTTTTTGGTTTTTCGCCTAATAAAAATGGCGTGAATAGCGCTAAAAATAACGGGGATGTGTAGTTGAGGGTAATTGCAGTTGCTAAAGGTAAATGGGCAATGGCATAAAAAAACAGCACCAGCGAGGCAAAGCCGACCAGCGCGCGCGATATTTGTTTGAATATAACAGGGCTAGCAAGCGGCAGTTTTTTATGCCAAATGTAGAGATAAATGGCGATTAAACCTAATAGCGAACGATAAAAAACCAATTCACTGCTGCTAAATTTTTCTGCGCCTATTTTCACTAGCGCACCCATGATGGCAAAGCCAAGCGCGGCAACTAACATCCATAAGCTACCTAAATTAGGCAGGCGGCTATTGCTTATATTAGTCAGTAATTTTTTCAACATGAATATATTCGCTAAAGTATTGTTTATAAGCGCTTAGTGTGAGCGCTAGGCTTGCCAATTCAGGGGTTTTCAGATAATCTCACACCTATTGTCTGATCGATAACAATATTTAATAATTGTTAATCTTTCCATGAGCAGTATGTCATTATAAACGTGGACATGCGCCGCATGATCAATCCACTTGCATAAGTTACAAACGGCGGCATCAGTCGCCGTTTTTTATTGAATTTAATTTAAAGAATGTTATGTCAGATCATTTAATGAATACCTATATGCGTCAAGCCGTGACCTTTGTTAAAGGGGAGGGCGTTTGGCTTTGGGATACAGCAGGCGAGAAGTACTTAGACGCTTTAGCTGGCGTGGCAGTCAATGGTTTAGGCCACGCACACCCTAAGCTGGTCAAAGCCATCAGCGAGCAAGCGGCCAAACTGATACACGTTTCTAATTATTATCATATTGCTGAGCAAGCGGCTTTGGCCGATAAATTATGTGAAGTCTCAGGCATGGATAAAGTGTTCTTTTGCAACTCTGGCTGCGAAGCGAACGAAGCTAGCATCAAATTAGCGCGTTTGTATGGCCACAATAAAGGCATTAGCAATCCTGAAATTATCGTCATGGATAAGTCATTTCATGGCCGTACCATGGCAACGCTCTCGGCCACGGGCAATCGTAAAGTACAAGCGGGCTTTGAGCCTTTGGTCAGCGGCTTTATTCGTGTGCCTTATGACGACATTGAGGCGGTTAAACAAGTGGCCACACGTAACGCTAATGTGGTGGCTATTTTGGTCGAGCCTGTGCAGGGTGAGGGTGGTATTAATATTCCGAAAGATGCAAGTGCTTATTTAGCAACATTGCGGCAAATTTGCGATGCCCAAGGCTGGTTGCTGATGTTAGATGAAGTACAAACAGGCATAGGCCGCACTGGCACTTGGTTTGCTTTTCAGCACAGCAATATTAAACCAGATGTCATGAGTTTAGCCAAAGGCTTAGGGTCGGGCGTCCCCATTGGGGCTTGTGTGGCTAGTGGCAGGGCTGCTGAGGTGTTGACGTATGGCAAGCATGGCTCAACTTTTGGCGGCAATCCCTTGGCCTGTGCGGCTGGTTTGGCTACTTTGCAGGCAATAGAACAAGAAGGCCTGTGCAAAAACGCTGAGAAAATGGGTAATTTAATTCGTTTAGGCTTTGAGGCTGAGTTTAAAAATAGCCCTGAGGTGTTAGCAGTGCGCAATTCAGGTTTAATGATAGGCATAGAATTAGATAGACCTTGTGGGAGTTTGGTGAAAATGGCGTTAGAGGCCAAGTTGCTGATTAACGTGACCGCAGATAAAGTAGTTAGATTGCTGCCCCCGCTAGTCATCAACGAATCTGAGGCTAACGAGTTGGTTCAGCGTTTGGCTAAGTTAATTAAAACATTCTTAAACAGCTAGTTATAAGCACTATATAATCCAATAACTTAAAATTTTAGACTAATAGGCATTGTAATTAATGCGGTAAATATTATGGCAATAAAACATTTTTTACAATTTAACGACTTAAACCGCCAAGAACTTGAGTATGTGTTTGAGCGTACACGCCTCATTAAAAGCCAATTTAAGGCCTATCAGCAATATTGGCCTTTGCAAGACCGCACGTTGGTGATGATTTTCGAAAAAGCCAGCACTCGAACTCGCTTGTCTTTTGAGGCAGGTATGCAGCAACTCGGCGGCTCAGCTATTTATTTGAATACGCGTGATTCACAGTTAGGCAGAGGTGAGCCTGTAGAAGATGCCGCGCAAGTCATCTCGCGCATGAGTGACGTGGTGATGATACGTACTTTTGAGCAGGAAATCATAGAGCGCTTTGCCGCCAATTCTCGTGTGCCTGTCATTAATGGCCTCACCAATGAATATCACCCCTGCCAAATTTTGGCAGACATCTTTACCTATATTGAGCATCGTGGCTCTATACAAGGTAAAACTGTCGCATGGATAGGGGATAGCAATAACGTTTGTAACACTTGGCTGCAGGCCGCAGAGGTGCTAGATTTTAACGTACATGTGTCTACGCCGCCAGGCTATGAAGTTGAACCTGAGCGTGCAAATTTATATGGCAATAATCACTTTGAAGTATTTGCTGACCCTATGGATGCGGCGCGTGGCGCTGACTTGGTGACCACTGATGTTTGGACTAGCATGGGCTTTGAGGCGGAGAATGAAGAGCGTTTGCGCGACTTTGCCGATTGGCAAGTCGATAGCGATATGATGCGAGTAGCAGCTAAAGATGCACTTTTTATGCATTGTTTGCCTGCGCACCGTGGTGAAGAAGTCTCGGCAGAAGTGATTGATGGCAGCCAATCTGTGGTATGGGATGAGGCAGAAAACCGTTTGCATGTGCAAAAAGCATTAATGGAATATTTATTATTAGGAAAAGTTTAAGCAATGAGTACAGACAATATGAGTACAGACAATAAAAGTGCAAAAAAACCAGTGAAAAAAGTTGTTCTAGCCTATTCAGGTGGCCTAGATACGTCGGTTATTTTGAAGTGGTTGCAAGATGAATACCAATGTGAAGTCGTTACATTTACTGCTGACTTAGGCCAAGGTGAAGAATTAGAGCCTGCTCGGTCTAAAGCCAAGGCGGCTGGGGTAAAAGAGATTTATATTGATGATCTACGTGAAGAGTTTGTTCGTGACTTCGTTTTTCCTATGTTTCGTGCAAATACCGTGTATGAAGGTGAGTATTTATTAGGCACCTCAATCGCACGGCCTTTAATTGCCAAACGTTTGATAGAAATTGCCCGTGAAACTAATGCTGACGCCATTTCACATGGTGCGACTGGCAAAGGTAATGATCAGGTTCGTTTTGAATTGGGCGCATACGCTTTAAACCCTAATATTCAAATTATTGCGCCTTGGCGTGAGTGGGATTTATTAAGTCGTGAAAAACTCATGGCTTATGCCCAAACTCATGGCATACCCGTTGAGATGAAACATAAGCAAGGTGGCAGCCCATATAGTATGGATGCTAATTTATTGCATATTTCATACGAAGGCCGGCATTTAGAAGACCCTGCGGCCGAGGCCGAAGAATCTATGTGGCGATGGAGTGTCAGCCCTGAAAAAGCGCCTGATGCGGCTGAATATTTAGACATAGAGTATGTCAATGGCGACCCCGTGAGCTTAAACGGTGAGGCCATGAAACCACATGAGTTACTAGCACATTTGAATAAAATCGGTGGTAAACACGGCATAGGTCGTCTAGATCTAGTAGAAAACCGCTATGTGGGCATGAAGTCACGCGGTTGCTATGAAACGCCAGGCGGTACAATTATGCTCAAAGCGCATCGTGCGATTGAATCTATTACCTTAGACCGCGAAGTGGCGCACTTAAAAGACGACCTCATGCCTCGTTACGCCAGCATGATTTATAACGGTTATTGGTGGAGCCCTGAGCGTGTTGCTATTCAAACCCTGATCGACCATACGCAAGCCGTGGTTAATGGCTGGGTACGCGTTAAGCTTTATAAAGGCAATGTGATAGTCGCTGGCCGAGATAGTCAAACCAATTCATTATTTGATTCTAGTATTGCCACCTTTGAGGATGACAAAGGGGCTTATGATCAAAAAGATGCTGGCGGATTTATTAAGTTAAATGCCTTGAGATTGCGTATTGCAGCCAATCTGAAGCTCAGACAATAGCCCTAAGCTCATCTGCTGCATCGACCTTACATCCGCTTGCCGTCTAAAAACACATGTTATGTAAACATGTGGGGTAAAAAAAAGACATGGCAGGCGGTTTTTGTATCTGCAAAGGCTTTAATGGTAAATCATACTTATGTCTTTTAAGCACATCGTATCTCGCGATAATCCTGTTTTTAAGCACCTAAAGAAACTGGCAGATAACGCCCGTGAGCGGCGCAGTGAAGAGCTAACCTTGCTCGATGGCGTGCATTTGATAGAGGCTTATATCGCTGCATTTACCGAGCCTGAGCTGCTGATTATTCCTGAAGGTCAAAGCAGTGTTGAAGCTACTGGCTTGATTCAAGCCTTACAGCATGTTGCTACCGTCATGCTACCGACATTGATGTTTGCCGAACTGACGCCAGTGGCTAGCGCCACAGGCGTGCTTGCCTTGGTAAAAATTCCACAAATTACTTTGCCAACTTCACCTAGTTTTGTCTTGATGTTAGAAGACATTCAAGATCCTGGTAATCTGGGCAGTCTATTGCGCACTGCGGCGGCGGCTGGCGTAGAAGCGGTTTATTTAACGAGCAGCTGTACTGATGCTTGGTCACCCAAAGCTTTACGAGGCGGGCAGGGTGCTCAATTTGTGTTGCCAGTTAAGTCGCGTGCAGACTTGATTGTTGAATTAGACAAGTTTAACGGCAATAGTTACGCCACTACCATGTCAGGTGAGTCGCTTTATGAGCAAGATTTCACCCAAGCTACCGCTTTTGTGATTGGCAATGAGGGCGCTGGGTTACGTCAGCAGACCATAGCCGCGACTAGTAAAAGCATTACCATTCCTATGGCAGTAACTAAGCTAGGTAGAGTAGAGTCGCTAAATGCTGGCGCGGCGGCGGCAGTTTGTTTATTTGAGCGTAAAAGACAGACTAGCCAAATTTAAAATGCCTTTAATGTAACTTAGCATTGCTAAGGATGGGTGTTTCAGTCATTAATAATTGCGTAGCATCTACTTGATCAAATGCGTAATGTGCATTGCAAAAGTCACAGTTCACTTCAATCTTGCCATGCTCTGCAATGATGTCCGTCAGTTCTTCATCACCCAACATGCGCAGCATATTGGCGACGCTATCTCGGGTGCAACTGCAAAAAAACTGTGTGTCTGTCGCCTCAAATAGCCGCACATCTTCCTCGTTAAATAGTCGTGTGAGTAGTGTTTCTGCAGATAAATGCAATAGTTCGTCATCGGTGACCGTGCTAGCTAAATGGTTTACGCGGTTCCATACATCGGCATCTTGCACGTCTAGTGAAGAATGCATGGTTTCAGGCAGTTTTTGAATCAACATACCAGCAGCAGATTCTCCATCACAGCATAACCAGATTTTTGTATCAATTTGCTCAGAACGCAGCATATAGTTTTCAAGTATCGCGCTGATGCTATCACCTTCTAGTGGCACAATGCCTTGGTAAGCTTGGCCGCCATCTTTAGGGTCTAGTGTAATTATAAATTGACCATGTTCAATTAATTCGAACATGGTTTGATGGTCTTCGATCTCGCCACTCCATTTAGCCGTTGCACGTATTTTCATTGAGCTATCTAAGTCTGAAGTACATTCCACTACTAATAACTTTAACGCACCTTTACTTTGAATTTGCAATACTAATGCCCCGTGCATTTTTAGGGTGGCGGCAAGTAGGGCGCTAGCTGCCATTAATTCACCTAGCGATTTTTTGAGGCTTTTAGGCAGCTTCTGCTTGTTAAGCGCAAGCTGAAATGTGCTAGTCAGATTGATTAAATTGCCGCGTACTGGCGTGTTCTCGAATACGAAGCGCTGCAGTTTGTCATGATTATTATCCATCTGACTATTTTAGCATTTAGCCTAGTCAATACGAAAAAATCTTGCTATTGTAAATAAGAACGATTATCATTAACTTTAGTTAATCAATAGGATTTCACATGAAAAAGCTATTTTTTATATTACTTATGCTGCCACTTTATGTAAGTGCGGCTGAAAATGAATACATCATCGTAATTCAAAATCATCAATTTCAACCCACGGAAATTATCGTGCCAGCAGCTAAAAAAATTAAATTATTAATTGAGAACAAAGATGCAACGCCTGAAGAGTTTGAAAGCTATTCATTGAATCGTGAAAAAATCATTGGTGCTAATAGCGCAATAAAAATTTACTTAGGGCCGCTTGCGCCAGGGCGATATCCATTTTTTGGTGAGTTCAACAAAGCAACTGCACAAGGCGTCATTATTGCCCAATAATTAGGAGTGAAAAATGTTTGCAACTAGCATTATTGTTTTTCGTGAAGTGCTTGAAGCCGCCATTATTATTGGCATTTTGGCCGCCGCTACAAGAGGAGTGCCTAGGCATCATTATTGGATAGTAGCAGGCCTAATGCTTGGCCTGATAGGCTCTGCAGCCGTTGCCGCCTCAACCAAGCTAATCGCTAATTTTGCTGATGGCGTTGGTCAAGAACTATTTAACGCAATGGTGCTAGGCATTGCGGTGCTGATGCTGGCTTGGCATAATATTTGGATGTCATCTCACGGTGCGCAGCTAGCCAGTGATGCACGCAGCCTTGCCACTACTATTACTGAAGGCCGTAGCGAGTGTTCAATATTGTTGCTGGTGGTCGGTCTAGCGGTGTTACGTGAAGGCTCAGAAACTGTTTTATTCCTTTATGGCATTGTCGCCAGTGGCGCATCTGGCACGCAGGCTATGTTGCTAGGTGGCATATTAGGAGCGCTAGCTGGCATCATTGTTGGTTACATCATCTATGCAGGCTTATTAAGCATTCCTCTGCGTTGGTTTTTTATGGTGACCAGTTTGCTAGTCTTGTTACTAGCCGCAGGCATGGCATCAAGCGCGGCACATTTTCTTATTCAAGCCGATTTAATCCCATCACTTGCCACACCTTTGTGGGATAGCTCTGCAACCATATCGGAAAATAGCGTTTTAGGCATGTTGCTGCATGGTCTTATTGGCTATGAAGCTCGTCCAGCTGGTATGCAGGTGATGGTTTATATCTTGACACTCAGTGTAATAAGCCTAGGAATGAAGTTAACTGCAAAAGACCGCTAATCAATAAAAAACCATCAATAAACAGCTCTTCAATAAAAAATAGGAATGACATAACATGAAAATTAATAACTTGTTAGTTTGTTTAGTATTTGCTGGTACTGCCACGCTAAACATAGGCAGTGCGCTGGCAGGACCAGCAGACTATATCTATACTCCCATGGTTGAGCCAGGTGAAAAGGAGCTGGACTTTAAGTACGGTAGTGCTAAACAGCAAGACGGAAGCCACACAACAGTAAGCTCGCTTGGTTTGGGTTATGGCGTCAATGCGAGCTGGTTTACTGAACTTTACTTAAAGTCTGAGCGTGAGGCAGGTGATGGCTTAACGCTGGCGGAGTGGGAAAATAAATTTCAGCTCACAGAAGCTGGCCAATACCCGATAGACTTGGGTTTAGTTGTTGAAATTGAAGCGCCATTGAACAATGGTCATGAACCTTGGGAATTCAAAATAGGCCCACTATTTCAGCGCGACTTTGGCAAAATGCAAGTCAATGGCAATCTATTGTTTGAACGTAAATTCGCGTCTAATGATGCCGATGAAACTTATGTCACAGAAATGTCTTATCAATGGCAAGTAAAGTATCGTCTCAAGTCTGAATTTGAATTTGGTACACAGGGCTTTGGTGAAGTGGGGGAGTGGAATCATTGGGAGAAGGCTGGCGCACAAAATCATCGTTTAGGGCCCGCTGTATTCGGTAAAATGGCCTTAGCAAACAAGCAGGCGATTAAATATAACGCGGCTTATTTGTTTGGTATCAGTGATGCTGCACCTAACAACACATTCAGAATGCAATTAGAGTACGAATTTTAAGGTTATTGTTGATAAGGCGGAATGTGCCAAGTGCCTAATTGCCCGCCTAGTAGTGTTAGCTGGCAATGCAGTCTATCAGCGCCATTGGCGCTGACCTCAAACTCATAGCGACGCAGAAATTGTACATGGCCACGGCTATTTCTTGCCAGCCATAAGTGATTACAGGCGACAGTTTCGTCAAGTAATTGTAAATTGAAGCGAGCAGCTAAATCGCTGCCGAGTTCAATCGCTCTTTCACGCTTGTCCATGCTATCCAGCCAAAACCAAGCCAAGCCAACGAGTATCAATATCAGCACTAATTCCATACAGCATTACTTTTTAATTGGGATGGCTGGCCAGTATGTCCGCTGCGCTAGATATTGTAAAGTTTATCTTGGCGGCAAGTAAAAAGCACTAGAGTAGTGCGCTAACATGATGACCGCACTATAATTGTGCATTTTATCATCAGTTATACTATGAATAGCTAATATAAAACAACAAGTTACGTATTGGCGCGCTATTTGCTTACTTTATCAACACTAAAAATAATGGAGTGGCTTAAAAATGGAAGTTGCGGTCTCATCAAATGATGTGTTATTTGTTTTATTAGGCGCCATTATGGTGCTCGCCATGCACGCAGGTTTTGCATTTTTAGAAGTCGGCACCGTGCGTAAAAAGAATCAAGTCAATGCCTTGGTAAAAATCATGGTTGATTTTTCCGTGTCCACGATTGCCTATTTTTTTATTGGCTACAGCATCGCCTATGGCATCAATTTTTTTAGCGGGGCAGAAACCTTGGCAGCTAAAAATGGCTACGAATTAGTTAAATTTTTCTTTCTTTTAACCTTTGCTGCGGCAATTCCTGCCATCGTATCTGGCGGTATCGCTGAGCGAGCAAAATTTAATCCGCAGATGGCGGCCACTTTTGCATTGGTTGGTTTTGTTTACCCGTTTTTTGAAGGCATCGCTTGGAATAACCATTACGGTATTCAAGATAGTCTCAATCTTGCCTTTGGTGCTAAGTTTCATGATTTTGCAGGCTCTGTGGTTGTGCATGCTATGGGTGGTTGGATAGCCTTGGTGGCCGTGCTATTGCTAGGCGCACGTTCAGACCGTTATGGTAAAGATGGCCGATTACATGCCCATCCACCCTCTAACATCCCATTTTTAGCGCTGGGTGCATGGATACTTACCGTCGGTTGGTTTGGTTTTAATGTGATGTCAGCACAAGCGATTGCCGGTATTTCGGGCTTAGTGGCAGTTAATTCATTAATGGCGTTGGTTGGCGGTACTTTAGCCGCCTTAGTCATGGGTAAAAATGACCCTGGTTTTGTGCATAACGGCCCTTTAGCGGGCTTGGTGGCGGTGTGTGCGGGCTCAGATATCATGCACCCCCTAGGCGCTTTAGTTACAGGTCTTGTGGCTGGTATTTTATTTGTTTGGGCGTTTACTCACACACAAAATCGCTTAAAAATTGATGATGTGTTAGGTGTTTGGCCTTTGCATGGCTTATGTGGTGCTTGGGGTGGTATAGCCGCAGGTATATTTGGCGCTCAATCATTAGGGGGTAGAGGCGGCGTGAGTTTGATCTCGCAGCTGCTTGGTACTGGCTTAGGCATAGTGGTAGCCTTGGTAGGTGGCTTGCTAGTCTATGGCACACTGAAAAAAATTGTTGGCATTCGTATGGGGCGTGAAGAAGAGTTTGACGGTGCGGATTTAAGCATACACAAGATAGTGTCTACTGCCGATGATTGATTTGATGTTGTGCTAAAGCCCAAGTAATGTGTTCGCGCAATATTGCTGAGCCATCATTCAGGCGAGTTTGTAAGGCGGCAACAACGGCAGGGGTGGTTTGGGCATTACCTAAGCCTATGGTGATGTTGCGCAGCCATTGCGTATAACCTATACGATAGATGGCGCTGCCCGCCAGCTTGGTTTTAAATGTCTGTTCTGACCAAGAAAAACAATCAATTAAACTAATGTCATCTAGACCATTTTTGATCGCAAAATCTGGCTCACGGCTAGTCTCGGCAAATTTATTCCATGGGCAATATAATTGGCAATCATCACAGCCGTATACTCTATTGCCTATCAGTGATCTAAACTCCATAGGGATGCTGGTTTTAAGTTCTATCGTTAAATATGAGATGCAGCGCCTAGCATCCACTTGATATGGTGCGACGATGGCTTGAGTCGGGCAGACGTCCATGCAGCTTTTGCAGGTGCCACAGTGGTTGCTGGCCGGGGTGTCTATGGTTAATGGTAGATTGGTATAGATTTCGCCTAAAAAGAACCAAGAGCCAGCTTCTTTGTTGATGAGTAAGGTATGCTTGCCGCGCCAGCCTAGGCCAGCTTTTTCTGCCAGCGCAACTTCAAGCACTGGAGCACTGTCGGCAAATACCCGATATTCAAAATTAAGCGCTTGTTGGTTGATATTGCCTTGTATTTTTTCACAGAGTTTTTGTAGCTTATGACGCATTACCTTGTGGTAGTCACGGGCCAAAGCGTATCTGGATATAAATGCCTTACTGCTATCTTGCAATACCTGCTCACTAGCCAAGGCATTCGGTGGAAAATAATCCAGCCTTGCTGAAATAACGCGCATAGTATTAGGCACTAATTCTGCTGGGCGGGTGCGCTTCATGCCGTGTTTTGCCATATAATCCATTTCACCATGAAAACCATTAGCAATCCAAGCTTGATGATAGGCTTCTTCAGCCTGCAACTGGGTGTCAGTGATGCCTATTTGATCAAACCCCAGCGCCAATCCCCATTGTTTAATGTCTTGGCTGAGTTGAGTGAAGTCGGTGGCGTGCGTCATGGGTGACAATTTTACACTCGATTTGCCTGACGAAGCAGCCACCTTACAATTTGCTGCCGCGTTGGCTGGAGCGATGCGAGCTAAGCTTAATATTTATTTACATGGCGACTTAGGGGCAGGTAAAACTACCCTGGTGCGCGGCTTATTGCATGCCTTAGGTCATGTGGGTAAGGTCAAAAGCCCGACTTACAGCCTGATGGAAGCCTATGAAGTAAACGCAAATAATCACTTTAAGTTCAATTTATATCATTTTGATTTATATAGATTTAATGATGATGAAGAGTGGGAATCTGCGGGCTTTAGAGATTATTTTAATGCTGAAAATGTCTGTGTGATAGAGTGGCCAGAAAAAGCGCAGAATCTGTTACCTAGGCCTGACCTTGATATTACTTTTGACATTAAAATGTTGGGTGGAAGTTTAGGTCGCCGCATCACAGTAACAGCGCATACAATACTAGGAAAACAATGCCTACAAGCCATTTCAATAGAAAAATGATGATTTTTAATAGTCCAGCCATTGTTTATTTGCTGCTTAGAAATGCTTTTGTTCTGAGTTTACTGGTGATTTTTGCACTGCTATCAGCATCAACAGTACAAGCTGCCAGCTCGGTGACTGCGGTACGTATCTGGCCAGCTCAAGATTACACCCGAATTACACTTGAAGCTAACCAAGCCTTCACTTACAAAATGAGCCTGATGAAAAATCCTGATCGCATCGTCATGGATATTGAAAATATGAATTTAAATCAAGTACTTAAATCTTTATCGGATAAAATTCAGGCAAATGATCCTTATATTAAGCAGATTCGTGTTGCAAAGTTTCAACAAAATATCGTGCGGGTGGTGGTTGATTTAAAAACTGAAGTTAAACCCAGCGCATTTACGCTAACGCCAACAGCAGATTATAAATATAGGTTGGTGCTGGATGTACATCCTAGCATAGACCCGTTAATGGCTATGGTGGCAGAGCGAGATGCAGCGAATGCGACAAGCCAGGGCGAAGTTAGCGCGGCTCAACATGTAGCACAACCAGACATCAGCTTTGGCACGTTGCCCATAGAAAAAAATGAGCCGACGCTTGCTAGCGAAGTTGCATCTAGCCAGCCTGCTGTGCAAAACAAGGCCGAGGAGCCTCCCCCAGCTAGCAATGAAATTGCTAATGCTACTGAAGTTAAAAAAGTCGGTCGGCTGATTATTGTGGCTATTGACGCAGGGCATGGCGGTGAAGACCCTGGCGCATCAGGTGCAAATGGCAGTCGTGAAAAAGATATCACCCTAATGGTGGCAAAAAAACTTAAGCAACAAATTGATAATGAACCCAATATGCGTGGCGTTTTGACGCGTGATGGGGATTATTTTATCCCCCTGCATGGACGTGTAGTCAAAGCGCGCAAGATGCAAGCGGACTTATTCGTCTCTATACATGCCGATGCTTTTAGTAATCAATCGGCTCGAGGTTCTTCGGTGTTTGCCTTATCGGAGCGGGGGGCGACTAGCGCCAGTGCACGCTATTTAGCTAAGAAAGAAAATGAATCTGATTTGATTGGTGGGGTGAGTTTAGACGATAAAGACCCAATATTAGCCAGAACTTTGCTAGATTTATCGCAAACTGCAACCATTAACGACAGCTTGAAGTTAGGCAAAGCGGTGCTAGGGCAGATAGGCGAGATTAATAAGTTGCATACTAGACGGGTTGAGCAAGCCGCATTTGCGGTACTCAAATCGCCAGACATCCCATCAATCCTCGTTGAAACGGCGTTTATTAGTAATCCTGAAGAAGAGCGTAGACTTAATGATGATGCCTATCAAGAGCAATTAGTGGCCTCTATTTTGCAGGGTATTAAAAAGTATTTTGCTACCAATCCTGCACTTGCTAAAAGTAAGCTAGCCTTAGAGTGATATAAATCGCAGCATACTTCAGCTATCAATTCTTTAAGGATATTCGATATGCAATTAAGCTTTTTAGGTGCAACAGGCACGGTCACTGGTTCTAAGTATCTACTCTCATGCAAAACGGATGATGGCACAAGCAAGCGCATACTGGTTGATTGTGGTCTGTTTCAGGGGCTAAAGCAATTACGCCTAAGGAACTGGGCCGCCTTGCCTATTAATCCTAAAAACGTAGATGTAGTGGTACTGACGCACGCACATATTGACCACAGTGGGTATTTACCGCTTTTTGTTAAAAATGGTTTTTCGGGCAAAGTCTATTGCAGCGAGGCGACACGCGACTTGTGTGAGGTGCTACTGCTCGATTCTGCCCATTTGCAAGAAGAGGAAGCCAAGTACGCCAATAAAAGGGGCTTTTCTAAACATAAGCCAGCCTTACCGCTGTATACCCAAGAAGACGCGCAATTTGCACTGAGCTTGTTAACGCCAATCGACTATGAGCAAGACCTGGATTTGGGTGGTGGTTTAACTTTAAGGCTGTCTGCTAGCGGGCATATTTTAGGTTCTGCCTTTGTGCGCCTGCAACACAAAAAAACTTCTGTACTATTTTCAGGGGATATAGGCAGGCCGCACGATATTTTGATGAAGGCGCCAACGCCTATTAAACAAGCCGATTATTTGGTGCTGGAATCCACCTATGGTAATCGCTTGCATGATCAAACCGACCCCAAAATTAAACTGGCAGCGCTGATTAATGAAACCGTGCAAAGAAAAGGTGTGGTCATTATTCCTGTATTTGCTGTAGGACGTGCGCAAGAGCTGCTTTATTACCTACATTTGCTCAAAGCTAGTGGTGCGATTGATCGCAATATTCCTGTTTATTTAAATAGCCCAATGGCGGTAGATGCAACGGCAATATTTAATCATTTTAAGAACGAGCATCGCTTAACGCCTGAGCAAAGCCACGCCCTATGCCATACCGCGCAGATGGTCAATGGCATAGAAGCGTCTAAACAATTGAACGAAAGTAAAGGCCCTATGATTATTCTGTCGGCCAGCGGCATGGCCACTGGCGGGCGCGTTGTTCATCATTTAAAAGCATTTGCCCCCGACCCCAACAACACGATTTTGTTTGTCGGCTTTCAGGCAGCTGGCACGCGTGGTGCGGCCATGCTAGACGGCGCTACCAGCATTAAGATACATGGAGAATATGTGCCAGTAAGAGCAAAAGTCGCGCTGATATCCAACCTATCTGCTCATGCGGATTATTCTGAGATTATTAATTGGCTAAAGGGCTTCGAATCAGCCCCTAAAAAGACCTTTATTACCCATGGTGAGCCAGTAGCGGCTGATGCCATGCGACTGCATATTGAGGAGCAGCTGCATTGGCCGGTGCAAGTGCCAGATTATCTTGAAACCGTCAGTTTAGATTAGCCGCTTAGCGTTTGTTCGTCATTAAATAATCGATTTCTCTTGTGGTATCGCCATAGCCAGCCTGGCAAAGTAGCGCATTTTCTATATAGCGACTAAGGCCTAGTCTCAATATTTTGACTAAGTCGCCATCCACAAAAATATCCGGAAACTTAAAGCTTAACCAAGCGTATAAACTGAGGTTATGACTGAGCAATTCTGCTGCTTCTAAATGCTTAGGGCTGCTAGAAGTCAACCAACTAGGTGCAAGCGGTAGGCTGCGTTTTTGTGACAATGCCACACTTTGTAAGCAAAGTAAGTAGTAGTCTTTCTCAAAAGCTACATTGAGCGAGATGGGTGCGCATACAAAAATATATTTATCTTTAAGTGACATATTGGGTGCATATTCATCGACCAATATTGCCTGTGAAATTTGGCTATTTAAGTCAGCATGGCTAAATAAAGCAGCAGTCATCTGCCTTCTATGCTGATGATAGGTCAGTACTTCGGCAATTTTTCTGGTGTGTAATTGTTGTGCAATGACGTCAATGTACTTAAAGTGTATGCCTATCGGCAGTTTTACTAAATCTGCCGTATCATTGCTGTTTAGCATGTGTGATATGTGTATCAGTTCATCATCTTCAAATACATTGATATAACCAGTGTCATAAATGCCATAGCGGCCAGCGCGGCCGGCAATTTGCCGCACTTCGGTGGCGTTAAGCGGTCTAGTGGCTACCCCGTCAAATTTATGAATATGACTAAAAATAACCCGACGTATCGGTAAGTTTAAGCCCATGCCTATGGCATCGGTGGCCACTAAAATATCGGCTAGGCCAGAACAAAACCGTTCGGATTCGGTACGCCTGACTTCCGGAGAGAGTGCGCCATAAATCGAGGCAACAGAAAACCCCCATTGGCGCAAGCGGGCACTAAAAGTCAGCACATCTTTGCGGCTAAAAGCGATAATAGCATCACCTTTTTGCAGCTTAGGCTTTAGTTTTTGCCGACTATAACGGCGGCCACAAAGGCTGCTTTCTTCTAGTATCAAGGGTGTTTTTCTGCTTAATTGCGTAATCTGGTAGCTTTCCTGCATTTGCTCTATCACGGCTACGCAAGTCGCTGTGACTGCGTTAGAGCCGCAAACAAAGACTTGCTGCGCAGCCACGCCGACCAGCGCAGCAGTCCAGGCGCTGCCGCGGTCTGGGTCTTGTAACATTTGAATCTCATCAATCACTGCCACTTCTACTATCATGGATGGATTCATCATTTCTATGGTGGAAGCCGTATGTTGAGCGCCCGCTATCAATAGCCGTTCTTCGCCAGTAATTAAGTTGCAAGGCACGCCAGCGGCAACTAGGCGGTCTCGTATCTCCATGGCTAATAGTCGCAGTGGTGCTAAGTAAACCCCAGACTTCGCGTTTTGCAGGGCAATTAAAGCCTGATGGGTTTTACCTGAATTGGTAGGGCCTAAGTAAAAGTGATGATGGCGCTTTAAACTGCGCGCTTGTGGGTAGCTGTTCAGGTAGCTATTTTGCGATAAAGCCTGATTTAATGAAGTCATAAGTTCAAGAATTTATCTTAAAACAGGTAAAATACCAACCACAAATGCGCATACAACTGTTACCCGATCAATTAATTAGTCAAATCGCCGCGGGCGAGGTGGTTGAGCGTCCCGCATCGGCGCTCAAAGAATTGCTTGAAAACAGCCTAGATGCGGGTAGCACGGAGATACAAGTGTCTTTACTGCAAGGCGGCGTTAAGCAGCTAAGGGTGGCGGATAACGGCATAGGCATAGCGCAAGATGATTTGGTCATGGCGCTGACCCGTCATGCCACTAGCAAAATAGCCACATTAGACGATTTAGAAGCGGTGGCGAGTTTGGGCTTTCGGGGTGAGGCCTTGGCTAGTATTGCCTCAGTGTCTCGCACGCAAATTAACAGCCGCCTGGCTGATGCTAAACACGCTTGGAGCATTGCGTCTGAGGGAAGTGAGATTTCAGTCATAGCACCCGCAGCCTTAGACCTTGGCACTATCATAGAAGTCAATGATTTATATTTCAACACCCCTGCACGTCGTAAATTCTTAAAAACTGAAAGTACAGAATTTGGCCATTGTGAAGTGGTTTTTAATCGAGTAGCGCTGTCTCGCCCTGACGTTGCTTTTATGTTGCAACATAATGGCAGAGTACTTAGTCGCTATACGGTCAGCCAGCCAGCAAAAAGGTTTGGCGAGGTATTAGGTGCAGAGTTTGCTGCGGAAACCATAGCGCTGGACGAAACTGCCGCTGGTTTACGCTTATGGGGTGTGGCGGCTAAGCCGACGTTTAATCGCTATAAAACTGACACGCAATACGTTTATGTGAATGGTCGTTTTGTGCGCGATAAGCTGATTAACCATGCTATACGCCAAGCTTATCAAGATGTGTTGCACCATGACCGGCATCCAGCCTTTGTGTTATTTATCGAGCTGGATCCGAATTTGGTGGATGTGAATGTACACCCCAGTAAAACAGAAGTCAGATTTAGAGACGGGCAAGCCATACATAGATTTATTTTTCATGCATTGCATAAGGCCTTGGCCAGCCCAACTGGCGTTTCTAATGCGGTCACCGCCAATCAAGCGGGGCATAATCCGTTTGTGCCGCAACCAGCAAATGGGCTGAATAACGCCAGCTCAGCTTATACCGGCTATCAGGCGCAAATGAATTTGCATGCCAGTGAGCCTAATCAGTTTTATCAAACCTTATTTGGCGGCTTGAGCGCCAAGCATGCCGCAGATACTATGCAGCAGGTCAATCACGATGAATTGGCTGGCATTGCCAGATCTGAGCAGCCTTATGCCGAAAATAGCTATCCATTGGGCTTTGCTCTAGCTCAGATTCATGGTGTGTATGTATTGGCGCAAAATAGCCAAGGCCTAGTGGTGGTAGACATGCATGCAGCTCATGAGCGGATTATGTATGAGCAGCTTAAAAACGCACTAGATAGCAAAAGTGTTGCTATGCAGCCTTTATTAATTCCCATCAGTTTTAATGCAGATCGCTTAGAAGTCGCCACCGTGCAAGAGGCTTTGGCTAGTCCAGCAGCTAGCTTGCAACAGCTAGGCTTTGATATTGCCATACTCTCGCCCAGCACTTTGGCGGTGCGAGCTGTGCCCAGTATGCTGCAAGAGTCAGACGCCGTCAGCTTGGCACGTGATGTTTTACGTGATTTACGCGAATATGGCGCTTCAAGAGCCCTCACCGAGCGCAGAAACGAATTACTCGGCACGATGGCTTGCCATGCCGCTGTTCGAGCCAACCGCAGCCTATCCATCACTGAAATGAATGCTTTGTTGCGCGATATGGAAGCGACAGAACGCAGTGGCATGTGTAATCACGGCCGTCCAACTTGGTTTCAAGTGAGTATGGCTGATTTAGATAAAATGTTTATGCGGGGTCAATAGGAGGTTATGGCTAACCCCGCCATTTTTCTGATGGGGCCTACCGCAAGCGGTAAAACAGGCGCGGCGGTTGCACTGGCGGCAAAGTTGCCTGTTGAAATTATTAGCGTAGATTCAGCTATGGTGTTTACAAGCATGGATATCGGCACAGCCAAACCAGATGCGCAAACTTTGGCAATCGCACCGCATCACCTTATTAATATCATAGCGCCCTGGGCGGCTTATTCTGCGGCCAACTTTAGAACGGACGCCTTGCGCTTGATGGCAGAGATTACTGCGCGTGGCCATATTCCCTTATTAGTAGGCGGCACGATGTTGTACTTTAAAGCCTTGCAAGATGGCTTGAGTGGCTTGCCAGAAGCCGACCCAGCAGTGCGGGCTAGGTTAGATGCTCGTGCTGCCTTGATAGGCTGGCCTGCCATGCACGAAAAGCTGGCCTTGGTCGACCCTGTGACCGCCGCGCGTTTAGCCCCTAACGATATGCAGCGCATACAACGTGCTTTAGAGGTGTTTGAAATCACAGGCGAGGCGATGTCTGCGCTTTATGCCAAGCAAACCAGTGTAGCGCTGCCTTATCGCTTGCTTAAAATCGCCTTATTGCCTAGTGAGCGCAAAGTACTGCATGAGCGTATTGCCCTTAGATTTGAGCAGATGCTGGCAGAGGGCTTAGTGGCAGAGGTGAGGGCGCTACTACTAACATACCCTACACTCACGCCAGAATTGACAGCCATGCGCTGTGTGGGCTATAGGCAGACCTTAGAATACTTGTCGGGCGAGTACGATTTAGCTGAGTTGCGCGATAGAGGTATTTTTGCCACGCGACAATTGGCTAAGCGGCAACTAACTTGGCTGCGCGGCATGCAGGATATGCTGGTGTTAGATTGTTTAGATCCTGCACTCAATGAAAAAGTGCTCGATCAGGTTTGTCGCTTTATTAAGGCTTAACTTAGGCCAGCATTTGCTTAATGCGATTGGCGGCCGCTACACAATCATCTAGGCTAGCCACCAAGGCTAAGCGCACAAAGTTTTGTCCAGGATTTAGCCCCTGTGCTTCGCGCGCCAAATAACTGCCAGGCAATACGGTCACATTAAAATCGCGGTGCAGCCTTAAAGCAAATTCAGTATCTGACAGCTGGCTGCGAGATGCTGGTTTGATTTTTGCCCATAAATAAAACGCGGCATCAGGCTGACTGACCTGCATGACGTCAGCTAACAGTGGCGTAACCACGGCAAATTTTTCGGCATACAATCTACGATTTTGAATCACATGTGCTTCATCATTCCAAGCGGTCATGCTGGCTGCTTGCACTGCGGGGTTCATGGCGCAGCCATGATAGGTGCGGTATAAGGCAAATTTTTCTATTATTTTTTCATCGCCAGCGACAAAGCCTGAACGCATACCTGGCACGTTAGAGCGTTTAGACAGTGAGCTAAATACCAGCAGGTTTTGATAGCCACGGTTAAGTTGATGTGCGGCCTGTAGCGCCCCCAATGGCGGGTGCTGCTCATCAAAGTAAATTTCTGAATAACATTCATCGGCGGCAATAACAAAGCCGTATTGGTCGGACAAGTCGAAAATCACTTGCCATTGCGCCAAGCTCATGACCTTACCTGAGGGGTTGCCAGGACTGCAAACATAGACTAATTGCGTACGTTTTAATACCTCTACTGGCACGCTGCTAAAATCCATCGCGTAATCATTTTCTGGCAATGTATTTAAAAAATAAGCTTGCGCGCCTGCTAACAATGCTGCGCCTTCATAAATCTGATAAAAAGGATTGGGTGAAATGACCACTGGGTTAGGTTTTGTACTATTAATGATCATTTGCGCAACAGCGAATAGCGCCTCGCGACTGCCTGTGACAGGCAATATTGCACTTTCTGGATTGAGGGCTGGAATGCCATATCGACGAGAAATCCAAGCGGAAATCGCCTCACGCAAGCTTAATGCGCCTATAGTGGTTGGGTAACTGGCTAAACCTGCTAAGTTATTGACTAGGGCGTCTTTAATTAGCTGTGGTGTTGCGTGCTTTGGCTCGCCTATAGATAGATTGATGGCGGCATAAGCAGGGTTAGGCTTTATTCCGCTAAATAAGTCACGTAAGCGTTGAAATGGGTAAGGTTGCAATAAATTAAGATTTGGATTCATAGGCGTTATTGTAATATAGGGGCGGGATTTTGGCTAAAATGAATACATCGCGTCTTGTCAATCAAGTGTCTTAAAATTAACCTGAATAATTAACCTGAATATTTAACAGTGAATCACATGAAAAATGCTAAACCAGTCAGCAATGCTCAAATAAAAACTAGCAATAGCAAACCATCGCTGGCGATTTTTGGCTTATTGTTTGGCGCACTGTGTTGGGGAATCATTTGGTTTCCTTATCGCATCATGGCAGAAGCGGGTGTATCTGGCGTGGCTTCTAGTTTTTATACTTATTGCATTGCCATTCTCATTGCGGGGGCTTACTTTGTTAAACATTGGCGGGGTATTTTTGAATTACCACTCAGCATTGTTTTTTTGAGTGTAGTGGCAGGCTGGACTAATTTGGCTTATGTACTGGCGGTGATTGATGGCGAGGTGATGCGTATCATGCTGCTATTCTATTTGTCGCCTTTATGGACATTAGTCTTGGCGCATTTTTGGTTGAAAGAAAAGACTAATTTTAAGGGCTATATTGCCATTGCAATTTCATTATTAGGTGCTTTTATTATGCTATATAACCCTAATATAAGCGCCTTGCCCTTACCAAAAAATAGCGCAGAATGGCTGGCTTTATCTTCTGGCATAGGCTTTGCCCTGACCAATGTCATTACGCGGCAATCTGTGCATTTAACTATTCGGGCCAAGTCTTTTGCCGTGTGGTTTGGCGTGTTGGCTATGTCGCTAGTATTTATACCATGGACTAAAGGCACATTCCCTAGCCCGCATTTTTTTAGTCTGACGCATTGGCTGGTGATGATATTTATCGCCATACTGCTGCTGGCGGCAACCTTGTTGGTGCAATATGGGGTGACGCAAATACCAGCAACCCGTGCTTCAGTGATATTTTTATTTGAATTGGTGGTCGCTGCAATCGCTTCTTATTATTTAGCGCACGAAACTATGGCCATACATGAGTGGGTAGGCGGTATTTTGATCGTGCTGGCCGCCATATTTGCCGCCAGCAACCAAACTGATTAGCGCTATAGCTGGGGCTTAATTGGCCTATTTTGATTATTAGTTATGGCTCATGCGTTGATTGGCAATAGCGTTGCCAGACAGCTAGGTATTGCGCTTCTAACGATAAGGTAAATTTTTGCGTATTAAATAAATCACAATCTTTGTTGTTGGCTAATAGTTTTTGCTTGATTAATGCCAAAGTTGGCTGATGCTGGTAATAATAAAGTGCTTTATTTTCATATTCTTGCAAAGAATAGCTGATTAATTCTGTTAATCCAACCGCCTGCAATAAGCTGCCAGCAACCCGCGCCGAGAAGGTATCACCCACGCAAGTCAATACTGGCAGGCCCATCCACAGCGCGTCGCTACAGGTTGTGTGGGCATTGTAGGGTTGCGTATCTAAAAACAAATCCGCATGGATGTGTCGTGCTAAATGCTCGGCAATTGGAATTCTAGCGGCAAAAATGAGCCTATCAGCCGTTAAACCATGCGCCAAGGCCTGAGCGATTAAGTTTTGCTTGGCCCAAGGGTTGCAGTCTAATAGCCAAAGCACGCTATTAGGGGCAGCTTTAAGCAGGCGTAGCCAGCAGGCAAAAACCTCAGGGCTAATTTTAAAGCTTTGATTAAAGCAACAAAACACAAATACACCTTCTGGCAGATTGCAGCTTGCTCTGCTGGGTATTTTGCCAACAGGCCGTTTGCTATCATTGGCTTGATAGCAAGGTAATAGCGCAAACGTCTCAGCGTAATGCACGGCGCTATCAGCTGGGTTAATAAAACTGTCTGTTAACAAATAGTCAAATAGCGCGCGTTTGCCTTTGGTTTCGCCAGTGGCCAGTTCCCCCATAGTGCCAGGAAAACCTAACCAGCTGACATTAATTGGCGCAGGCCGCAAAGCGGCAATGCCGCTGCGACTGGTTTGGGTAAAGCCAGTTAAATCAACCAATATATCAATTTGACAGACATGAATTTTTTGTGCGGCCTCAATTTCGGATATATTTCTAATATCATAAAACTGGTCAAAAGCTTTTTCTAAGCGGCCTCTAGCGCTGGACTGGTCATTGACGCCATACGAGAAAGCGATGATTTCAAATTGATTTCTATCGTGCTGGGCGATTAAATCTGTCACCAAAAAAGCCAGTGGGTGCAACCTAAAATCTGCTGATAAATAGCCGATTTTAATTTTTGGCTTTTTACGCGCTAAGTTGTATTTAAAATTGAGCGCGGGGCTTTGTGCCATGAGCTTGGCATAACGATGATTGAGCCACTGATCAGCGCATATTTTTTGTTCTGCCGCCGTTGTGCCTGGCATGGACAACAAGGCAAAAGGCGATATTTGAGCTTGTGGCGCAGTTTTTAGCCAGCCTCTAATCTGGTCAATGTCAGCTTGCAAGCCTTGCCAATCGCAACAATGTTGCTTTTGATGGACTAAATGCACTTTTGCGTGGTAGAGCTCAGGGTTGATAGACAGTGCTGTTTTGTAGCTCGCAATGGCCAAATCAATCTGACCTAATTCGCGCTGCACATTGCCTAAATTATTGTGAATGTCGGCATCGTGCGGATGTAACTGGGCGGCTATTTGATAATGCTTACAAGCCTCTGTCGTTTTGCCTAGCTCGCGCTGCGCGTTGGCTAAGTTGTAATGCAGCGCAGCATCTTCTATCTTATTGCTTGTAGCATAACTCAGCGCCTCGTAAAAACTGGCCTCTGCCTGCAAATATTGACCAGCTAACTGTGCGTGATTGCCTAGCATAGTTAAGCAGTGACTAAGTGCCGCCCGCACACTGATTTCATTGGCATGATGTTGCTTGGTGAATATTTGCAATAGCCTGCGGTAATAACTAGCCGCTTCTTCAAAGCGCTCTAGCGCGAGCAGAGTATTGGCAATATTAAGTTGTATCTCTAAATCTTTGCTTTGTATGGCTAACGCTTGTTGAAAACGCTTTAAGGCCTCGTTATGCTGGCCACTAGCCCGCAAAGCCAGCCCGTAATTGTTTAAATAATCCACATTGCGCGGCGCCAAGCTAAGAGCCTGTTGGATGTGCTGCACCGCTTCATCCGCACGCTTGCTTTGGTAACAAATAATGCCCAGCAGATGCAAAGCGTCGGCATGTTGCGCTTGCATGGCTAGCCCTTGCCTAAGTGACTGTTCGGCTAGAGCTAAGTCACCTTGGCGATATAACTTGAGTGCATTAAGGTAGTAGGCTTGCGGCATGGTGGAATTTTAACTCGAAATAGGCTGAAGCATGCCCCTAGTATTCGATGTGGCAAGTGTTCTGGCCAGTTTTTTTAAGCCTAGTTTGCGTAATAAAAAACGGTTAGGGTTTAATAAGCCAGCAAGTTCGGCGGGTATGGGTAGGCTATCGCCACAAATTAAGCTGGCTAGCAACTCGGCACACAATGGCGCGCTGGTAAAACCACGACTGCCATGTGCAATATTGATATAAAGCCCAGTTAACCAAGGTAAGGTTGCTGTACTGGCGTTAGGGCGGGGTGGTTTTGCGATGACAGCGCTACTTTCTAGCAACTCACCAACTAGCGGAAAGTAATCGGCGCTGGTGCATCTTAATGAAACGCGGCCTGCACAAATATTGTCTTTAAGATGCTCATATAAAGGCAAAGAAAAGCATTTAAGCCTGGCTAGATTGGCCTCATGGTCTAATTCATCTATGCCTAATTCATCTATGGTTAAATCGGTAGAATCGGTCGAGAACGTGGCGCCCAAACAATGTTGTCCGTTGGTCGCGGGGCTAAGATAGCCGTCACTACAGACGATTAATTTAAGTTTGCTACTGATGTCGCTCGCCTTAAGTATGCTGACTTGACCGCGCACAGCCTGAGTTTTGCTGACTAAAGCTAGCCCCATATTGTTCGCTTCATTGGCATTGGCGATGATGATTATATCGGCTGCTTTTACAAGTTTTTGGTCAACATAAACTTCAAATAACCCTTTATTTTTCAATATTTTATTGGCATTAGTTAAAGTTTTTATTGAGATATTTTTATGGTGACTTAAGCGCTGACATAGTACTTGTGGATTAACCCAAGCGGCATCTGGAAAGTAAATCGCATCATGTGATAACGTTAAACCAGCTAACAGGCTAGCCTCTTTTGCATTGACGTATCTGAGCAGATTTTCACCGGCAAAATGCTTGGCGACTTTCTCTATACGGGCGAGTTCTCTAGGATTAAAGCCCAGTTGCAACATGCCGCACAGCTGAAAGTCTGCTGGCGTTAACTCTAGCGTTTTAAGTAATTCTAAGCTGTATAAATAGCTCATCAGGGCAAATTGACTGGCCGTGTCATCACCGCTTAAGCGCGGATACAGCATGGCTTGTGGGTTGCCAGAAGCTTCGCTGGCTAAATTGGCATGGCGTTCTAGCAAAGTCACTTGAATGCCACGCTGAGCCAGTGCATAGGCGCTGCTGCACCCAGCAATGCCACCGCCAATCACTATGGCCGTTTTGTTGCTTAGCATGGCAGACCAGTATCCATTACTCATTAGGCCTTCTGATAAACTGGCCGCGCAACATTTCACGTTTTTTGCCAAAACCAGCCTGCTTAATCACCGCAAAGCCAGCCTTGCTTAACTCGCGTCGCACGGCGCTGGCACTGGTAAATGTGGCAAAAGTACTCGCAGTGTTAGATAGCAAAGCGATGTTTTTAAACAGGGCAGCTTGCCACATATCTGGGTTTTTTGCTGGGGCAAAGCCATCTAAAAACCAAGCATCAACAACAGGATTGATTTGCGCTATGTAGCCAGTTTCATAAGCCTCAGTTGCATCGCCAAGCAATAAAGTCAGTTGTATGCGCTGATCAAACATCGTAATAGTTTTAGTGCTGTTTAGTAAATTGGCATATTGTTGTAATAATGCCTGACTGAGCGCTGCTAGGCTAGGCCACAGGCTTAGGGCATTATTCATTTCTAGTGGGCTAAGTGGGTATTTTTCTACGCTGATATAGTGCAATTTTGCCTGTTTAGGCGCAGTTTCCAGCCATAGTTTTGCCGCGGCTAAAAAGTTTAAGCCAGTGCCAAAGCCAGTTTCGGCGATGGTAAAGCTGTTAGACTGTAATGATTGCCAGCGCTGGCTTAATTGGTTGCCTTGCAAAAATACATAATCGGTTTCTAGTAAACCGTGGTCAGTAGAAAAATACACATCTTGAAAAGCGCTGGCGTAAGGCTGACCGTCACGCCACTCAATCACAGCGGCTTGCTCAGCCAGTTTGGCTGGCCTAGATTCAGTAACCTTAGCCAAAGGCGCTATATCAGCTAAAGGCGTAATATCGGTTGCCAGCTTGCTAGCGCTATTAGGTTTTGCATGGTTTAGAGTGTCTAATATCATGGCGGCCCATTCTTTAGCGCTGCCAGACCTTGCCGTAGGCGGCCAGCAATTGTTGGTGCATTTTACTGCCTTGCATATTGCTGCCTAAAGTACCAAGACCAAAATATTGCTCGGTTTGGCCCAGCAATGCTTGCGCTTGCTGCAATGTATCTTGGCCATACATCAGCGCTAAATTAGATTCAAACAAAGCTGTGTCACTATTTGTTAACTCTTCGTTAATTTGCACTAAGTTGGCAATACAGCGATAGACTTTTGAGCGCGCAGCATTGAGTTCATTAAATTGCGCAATCCAAGCGCAGCCGTCTAGTATGTCCTCTATGCGATTGCAAGCTAGCGCTGCTAGGGTTTTTAGCTCGCCCACACGTAAGTCTACCCACGTGGTATTTGGGTCAGCGCATAAGCCGATTAAGGTGGTCACTGGCAACTCATCGGCTAGCTCTAGTTCAAGCAAGGTTTCAAGCAACTCGGCAGATTCATTAGCGCTGAGCTCAGGCAATCTGACGACAAAAGGGCGCACCTGATTGCCTACGCTATTGTTCTCCCATTGCAACTCTTCTACAGGGTAAATTTCGCTCATTCCTGGCACAAAAATGCGGCAAGCATATACGCCTAAATGTTTAAAGTCGGCGATGTAAATATCATGACCGCTATTATGTATGGCATTCACGCACCAGTGGTAGTCTTCTTCTGTTGTAGTGCCAAAGTTCCAGTCAACAAATTCGTAGTCTGGCGTGCTGCGTAAAAACTCCCAACTAATCACGCCGCTAGAATCAACAAAATGGATCTCTAAATTTTGTGAATCGGCTATTTCTTCCATATCAAAGCCAGGCGCAACAAAGCCTTTTAAGTGATCAATGGCGCGACCTTGCAAAAGCTCAGTTAAAGCGCGTTCTAGCGCCACTTCAAAGCGAGGGTGGGCACCAAAGCTGGCAAAGCAGCCTTGGTCTTCGGGGTGTAGGAGTGTGACGTTCATCACTGGGTATTGTCCGCCTAGCGAAGCATCTTTGACTAAAATTCCATAGCCTGCGTCACGCAGCCCATTAATGCCAGCCGCGATGCGTGGGTAGCGATTAATGACCTGCTCTGGCACGTCGGGTAGACAAATGCCGTCACGTATGATGCGAAACTTAATATCACGCTCAAAAATCTCGGCCAGTGCTTGTGTGCGTGCTTCCATCATGGTGTTGCCAGCACTCATGCCGTTGCTTACGTATAAATTGCCAATTAAATTGACGGGAAACAGCACTGTTTTTTGATCGCGCAAGCGCTGATAAGGAATGGCGCAAATGCCGCGCTCAGCGTTGCCTGAATTCAGATCAATCAACTGGCTAGCAAGTACGCCACCTTCGGGGTTGTAGAATTTTTGCAGTTCAGGCGTGAGCAATTCTGTAGGCCATTGCTCGCCTTTGACTTTAAACCATTGCTCATTCGGGTAATGCACAAAATCTTGATTAGCTATGTCTGCACCTAAGTAAAAATGCGTCCAAAAGTAATTGGTGCTTAAGCGCTCAAAATACTCGCCTAAAGCACTAGCGCGCGCTGCCAACTGAGATGCGCCTTTGCCATTGGTGAATAGGCGGGTGCAATCTTTATCAATGACGTGCACAGACCAAATGCCTTCAATTTCATTCAGCCATGATTTTTCTTCTACCTCAATCCCCAAAGCCTGCAACTTGGCTTGTAGGGTGCTGATGGATGATTCTAGTGAAGCATCTTTGCTGGGAATAAAGGTTTGGCTAGTGCTCATGATCAATGCTCTGGGTGAAAAGGCTGACAGAATATCATGCTGGACGCAGAATGCGAAAACTAGGCGTTTAATGCTGAGTTTTTAACAGCGAAGATTGAGCCTAGAGGGCTATGGTTTAAGCAATAATCGCTCGCTTAATGGGTAAACTCAAACACATGCATGTGCCTAAATGGCTAGACTGCCAATCAATAGTGCCAGCCATTCCAGCAGCACGCGTTCTTTGGCCAGACATGCCTTTGCCGCCACTTTGCAGCGCTTTTGCAACATCAAAGCCTGGGCCGTTATCTGTGATGCTTACTACAACATAGTCGTTTTTAGAGTAAGTCGCCACGTTTACTTGCGTTGCGCCAGTATGCTTAATAATGTTGGTAAAGGTTTCTTGCAGTATGCGTAAGATATGTAAGGCGTTTTTAGGGTCTAGCCAATCTAGCGCAGGTAAATTTTCTACTTGCCATATTAAGGCGATGTCCATACTTTCTAGGCGAGGCCCAAGACGAAAGCGCAGATTAGCCAGTAATAACAGCAGGTTGTCATCAACCGATTCCATAGAATCAATCGCCAATTTTAGGTCGTCTATGCAGCCTTTGAGCACCAAGGCTAGCTCAATTTCATTCATTTTGCCACGTTCTACAACCCGTAGCGCACTGATCAACGATGAGCCTAAGCCATCATGCATATCTTGCATCAGACGTTGTCTTTCCTGCTCCAGCGTTTGTTTATGCTCTATCTTACGCAGTTTGGCATGGCTGTCGGTTAGCTCAAAGCGTACTTGTATGGCGGCAAGAGTTGCTTGAGCGCTGTTGATGACTTGGCCGAACAAAGTGATTAGATATAAGAAGGAGCCCAGACTGGCTGTGATGTAGATAGGCCCACCTAAAGACCATAACTTAGTGCATATTTCTAGCGCCTGCGGTGCTGCAAAAGCCACAAACAGCAAAGGCACTGGGGACTGCGTGGCTAAGCCGCCGCCCAACATGCCAGCAAATACGGCAAATACTAAAATAAAGTCAGCTTGGCTGACTGAATTTAGCGTCAGCCATGATAATGAGCCCCATAACACACCATCTAGCACATTGAGCAGGGCGAACATGTAAACAATGTTGCGTGCTTGTGGCGGCTGAATATTGGCTGATAATTGTTTGCGTGTGAAAAACTGCAAGTGCAAGTGAGACAAAATAACTGCTAGGCACCAGCCGCCCAAAGCTATTGTGTTGCTGGGGTTGTGTAAAGACCAAAATAATAAAATTGGCAATAATATAACGGGCAAAGTGCTGCGAAAATTACTTAAGACTAGGCGCAATTGTTCTAATAGCAGTTTATCCTCGGCAAAACGCAGCGGATTAAATGTCATCTTGCTTACTAAGCTTAAAACCAATATAGCCCATATCTTTATTTATCCAATAAGGCCTATTTATCTAATAGGCCTTGATTACGCGCTTCGTAAATGGCCTCGGTTTTAGACGTGACTTTAAGTTTTGCATAGATACGCCGCACAAAAGTGAGCACGGTATGCGGCGATATTGCCATTAAGCCTGCAATTTCATTAGAGGAGAAACCTTTAGTAATGTATTCCAGTACTTCTTGCTCGCGCAAAGATAAGGCAACGCTCAGCTTAACAGAAGCTTTGTCTTCAGGGCTGACATTTTTTTTATGCTCTTGGTGAAAGCGTGTGAGTATCTTTCTGGCAATCAGCGGGCTAATCGGGCTGCCGCCACTATATAAGCTGCGTATTTCATTAATTAAGTTTTTAGGCGCACTGTCTTTAAGTAAATAGCCCGTCGCACCAGCTTCTAGAGACTGCATCACGTGTTGTTCGTCAGCAAATGTTGTGCTGACCATGATGTTGCAATTAGGCCATTTTTCGTAGGCGGCAAGGATAATGTCTATGCCAGAGCCATCGGGCAAGCCTAAATCAACAATCAGCACATCCACCTTAGGCTTATTAAGCATTTCTAAACCCAGCGCGTGCGTGCCAGCCACATTGACCAGCACTAAATCTGGCGTTGAGGCTAGCGCGTCCGTCACCGCGGTTTGAAAGCCTATATCATCGTCTATAAGCGCAACGCGAATGGTAGTGCTATTTTTGGGGTTTGGCATCACATAGCCTATGGTTGATTATATAACTTGTTTGGAAATCATACGGCTAGAACGCCAATCAGGCCTTGAAGACTATGCAAACTTGCGGCTGGGCATATAGCTTAACTAGCCATCATAAAGCAAATACCAGCGCGCCCACATGATTATCTTGTCCCTAGTTCTAGGGACATACAGCAAATCTTGCACTCACTACTATGCTCTTGGTCTGGTGTTTTGCTGCTTAGGCGGCACAGCCATCAAAACTTACGCATTAAATTTATAAGGTATGTAGCCATGCAGAAGTTTATTTTAATGGGAGTTGCGTTGTTATTTGCCTCGTTTAGTGCCCATGCTTATCAGATCCTGTCGCAGAAAAAGATCAATAACAATAACCCACCCAACTACAGCTACAGCATTCAGTGTAGTAATGGTGTGACAAAAACAGTCTATTCAAAAACCATAGCGACAGACGACGTGTTAGCTCGATCAAAAGTATATTTAATCGATGGTGGTGTAGGTGGCTACGTTAGCTTAGATCAGGCCGCAAAAAAAGCTTGTAATGAATAAGCCCAAAATAATAAGCCTCAGTAAAACATGAATATTCCTAGTCACTTGCCAAATCGACATACTCCCATCGCTACGGCCTTGCTGCTTAGCATGATGTTGGGCGCTTGTTCCAGCATAAAAACCACAGGCGTTGGCTTGATGCAGCCTATGGCTGGGGCGACTGATATACACGTAGAAAAGCCTAGTAATGCAGCCATGAACCCCGTACGTCTATCCATGCAGTCTGGCGTTGACGCCATTATTGCTGGCGATGCAAAACTTGCCAACCACGAGTTTAATCTTGCCATTGCGCGGGATTTAAAGAATCCCTCTTTACATGCTGCTAACGCCTTGGCCTACCAAATTCGCACCCGTGCTGGCGAACGAGATTTGTTTGACCTGGCCGAGACTGGCTACTTAGTGGCATTAGAACAGCAGCATGATTTTCAAAATGCGGCAATACAACTCGCCCATTTGTATCTTGAGAATAAGCGCTACGTTCAAGCACAGCGGGCGGCGGCCTATGCCTTAAAACTAGAAGCAGAAAATGTCGAGGCATTATATTTACTGGCTAGTGCGTCTTATTCTTTAGGTGATGTAGAGCTGGCGCTCTGGGCCATAGAGCAAGCGCGGGTTTATGCCCCGCAAGATCAACGTGTGGCGCGTATGGTGCCCGCTATTTACGCAGAAGCTGGCTTAACTAATGAGGCAGAAGCGTTTCTTAATGATCAATCATCCACCTTAAGCAAGCAAGATAGCGACAAGTGTTGAATTGCACTCAGAATTGACCCACTTAGGAGTATAAATTGCACTAGAAATTGACCCACGTACCGATACTATTCTGCTCAACCTATGAGCAGGAGAATGGGAGTGATCACC
>CAIRBH010000013.1 GCA_903876765.1 uncultured Pseudomonadota bacterium | reverse complement strand
TGAGTTTTTGGTGGGTGCTAACGGGGTCGAACCGCTGACATTCGCCTTGTAAGGGCGACGCTCTACCAACTGAGCTAAGCACCCTGCTTAACCAACAAAAACGTTAGTTTACAGCATCTTTAAGTGATTTACCAGCTCTAAATTTAGGAGAATTAGCGGCTTTAATTTTAATTGTTGCGCCTGTACGAGGGTTACGTCCATTACGTGCTTCACGTTTAGCAATATAAAAAGTACCAAAGCCAATCAAGGTCACCAATTCACCTTTTTTTAAGGCGATTGAAATTGCAGCTGTTGTTGCATCTAAAGCACGCCCTGATGCCGCTTTCGAGATACCAGTTGAACTTGCAATACTGTCTATCAATTCTGTTTTATTCACGAGCAATCCCCTCTTAAAAGTTTATAAATTTATAAGACTAGCGCAATACGGGCAACGACTAGTCATCGCTCTTTATATCAAGTCTAGAAAGGCTATGTCAAGCCTTTAGGCTTGACTGTGAAAGATATATTTTTTAGTGTTTAATGCCTTCAGCTGTGGAAGATTTTTTTTCAGTCGATTTGTCAGATAAGGGCACTTCATTGACGATGATTTCATTATCATCAGATAACGGTACAGGCTGAGAAGCTAATGCCAGCGCTAACACCTCATCAATCCACTGTACAGGATGAATATCTAGGTAGTTTTTAATGTTTTCAGGAATTTCAGCTAAATCTTTAACATTCTGCTGGGGGATTAATACCGTCTTGATGCCACCACGGTGTGCTGCCAGCAACTTTTCCTTCAAGCCACCTATCGGCAACACCTCGCCTCTGAGGGTAATTTCGCCAGTCATTGCCACATCTGCCCGTACAGGGATGCCAGTTAAAATTGACACCAGCGCTGTGGTAATAGCAATACCAGCACTTGGACCATCTTTAGGCGTAGCGCCCTCTGGAAAGTGAATGTGAATGTCATTTTTTTCATAAAAGTCATCCGTAATACCTAAACGTTTAGCACGGCTACGAACTACACTCATGGCTGCCTGCGTTGATTCTTTCATGACATCGCCTAGCTTACCGGTTGTGGTAGTTTTGCCCTTACCTGGCAGCAATACAGCTTCTATAGTCAACAACTCACCACCTACTGAAGTCCAAGCTAATCCAGTTACTTGACCTATTTGATTTTCTTTAGCCGCCACTCCATAGTCATAGCGCTGCACACCAAGATAGACATCTAAAGTCTCAGGCGTGACATTAATCTTTTTCAGCGCTTTAACACCCTCTTTCGCCTTAGCGGTCAATAGCTCCTTCACCACTTTTCTACAAACTTTGGAGACTTCTTGTTCAAGCTTACGAACACCAGCCTCACGAGTGTAGTAACGCACAATATCACGTACAGCAACTTCAGAAATCTCAACCTCGTGCTCTTTTAAGCCATGTGATTTCAATTGCTTAGGTAATAAATAGCGCATAGCAATATTTACTTTTTCATCTTCCGTATAACCTGAAAGATGAATAATTTCCATACGATCTAATAGCGCTGCTGGAATATTCATAGAATTGGCAGTAGCAACAAACATCACGTCGGATAAGTCGTATTCAACTTCAACATAATGGTCGGCAAACGTATGGTTTTGCTCAGGGTCTAGCACTTCTAACAAGGCAGAAGATGGGTCACCGCGCATGTCTTGGCCCATTTTATCGACTTCATCAAGTAAAAATAATGGGTTTTTAACACCGACTTTACTCATACTTTGTAAAATCTTACCTGGCATAGAGCCTATATAGGTACGCCTGTGTCCACGTATTTCAGACTCATCACGCACCCCACCTAAGGCCATGCGCACAAATTTACGATTCACCGCTTTAGCGATACTTTGGCCTAGCGAGGTTTTACCCACGCCAGGTGGGCCGACCAAGCATAATATCGGTGCTTTAATTTTATCTACACGTTGTTGTACTGCCAAATACTCAACAATACGCTCTTTGACTTTGTCTAAACCATAATGGTCGTCATCTAAAATCTTTTCTGCCGCCAATAGATTTTTACTGATTTTGGTCTTTTTCTTCCAAGGCAGATTAATCAGAATATCAATATAATTGCGCACAACTGATGCCTCAGCTGACATCGGCGACATCAGCTTTAGCTTTTTAAGCTCGCTTGCCACCTTACTAAGTGCCTCTTTAGACATGTGCGCTTCTTGAATACGCTTCTCAAGCTCTTCCATCTCGGCGTTTTCATCTTGCTCACCCAGCTCTTTTTGAATCGCTTTGACTTGTTCGTTCAAATAGTATTCGCGTTGCGTTTTTTCCATTTGTCGCTTGACGCGACCACGGATACGCTTTTCTACTTGCAGTATGTCTATCTCGCCTTCCATCAAGCGCAGCAAATGCTCCAAACGTTCGGCCACGCTGAACATTTCTAGAATTTTTTGTTTTTCATCTAACTTTAAAGTCAAATGCGCGGCAATGGTATCAGCCAGACGGCCTGCTTCATCAATACCAGATAGTGAAGTTAATATTTCTGGGGGAATTTTTTTATTGAGCTTTACATATTGATCAAACTGAGCGAATACCGTACGCATCAAAGCTTGTATTTCAATATCACTGACAGATTCAGCAATTAGCTCAGCGTGCGCGGCAAAGCATGCTTCAGTTTCAATGAAGCCTGTTACTTTTGCACGCTGAACACCCTCAACCAGCACCTTAACCGTGCCATCTGGCAACTTTAACATTTGCAATACGGTGGCAATAGTGCCTACTTCATACAAATCATCAGCATCTGGCTCATCTTTATTGGCAGATTTTTGTGCTACTAATAAAATCTGCTTATTACCTTCTGAGGCAATCTCTAATGCTTTTACAGACTTAGCTCGCCCAACAAATAGAGGGATCACTAAATGTGGATAAACAACAACATCACGCAAAGGCAATACAGGCAGTAAGCCATTATCAGGCGTATACAAAGGTAATGATTTGATCATGGAGACTTCCAAATTAAGCTAAAAAGTTAAGCCAAAAACGCCTATACAGCTATTAATGGGGTTGATACGTTACAGTTCAAGTCTAATATATCAATAATCGCTTAAAACATTAAGCCGATAAGAGCGGTTTAGTTTGGCTTATTTAAAATTAGCATTGTAAACGCCCAAATTAGCCAACCGCTTCTTCACTAGGCTTATCCGCATAGATCAGTATTGCTGGGGCATCACCGCGCACGACCCCCTCATCGACGACAACTTTGATTAGATTTTGTATTGACGGCAACTCGTACATGATGTCGAGTAAGGAATGTTCCAAAATTGAGCGCAAACCACGTGCGCCCGTTTTACGCTCAAGCGCTTTTTTAGCGATTAATAGTAGTGCAGAATCTCTAAACTCTAATTCCACACCTTCCATTTTAAACAATTTAATATATTGTTTAGTTAAAGCATTTTTAGGTTCTGTCAAAATGGTCATCAGCGCGGCTTCATCTAAGGACTCCAAAGTAGCCACCACGGGCAAACGACCAATAAATTCTGGAATTAAGCCAAATTTAATTAAATCTTCCGGTTCGACATCGCGCAATACATCGCCCACTTGGCGAACATCATCTTTACTTTTTACTTCAGCACCAAAACCTATGCCACCTTTTTCAGACCTGAGTCGAATGACTTTCTCTAGGCCGTCAAACGCGCCACCACAGATAAATAGAATGTTCGTAGTATCAAGCTGCACAAATTCTTGATTAGGGTGCTTACGGCCCCCCTGAGGCGGTATAGAAGCCACAGTGCCTTCTATGAGCTTAAGTAATGCTTGCTGCACCCCTTCACCCGATACATCACGCGTAATAGAAGCATTTTCTGATTTACGTGAAATCTTATCCACCTCATCAATGTAAACAATACCGCGCTTGGCTTTTTCTACATCGTAGTCACATTTTTGCAGTAATTTTTGCATAATGTTTTCAACGTCTTCACCCACGTACCCTGCCTCCGTTAAGGTGGTTGCATCCGCCATGACAAACGGCACATCAAGCAATCGAGCCAAGGTTTGTGCCAGCAAGGTTTTACCTGAACCAGTTGGGCCAATGAGCAAAATATTACTTTTTGATATTTCAACTTCGTCTTTTTGTCCGCCATCAGACAAATTATTGTGCCCTAGACGCTTGTAGTGGTTATAAACCGCAACGGCTAAATTCTTTTTAGCATGGGTTTGGCCTATGACATATTGGTCTAGTATTTTACAAATTTCTTGTGGGGTGGGTAAGCTCTCATCGGCTGACTTAATGCCCTCAGCGCCCTTCACTTCTTCTCGAATAATATCGTTGCATAAGTCAACACACTCATTACAAACAAATACTGAAGGCCCTGCAATCAGCTTTTTAACTTCATGCTGACTTTTACCGCAAAATGAACAGTAGAGTAATTTATCGCCATCAGCTTTAGTAGCCATTGAATATTTCCTATTTTAAACAGCAGTTGCGTAGCTCATAGTGTTTGCTATTAAGCCGCATTGCTTTAATTACGGTCTTTAAAATTCACACTTGAACTTAAAAACATTAAGCCTCTGTGCGGTTAGTAATGACCTTGTCAATCAGGCCATAAACCACAGACTGTTCAGCACTCATAAAGTTGTCACGCTCAGTATCTAAGTCAATTTCTGCTGCCGTTTTGCCAGTATGGTGGGCTAAAATTGCATTTAACTTTTCACGCAGGTACATAATTTCTTTGGCATGAATAGCAATGTCGGTAGATTGACCCTGAAAACCACCTGACGGCTGATGTATCATGACACGTGAGTTGGGCAAGCTAAAACGCTTGCCTTTAGCGCCTGCGGCCAGTAAAAATGCCCCCATACTAGCAGCTTGTCCTATGCACAAAGTGCTAACATCGGCTTTAATAAACTGCATGGTGTCATAAATAGACATGCCAGCCGTGACCGAGCCGCCTGGTGAATTGATATATAAAGAAATATCTTTATCTGGGTTCTCAGCCTCTAAAAATAGTAACTGAGCGACCACTAAGTTGGCCGACATATCATTAACAGGGCCGACTAAAAATATCACACGCTCTTTAAGTAGGCGTGAGTAAATATCGTAAGAGCGCTCGCCGCGGCCGCTTTGCTCTACCACCATAGGAATATAACCCAAAGCTTGCGGCGCTTGGACTTGCCCAGCTAAATCTTGTTGTGACAGCAAAGGCTGCAAATTATTCATTTAGGCATTTCCCATTAAATCATCAAATTTAACTTTTTTATCGCTCACTTTGGCTTTTGATAACACCCAAGCGACTGCGTTTTCTTCAGTGGCTAAAGCTGACGGCTCATCTAAACGTTTAGGATCAGCGTAATACCATGTCACTACATCAGCAGGACGCTCAAAGCTCAGCGAGAACACATTAACCATAGCGCGAATTTGCTCAGCGTTGGCATGCAAGCCATTGCTATTAATTAACTCGCCTAAAATCAAACGTAATTTAGTGCTGCGTTTTGCTTGCTCTTCAAACATCGCTGGCTCTAGCTTAATGGCATTTAAATCAGCGCCACGTTGCTTGAGGTTTTGCATGGTGGTTTCCATCATGCGATTGATTTCAGAACCCAACAACACACGAGGAATTTCAAAATCAGCGCTATCGACCAAAGCTTGAAATACTTGTTCTTTCAGCTTAGCACTTACGCGCTTTGCCACTTCTTGATTTAAGCTCTCAGTGATTTCCGCCTTCATTTTTGCCACATCACCATCTTCTATGCCTAAGCTTTTTGCAAATTCAGCATCTAACTCTGGATATTTTGGCTCTGAAACACTGGTATAAGTGACCTCATAAGCCACAGTTTTTCCTGCTAATTGTTCTGGGTTGTGATCTGCTGGGTAAGCAATCTCAAAATTTTTCGAACCACCCGCCTTGCCACCAGCTAATGCTTCATCAAACGAGGCAACGCGGCCTGCATCACCAAGTACCAAATCAATACCAGTCTCACCAGTAGATTCAACCTCCTTACCATCAATAGAAGCTTTTAGCGTCACATGAACACGGTCACCTTTTTTAGCAGCACGCTTAACTGGCACATAGCTAACGCGTTGTTTAACTAACACATCTAAAGTCTTTTTAACATCCGCATCGCTTACTTCAATGACAGGACGCTCAATTTTAATTTTGGATAAATCGCCAAAATTGACTTCAGGGAATACCTCAAATGTGGCGGTGTATTCTAAATTTTCAGATGCCGCTTCAAATGGTTTGTGCTCAATATTAGGGTAACCTGCAACGCGCAATTTAGCCTCATCAACCGCATCACCAAAACTTTTCTCTACTGCGCCAGAATAGACCTCATCACGCACCTGATCGCCATAATGCTGATTAACCAAGCCCATAGGCGCTTTGCCAGGTCTAAACCCAGCAAATTTTGCTGTGCGTGACATCTGAGCTAAGCGCTGATGAATTTGTGCTTGTAGTGGTTGAAGTGGAACCGTAATGGTAATACGGCGCTCAAGTTTGCTAATTGTTTCAACATTCAATGCCATGCGGTTTATTCCTAAGGTCAAGGTTCTAAATTATTAAATGCAAAATACGCACGCAAGTTTTAACACCCCCGCTTACAAATTTCACATTAATGAACTAAATTGGTCAGTGTAGACAACATCAACAGCCTATATTTGACGGCGGTTAGCAAGGTTTTAGGTAAAATCTAGCTAACTTTTTATACACCGCAAAAAGGTAATTTTGACAGGCTGACTTCTACACTTAAATTAAGCGCCAAACTATAGCATATAAGGCTTTTGTTCACAAACCAGACAGGCCATATTTTCACGGGCTGTCTCTGCGCCTTGCAATTAACTTAATATTTCACGAAAAATAGACAAAAAAATGGGCGCTAATGCGCCCATTTTTAGTTAAGACTTAACTACCAAGTGCGTTTGATATAGAACGTCAATTGTCTTTCGTTAGTGTCTCTGTCACCTGACACATAATAACCTTGATCTTTTACGTTAAATGTATCAGTTAACATTGCACCAGCATTAAATCCTTCAATAGGTTTGCTTGCGCCTGGTAATGAAAAGTCTCTGCTCAATGCAATGGTGTAATCACCCTGATTAGCATTGCCCACAACTTTAGGGACGTTAGCATACCCTACTTTTACTAACAAATTCAAATCTCCCACTGGCAATTTATACGCAGCTTTTAATTCATGATATTTAGCATTCTTACTATTTGATGCCGCCCCATAATAATCCGTCAATACGTCAAAATAGGTGTATGTCAACCATTTGTAAGAAACACCAATAGAAGCTTCAAATGCGTCTTCTTTTTTATCAATCGCCGTCCGATTGCCATCTGGGTACCAATAATAGTTACCCATGGCATTTAAACCAATCCCATTGGCAAAAGTATAGGCATAACCAGCATACCAATCAGTCTCTAGATGATTGCCGTAATTATAATTAGCTTCAATATTTGAAAACCATGTACCAGCATAGAAACCACTGCTATGTGCAAAGTCTATGCCGCCTTGTAAAGCAGGCCCGTCACTCAAAGCTACACCACGAAACATATAGTTGCTGTAGGTACCCAAATTAAAAGTCAGCGTGTACGGTGGTGCTGGCTCAGCTGGAGCGGCAGCAACGACTGCCGCTGGTGCTGCTTCTTCTGCTAGTGCATAAGCACCATTGAATAAAAGTGGGGCCGCACATAAAGCGCTCAGCACATGACGATTAAGCATAAAGTTAAGTTTATTCATTTTGCTTCTCTACTCCTTAATATTGAAATTTATTTTAATGAAGATTAATTTTGTCGAATTATAGTGAACTAATTAATAATCACCTGCAAGACAAATGTCATTCAAAATAGAAAAATTCAACATAAATACAACACTTTTTATGCATGAATATGCTGTGATAGCAACAAAGCGCTGCATCGCTTAGCCATAAAGCGCGTGGTGGACTTAAATTAACAAAATCGCGCTATTGAATTTAGTGCATAAATATCAGACTATGCTGATAGAAAAGCTAGGCGGGCTGCTATAAGCAGTTATAAAAAAAGGGCTTCCCATACGGAAAGCCCTTTTAATGTTTGGTGCGAAAGGAGAGACTCGAACTCTCACGCCTTACAGCGCTGGAACCTAAATCCAGTGCGTCTACCAATTCCGCCACTCTCGCAAGTCTTTAGACGGCTAAATAGATTGCCGTTTCAAACAAGCGGGCATTATAGCTTAACTACCGCCCATGACAACCATTAAAAACACAAAACACTTATATTTTTTATCGCTGTCTGATTTGAGCTCAGATTAGCTTAGGCTTAATAAATAGCAACTATAAATAGCATCTAGCGGAATAAGCTTTAATTGTGCGAGAATGCCAGCTAACCCCCTTTTAACTAGAGTCAAATATCATGCAAAACAACATCAACCAAAACGAAATTAATATGCTACGCACTGAGTTGGAGCTTTTAATGCGTGAACGTCAATCTCTATTAAAAGTCACTGGCGCTGCGGCTGGCTTAATTGCAGAAATGGATAGCCATGACTTACCAATCAGCACGGTAGAGGCGGCTGACTTGTTAGCAACCACCATTAACGGCTTGACTGAAGAAACATTGCAGGACGCATTAAGTGCGGTACATGCTGAAATCGTCGATTAAGTCTATAGTCAGTTTTAGTCTACAGCCCTCCATTTAAGACGCTATTTATCTTGATTACCCGCGCTAAACATTTAGTCAGCGTCTCGCCTGCTTGCAAATCAGCTTGGGCTGCCGCTTTACTGGCTGCTATATTTTTAACTAGCTGTGGCTTTCAGCAATATGTGGCTAAGCCGCTAGACCCACTTGCCGCTAAGGCTAAATTTGCAGAAAAAGACTCGAATAGCGAGCAATTTTCGCAATATTTACTGCGCAATGGCTATACGGCCGACCGCCTACCCATACAGCAATGGGGACTTGATGAATTGACTTACTGCGCTTTATTTTTTCATCCTAGTTTAGATGTAGCGCGTGCCCAATGGCGTGCTGCGCAATTTGCAGAAATGAGTGCGGCTGAACAAGCGATGCCGACTGTAACTGGCAGCATTGCCCATAGCAATGATCCTGACCCCGCCAAAAAGCCTTTTGCAATCGGGCTTAGCATAGATATTCCCATTGAAACGGCCAATAAGCGCGGCATACGTATGGAAAATGCACAGCACTTAACACAAGTGGCTAAACTGGAAATAGCGCAAACGGCATGGCAATTACGTGCTGATATTGCACAATCACTCACAGCTTACCAATTCAACCTACAGCAAATACAATTATTCACGCTAGAAGAAACACGCCGACAAGAAATTGTAGCCATGTATCAAAAACGCGTGAATTTAGGGGTGGCTTCTAATATTGAATTAAGTGCCGCTAATCTTCAGCTGCAATCAGCAACATCAGCGCTGAATGCAAAAAAACAGGATTCAGCCCTGCTGCTATCTAAACTCGCCAGCAATGTGGGCTTGCCGCTCAGCAAAATACAAAAGATGACGCTGCTAACAAGCAAGCCACGCTCAGAAAGCATGTCCAATGGCGCACATTTAGAAACGCTGGCCTTACTCAATCGCTTAGATATTCGTATTGCTCTTGAACGTTATGCGGCAGCCGAGGCTAAATTAAAGCTAGAAATTGCTAAGCAATACCCTGACCTAGCGATTAGCCCAGGTTATGCCTTTGAATTTGGTGACAAAGTATGGTCACTTGGGCTGTCTGGTTTGATGATGCTACTAAATAAAAATAAAATTGGCATCGCTGAAGCCAATCAATTGCGCGAAGTTGAGGCGGCACAATTTGAAAATCTACAAGCGCAAGTCATTGCTGAGACCGATAAGGCCAACGCTGAATTAATGCAAGCCCAGCTAGCATTAGCCAATCAACAAAAACTATTAGCCCAACAACAAGGCTATACAGCACGTATGACGCATAAATTTGCCGCAGGTGAAATCGACAGACTGGCCTTAGCTTTTGTTAAATTAGAACAGATTGCCGCAGAAAAAAATCTTGCTGAAGCAGACTTTCAGCTTAAATCAGCGCTCAACCAATTAGAAAATACCTTGCAAAAACCGCTCTCAGAGACAGGGCTAGAACTAGAAAATGGTGGTGAAAAATGAACCGTAAAGCAATTGTAATCATAGCCGCACAAGCTTTTTTTATCGTCGTGTTATTTTGGCTATTAGTTTTTTACGGCAAAGATGAATATGAAACAGCCACAACAGGTGGTGAAAATGGCATCAACAGCAGATCGCTACTTGCGCCCAATCAAGCCAGCAACAAGGGTGTGGCAACACTTATCGTGCCGATAAGCGCTCAAAAACAAAGCGGCATACAAACCGCCTCGTTAAAAACTGTACACCATCAATCAGCCACAGCTGCATTTGCCACTGTAGAGACGATTGATAGCCTGCTAGATTTACGAACACGCTATTTAGCGGCGCTAGCTGATAGCAATGGCATTCGCGCTGCTATCACGCATCATCAACAAAATGTTAAGCGATTACAATTACTCAACCTAGATGACAAAAATGTCTCTGACAGCGCAGTACAAGAAGCCTTAGCCACCTTAAATGCTGAACAAGCAAAATTAAGCGCTGCCAGCAGCTTGGCGAATGGGCTGTACGGCAGTTTGAGTCAGCAATGGGGTAAAACGCTTGCCAATTGGGCCATACAGACGAATAACAATAGTCAATTGCAGTCATTATTACAAAATCATAGCGTTTTATTAAAAGTTACCCTGCCGTTTGATGTGCACCCTAACAAAAGTAACACATTACAAATCAGCCAGATTGGCGAAGCTAACCTATTAGCAAAAGCACAGTTTGTCTCTGAAGCGCCTCAAGCCGATAGCACCATTCAAGGTAAAACTTATTTCTACCTTGCCCCAGCCAACAATTTGCGTACAGGCATGCGCGTCAGTGCCCGCCTAGATGCACAGCAGCAAGCAAGCTCTGGCGTCATTGTGCCGCATCAAGCAGTAGTATGGTTTTCTAACCAAGCTTGGGTATACCAAAAGTTGAAAGCTGAAAAAACTGGTTCAGATAAATTTATTCGTCGCTTAGTTAGCACCGAAATAGAAATTGAAAGCGATGCCATTAGTGGCTGGTATAACAGCACTGGCTTTGCCGCTGGTGATGAATTGGTCGTCAGTGGAGCTCAGTTGTTACTCTCTGAAGAACTTAAATATCAAATCACTAATGAAAACGATGACTAAAATAGCAGATGTACCCATGATAATCACGCTGGCAGACGTCAATCTATGATGCAGACCCTAGTCCGCTTTTCTATCCGCTTTCATGGCGTTGTCATAGGCTTAGCCTGCCTATTGGTGGTGTATGGCATTTATGGCTTAACACGTACCAATTTAGATGTTTTTCCTGAATTCTCTCCTACCCAAGTCGTCATTCAAACAGAAGCGCCTGGGCTATCATCTAGCTTGGTTGAGCAACTTGTCACACAACCCATAGAAAACACGCTAGCTGGCACTGTGGGCATGGAATCCATGCGCTCACAATCCATCCCGGGCTTGTCCGTCATTACAATTATTTTTAATGACAATAGCGATATCTATAGAAATAGGCAGGTTGTAGCCGAACGACTGGCAAGCATGAGCAGCCTATTACCGAAAAATATTATCCCTAACATTACACCGCTGGCCTCTAGCGCAAGCACAGTGCTGGGGATGGGCGTTACCTCTAACAAACGTAGCCTAATGGAGCTGCGCGCATTAGTTGATTGGACTATACGCCCACACATCATGTCGGTGCCAGGCGTGGCTGATGTCAACGTCTTGGGCGGCGATGTCGGTCAATATCAAATTTTAGTCGACCCTAATAAGCTGATACGCTATCACTTATCTATTCAAGAGGTGCTTGCCGCGACTGCCAGAGTAACTGGCGTACGTGGTGCTGGCTATATTGAAAATAATAACCAGCGCATACTCATTAATACAGAAGGCCAAGCTAAAAATATCAGTCAATTAGCACAAATGCCCATACTTCACCAAGATGGTCAAACGGTGCGCTTGCGTGATATCGGCCAAGTAGTTGAAGGCGCAGCGCCAGCCATTAGCGCAGCGGCGATAAACGGCAAAGAAGGTGTGTATTTTTCTGTGCAAAGTCAGCTAGGGGCGAATACCAAAGCGGTGACCGAAGCGGTAGAAAAAGCCATGCGCGAATTAGCACCAGAATTTGCCGCCCAACAAGTGACGTTTCATCCCACGCTATTTCGCCCAGCCAACTTTATTGAAACGGCTATCGATGGCGTTAAAACCGATATCCTGATTGGCTCGGCACTGGTAATAGGCGTGTTATTTTTATTTTTGTTTAACGTGCGCACCGCGTTTATTTCAGCTACGGCCATTCCTTTATCATTACTCACAGCAACTATCGTACTAGGCTATTTTGGCATGGGCTTAAATATTATGGTACTTGGGGGCTTGGCCATTGCCTTGGGTGAGGTGGTTGATGACGCCATTATTGATACCGAAAATATTTTTAGGCGATTGCGTGAAAACCGCTTATTAGCAGCTCCACTAGCTGCCCATCAAGTTGTTTTTAACGCCTCTATGGAGGTGCGCAGCTCTGTGGTATATGCCACGATTATTGTCGTACTGGTGTTTTTACCACTATTAACACTATCTGGCGTAGCTGGTAAATTATTTGCCCCGCTCGGCTATGCTTACATTAGCGCCATCGTCGCTTCGTTGGTCGTCGCTCTTACTTTAACCCCTGCCCTATGCTATTTATTGTTTTCTCGCGGCAAACTTGAAAGCCATGATCCACCGCTTATTGCATGGTTAAAAAAAGCTTATGTGCGCTTGCTTAAAAAAATTGAGCGGCATTACCAGCTCATCATTAGCCTGGTTGCCATAGCCATAGCTTTGGGCTTAGGTATTTTGCCCTTATTTAAAAGCCAATTTATCCCTAGCTTGCATGAGGGACATTACATTATGCACATGACTGCCGTACCAGGCACTTCGGCGCGAGAGTCTTTACGCATAGGGCAAAAAGTGGCTCAAGTGGTAGGGCATATTAAAGGCGTAAAATCGGTCACACAATGGGTAGGTCGGGCTACCAATGCAGCCGATACTTTTGGCACTCACTATAGTGAATTTGAGGTTGAACTTAATCCTACTAGTGGCCCAGAACAGCGCCACATACTCAATCGTATCCGCGAAGAGCTAGCCGGTGAAGATGTTGATGATGACAATGACGGTATTGCTGAGTCTGGCTTTATCGGCCTCAACTTTGCCATAAATACCTTTTTAACCGAACGTATTGAAGAAACAATATCAGGCTATACGGCGGCAATGGTCATTAATATTCATGGGCAAGATTTAGATGCTTTAGACCAAGATGCACACCAAGTTTCCAGCTTATTAACTAGCATAGCTGGCGCGACAGAAGTGCAAATACAATCGCCACCGAGCACGCCTGAGCTGACCATACGCCTCAAGCCAGAGCGGCTGGCGCAATGGGGTCTGCAATCGCTGGATGTGCTGGAAAATATACAAGCGGCCTACCAAGGCGTAGAAGCCGCGCAAATATACCAGAACAACCAAGTGACTAGCGTGAACGTCATGTTTAGTCGTGATGTGCGTGATGATTTACGTGAAATTGGCGCACTGCCGCTCAAGAACCCAGATGGCAAAATCATGTACTTAAGAAATATTGCTGAGATTAGCCAAGAAAATGGCCGCTCCAAAATCTTGCACGCTGGGGCTAATCGCATTCAAACCATTACCTGCAATATTCAAAACCGAGACATAGTCAGCTTTACCAAAGAAATGAAAGCAAAAATGAAGTCCGAAGTGCGTTTATCGCCTAGTAATTTTTTGACCTATACTGGCGAGGCAGAAGCCAATGCGCAATCTCGTGAAGACTTAATCGTGCATTCACTATTGGCAGGGGTGGGGATTTTTCTCATGTTATATATCGCCTTTGGCCGACTACGTAATTTAATGCTAACTTTTGCTAATTTACCCTTTGCCTTGATAGGTGGCGTCATTGCGGCTATGTTCACTGGTGGCTGGATTTCGCTAGGCTCGTTAGTAGGCTTTGTCACACTGTTTGGCATCACGCTGCGCAACTCTATTATGATGGTGTCTCACTACCAACACTTAGTTGATGAAGAAAACTGCATCTGGGGCTTAGAAACCTGCATACGCGGTGCTTCTGAACGCTTAGCTTCTATATTAATGACTGCCTTGGTGACTGCACTGGGCTTACTGCCCTTAGCCCTAGGTAGCGACCAGCCTGGCCGTGAAATTGAAGGACCAATGGCAACCATTATTATTGGCGGCTTAGTCACCTCCACCCTACTCAATCTATTGATTTTACCGACAATAATGTTGCACTTCGGCCGATTTGAAAAACAAAAGCTAGCCTGAAGCTTTTAGCTAGCTGATTGCTTGGACCTGCAAACCAGTATGTGCCAAATGACTAAGCGCCAGACCCTGCTCAAAGGCTAGATAATCCGCTTTGTTTAATAGCCAAGTTTGATATTGCTTTTGTGCAATATAGTGCATGAATTGGCTATCAAGCAGGCCATCGTCAATTAGCTGTTGTACGGCGATAGATTGGCTTTTCTCATAGCAAAGCAGCGATTTAGATTTCACTAAGATTAACTGATCGGCAGCTAGTAAATTGGCTAACCAAGCGCTCAGGCTATCAGATGTTACTTGCCAACTCTTGGCAATATTGTCTTCAGCCAATACCATTTGGCTGGGCAGCCAAACCATAGTGCGCGGCTGCCTGCCAAGCGCTAGAATTTCTGATTGATTGGTCACCGTTTGCAATTGAGCATTCATACTGGCCAACAATCGCCCAAATTGATCCATGGCCAATACCGCTAATTGATGCGCGGTCGCGTCAGACATATTGGTCAGCTGCTGAGCGTCGCGCACCACATCAGCAAACAGGCCACCGCCTGGCACAATAATAATTGGGCCATCACTGGCTTTCACTAAAATGTCTAGCCAATGGGCTAATGCTGGTGAACCCAGCAAACTACCGCCAATTTTTACTACCCAGATGCCGCTATTGTCCATAAACCATATTTTTAAGCACTCGCATCAGCGCTGAAAGTGCCGCATGGTCTTAAAAAGACTGGCCGCCTTATCTAGCGTTTCAGCATATTCTTTGTCTACATCAGAATCAGCGACTATGCCGCCCCCTGAATAAAAACTAAGCTCGCCTGTAACGCCGTCAGCTGAAGCATACACCGCTGTTCGAATCGCGATATTAGTATCCATATTGCCATCAAAACCAATATAGCCTATGGCGCCGCAATACACGCCACGCCTGTCAGGTTCTAGTGCTTCGATAATCTGCATAGCTCTGAGCTTAGGCGCACCTGTAATAGACCCGCCAGGAAAACAGCCGCGCAATAAATCAATCGCCGTTTTACCCAGTTTTAGTCTACCTGTAACGATGCTGACTAAATGATGTACGTTAGCAAAACTTTGCAGCTGAAACAGCTTATCAGCTTGTACTGAGCCTATTGTGCAATTTTTGCTAATATCATTACGCAATAAATCAACGATCATTAAGTTTTCAGCTTGGTCTTTAATGCTGGCTTGCAATTCAATGGCAAGCGCATTGTCGCGCTGCACATTATCAGAACGCGGCATAGTGCCTTTAATCGGCCGAGTTTCTACATGCGTACCTATCACTTGCAAAAATCGCTCTGGTGAGCCAGAAAGCACTTGCATAAGCCCAAAGTTCATATATGCCATAAAAGGTGCTGGGCTAGTTGCTCTCAGTTTTTTATAAGCTTGCCAGCTATCGCCTTGCGCTTTAGCAGAAAAACGCTGGGCAAGATTGACTTGATAGCAATCGCCTGCACTAATGTAGTTTTTAACGGTAGTGAAAGCCGTTTGATACTGAGCAAAGGTCATGTTGCTAGTGAGCGCTGTGGTTAAACTAAAATCAGGCTTGAAGCCGCCATCTTCTGCAACCAAGGGCTCAGTTTTCTCAAATATGCGGCATAAAGTCGTCCAATGATCGCGTGTGGATGGTATAAGGCCATGAGAGACTAAGCTGGCCGTCTGTTCTTGATGATCAACCAGCACCGCCCAATCGTAAATACCCACCATCATGTGTGGAATGTTGGTGTTTTTTTGTGCAAGCTGCGGTAATTTCTCTAATTGCCTAGCTAAATCGTAGCCAAAATAGCCCAGCGCGCCGCCAGCAAATGGTAGCGATGTATTTTGTTCGGTTTTATAAGCGGCCAATATGCGATTAAGAATCAGAAAAGGGTCTTCGGTGCTGATGGTTTTTTGACCAGATTGTACAATTTCGGTATGAACTCTAGCGCTCGGCTCTAGGCCGCCTTCTACGGTACTCATTGTGATAAAAGGATCAGCCACTAAAATATCAAAGCGACCATATTCACTCTCAGGCCTGCCACTATCTAAGAATACCGCCCAAGGCAAATGCGCGATACATTCAAAGAGGCGCTCGCTATTTAGCGGGTAGTTAAGTGGGTGTATTAGCATTACGCGAGGTCATTCCTAAAAAGGCTACAGCATAAGCTGGAAAACATATAGACGCTTTCTTTTTTATTTCACTAACTAGCTTTACACCCTCGCCCACACTGGTTAAATTGGCTATCACTTCATACTGCAAACCCATTTTTTGGGCTAATTCACAGACTAAAAAATCGCCCACACCCGCACCAACTATACACAGGTTGGCTACATCACCAGTTAAATTAATTTGGCTTAGAATGGCCTGCTTAATTTGCTGCAATTGTTTTTGCTTAAAGGCATAAGCCAATGCCCGCCAATCAGAAAGTGACGCATCTTGGGCATCCCAGCCTATCATTCTGGCTATGCGCCGTGCGCTAGCTTGCTCACTTTTTTCAGCCCCATCCGCTGTTTCTGCCATATTGCCTGCTGGTGGCAAATCGCCCGTTAACGTGTAAACATCTGCAGTGGTGGCAAAGTGTTCAGCGGTTACATTTACCTGATGACCTAAAAATGATATTTTTTGCGCAACTGCCATCAACGGGGTACGCACGACGCCGCTATAGACTAACTCATCTGTTTGCAAACGTGTTGCATCGTTAAAACCCTGTACTTGCGCTTTGCCATCACGAATTAAGGCAATATCTGTCGTGGTGCTGCCAATATCAACGAATAAAGCCTGTTGTCTATGGTGTGCGACTAACTCCACACTGGCCAGCCAGTTCATAGAAGCGATATCGGCGCTATGCGCTTTAACCAAAGCATAATCTACAAAACCCTGTTTACCTGCATAAAACATTAGCTCGCCTGCCAACTTTTGCCGCAGCAACTGGGCAATCTGCATGACACCAGCCTGTCGATTAGGGAAAATATCGACCAATTCCGCAGTCATGGTGACGAAGTGGGCGGCAATTGTAGTGTTTGCCTCAAGCTCAGTAAACACCTGACTAATTGCGCCCTCTAGCACAGATAAACCACGCCATAAAGGGCAGTAAACTTGACTGACAGCGATTACTTGACCGAGAGTATTAAGCTGCACTGCCTTTAAATGTGCGCCGCCGACATCCCAGCCTATTACGCAGCATTCATTAGCCGTAATAGTCAGTGCGCTTTGCGTCATCAATTGGGCTAGCTTCACAATACCAGCGCTACCATATTTTTTTGCAATGGTGGCAATGTAAAGTGTGGCTCAAAGATACACGCCAAAATAAGCTGCGCTGGGTTGTGCCCGATAGACGCTCGCAAACCAGCATAGCTACTGGTTAAACGCGGATTAATATCTACGACAAATATTTTGCCATGTTCAACATCAATGATCACATCCACCCCAACATAGCCAACTGCGTCGGGCAGCATCTTGGCAATTTTTCTCGCCAGCGTTTCAAAACGTGGCCTATAAGCGGGCAAGCCATTAACGTTAATGCCCGTCAGCTTGAACTGCTGGTTGTGACACTCTATATGCTGTTGATTGCAACTCAATAGCCAGCCTGCACCATCACGGCATATCATAGAAAAACTTGCACTTATACCCGCCTGAAACGCTTGGGCAAAATAATCTAAGTGACGATTTTCTACCTTTAGCCAAGCGCGTAAGTCACTTAAACAGTCAAACAATTGTATGCCAGCGCAGCCAGCGCCATCTTCTGGCTTAGCTAGCCATTGCTTGATATCTAGCTGCTGCAAGGCCGAAAAATAATCATCTTGCATTAAATCTTCCCCTGCATATACAGGTAAAGTATTAATGTTTGCCGCTTGCAAAGCTTCAAAAGTTAGGCTTTTACTAGTACCAACTAATGTGGCATCGTAACCACAACCTAATAAAATAGGGCCATTTTCTTTAGCCTCAGCGGCCAAACATAGCTGGGTTAGCGCCAATAACTGACCATCTGTTTCTGGCGCAATCAGCCAAACTAAGTCTGCCTGCTTAAGCGCTCTTTTAAAGACTTTTTTGAATTCCCCTGGCGCGACTCCTAAGCTTTTGTAAGCATAAGTCGATGGCGGCAAACGCGCATCATGCAGAGTAATCAGCATATATTGGTTCAGCTCACTCAAGTCACGCAACAAGGCATCACGCATCACAGCGCCTTCTTTTGCAAGAGAAGTCGTTAAAGCGGCATCGCTAAAGCCACCGCCAGTGATAAACTCACATACCAATAATTTCTGAAGCTGTTTAATGATGCCTATCATCCCGGTAATTGATCTATTAAATGGCCTAGTAGTACATGCTAAAAAAGGCGAACGGCAGCACTACCAAGCCATACAATCACAGCTTACGCATAGCGCAGAGCCGCTTGACATAGTGGCAGCGCTGCTGGCACTTTATCCATTTAAGCAATTATATATCGCCGATTTAAACGCCATTCAAAAAACAACAGGCCGCTTCAATAATAACTACAGCGCGATTACAGCCATCACACAACAATTCCCACATTTAACCATTTGGCTGGATGCTGGTATCGGCAATCCAATCGAGCTTAGTTTGTGGCAAAAACTCAATCTTCGCCTAGTATTGGCCAGCGAAAATTTTACTGAAATTAGTCATTATTCTGCACTGGCTGCTAGCCAACAAGACTTTATTTTATCGCTAGATTTTTTCGCACAGGGCTACCAAGGGCCAGCAGAACTGCTGGTAAATGCAGAGCACTGGCCACAGGATGTAATTGTCATGTCATTGGCCAAGGTAGGCACTGATCTAGGCGTTGATCAAGCGTTATTAAGCCACATTGTCCATCGTGCAAATCATAGCCTGATCTATGCAGCTGGCGGCGTTAGAAATGCGGCTGATTTAATGCTACTCAAAGAACTTGGAGTATCGGGGTCATTAATCGCTAGCGCGCTTCATCAACAACAAATTTCTAGCATAGAAATACAGGCGCACTGCACATAAAAAAAGCCCGCCTAAGCGAGCTTTTCTTAAATTACATAGAGATATTAATTTGTATTATTCCAAATTAGCGTGAATTGCGCGCATACCTTCTTCAGTTAAGCCTTTAGCAAAAATCAAATCAGCAATTGCTGCCTCTAAGAAAATTAAGGTAGAAAGCTCAAACTGTGAGCCCATAGGCATACCATGGGTTAATGGAAAGCTATTATCGTTACCAATTTGTATGGTTAAATCAGCCGCTTCGGCCATAGGGGATGATTTCTTCATAGAAATCACCACCAATTTAGCTCCCACTAATTTTGCTTTTTTAACAAATGGCAATAAAGTTTCTGTGCCACCTGAACCTGAAACTAACAATAGTAAATCCCCAGCTTTAATAGACGGTGTAACCACCTCACCTATCATGCTGACGTTATAACCAGCATGTACTAAACGCATCGCAAAGAAACGTGAAACTAAAAGTGAACGGCCAGCACCGCCAACAAATGTGCGACCAGCGCCTTCAACCATTTTTAATAATTCAGCTGATTTTGAATTGTCTGTTTCAGACAAAATACTTGTTAATTTGTCCAAAATTAATTTTTGACTGCTACTCATCATTTTTTCCTTATATATTCAATGTACTGCATTTAATACACTATTAAAAAAAAACCCGACTCAATGAAGAGTCGGGGTTTCTAATTACTCATTTCAATAATTTCTTATTGAGTTTGGTTAATTAAAACCAAGCTTAAATTAAGCGTGAGCAATAGCTGTGATTTCTGCAGCAGCAGCAGCAGGATCAGCAGCACCGTAGATTGCAGCGCCAGCTACAATGATAGAAGCGCCAGCATCACGTACTTGTGCTGTTGTAGCGGCTTTAACACCACCAGCAACTGAGATTTCTACGCCTAAATTCAAAGCAGCAATAGCAGCTAAGTCAGCAAATGGTGTTTGACCAGCAGCTTGTTGATCTAAACCAGTGTGAATACCGATGATGTGTGCACCAATTTTAGCCACTTCTTTAGTTTTAGCAACTTTGTCAG
>CAIRBH010000012.1 GCA_903876765.1 uncultured Pseudomonadota bacterium | reverse complement strand
ATTAGTTTTCATACTATAATTGCGGTCTTTCGAAAAAAGCAGAAGTTTGGAGATTAACCATGGCACGTGTATGTATGGTAACTGGCAAAAAGCCAATGGTGGGTAACAATGTTTCTCACGCTAACAATAGAACAAAACGCCGTTTTTTACCTAATTTGCAAAACCGCAAATTTTGGGTTGAGAGCGAAAATCGCTGGGTAAGCATGCGCATTACTAACAATGCCTTACGTACTATCGACAAAAATGGCATTGATGCCGTTCTTGCTGGTATGCGTGCAGCTGGCCAAAAAATCTAAGGTAGAATATTATGCGCGAAAAAATTAAATTAGAATCAAGTGCTGGTACAGGCCATTTTTATACCACTACTAAAAATAAACGTACCATGCCTGGCAAAATGGAAATCAAGAAATTTGATCCTGTGGTTCGCCAACACGTGATGTACAAAGAAACAAAACTTAAATAGATTTTAGTTCTATTTAGGCAATAAAAAAGCTCGCTATTTGCGAGCTTTTTTATTGCCTAAATCTTATTAATTACAATATTAATTACAATGTAGATGGGTTACCAAGCACACGTACTTCTCGCTGCGGGTAAGGAATAACAATATTATTCGCTTTAAACGCACGCCATATTGCTAAAAACACTTCTGACTGCGTGGCAGCTGAGCCCTCTTCTGGGTCTGGTATCCAAATGGATAGGATTAACTCTATGCCATTATCAGCAAAGCCTTTGACATGCACAGTGGGGGCCGGTGTTGTTAATATACGCGTATGGTTGGCAGCCGTCTCTGCAATTAACTGCATGGCTAATTCTAACGGGCTATCGTAACTGACTAGCACTGGCAATTGCACTCTGGCTTTATGGTCTGTAAAAGAGTGATTAATGACGGTGTTAATGATTAACATTTCATTCGGAATAATCACTTCTGTGCCATCTAACTTACGCAAGACCAAGTATCTAGTGCGTAAATCAGTGACCACGCCGTAATGGGTTTCTACGGTAATCACATCGCCTATCTGCATAGATCGATCTAGCAGAATAATAAAGCCGCTCACATAGTTACTAGCAATACGCTGCAAACCAAAGCCTAAACCAACGCCTAGCGCACCTCCAAACACTGATAACAAGGTTATATCCAAACCTACAGCTGACAGCGCAATCAATACTGCAATGACTAATAAGAAGCCTCGCAGCAATTTGCTTATCACCACACGCATATTCATATTGATATGCGTATTACGCATTAATTTATTTTCTAGCAGGCGACTTAGCCAAAGCGCAATAAAAAGCGTGGTAATAATAGTGAGCAAGGCTTGTAAAATCAGCAGCAGATTAAGCTGGTTTTTACCAACGCTAAATTGCACATCCTCTAACACTTGTAAGAGCTGTGGCAATAGGCCGCTTAAGTGCAAGGCTAGTACCGCCCAAATTAGGCCTGAAATGCTATTTTCTAAGGTCTTGAGCAAACCACCTGGCGCTAAGATATAACGTATCGCATATACCGCTAAACGTATGACTGCCATGGCTAACAGCAGGTTACTTGCTAGCTTAAGTAAGCTGGTGTGTTGCCAATGGGCTAACACCAGCATGGATATTTGAATAAAAATAAGTGTGGTCAGTGGAAATAAAACCCGATTAACGCCGCCAATACCTAACTTCCAGCTTTCTGGGGCGCTGCGCATGATTTTGGCCCGTACCACGCCATTTATTGCCCAAGCCAAGCTGCAAGCCAGCGCAATTACAAAAAACTGCCAGAGGGCTACTGATGTGGATAAATCTGCAAGCAATTCAGCCCAAATTAATGATATATCTTGGTTCATTGTAGTAATGACTGACCTACTATTGATTATCTTTACGATGGTTTTTTATTCTGCGATTTTCCATGTTGTGCAAAATAACATAGGTGAGTATGCCAATAGCAATCATGCCCGCAATAAAGCTACTATAGGCAACCTGCCATGGCACACCGTGCGTCATCATAGAGAATTCTGACATACCGCCAATACCTGCCAGCACATTAATCGGCATAAAAACCACACTAATGACCGTCAAACGTTTGAGGTCCTTATTTTGATTAACATTCAAGAAACCTACGGTAGCATCCATCTGAAAGTTAATCTTATTGAACAAGAATGTGGTGTGCCCATCTAAGGATTCAATATCACGTAAAATTTCACGTACATCTTCATGCTGAGCGATAGATAAGAATTTTCGGCGCATTAAAAAAGACAGGGCATTTCTGGTATCTAGCACATTCCGCCGTATCCGACCGTTCAGATCTTCTTCTATAGAAATAGCCGTCAGAATTTTAGCCGCTTGCTCATTGGTCATGTGCGATTTAAATACTTGTCGACCGACTTCCTCCAGCCTAACATACTCATCTTCTAAAGCATTCGCTGAATACTCTACATCGGCCGCATAAAGATCTAGCAATACATCCTTAGCTTCTGACACATAGCCAGCCTGAGCCCTTGCGCGCAGCCGCTGCAGACGAAATACAGGTAGCTCTTCACTTCTGACAGAAAATAAAGTATCTTTATTTAATACAAAGGCTACCGCTACGTTTCTAGATTCATCTTGGCGTTCAAGTAAGAAGGCTGAGTGCAGATGCACCTCACCATTTTCTTCTTCATAAAAACGTGCGCTAGTTTCAAGGTCAGTCAATTCTTTAGGATTAGGTAAATTTACGCCGAATATTTCTCTAGCCCATGCCAGCTGCTCGTCTTCTGGCGTGACTAAATCAACCCAAATTGGCTTTGCTTGCGCTAAGTCTTCGCGATTATAAATAGGGATTTGGCGTAATCGACCTTCATGAAGATCAAACACACGAATCACCATACTTTGGCTAACTGGCTTGGGCTCAGAAACCAACTCCACTCTCACAGAATCAGTCACCACTAATAAAATTTCCTCTTTACGTTCCTCACTAATTAATCCCCATATTAATAGGCAATCTTGATTAGAGAGGGTTTCCAGTATATTAGCAATTGCGTTGGTATCAAGCTTATCCAGTAGTCGCTTTAGCTCAGATAGATTATTCTGATGCACCATGCCCTCAACTAAATCATGGCGCTGCATATCTTGTCTATGCACTAAGTCTTCAACCAACTTATGCCTTTCTATCATGGCAGTCACTTTATTCTGATAGTCTTGAATGCTCTCGAGATCACGCATCTAGGTTGCCTTTATTCTTAATAATGCTGTGTAGTTATTTATTTTAACACGCGATTAAATAATTAAGGCCATTCGTGTATTAACATTCACAGGCAGGCTTGTATTTAGTATTCAGAGCATTTATCGGGCTATCAACATCAGAAAGAAATATAATTAAATTAGCGATGGCGCATAATATGCGTATATTTTATGGCATGCGGCACTGCTTGTTTAGCCTATATTTAAACCTTAAATTAACACCATGAGCATCTTATAAATGACGATACAGCTGATTCTCTATACTACTTCACACTGCCATTTATGCGAGCAAGCGGAGTATTTACTCAAAGTACTGGCCAGCGATTTGGATTTAAAGTGGACTAGTATAGAAATAGCCGATGATGCAAAATTACTTGCGCTTTATGAGCTCAAAATTCCCGTATTAAAAAGAGTTGATAATCACCAAGAAATATACTGGCCATTTACACTGAACTGGACTTCCCCCGATTTAGTAGACAGTTGATAATGTCTGAAATCACTAAAAGGAAGTTAAATGAGAGGCATCAGATATACCGACGAGTTTAAGGCAGAAGCGCTTAAACAAATTACAGAACGTGGTCATAGCGCAGTT
>CAIRBH010000011.1 GCA_903876765.1 uncultured Pseudomonadota bacterium | reverse complement strand
GGTGGAACAGGTTCCTTCGGGAATGCTGTGCTGAAGCGCTTTCTTTCTACTGATGTTCGCGAAATTCGTATTTTCAGTCGTGATGAAAAAAAACAAGAAGATATGCGCATCGCGTTTAACAATCCAAAGCTTAAGTTTTATATTGGAGATGTTCGTGAATACGAAAGTGTTAGCCAAGCAATGAAGGGTGTGGATTATGTATTTCATGCGGCTGCACTTAAGCAGGTGCCATCATGCGAGTTCTTCCCATTGCAAGCGGTTAAGACTAATGTTCTCGGCACGGAGAATGTACTTGAAGCTGCTGTTACGATAGGAATTAAGCGAGTGATTTGTCTGAGTACAGACAAAGCAGTGTATCCGATTAATGCAATGGGCATCAGCAAAGCGATGATGGAGAAGGTAGCCGTTGCTAAGTCGCGTGAAAGTGATGCTACTACGATTTGTGTAACGCGCTACGGGAATGTAATGGCATCACGTGGCTCTGTTGTGCCATTGTTTGTTGATCAGATTCGTGCGGGTAAAGAAATCACCATTACTGATCCTACAATGACGCGCTTTATGATGACGCTGGATGATGCTGTGGACTTGGTTTTATATGCTTTTGAACATGGTAACCCAGGTGATATATTCGTGCAAAAAGCGCCGGCTGCGACGATAGCGACGTTAACTCAGGCATTGACTAGCCTGCTAGGTGTATCAAACCATGAAGTGCGAGTCATTGGCACTCGCCATGGCGAGAAGTTGTTTGAGACATTACTTAGTCGTGAAGAAATGGTGGCGGCGCAAGACTTAGGTGGTTATTTCCGCGTGCCGCCAGATCTGCGTGATTTGAATTATGGTAAATTTACGGATCAAGGAGAAACTCAAATTTCTGAAGCTGTGGATTATAACTCGCATAATACTACTAGGCTTGATGTGAATGGGATGAAAGCTTTGTTAATGAAATTGCGATTTATGCAAGCGATTGCTCGTGGTGAAGATGTGTTGGCAGAAGAATGAGTATGAGTAATCAACGGCGAATTTTGGTTACAGGTGTAGCAGGATTTATTGGCAAGAATTTACTTGTTCGCTTGGGTGAGCAGTCTAATACTGAAGTCTTGTCATTCGTCCGTGGCGACAGTGATGAATTGCTTACAGCAATGGTCGCGAGCGCAGATGCTATTGTACATTTGGCTGGCGAGAATCGGCCGGACGATGTTGCCGATTTTGCGCGAGTTAATACTGAGCTAACTCGCACTTTGTGCGAGTCTATTAGACTCAATGGGCGGAATATACCACTGATTCTTGCTTCATCAACACAAGCGCAATGTGAAAACCCTTATGGCATAAGTAAGCTTGCTGCCGAACATATAGTTGAAAGTTTTGTGGCTGAAACTGGCAATTCAGCTGTTATTTATCGCTTACCTGGTGTGTTTGGTAAGTGGTGCAAGCCTTATTACAACTCTGTTGTGGCAACATTTTGTCACAATATTGCTCGTGGTTTGCCAATTCAGGTTAACGATGCTTCGGTGACTTTGCAATTGGCTTATATTGATGATGTAGTTGATGAATTATTACGTGTCTTAGATGATTCTAAGTTTGATTTGTTGAGGGGTAAGATCAACCCGATATATGATATTTCCTTGGGTGCATTGGCGGAGCAGATAACGGCATTTAAAAACTGCCGTACTAATTTAATTTCGGAACGGGTAGGTACAGGTATAGTGCGTGCGCTTTATTCAACCTATATTAGTTATTTGCCGTCGGAGCAGTTCACTTACAATCTTCCACAATATGGTGATGAGCGAGGTATTTTTGTTGAGATGCTAAAGACACCCGATTGTGGCCAGTTTTCTTTTTTTACGGTGCATCCAGGTATAACACGCGGTTCGCATTATCACCACAGTAAGACGGAGAAGTTTCTTGTGGTTAGAGGCTTAGCGCGGATGCGATTTCGACACATTATTACAGGCGAAATTATTGATATAACAGTTTCTTCTGATAAATCGCAAGTTGTAGATAGCATTCCTGGTTGGGTGCATGACATAACTAATATTGGAGACAGTGAGGCCATCATTATGTTGTGGGCTAATGAGATTTTTGATCGCCAGCGTCCAGACTGCATTCCTTGCGAGGTTTAATAGCAAACATGAAAAATTTAAAAGTATTAACAGTAGTTGGGACAAGGCCTGAAATTATTAGGCTATCACGCGTACTGGCAAGATTAGACGAATATTGTGACCATGTTTTGGTGCATACGGGTCAGAATTATGATTACGAGCTGAACCAAGTATTCTTCGATGATTTGGGTGTGCGTAAGCCTGATTATTTTTTAAATAGTGCTGAGGGTAGCAGTGGTGCGGCACATACTATTGGTAATTTGATTATTGCTGTTGATAAGGTTCTGGAAGATGTTCAACCGGAGGCGATGTTGGTCTTGGGTGATACCAATAGTTGCTTATCAGTCATTCCTGCTAAACGTCGTAAGATTCCTATTTTTCATATGGAAGCGGGGAATCGTTGTTTTGATATGCGCGTGCCAGAAGAGACAAATCGTCGTATCGTTGATCATACAGCCGATGTAAACCTAACCTACAGCACCATAGCGCGTGATTATTTGTTACGTGAAGGCTTATCGCCAGATCTGATCATTAAAACAGGTAGCCCAATGTTTGAGGTGCTAACCCATTACCGAGATAAGATTGACGCCTCTGATGTGTTAAATCGTTTGGGGCTTAAAGACAACAGTTATTTTATTGTCAGTGCGCACCGCGAAGAGAATATTGAGTCGCCACAAAACTTTGCTAAGTTGGTTGATGTGCTAAATACGATTGCAGAAGATCATGGTTTACCCGTCATCGTATCAACACACCCACGTACACAAAAGCGAATTGATGAAACCAATTCAAAGTTTCATAAAAATGTACGCTTATTAAAACCGCTAGGTTTTCATGATTACGTCAAACTACAATTATCAGCACGCGCATCTTTGTCAGATAGTGGCACTATCAATGAAGAATCTTCCATTTTAAACTTTCCGGCACTGAATCTACGTGAAGCGCACGAGCGTCCTGAGGGGATGGAAGAGGCTGCCGTGATGATGGTGGGACTTGAGGTTGAGCGAGTACGTCAAGGCTTGGCTATTTTAGCTAAGCAACCACGCGGTTCAGAGCGTGGCTTAAGACAAGTATCCGATTACAGTATGCCGAATGTCTCCGATAAAGTGGTGCGGATTATTCACAGCTATACCGATTATGTGAATCGTGTGGTTTGGAAAAAGTATTAACTTAAATCTACAAATTTTTGAACGCCCTTACTATGCCGGATTAAATCCGGCATCCTTACATTTGGCTAGCCAATGCATGTTGCTTTAATCGCTGATACATTCCCACCGCTACGTAGTTCTGGTGCAGTGCAGTTGCGTGATTTGTCGCATGAGTTTGTTCGACAAGGGCATACGCTAACGGTTATGTTGCCCACATCAGGTTTAAGCACACCATGGCTAATTGAAGATTTTAATGGTGTGCAAGTGTTGCGCTTGCGCGCACCAAAAACCAAAGATATTAATTACGTGCGTCGCACGATTAACGAATTTTTGATGCCGTTTGCCATGCTTCATAATTTGCGTAAAAGCCCATTGGCAAAGCAACGGTGGGACGGCGTAGTGTGGTATGCCCCCAGCATTTTTTTTGGGCCACTTGCTAACACATTGAAGAAGATAAGTGATTGCAAGGCATACTTGATTGTCCGTGACATATTTCCAGAGTGGGCTGCAGACATGGGTCTGATGAGTCGTGGTTTAGCTTACCGATTTTTTAAAATGATTGCTAATTACCAGTATTCTGTGGCCGATTTGATTGGCATACAAACACAGGGTAATGAAATTTACTTTAGAGATAGAAAAGATTGCCACATTGAAGTGTTGCAAAACTGGTTAACGGATGCGCCAAACATGGGATGTAGTATTTCTGTGGCTAGTACAGCGCTTGCAGGGAGAACAGTTTTTGTTTATGCCGGTAATATGGGTGTCGCTCAAGGTATGAGTATATTGATCGATTTGGCTGAGCGTTTAGTTAATAGAGTTGATATTGGGTTCTTGTTTGTAGGGCGCGGTAGCGATGCGCAACGTTTGCGCGAGGATGCCCAGGCGCGTGGTTTAGATAACGTTACATTTTTTGATGAGATAGATCCTACTGAAATTCCTGGTTTATATGCACAATGTCATATTGGTATTGTTGCCTTAGATCCGCGCCACAAAACCCATAATATTCCTGGTAAGTTTTTATCTTATATGCAGGCAGGCTTGCCTGTTTTGGCGACTATTAATGCTGGTAATGATTTAGAGCAAATGATTCTTAGTGAAAGGGTGGGGCAAGTTTGTAACGATTATTCTGTGGATACTTTACAACGGATAGCACTTGATTTAGTAGATGAGGTGGCAGGCAATACTGCAAATAATCAGGCCGTGTCTGCACGCTGTAAGGTGCTGTCAGCAAAACTATTTTCACCAGAGGTGGCCGTGAAACAGATTATATCCGCATTAGCTTCTTAAGAGATATGCAAGGTACTCGCCACTAAACTTTTATGGAAATAGAAAACTTCTCGTCAGGGTTTTTAGATGCACTTTCGCAACAGGCTGAGCAGGCAATTCGCCAACGGCAGCATAAAAATATACACCAACATTATAATGACCCATGTCAGCGTTTATTTAATGCAATCGGTATTGATAGCTACATAAGGCCACACCGTCACTCAATAGACCCTAAGGATGAGTGCTTAATAGCTGTGAGAGGACGCATGGCGTTGCTGGTATTTGATGATATTGGGCAAGTGATTCAAGTTATTCGATTTGGTGCTCAAGCTACTGATGTTAAGTCACTTATTAGCGTAGGAGTTAATTTGCCGGCGGGGGCATGGCATACAGTCATTGCAGAAGTGCCAGGTTCTATATTGTTTGAAGTAAAGTCAGGACCTTTTAACCCAGAGCAAGCTAAAGAATTGGCGGCATGGGCCCCGGCAGAAAATACACCAGAGGCTACTGAGTACTTAATGTTTCTTAAGGAACAGTGGACTTCCCTTATTTCAGTAGACATTTGATGATGTCGAATCAATATTTTTTATATTTCATCAATCTATGACAAGGCTAACAAATGAGCAGTTATTTCAAGCTCTTTGGAACAGGCGAGAAAAGCTTGCCGATTTAAGGGGTGATTTGGTAAGGCTTTATGGTTGGCCGGTTACTGATATTCGCTTAACGGCATTAACAAAGATTGAAAATGTGGTTGGTTCAACTGCCCTTGGCTTAGAATCATTAACTGAATTTCTATGTCAACCTCGGCAATGTTTGGATGGTAAGTTATATCCACCAATTTCTAAAGATGTGGAATTTGAGTTCAATAATTATTTACGACTTTCATTTGTGCAGTTTATTTTCACAGCAGTTGAGAGTTCAATGCGGCTGATACTAAGGGCAATTAATCCTGAAGCATGTGGAAAAGGTACGTCGTCATTTAAATCGATTTATGAATGTCTTATACGCGCTGAACTAAATTTGGATGAATCGCAGGATTGGATCAATTTGCTTGATCTTTTTAGGATTATTCGGAACTCACTTCATAATAATGGGGTGTATTTTCACGCAACAGCTAATAATGTTAATGTCCTATATAGGGGCAGGGTATATGAGTTTAGTCATGGAAAATGCCTAGACTTTGTTTACTGGGATTTGAAATTATCCTTACTGGATGATGTGCTTAGCCTTATTGAGACAATCCTTCAGCATCCAAAAATTCAGAATTTAAGTTATATCAAAGACCCGTTTGCTTTCTAGCCCAATAAATTTCCAGCTTGACTGAATAACAATTGGCGTGAATTAGACTGACTAATGCCGCATATGGAACATCCTTCAATAGCATGATTGGAATTATCGTGACTAGTGGCTATTATTAAAATAATTATAAATGTAGGGGCGAATTAGCATGAAAGGCATTATTCTAGCTGGTGGTTCTGGTACACGTTTATACCCTGTCACTCAGGTGATCTCTAAGCAGCTCCTGCCTGTGTACGATAAGCCGATGATTTACTATCCGCTAAGTACGCTCATGCTGGCAGGGATCCGCGAAGTGTTAGTTATTTCCACGCCTGAAGACCTGCCACGCTTTAAGCAATTGTTAGGCGATGGCAGTTTGTGGGGTATGGATATTCAATATGCGATACAACCTTCACCAGATGGTTTGGCACAAGCCTTTATTATCGGTGAGGATTTTATTGGAGATGACAGCTGCGCATTGGTGTTGGGTGACAATATCTTTTACGGCCATGACTTGGCGCATAAAACCCAACTGGCTGCAAAAATGACCCATGGTGCTACCGTCTTCGCCTACCCAGTCAGTGACCCAGAGCGTTATGGTGTCGTGGAGTTTAATGCGCAAGGCCAAGCCGTCAGCCTAGAAGAAAAACCCCAAGCACCCAAATCAAGATACGCCGTAACGGGCTTGTATTTTTACGACAATCAGGTGATTGAGATTGCTAAGAATTTAAAGCCTTCACCTCGGGGTGAGCTGGAAATTACCGATGTGAACCGTGCGTATTTAAAGCGTGGTGAGTTAAAGGTAGAAGTGATGGGGCGTGGCATTGCTTGGTTGGATACGGGCACACATGAATCCCTCTTAGAAGCTTCATCCTTTATTCAAACCATAGAGAAGCGTCAGGGCTTTAAGATAGCTTGCCCTGAAGAAATTGCTTATCGTATGCAATTCATTGATGCTGAAGCTTTAGATAAACTGGCAGACAAGTACATTAAAAATAATTATGGGCAATACTTGAAACAACTTCTGAATGAGCAGGTGTTTTAATGCAAGTAGTACAAACGGATATTCCAGACGTGCTAATACTGGAACCTAAAGTATTTGGTGATGATAGAGGATTTTTCTTCGAGAGCTTTAACCAACAGACTTTTCATAATCTAACCGGTGTCAAAGCCAATTTTGTGCAAGATAACCATTCTAAATCTGCTGCCAATGTATTACGTGGCCTGCATTACCAAATAGAACAAGCTCAAGGCAAGTTAGTGCGCGTCACCACGGGCGAAGTGTTTGATGTGGCGGTGGATATTCGTCGCCAATCTGCTACCTTTGGTAAATGGGTAGGGGTGCTGTTGTCTGCTGAGAATAAACGTCAATTATGGGTGCCACCAGGATTTGCACATGGCTTTGTTGTACTAAAAGACAATACTGAATTTTTGTACAAAACGACCGACTACTATGCACCGCAACACGAGCGCTGCATTCGCTGGGATGATCCGGCTATTGGGATTGAGTGGCCGATTACACAGATGCCGATATTGTCTGGTAAAGACCAGTTAGGTGTGGTGTTATCCCAGGCAGAAGTGTTTGAAGATTAAATCATTCTAGTTACTTTAAAATACCCATCAGTGATGGGTATTTTTTTGCCATAAATTTATAAAATGCAATTTTCGCAAAACGGACTAATTCTAATCTAGGCATAGGGAAGGGGAAGCTTAGGCCTGCAATTGCCCCGAATAAAAGTGGATGTATTAATTGTAATCACTGTGATACAATAATTACAATTAATCCAGAAAGGAGTTTCTATATGGCCGTATCAATAAGACTTGATCCTGAAATAGAACAAAGATTAGATGCATTGGCATCTCAAACGGGGCGCGCTAAATCTTACTATTTACGCGAGTTAATTGAAGGTGGTCTTGATGACCTGGAAGACTTTTATTTGGCTGATGCGACAATGGAGAGAATTCGTAAAGGTCAAGAAAGAATAGTAAGCAGTGCACAAGCGAGAAAAGAACTTGGCTTGGATAATTAATTATACTGACTCAGCTTTACGTCAACTTAAAAAGCTTGATAAGTCGATCGTACTTCGCATTTTCGATTATATGGATGAGCGCGTCGCTTCGATAGATGATCCAAGAACGTTAGGTAAAAGCTTAAGCGGCCCAAAACTTGGGGCCTATTGGCGTTATCGTGTAGGTGATATGCGTATTATTTGTAGTATTCAAGACGGCGAGATGTGTGTGTTAGTTATCGAGATTGGTAACCGCCGCGAAGTCTATCGTTAAACGCTTTAGATTTAAATTGGATGCGCCCTTACATATAAGCCTTTCATAACATTAGCTATAGCAGAATAGGCCTGCTATCGCCCCGAATTGATTATTGAAATTGCCATATTTAAATTAACGCTCCACTTATTCACTTGACATAAGGTAGTTCATTGAACTACTATTGACTATGAAATTTGAATGGGATCAAGAAAAAAGCCATGCCTGCCTAGAGAAGCGTGGGTTTAATTTTGAATATGCGATCGCTAGTTTCTTTGATCCTAATCGAATCGTGATGCAGGATCATCGCTGGGATTATGGAGAAGACCGGTTTCAATTATACGGAATGATTGATGGACGACTGTTTTTCCTCGTATATACAGTTAGAAATTCAGTTACTAGGATTATATCAGCACGCAAAGCAAACCAACGGGAGGTTGCCCAATATGAAATTAATACAAATACAGATGACTAAAGATGGCAAACCAGATTTACCTAGAGGGCGTGTCAATATGGCCAAGATTGATGCAACAACTGAGCATGATATCGACCTTCAGCAAAAATCGGATGATGCAGAAGCGCTCATGGACGCTGCCAAATTTGCCAGACGCGTAAGGCGCCGCGTTGGTTTAACGCAATCTGAATTCTCTAAAAGAATAGACGTTTCTATTGAAACCATCCGAAATTGGGAGCAGGGGAAGCGTTCACCTACTGGTGCGGCGAAAGCATTACTTAAGGTGCTTGATCGTTCGCCTGAGTTGGCGCTCATCGCTTTAAATTAATTTAATGCCATCGTTAATGCGATGGGACATTAGTAGTTAAATAATGTTAATCATCTTTATAAGTCCCTAAGGGAAGATTCTTACAAACATCTAAGAGGACTTAGGCTTGCTATATCCCCATAGTTCTAGGCTTCTTGCGTTTGCCAAAGCAAGCAATCATGGATATAAATTGCACTATTTATAATATTCTATACAATACGATTAATAATGTTGTTTAGGGGGTGGTATGAGTGTTATTCCGGCAAATGATTTAAAGATTAAAGGGATTAAAGCCATAGAAGAAGCGCTGCTAACCCAGCCAGAAGCTTCCGTATCCGTTCGTGGTCAGGTGAAGTATGTCGTGATGAGTAATGATCAATACCAGCATTTTCGAGAGTGCGAATTAGAAGCGGCATTGGCGGAATCACGAGCAGATTTAGAAGCGGGGCGATTTGTTAAAGAGACCGTCCTGCAGCATATCCAAAGAATTCAACAAATGAACGCCTTGGCTGCATGAGTTGGCAGTTAATATTTACTGAGCAGTACACCCGTAAGGCCGCTAAGTTCATTAAGCAACATCCTGATGCCTTAAATCAGTACGCTAAAACGTTGGCGTTGTTGGAAATTAATCCACACCATGCTTCGTTAAGGTTGCATCAACTCCAGGGTAGATTAAGTGGCTTACAAAGTGTTTCGATTAACCTTAAATATCGCATTACGCTAGAGATGATTGTGACAGAAAAAGACATCATTTTAGTGAATGTCGGTGATCATGATCAGGTTTATTAATGCCTAATCAGCGTCAAGAAGCGACATTGTTCGGGTGATTTTTGCTAGCTAGAATGTCATGCATGCTGTGGTTGAGATGATATCTCTCGACAAAAGTATATAATGCATGAACGCATCAATAAAGCATACCCATGCAAACCCAATCACCACAACAACTACTCGATCAAGCCGAACTGATTCATCCTTCACTGCTGGTGAACGCTGCCATTGAGCGTTTAAGTCAAGAAGTGACCGTAGCCTTGGCGGATGCCTGCCCGGTGGTGATTTGTGTGATGAGCGGTGGGCTGGTGTTTGCTGGGCAATTGTTGGCGCGATTAAATTTTCCGCTGCAAGTGGATTATGTACATGCCAGTCGCTATCAAAATAATACGGTGGGCAAGACTCTGACTTGGCAAGCCCTGCCTAAGTTAGATTTAACTAATCGCACGGTGTTGTTGTTAGATGACATTCTTGATGAAGGCATTACCTTACTCGCCATTAAAGAAAAGTGTCTGGCATTGGGCGCTAAAGCAGTATTTTCGGCCGTACTGGTCGAAAAGGTTCTGGATCATAGCAAACCTATTGCGGCAGATTTTGTTGGTCTTGAGGTGCCAAATCGCTATGTGTTTGGTTGTGGTATGGATGCCTACGGTTGGTGGCGTAATTTACCTGCGATTTATGCGCTTAAGTAATCGACTGGGCATGTTAAAATTCAGCTATGCACGCTAAAGCTAAAATCTAATATGACGCGTTTTCATGTGATTATTCCTGCCGCCGGAAGCGGAAGCCGTATGGGGGCAGATGCGCCTAAACAGTATTTAAGTTTAAATGGCAAATCGCTGATTCAGCATGTGATTAAAGTCTTTGATCAAGCGACTAAAATCAATAGCATTCATATTGTGTTAAGCGAAGGCGATGCCCATTGGCGCAGCACTTACCTGAATTTAAGTAGCAAAGCGCAGGTGCACTATTGTGGCGGTGATACCCGCTCGGCGACCGTGCTTAATGGCTTGCAGGCCATTGAAGCACAAGTGGATGCAGATGACTGGATTTTGGTGCATGATGCGGCAAGGCCAGGTTTAACTAACTTGCTATTAAACCAGTTATTAACAGCGTTAGAACATGATGCGGTGGGTGGTTTGTTAGCTTTGCCCTTGGCCGACACTTTAAAGCGCGCAGATATTGAGCAACGTGTGATTGAGACTTTACCACGTACTGATTTATGGCAGGCGCAAACGCCGCAAATGTTTAGATATGCCACGCTGAAAAAAGCATTGAGTACTTTCAACGGTTCGGCAACAGACGAAGCTGAGGCGATTGAAGCATTGGGTTTGAAGCCTAAACTGGTAACGGGTGAATTGCGTAATCTTAAAGTGACTTATCCGCAAGATTTGGCGGTGCTGTCAGCGCTTTTGAGCACAAGCACTCCATAAACGAATTGAGTAAAATGATGACCATACGAATTGGCCAAGGTTTTGATGTACACCGACTAGTCACAGGGCGTAAATGTGTGATTGGTGGTGTAGATATTGCTTTTGAAAAGGGCTTAGAGGGCCACTCAGATGCCGATGTGTTGCTGCATGCGATTTGTGATGCGCTATTAGGTGCCGCTGCATTAGGTGATATTGGGCAGCATTTTCCACCCAACGATAGTCGTTACCTAGGCATAGACTCGCGCCAGTTATTGCGCCAAGTGGTCAGCTTATTGCAAGCCAAAGGCTATACCGTCGTGAATATCGACAGCACGGTGATTTGTGAATTACCCAAACTATCACCCTATACCTGGCAGATGCGCAGTCATATTGCCGAGGATTGCCAAGTGAGTATAGACCTAGTGAATGTGAAGGCGACCACAACTGAAAAACTGGGCTTTACCGGCAGAGGTGAAGGCATTGCCGCAGAGGCGGTTTGTTTGATACAGAAAATATAACATCCTAACTTCATCTTTTAAGTCAACTGTTAACGACGGGCTAGAAAAGTTAGCATATAACCTCACATTAAAGTCACGCTATGCTAACTTGGTTCGAAAATCTATTAAATCCGTTTCCTAATAAAGAAATAGACCCACCGCCCAATGCACTTTGGCCATTTTTATGGGCTTGCACAGGCGGCTCACGCCTATTTATTCTCACCATGACCTTATTCACCGCTTTAATTGGCGGTTTTGAAGCCTTACTGTTTGCTGCAATGGGTAAGGTCGTGGATTGGCTTAGTAAAACCTCACCACCATCATTATGGTCGACAGAAAAGCATCATTTACTGCTATTGGCCATACTTTTGCTACTTAGTCCCTTACTCATTGCTATGCAGACTTTGATTAAACATCAAACTTTGGCGGGTAACTTTCCTATGCGTTTGCGATGGAATTTTCATAGGCTTATGCTCAGCCAAAGCATGAGCTTCTACCAAGATGAATTTGCGGGCCGTGTCGCCGCTAAAGTCATGCAGACGGCTTTGGCAGTGCGTGATGTCTGGTTTATTGTGGCGGATATTTTAGTCTTTGTGGTGATTTATTTCGTTACCATGGTCGCTGTGGTAGGCAACTTTAATGGCTTGGTAATGTGGCCATTTTTAGTTTGGGTGCTATGCTATGTTGCCTCATTGAGCTATTTTGTGCCTCGTCTTGCCAAAGTATCGCAAGCACAGGCTGATGCACGTTCACTGATGACAGGCCGCATCAGCGATGCCTACACCAATATCAGCACGGTAAAGCTCTTTTCGCACGCTGGACGTGAGGCTAGCTATGCAAAATCTGCCATGCATGATTTTTTAAGCACAGTACACGCCCAAATGCGCTATGTGTCTGGGGTTGAATTGATGAACCACGTGCTTAATATGTTGCTCATTATCGCCACTTCAGGTTTGGCGTTGTATTTGTGGAGCAAAGGCCAAGTGAGCGTCGGTGGCGTGGCGGCAGCCACTGTGATGGCATTACGACTTAATGGCATTTCTCATTGGGTGATGTGGGAGATGACCAGTTTATACGAGCAAATTGGCACGGCAAAAGATGGCGTCAACACCTTGTCCATTGCCCAGCAAATAAGTGACAAACCTGATGCTAAACCACTGGTGGTGAGTGCTGGCTGCATACAGTTTGAGCAGGTTTCATTTGCCTATGGCAGGCAGAACCCTGTATTGCAGGCGCTTAATTTAAACATTAAAGCGGGTGAAAAAGTAGGCTTAGTGGGGCGTTCAGGGGCAGGGAAATCGACTATTGTTAATCTATTACTGCGCTTTTATGATGTGGAACAAGGTCGCGTACTGATTGACGGGCAAGCGATTACACAAGTGACGCAAAACAGCTTGCGCAGCCAAATTGGCATGGTCACGCAAGACACATCATTGCTGCACCGTAGTGTGCGCGACAATATTTTATACGGGCGACCGCAAGCCACCGAGGCGGAGTTGATAGACGCCGCAAAACGTGCCGAGGCGCATGAGTTTATATTACGCCTAGCCGATGCCCATGGCCGTACAGGCTATGATGCACATGTTGGGGAACGTGGCGTCAAGCTTTCTGGCGGACAGCGGCAACGTATTGCGATTGCTCGGGTGATGCTAAAAGACGCGCCGATATTGTTATTAGACGAGGCGACCAGTGCTTTAGATTCAGAAGTGGAGCAGGCGATACAAGCGAGTTTATACACCTTAATGCAAGGTAAAACTGTGGTAGCAATTGCCCACCGTTTGTCCACCATAGCCGCCATGGATAGATTGATAGTACTTGATCAAGGTAATATTGTTGAAGAAGGCAGTCACACTAGCTTGTTGGCCAACAAAGGTTTATATGCCAGCCTTTGGGCACATCAGAGCGGTGGTTTTTTGGGTGAGTAGATTATTTTAGATGAGAGGGGAACGCTAATGGCAATAGATACAGAAATTCGTCCGCCTGTGCCGCCTTTTACTAGAGAGACTGCCATACAAAAAATACGCATGGCAGAAGATGGCTGGAATAGCCGAGATCCGCAGCGTGTATCAATGGCATATACGCCAGATTCGCAATGGCGTAACCGTGCGGAATTTTTGCGGGGACGTGCACAAATTGTTGAGTTTTTGACCAGAAAGTGGGCGAAAGAACACGATTACAGATTAATTAAAGAATTATGGGCATTTGACGGTAACCGAATTTCCGTGCGTTTTGCCTATGAATGGCACGATGATGCAGGCAATTGGTTTCGTTCATACGGCAATGAAAATTGGCAATTTGATGCAAATGGTTTGATGGCCTTGCGCTATGCCAGTATTAATGATTTGCCTATACTGGCGTCTGAACGTAAGTTTTTTTGGCCACTCGGTCGCAGACCTGATGACCATGCAAGTTTGAGTGACTTAGGGTTGTAATATCGTTCAGGCTTTTAGCAATACAATAACAGCGCCACTGCCGCCATCTTGTTTTTTAGCTTCTGCGTAGGCGATTACTTCATCTTTTTGCATCAACCAACCGCGCAGTTTGTGCTTGAGTATAGGTTCTCGGTTGCGTGAACCTAAACCTTTGCCGTGGACGATGCGTACACAGCGTATGCCACGTTTTTTACAGTCACTAATAAAGGTTGATACATAAAGCCGCGCTTCGTCACTGATGAGGCCATGCAAATCTATATTGGCCTGTACTACCCATTTGCCGCGGCGTAATTTAGTTAAAATGTCAGGGGAGTGGCCATCACGCAAGTAGAGTAGCTCTTCACCAGTTTCTAGCTCATAGGCAGGAATGTAATGGTCAGATAGTGAATCGACTAAAGCTTGCTGCTCATCGCGTAGCAATTGCTTAGGGATGGGCTTGGGCTTTTTAACTTCGTGAATGGCACGGTCATCTTGGCTTAGCGGCCGCACATCTTTTACCGCTTGTGAAAATAAATTTTCGGTATTTTCGTCTAAATTAGCCAAAATGCGTGCCTGCTGTTTGGGATAGGTATTTTGCGCTGCTCGGTTGCCAATTGCTCGCCAATTGGTTACCAAGCCCAATATAGACCTATTTTAAATGATCTAAATAGCGTTCTGCATCTAATGCCGCCATACAGCCTGTGCCTGCACTGGTGACTGCTTGACGGTAAATATGGTCCTGCACATCACCTGCGGCAAATACGCCAGGCACGCTGGTAGCGGTGGCGTTGCCGTTTCGGCCCATTTGCGTGACGATGTAACCGCCTTGCATTTCTAATTGACCCGCAAAAATATCAGTATTAGGCTGGTGACCTATGGCAATAAATACGCCCATTAAGGCAATGTCTTTGCTGCTACCATCATTGACGTTTTTAAGGCGCATACCAGTCACGCCACTATCATCGCCCAGCACTTCGTCTAGTGTTTGAAACGTCTCTAAGACTATTTTTCCTTCTTTAACGCGTTCATGCAGCTTATCAACCAAAATGGCTTCTGCCTTAAATTTATCTCGTCTATGCACCAGGGTGACTTTGCTAGCGATGTTAGATAAATATAGTGCTTCTTCAACCGCAGTGTTGCCGCCGCCGATGACCGCCACTTCTTGGTTGCGGTAAAAGAAACCATCACAAGTGGCGCAGGCTGAGACGCCTTTGCCGCTAAATTTCTCTTCACTAGGCAAGCCCAAATACTTGGCTGAAGCGCCAGTCGCAATAATCAGCGCGTCACAGGTATATTCACCACTATCACCGACTAAGCGTATCGGCTTTTCGGCCAAATGCGTGGTGTGAATGTGGTCAAAAATCATTTCGGTATTAAAGCGCTCCGCATGTTTTTGAAAGCGTGCCATCAGCTCTGGGCCTTGCACACCATCTGCATCCGCTGGCCAATTATCCACCTCGGTAGTGGTCATCAGTTGCCCACCTTGGGCGATGCCAGTGATAAGTACTGGTTTAAGATTGGCCCTAGCGGCATATACTGCGGCTGAATAACCAGCAGGGCCTGACCCTAAAATAAGTAAATGAACGTGACGTGTTGCCATGATAAAAACCTTTAATTAAATCTTATAGAACTGAGGTGGTGTTTTTGCTGGGTACATTTTAACCATTAAATCTGTTCAGTACCACTCAAGTGATTTAGCCGTCAAACCAAGTGAGCACTAGGCTAACTTGGTTTGACGGGCGTTAATCATTATGCTATTTATTTTGTGTTTCTACCATCACCATAGGTTCGGCAGCTTCTTGAGTTTTAGCCTCTTTTTGCCATGCCGCTACTTTGCGTGGTGCACGTGGTTTAGCTTCATCTGCTGCTGCAACAACCTTAGGCGCGTCAGCTTTGGTTTCTACTAATTGCAACCCGATAGCGGCTAAATCGACTGGCTTGGCTGCTGCCTTAGGTTTGCGTGGACGAGCAGGGCGCTTGCCTTCGGCTTTGCTGGCTGCATCGCTATCGCTGCTGGTAACGCTATTTTTTGCCAGTGGTTGCGCTGTGTTATCAGTCGCAGGCATAGCTTGATCAGCATTGTCAGCCACAGATTTTACTGGCTTGGCTTTTCGGTCTGTTTTTGCTTTGGGTTTATCGCTAGCTTGGGCTACCGCTATGCTGTCTACACTTGCAAGTTGAGCTGGGGCTTGCTCTACTAGTTGTAGCTGTTCAGGTGCAGCATTCACTATATTGGTCGCTTCAGTGCTAACGTTGGCCTGTTGAGTCGAAATTTCATCGTTTGGGATAAACGCGCGGCTAGTATCTACATTGGTATTTTCTACGCTGGTATTTTCTACACGGTCACGACGGCCACGGCGATTATTGCGGTTACGACGGCTGCTAGCACTGCGCTCAGGCGTTTTTTCAGCGCCTGTTTCAATTGCAGATACATCGGCATTGGCAGGGAGTTGATTAGCATTTGCTGGCTGATTATTGCGCGGTTTGTCATTACGAGCCTGCTCAGGACGTGGCTGTTGTGGTTTTGCTTGGCGCAGCTCTTGAGGTTTACCCTCTTGAGACTTGGCTTCCTGTGGCTTAGCTTCATTGTTGCGATTTGGTCTATCTTGTGGCGCATTTTTGTTACGTTCATTACGATTGCGATTGTTGCGATTGCGGTTGTTACGGTTTCTTTCGCGGTTAGATTCTTCAATTTTTTCAGCATCTGTTTTTTGTTTTTCACTGGCAGTGCTTGAAGCGCCGAAGAAGTTTTTAATGCGTGCAATGAATGATAAAGTCGGCGCTGCAACAACCTTATTAGAAGATTTTTCATCAACAATAGGCGCAGGTGCGGCTGGTGTAATGCCTTTAACAGCAGCTACTGGTCTAACGGCTTTTGCTGTTTCTTCTGCATTAGGGATGTACGAAGTTTCTGTGGGCAGTTCTACTAATTTGTAGCTTGCGCGGCTGGTTTCTTCAGTTACGTCATCATGTTTCACACGCACGATATTGTAGTTAGGGGTCTCAAGGTGAATATTTGGAATTAATACCACCTCTACATTCATGCGCTGTTCTATGGCATGAATGTCGGCACGTTTTTCGTTTAACAAGAAGGTTGCGACTTCAACAGGCAATTGTACTTGAATGATTGCGCTATTATCTTTCATCGCGTCTTCTTGGGTAATGCGTAAAATGTGCAAGGCGGTAGATTCTATGCCACGAATATGGCCAGTACCATTACAACGTGGGCATGGGATGTGATTAGTTTCACCCAAACTAGGGCGTAAGCGTTGGCGCGATAACTCTAGCAAGCCAAAACGTGAAATTTTGCCAGTTTGCACACGAGCTCTATCATGATGCAAAGCGTCGCGCAGGGCATTTTCTACCTCGCGTTGATTGCGTTGGCTTTCCATATCAATAAAGTCTATCACCACTAAGCCACCTAGATCGCGCAGGCGTAGTTGGCGTGCTACTTCTTCAGCGGCTTCCATATTGGTATTAAAAGCAGTGTGTTCAATATCGCTACCACGTGTTGCGCGGCCTGAGTTGACGTCAACCGAAACTAACGCTTCGGTATGGTCAATGACAATTGCACCGCCTGAAGGCAAGCGCACTTCACGAGAGAAGGCAGATTCAATTTGATGCTCAATTTGAAAGCGGGTAAAAAGTGGGATTTCGTCTTGATACAATTTAACGCGAGATACATTGCCAGGCATGACATGGCTCATAAACTGCAATGCTTGCTCATGGATATCTGGCGTATCGATTAAAATTTCACCAATATCAGCACTAAAGTAATCTCGAATGGCGCGTATAACCAAGCTACCTTCTTGGTAAATTAAATAGGCGCCATTTTGCATGGTAGAAGCACCATCAATAGCTGTCCATAATTGTGTTAAGTAGTTTAAATCCCACTGTAATTCTTCGGCATTGCGGCCTATGCCAGCGGTGCGAGCGATAATACTCATGCCTTTTGGTACTTGTAACTGGGCTAATACGTCGCGCAATTCATCACGGTCTTCGCCTTCAATCCGGCGAGATACGCCACCGCCACGTGGGTTGTTAGGCATTAATACCAAATAACGACCAGCTAATGAGATAAAAGTAGTGAGGGCTGCGCCTTTGTTGCCGCGCTCATCTTTGTCTACTTGGACGATGATTTCTTGACCTTCTTTTAAAGCGTCTTGAATGCGAGATTTACCATCTGCGCCTTCTTTGTAGTAGCTACGTGCGACTTCCTTGAATGGCAAGAAGCCATGTCTGTCCATGCCGTAGTCGACAAATGCTGCTTCAAGTGAAGGTTCGATACGAGTGATTACACCTTTGTAAATATTGCTTTTACGCTGTTCTTTGCCAGCGTGTTCAATATCTAAATCGATGAGTTTTTGACCATCTACTATCGCAACGCGTAATTCTTCAGATTGCGTTGCATTAAATAACATGCGTTTCATTGTTTGCTCCTGTTAGGCTCAGGCAGCAGACTCAATGCTAATGTAAGCAATTGATATTGAAGGCGTATTTAAAGTGAAAGTGCCAAATAACTTGGCCAAGGTACTGAAGGCGCATGGTATGCGCAAGTGTGAAATTTAACGATTTTTAATTAAAAGCAATGCGCGAGGCGCTTTATTTTTAAAAAGTCTTTTAGACTAGCACTAAAGTGAGCTCGGCTATAATTTAGCTGGCAGAGTTAGCGTTATCTATTAATTATTGATTCAATTGATAAAAACCAAGTTGAAAGCAGTTTATTGTTCGTTAAATTAAACTAATTATTTAAATTTACGCCAGTCTAGGCTTAAATTCGTTAAAATTCTATCTTCAGTAAATGCTAATTCAGCAATACGCTAAATTTGACTATCACTTTAAGTCGCGCTTTATGTTTATTTGTCTGCGGCGGCTTGAGCGCTATTTTTACTTGCTGCTACTTTATAATATGGCGAGCGGCGTTAACCAAGTATCTGTTTCCACTTTTATTTACCTAGGTTTGCGTAATGTGATAACGCAATTGTTAGGCATTTAGGTGTATAGGCTACATCAATTAATTGATTTATTAATTGATAATGACGTAAGTATAGGCTACATCAAACATTTAAGCAAAGAATGAACCATATAAGCACACAAAATCAGCAGCATAGTACTACTCAGGTCAGTGAATTGGCCGCGGCTTTTTTAACAGTAGATGAGGCAAGTGAAGGTCAACGTGTTGATAACTTCCTGACAAAAACTCTTAAAGGGGTGCCAAAAAGCCATGTTTATCGTATTTTGCGTAGTGGCGAAGTGCGCGTTAATAAAAAGCGCATTGATGCAGATTTTCGCTTAACCATAGGCGATGTGGTCAGAATACCGCCAACTCGTTCAACGGCAAGTGATAAGCCTGAACAGGCTGCGCCTACAGTTTCTAAATTAAGTAAGTCCATCATTTTTGAGGATGAGGCATTATTGGTCATAGATAAGCCAGCGGGTTTTGCAGTGCATGGCGGCAGCGGCATTAGCCGTGGCGTGATAGAGCAAATGCGCCTAGAACGGCCTAAAGCTAAGTTTTTAGAATTAGTACATAGGTTGGATCGCGAAACTTCAGGGGTGCTGATGCTGGCCAAAAAACGCAGCGCTTTGGTGGCTTTACATGAGGCCATTCGCAATAATCAGACCGATAAACGTTATTTAATGTTGGTGCAAGGGCAGTGGTTGGAGCAAAAAAAACGGGTGGTGTTAGATTTACAAAAATACCTTTTACCCAATGGTGAGCGCCGCGTCAATGTGGTGACTGACGTTAGCAAAGACAAATATAACGAGCGTCAAACGTCTGAAACTTTATTCAAATTACTCAAAAATTTTGCTCACCCAGTATTAGGTCAGTTTAGTTTGCTAGAGGCGCAGCTGGTGACAGGGCGTACCCATCAATTGCGCGTGCAGCTTGCACATTTGGGGTTTGCCATAGTCGGCGATGATAAATATGGCGACTTTACCGTGAATAAAGCCTTGATTAAGCACGGGCTAAAACGTATGTTTTTACATTCTTCAGTGACTAAGATCAAACATCCATTGACGCAAGATAAGTTGGAATTAATCGCACCTATGCCAGCTGAATTGAATCAATTTTTACTTAAATTAGCAGCTAATTCTTAAAAGAAAGTGTTGTAGCGCATGCCTAAGCAGTTTGATTTAATCGTATGGGATTGGGATGGTACTTTAGCCGATTCTACCGGCATGATTACTCATGCATTACTTAGTGCGGCGGCTCAGGTAGGCTTGCCTGCCTTGCCAGCAAAAGTTGCATCCAGTATTATTGGCTTAGGGCTGCGTGAGGCTATTCATGCATTGTATGGCGACCTTGCGGCAGACCAGGCGCAAGCACTGGCGACACAATATACAGCCAATTATTATGCTGGGGAGCGTGAAATACCCTTGTTTGCTGGGGCAGTTGATTTGATTAAACTCTTGAATAAACGTGGTTATAAACTAGCGGTAGCCACGGGTAAAGGTCGCCGTGGGCTTAATTTAGCATTGCAGCATTGCGCTTTAACCCATTATTTTCATGCAACGCGCACGGTTGATGAATGTTTTTCAAAGCCACATCCGCAAATGTTAGATGAATTAATGGAAGATTTAGTGGTACTACCTGAGCGCACCTTGATGATAGGCGATACAAGTTATGATTTACAAATGGCAAACAATGCCGGCGTGAGTGCGATTGCGGTCACTTATGGCGCGCAAAATGCTGAGCAATGGCAAGCCTATAAGCCTATACAACAATTTGATGATTTTGCTAGTTTAAGCGCATGGTTGCTAGAAAATGCCTAAACAAAAAGCTAATATGGCAGAGACTGTTGTGTTTAACAGCGATGCATTACAAGAGCAAGCCCAAGGCTTACGTTTTGCGCTTCCAGCACTAGGTGAGTTTGCCACAGGTTTTGTCGTGCGCTTTCATGGCAAGGCTTATGCCTATGTCAATCAATGTGCTCATGTGGCGGTAGAATTAGATTGGAATCAGGGTGATTTTTTTAGCAATGATAAGGATTACCTAGTTTGTGCCACGCATGGCGCGCATTACAGACCAGATAATGGCTTTTGTGTGATGGGGCCATGCAAAGGCAAAAGTTTAAAAATGCTAGCAGTCATTGAACAAAACCAAGAAATCATTATTAACCTGTCATCAGTGACTAAAAATAATCTTTAGAGAGCCAATATCATGTCGGAAGAAAGCCAGGCAACTAACCCATCTAACAAACCCCTTAGCGCAGAAGATGCAAGCTGGCAGCGCGATGTCATAGAAAAATTAGCGACTTCTGCCTTATTAGAGCAAAAAACCGCGCGTCGCTGGCGTATATTCTTCAAAGGCTTGATGTTTTCTTACCTTTTTATTCTACTTTTTTATGCTTTGGGTTGGTTGGGTAATGCTAGTAAAAATTCAGGGGCGCATACTGCGCTGATTGAGGTATCTGGCGTGATAGAGGCAGGTGGCGAAGTCAATGCGGATTCTTTTATGAATAGTTTGCATGATGCCTATGATGATAAAAATACCAAAGGCTTGATTTTGCGTATTAACAGCCCAGGCGGCAGCCCTGTACAAGCAGGTATTATCAATGATGAAATTAGGCGTCAAAAGAAACTGCATCCTAGCATTCCTGTGTATGCAGTCGTTGAAGATATATGTGCTTCTGGGGGCTATTATATTGCGGTGGCGGCAGATAAAATTTATGTGGATAAGGCCAGCATTGTCGGTTCTATAGGCGTGCTAATGGACGGTTATGGCTTTACCGAGGTAATGAAAAAAGTTGGTGTAGAGCGCAGACTGCTGACGGCAGGCGAAAATAAAGCCATGCTAGACCCATTTTCACCAGTCAATCCTAAACATCAAGTATTAGCGCAAAATATGCTCAATGAAATACATGAGCAATTTAAAACGGTGGTAAGACAGGGCAGGGGATCGAGGTTGGTGGAGACGCCAGAGACATTTAGCGGCTTATTCTGGAGTGGTGAGCAAAGCATTAACATGGGTCTTGCGGATGCTATAGGCAGCGCCGACTATGTGGCACGTGAAGTCATTAAAGAAAAGCAAATCGTAGACTTTACCCACCAAGATGACTTTGCCAGCCGTATTGCTAAACGCATAGGTGCAAGTGCTATTGCCAGTTTTGGCGAAACCTTAGCTAAGCAATTAATCAGCGCTGGTGAGCCCAGGCTGCATTAACTTACTTGTGCGTTTTGGTGTAATTAATCAAACCATTAGTTGAGCTATCAAAACTGCTAATGACCTCGTCATTGGTCAGCAAAGGCAGAATTTCTTGTGCAATTTGTTTGCCGTATTCAACGCCCCACTGGTCATAACTGTTAATGTCCCAAATCATGCCTTGTACAAATATTTTGTGCTCGTATAGGGCGATGAGCTTGCCTAAGGTGTTGGGTGTCAGCTTATCGAACATGATAGAAGTGCTAGGACGGTTTCCCTCAAATACTTTATGCGGCAGAAGTTTTTCTAGCGAATCACCAGTCATACCTTGTTTTTCAAGTTCAGTGCGGGCTTGTTCAGGGGTTTTTCCTAGCATTAAGGATTGCGTTTGCGCCAAAAAGTTTGCCAGTAAGATTTTATGGTGCGCATAACCATTTTTTCCTATCGCGTAGTGACTATGTACTGGCATTAAGAAGTCACACGGCACAATTTGCGTACCTTGGTGTATTAGCTGATAAAACGCATGCTGTCCATTAGTGCCAGCTTCACCCCAAATGACTGGGCCAGTTTTATACTGTATGCGCTTGCCATCACGACAAATAAATTTGCCATTACTTTCCATGTCGGCTTGTTGCAAATAGGCAGGGAAGCGTGCCATGCCCTGGTCGTAAGGCAGTATGGCGTTGGTGTCTACATGAAAGAAATTGTTATACCAAATGCCAATTAGCGCCATTATCACTGGCATATTTTGTTCTAAGGGTGCGCTTCTAAAATGATGATCCATTTCATGTGCGCCAGTCAAAAGTGCTTCAAAATTATCCATGCCCACATACAGCGCAATAGATAAGCCTATGGCAGACCAAAGTGAGTAGCGTCCGCCTACCCAGTCCCAAAATGCAAACATATTGGCCGTGTCAATGCCAAAATCTTGCACGGCTTTTGCGTTGGTAGAGAGGGCGACGAAGTGCTTAGCGACATGGGCGTTGTCTTTTGCCGCAGCTAAAAACCATGCGCGGGCAGAGATGGCATTAGTCATGGTTTCTTGCGTGGTAAAAGTTTTTGAGGCAATGATGAATAGCGTGCTTTCGGGCTTGCATTTTTCTAGTGCACGCATTAAATGCGCACCATCGATATTAGATACAAAATGTACTTGTAATGCTGCTGAGGCGTATGGTTTGAGCGCATCACAGACCATCACTGGGCCTAAATCTGAGCCGCCTATACCAATATTGACGATATCGGTAATGCGTTCGCCGGAGTAGCCGAGCCAGATGCCAGAGCGCACTTTGTCGCTAAATTGACGCATTTGCGCCAGTACCGCATTCACATCTGGCATGACATCTTTGCCATTGACCATGACGGGCGTATTGCTGCGGTTACGCAATGCGGTATGCAAAACAGCGCGGTTTTCAGTGATATTAATTTTTTCACCAGTAAACATGCGTTCGCGCCAACCTTCAATATTGGCTTCGCGGGCTAACTGCATCAGCATGGGCAGCGTATCGTCGTTAATTCTGTGCTTGGAAAAATCAAATAAGATATCAGCGAATTTAAAGCTGAATTTATCAAAACGATTTTTATCCAATGCAAATAAATCGCGCATGTGGGTTGAAGCAATTTCTTGTTGATGCTGGCAAAGTTTTTGCCATACCGGTAGTGATGTTAATGCGGCCATTTGTCTAGGACTACTTTAAGTTTGATTAATAAATTATTTTAATTGCAAAACGATACCAGCTAAAGGTGGCAAAGTGATGACAAGAGATTGGTTGTGGTGCATCCAAGCTGTATTTTCAGCGTGAAGCTCTGCGCCATTACCTTGATTGCTACCACCATAACAATTAGCATCGCTGTTAAAAATCTCATGATAGCGACCTGATTGTGGCACGCCAATGCGATAGGCATTTCGTAACACAGGCGTAAAATTCAGCACTATTATAACAAAACTATTATCCAAACCACGCCGCACATAGCTGACAATCGATTGATCGCTATCATGACAGTCTACCCACTCAAAACCCTGCGGTTCAAAATCAAGGGCGTGTAATGCGCTGATTTCTTTGTAAAGTTTGTTTAAGTCTGTGCAGGCCAGTTTAACGCCTTGGTGCCACTGGCAGCCTTCATAAGCTTCGCCAAGTAAGTGCCAGTCTAGGCTACTATTGACATTCCACTCGCGGCCTTGTCCAAATTCATTGCCCATGAAGTTCAGTTTTTTACCAGGGGCGGTCATTTGATAAGTGGTGAGTAAACGAAGATTGGCAAATTTTTGCCATGCATCGCCTGGCATTTTATCTAATAGGGAATGCTTACCATGCACCACTTCATCATGTGAAAATGGCAGTACAAAGTTTTCTGAGTAAGCATATAGCTGACCAAAAGTCAGCATGTCGTGGTAGTAGCGTCTGTGCACAGGGTCATGTTCTATGTAGGATAGAGTGTCATTCATCCAGCCCATATTCCATTTCATACTAAACCCCAGACCACCCAAGTAAACTGGCCTTGATACCCCAGGCCAAGCGGTAGATTCTTCGGCTATCGTCAGCACTCCAGGAAAGTCTTCGCCTACCATCACATTAAATTGTTTCAAAAAATCAATGACATCAAGATTTTCGCGTCCACCAAATTTATTGGGCAGCCATTCGCCAGCTTTACGCGAGTAGTCAAGATAAAGCATAGAGGCCACAGCGTCTACGCGAAAGCCGTCTATATGAAACTCCGCAAGCCAATAATGCGCGTTTGCCATTAAGAAGTTGCGAACTTCGTTGCGACCATAGTTGAAAATATATGTGCCCCAGTCTTGGTGCTCACCTAGTCGAGGGTCTTCGTGTTCATAAAGAGCAGTGCCGTCAAAGCGCGCCAGTGCCCAGTCATCTTTAGGAAAATGGCCTGGTACCCAGTCTAAAATGACGCCGACATTAGCTTGGTGAAAAGCGTCTATGAGAAAACGTAAATCATCTGGTGAGCCAAAGCGATTGGTAACGCCAAAATACCCTGTGGTTTGGTAACCCCAAGACTCAGTTAAGGGGTGCTCGGATATTGGCATTAATTCAACATGGGTATAACCCATGCTAGCTACGTAGGGTACTAGGGTTTGCGCTAACTCTCGATAAGTTAGAAAGTGACCTTGCTCATTGCGCTGCCATGAGCCCAAATGAACTTCATAGCAGTTAAATGGGGCATGTAGCCAGTCATGTTTTTTGCGCGCCTCAAGCCAAGCTTGATCTTGCCATGCGTGGTGACTAATGCTAATTTTTGCCGCAGTACCAGGACGTTGTTCAAACTCAAAGCCATAGGGGTCGGTTTTAACTAATACTGCACCTGTATGGCGGTTGCGAATTTCAAATTTATAGGTGTCATTGCTTGTTAAGTTAGGGATGAAGATGTCCCATACCCCACTAGAACCGTGAGCGCGCATAGAATGTATGCGGCCATCCCAATTATTAAAACTGCCAGTCACGCTTACCCTTTCGGCATTGGGCGCCCATACGGCAAAACGCACCCCAGCAATGTTGTCTTGCAGCATAGATTGCGCACCTAGGGTTTTATAGGCTTGCAATAATCGACCTTCACCAAATAGGTAAAGCTCGTCTTGGGTTAAGCTAGAGGAGAATGTGTAAGGGTCATAGGTCTCATAACTGCTTTGCCCAGTCTCAACTTTTAGCAAACAAGGGGTTTTAAGTGCGGTTTTACTTGATAATTCAAATAAACCATCGGCATGTGTTTTTTCAAGTTTCAGCCAATTATTTGCTACTTTGACTGATACCTCTGTAGCTTGAGGTAAAAATGTACGATAAAGATAACTATTTTCAGTGGCGTGTTGCCCTAAAAAGCTAAATGGGTCATGGTGTTTAGCTTTTAAAATTAATTTCAGTGAATCTAAAGAAGTATTTGCAATTGGTTTTGAAGCTGCCTTGGATTTTGTGCTAACTTTTGTCCCTGTTTTTGCTGGTATTGCCACAGATTTGACCAAGATACATTCCCCTAAATTTCTTTTAAGAAATAATTTTAGATTTTTTAGTTATATTTGCTTGATTGACAGCATTTTAACTAGATTATAGTGCTTTAAGCTGATTATAATGTACAACAATATGTAGTTAAACGTAAAATAAAACTAGTAAGCCCAGCTAGATTATTCAATGTCTATCAAACTTCAGGAGGGCATCATGTCGGACAATAAAATAATTGGTCAACATTCAGACCGTTTCATTAGCACTTTAACCAAAAATACTGTGGCAATTATTCTGGCTGGGGGACGTGGTAGTCGTCTGAGAAACCTAACGGATTGGCGTGCTAAGCCCGCCGTTCAATTTGGTGGAAAATATAGAATTATTGATTTTCCCCTATCTAACTGCATTAACTCTGGTATTCGTCGCGTCAATATTGCGACGCAATATAAAGCGCAAAGCTTGATTCAGCACTTGCAACGCGGCTGGGGCTTTTTACGCGGTGAATTTAATGAATATGTGAATATTATCCCCGCCCAACAACGTATTTCAGAAGATTGGTACAAAGGCACAGCTGATGCTGTTTATCAAAACATGGATTTACTACGTGAGGCTGGCGCTGAGTATATTTTGATATTAGCTGGCGATCATATTTATAAAATGGATTACGGCAAAATGTTAGCCACCCATGTTAAAAATAACGCGGACATGACGGTAGCTTGTATTAACGTGCCGCTAGAGGACGCAAAAGGCTTTGGTGTGCTGGCAGTGGATGATACCGACCGTGTGATTGAATTTGCTGAAAAACCAGCCCACCCTAAACACATGCCAGGCGATACCAGCAAAGCTTTTGCCAGCATGGGTATTTATATATTTAATGCCAAATTTCTTTACGAGCAATTGATCCGTGATGCTGGCGATCCTAAATCCAGCCATGATTTTGGCGGTGATATTATTCCTTACATTATTAAGAAATATAAAATACAAGCACACCGCTTTACTGAAAGTTGTGTGGGGGCGAAAAATGACAATTATTATTGGCGCGACGTAGGGACAATAGATGCCTATTGGGAGGCGAATATGGAGCTTACCAGAGTCATTCCTGAGCTTAATTTATACGACAGAGATTGGCCAATTTGGACTTACCAAGAGCATTTGCCGCCAGCTAAGTTTGTCTTTAATGATGCTGGTAGGGCAGGTTGCGCTACAGACTCATTAGTTTCTGGTGGTTGCCTCATTAGCGGTTCTACAGTTGATAGTTCGGTACTATTTTCTGATGTTAGGGTGCATAGTTATTGCACGATTGAAGGCTCAGTAGTTTTGCCTAAGGTCACTATCAATCGTCATGCGGTGCTCAAAAATGTCGTGATAGATCGTGGTTGCATTATCCCTGAAGGGATGCAAATTGGCGTGGATTTAGAATTGGACGCTAAACGATTTTATGTGTCTGAAAAAGGCATCACACTGGTAACACCAGATATGTTAGGTCAGGATTTATATAGAACAAAATAATTAAAATCAGTAATTTAGTTGTTTTTATTAATGTTGAATATTAAGGTTGTAATTAATTGAAGTCTAATCGTCCTAAGCTCTATCTTAACCTCTACTGGCACATGCATCAGCCAGATTATCGCGATACCGTAAATAATGAATATGTATTGCCATGGACCTACTTACATGCCATAAAAGATTATAGCGACATGGCATTTCACCTTGAGGCTAACCCGAAAGCACGGGTGACATTTAACTTTGTGCCGATTTTGTTAGAACAGCTTGAAGACTATAGTCAGCAATTTAAGAAAAATGAAATCCGCGACCCCTTGTTGTCCTTGCTGATTCATGAAGACTTGTCGGCCCTCAGTCCTGAGCAGTGCCAGTTGGTTGTGCAAAGCTGCTTTAAAAGCCACCATGAAAAAATGCTCAGTCCGTTTCCACATTACCAGCGTTTATTACAAATCTACCAGCTGGTTGAAAAAATGGCCTGTAATGATGAATATCATTACTTATCGGGACAGTATAAAGCCGATTTATTGGTTTGGTATCACCTTGCTTGGTGTGGCGAGAGTTTGCGTAGAAATAATAAGCTAATTCAAGCGTTGATGACCAAAGGCGTGTTGTTCACACTAGAGGATAGGCAGCAATTATTTAATATCATAGGCGAGACAATTTCAGGCTTAATCCCTCGCTATAAAGCACTTATGCAGCGTAAGCAAATTGAAATCTCTACAACCCCTTACTACCACCCAATTTTGCCCTTGTTATTAGACTTTAAATCTACCTTAGATGCCATGCCTTATGCGCCTTTGCCGCAAAATGTTAAATATGCGGGCGGACATACTAGAGCGATTGAGCATGTGGTTACCGCGAAAAAATTTCACACCAACCTGTTTGGCGCAAGCCCAAGAGGTATGTGGCCTGCCGAAGGTGGGGTGTCTGCAGCGGCATTGTCATTAATGGCAGAGCAGGGCGTGGAATGGGCGGCTACTGGACAGACTGTGCTGGTCAATAGTTTGCTCAAATCGCATTTAGACGCCGCTGATAAAAATGAATATTTATACCAACCTTATCGTGTCACCAATGGCGAGCATGACATTTTATGTTTTTTTAGAGACGATAATCTCTCGGATAAAATTGGTTTTGAATATGCCAAAATGCATACTCCTGATGCCATTAAAGATTTTATACAAACGCTGGAACATATACATCAATCGCAAGAGTTAGGGCAGAGTCAATCTAAAGTGGTGAGTATTATTTTAGATGGTGAGAATGCCTGGGAGTATTACCCTTACAATGGCTATTATTTCTTAAGTGAATTATACGAGGCGTTGACCAATCATCCTGATATAGAGATGACCACTTTCAGTGATATGGTTGATTTATACCAATCCAAGCCATACAAAGCTAAGAAAATAGTCGCCCCCGCATTACCGCAAGTGGCGGCTGGTAGTTGGGTGTATGGTACGTTTAGCACTTGGATAGGCAGTAAAGATAAAAATCTAGCTTGGGATTTATTATGTAGGGCTAAAAAAACTTACGATAGCATGCTGTCTAAAGGCGGTTTAACTGCCCAGCAATTGCAATCTTGTGAGCGTCAATTGGCTATTTGCGAGGGTTCTGATTGGTTTTGGTGGTTTGGTGATTACAATTCATCAGACAGTGTTGCCAGCTTTGACCAACTTTACCGACTCAATCTCATTAATCTATACACGCTGTTACTACAGCCTGTGCCAGAAGAGTTGTATTCTAGCATTAGCAAAGGTGGCGGTAATGCAGACAATGCCGGCACTATGCGACGAGGACAGGCGTAATTTATCGCATTCTTTAATGGTGAATTTGCTGTAGGCTGTTTGGCTTTTTATAAGCTTAATTCTTTAAATGTAGGCCGTTATGACAAAGCAATCTAAAATCTCACCATTTAATCAGCGCCGTGCAGGCGTTCTATTACATATTAGCTCTCTGCCTAGTAGCAATTATGTGGGTGATTTAGGTGCTGAGGCTTATCGTTTTGTCGACTTTTTGCATGATATTGGCGCCAGTGTTTGGCAGACCTTGCCGATTAATATGCCGCACGCCGATAACTCGCCTTATCAATGTTTATCGGCCTTTGCTGGCAATCCAGATTTTATTAGCTTGGAGCTATTATGCAAAAAGCGCTTGCTTGCAAAAGAGGATTTAAAAGGCCCAATTACTGATAAATTATTTTTAATTGAAAAGGCTTATACTGCCTTCACTAGTAAATCTAATCATGATAAACAACAGCAAGATTTCACAGATTTTTGTCGCAAACAAGCGCATTGGCTAGATGATTTTTCGCTATTCTTGGCCTTGCGCAATAAGTTTAAGCAAGCAGGTTGGCATCAGTGGCCAGCAGCCTACAAAAATAGAGAATTAAAAACACTGAAAAAAGCCCGTCTTGCGCTAGCTCAGCAAATATCAGTCATACAATTTACACAGTTTGTGTTTTTTAGCCAATGGTTAAAGCTTAAAGCTTACGCCGCTACCAAGAATGTCTTTTTGTTTGGTGATATTCCTATCTTTGTGGCTTATGACAGTGCCGATGTATGGGCAAAGCCACAGTTATTTAAGTTAGATGATGATAATAATATGGCTGTAGTGGCAGGGGTGCCGCCAGATTATTTTTCTGAAACTGGCCAGCGCTGGGGTAACCCACATTACAACTGGAGTGCGATGGCTAACGACGGCTATGCTTGGTGGATTTCTCGCATGCAAACACAAAGCCAACTGTTTGATATCGTACGTATTGATCATTTTAGAGGCTTAGAGGCCGCTTGGGAAATTCCTGCCAGTGAAGATACTGCCATTAATGGTGCATGGGCTTTAGCGCCAGGGGATGACTTGCTGGCAGCGATAAAAGCTGCCTTACCTAATATTTGCCTAGTTGCAGAAGATTTAGGCATTATCACCGATGAAGTAAATGCCTTGAGAAATAAATATCAGTTGCCAGGTATGAAGATTTTACAATTTGCTTTTAGTGGCGAGCAAAATAATCCATATTTACCGCACAACATTGAACAAAATAGCGTGGTCTATACTGGAACGCATGACAACGATACTACCTTAGGCTGGTACCAATGTGCTGCTGAGGCACAACGTCAGCACTTATATGATTATTTACTATCATCTCATACTCAATTGCATGAGCCTAAAATGCCACAAGACCTAATCGATATGGCGCTCAATTGCTCGGCATTATTAGCGATTATCCCTATGCAAGATATATTAGCGCTAGATAGTATGCATAGAATGAATATTCCAGGCACCTCAACTGGCAATTGGCACTGGCGTTTTGAATGGCAGCAACTGTCGCCTGAGCAACAAGAAAATATAACCTCAGCAATCGCCTTGGCAAAACGAAGCTAGCCACATGCAAACTTTGATTGGCATTGATGTTGGCGGCACAAATCTGCGGTTAGGCGTCATTCAATTCGACGCTAATGACGCAAGTCAACCCCTGCAATTAATTGATGAAATGCGCTTTCAAGCAGATTTTTCTAATCTATGTAAAGTGCATAGCAAGGCCCCAGAGTTGGCTTGGCAAAGCATATTAACAACCATGGCCAGCGCCATTAATAGGGTACGTGAGAAATATCCTGAAGTTGCTGCGATTGGTATAGGGTTTCCTGGGTTTATAGACCCAGTCACGCAAAAAATATCGATGTCACCCAATTTGCCTGGTTTAAGTTTCGTTGACTTAACTGCAGATTTGAGTCGTTTAATTCAATTACCAGTAGTGACAGAGAATGATGCACTAGCTGCGGCTTATGGCGAATATGCACTACGTGCTCATACCACGAATAGTCTGATCTATCTTGGCCTGGGCACTGGGGTCGGCGGCGGCTTAATTATTAATGGCCAGCCATTTCAGGGCCAACATGGCGTGGCGATGGAAGTAGGGCATATTATTATTGAAGAAAATGGCCGACTATGTGGCTGTGGCAATTATGGCTGTATGGAGCAATATGCTTCCGCCAGTGGGGTGAGTCTTAGCTACTTTACATCCAGTGGGCAGCATTGCAACGCACAAGAGATCGCAAATCGGGCACATGCGGGCGATGCAAATGCCCTTGAGGCATACCATTTGGCTGCTAGGGCCTTAGCAAGAGCGCTAGCGCATATCTTAAAGGTGATTGATCTAGCTGATGTGGTGTTTGGCGGCGGCATGAGTGCCGCTTGGCCATTGATGGCGCAGTCATTTGCACGCCAATTAGAGCTTGATTTAATTCCAGCCTTACGCGGCAAAATTACCCTAAATATTTCTGCTATGGGTGATCAAGCCGGCATGATAGGCGCTGCAATGCTGGCGCATCGTAAAATTTCCGCTTAAGCGAATTTTATGGCATTGACCTAGGTGCGTCGCTTAAATATTAGCTAATCACCTGCCGATAAAGATTCTCTACCTTATCGCGTGCCCAAGGCGTTTTACGCAAAAACTTCAAACTGGATGCTATGCTTGGGTCATTACTAAAACAGCGCACAGGAATGCGTGCAGACAACTCAGCCCAACCAAAATGGCTCACCAAAGCAACCATAATCACCTCTAGCGTGATGCCATGTAGCGGATTGTTAGCTTGCTTTGTTGGGGTGTTAGTCATAACTGATAGTTTAAAGTAATTACGATAAGTATTTGATAATATTAATTAATAATTGCTAGCACTTATATATAAAAATATTTTAAATCTTGACAAGTGACTTTATTTACTTATTATAAGTCGTTGATAATGCTAAAAGCATTTAACTTAAGTGATCAATTATTACGGGTGTATATTAGGGCTGGTTTATGATGAATAATACGCTGACTAAGCAAGAGAAAGAGGATGTCAATGTTGTTGAGATGGGCGATCAATTAGCTTTTACAAAAAAACTACATAGCGTCACGGATAAAATACATTCAGCGACTAATATCGACAACATTATTTTAGATGTTAGTTTAGATATTTGTAATTTATTTGAAGCACAACGTATCACTATGTATGTAGTCAGTGATCATGGTAAGTCTATTGTTTCTAAAGTAAAAATTGGACTTGATGGATATAAAGAGTTTAAGCTACCCCTTACGACGTCTAGTATTGCTGGCTATTGTGGCGTAAAAAAAACATTACTTAACATTAAAGATGTTTATGATGACGCTGAATTAAAAGCAATTGATAAGCAACTTATTTTTTTAAAAGAAGTCGATAAAAAAACAGGTTTTCGCGCTAAGCAAATGCTGGTTTTTCCAATCACGCATCCTGATGACGATAGTTTGATGGGGGTGGTACAGCTCATTAACACTTTATCTGACTTACCCTTCAAGCAAATGATGGTACAAGAGTGGGCTGTGATTGCCAAAACATTGGCGATTGCACTTAACCAGCGATTATCAAAAACTAGCTTAGTAAAAACAAAATTCAGCACTTTGGTCGCAGAAGGCCATATCTCTCCGGATGAGCTAGAATGGGCGCAGCGCGTGGCCCGTAGCAGGAGTAAAGATTTAGAATCTTTACTCATTAATGATTTTCGAATAGACCCAATAGCAATCGCCCATTCTTTTTCTAGTTTTTTTGATACGCCCTATGAACTATATGTGGCTGATAGGGCTAAACCGTCTAATTTATTAGAAAATCTAAAACAAAGTAATGCCGAAGAAAATGGCTGGCTGCCTCTTTATGAAAATAAAACGGATGGCTTAGTTATTTTAACCACAGACCCTAAAAGGGTTAAGGATTCTGGATTGGTAGCTCAACACTTTCCTAAGCATATAAAAATCGCGTATCGAGTTTGTCTCAAAGAAGTTTTCAATAAAACAGTCAGCCAGTTCTACGAAGGCGATAGTCATGCTGGCATGATGGACGAAGCCGCACAGGCAGGTGAAATCAGCGGTGAAAATGATAATGAATTAGTTAAAATGGTGAATAAAATCATCGTGGATGCTTACAACCAAGGGGCGTCTGACATTCATATAGAGCCTTACCCTGAAAGTGGTGAAACGCAAGTACGCTTTCGCAAAGACGGTTCATTGGTAAATTATATGCAGGTGCCAGCTAGCAATCGAGATGCGATGACAGCGCGTATAAAGATTATGTGTGATTTGGATATCTCAGAGAAACGCAGACCGCAAGATGGCAAAATAAAGTTTAAAAAATATGGCCCATTAGATATTGAGTTGCGTGTTGCGACTATCCCTTCGGCTGGGGGCATGGAAGATGTGGTCTTGCGTATTTTAGCCGCGGGTAAACCTATTCCTTTAGATAAGCTAGGCTTATCGAACTGGAATAATGAAAAAATTAAACAATTAATTGCTAAGCCCTATGGTTTATTCTTTGTCTGTGGACCAACTGGTTCTGGAAAAACCACAACCTTACACTCAGCTTTAGGATATATCAATAAACCAGAAACTAAAATTTGGACAGCCGAAGACCCAGTAGAAATTACGCAAAAAGGCTTGCGACAAGTACAAATTAATAAAAAAGCGGGGCTCGATTTTGCAACCATTATGAAAGCATTTTTGCGTGCTGACCCTGATGTTATTATGGTTGGTGAGATGCGTGATAAAGAAACGGTGTCAATCGGCATAGAGGCCTCACTTACTGGCCATTTGGTCTTTGCAACATTGCATACCAATAGTGCGCCTGAATCTATCGTTCGTTTATTAGATATGGGCATGGAGCCCTTTAACTTTGCTGATGCTTTGATTGGTATTTTGGCGCAGCGGCTTGCCAAGCGCTTATGTGATTGTAAAAAGCCTTACACGCCAGATGCAGCAGAAGTCAAAATCATGCTGGATGAATATTGTGAAGAATTAAAAAATACCAGCTATTGGCAAAAAGACCCTGAAGCAAGCTATCAAGCCGTACATGATGGATGGCTTGAAATGTTTGGCAATTATAATGGCCAGTTGACATTATATAAGCCTACAGGTTGCCAAAAATGCAATGGGACTGGCTATAAAGGCCGCGTAGGTTTGCATGAGTTGATGGAAGGTACCGATGCGGTTAAGAAAAATATTCAAGAGAGCGCGCGTGTGGCCGAAATGTTTGCAACTGCGCTTGAAGACGGTATGCGTACATTGAAGCAAGATGGCATAGAAAAAGTCTTACAAGGCATTACCGATATGCTGCAAGTCAGGGCGGTGTGCATCAAATAACGCACGTCTAACATCCAGGCTACGCTTAATTTACGCCTAGCCTTTCTAGGGCTAGCTTTCATGGCTTATTTATTTAAGCGCCTGACGTTCAGCTCTAATCATTACATTACCCCTTTAAACTAGTAGCGGGCTATGCTAGTCCCGCACAAGCAGCTACAATAGTAGCAGCGCACCCACAAGTTAAATCATTAGGCCATGAATGAAAAATAATCTGTCTAAGTTATTAATTGCACTACTTTTTATATTCACCACAAGTTTGGCTCATACTGAGCAGCTGACCATTGCTATTGCCGCTAACCTCAAGTACGTCTTTGATGATCTTGCAATTGAATTCAAAAAAGAAACGGGCATAGAGTCGCAAAGTGTGCTTAATTCTTCCGGTAAAATTGCCACACAGATCAGAAATGGCGCTCCCTTTGATGTATTTATGTCAGCAGACATGGAGTTTCCTGACGGCTTGTATAAAGATGGTTATGCAACAACAGCGGCCAAACCTTATGCCTATGGGCAATTGGTGCTATGGACGATGAAAGATATTGATTTAACCCGTGGTGTTGCTGGATTAGCCGATAGCAGTGTAGTTAAAGTGGCCATCGCTAATCCTAAGTTAGCGCCATTTGGTAAACAGGCTTTGAAAGCTTTAGATTATTACAAAGTCCGTGCCGCCATTGAGCCTAAATTGGTCTATGCCGACAGCATCACGCAAGTCAGTCAATACCTTGATAGCAAGGCGGCTGAGGTGGGTTTTAGCGCTAAATCTATAGTCGTAGCGCCAGAAATTGCAGGCAAGGGTAAGTGGGTAGAGGTGCCGCCTGAGGCTTATAATGCGATAGCCCAGGGCATGGTCATACTCAAGCATGGTTCAGAAGTCAACCGCGATGCCGCAGTTAAGTTTTATGAGTTTATATTGTCCGCTAAAGCGCGTGAAATTTTTGCTAAAAATGGATATCAATTACCGTGAATCGAATAACAGGAAAAATAGTCGCCATTGAAAGCAATGCTTATATGTCATTGGTGGACGTGGCTGCAGAAAATGTTGTATTTACCGCCACCTTGCTTGAAACGCCAGAAACAGTGGAATACCTCAAAATTGGCAATTTAGTCACTCTGCTATTTAAAGAAACCGAAGTGGCCTTGGCTAAAAATCTTGATGGCTTAATTAGTTTACGCAATCGTTTTTCGGCGAGCGTGACTCACATTGACGCTGGTGACATTTTGAGCGCAATTGCGCTTGATTTTTCTGGAAAAAAATTAGTCAGTGTGATTACTACAAGAGCTGTTCTGCGGCTTCAGCTTGCGGTTGGTGATCAAGTTGAGGCTTTAGTGAAAGCCAATGAGATTGCGCTCATGGCGGGGCATCATGATCATTGATTGGCAACCCTTACTGCTGACTTTCAAACTGGCATCTGTCACCACGGCCATTTTACTGTGTATAGGCCTACCTTTTGCCTGGTGGTTGGCTAATAGCAAGATGCGCTTTAAACCTGTCATAGAAACGCTGGTGAGCATGCCTTTGGTATTGCCGCCATCGGTATTGGGCTTTTATCTATTACTGGCTTTTAGCCCAGCATATTGGTTTGGGCAGTGGTTGGATAGGGTGGCGGGGCTAAGATTGGCGTTTAGCTTTGAGGGCTTAGTTGTCGCATCCACTATTTTCAGCTTTCCATTTTTAGTGCATCCCATTCAAGCGGCATTTCAAAATCTGCCAAGATCGCTCACTGACGCCGCACTAGTGCTTGGCAAATCCCAATGGCAAATATTTACACGTGTATTGCTGCCTAATATTAAGCCAGCCTTGTTATCTGGCACGGTGTTAGCGTTTGCGCATACCTTGGGCGAATTTGGCGTGGTATTAATGATAGGCGGCAATCTACCCAATCAAACACGGGTTGCTTCGATTGCGATTTACGATGAAGTTGAATCGCTCAACTATGCAGCAGCCAACGTCTATGCTGGTGTTTTATTTTTAGTTTCTTTTTTAATTTTATTGGCGGTGTATTGGCTTAATCGTCGGGCAGCCAAATGATACAAGCTAGCCTAAAAAAACAGCTGCACGGTGAGCAAGGCGAATTTCAACTGGCGCTTAGCTTACATGTTGCCCAAGGCGAATTTGTTGCTTTGTTCGGCCCATCTGGCGTTGGTAAAACCACATTGCTACGATGCCTTGCGGGCTTAGAGCAGCCAGAGCAGGGTAGTATTAAAGTCCGCGGTGATACTTGGTTTGATAGTAGCAACCGAATTAACTTAGCACCTCAACAACGCCAGGTCGGCTATATGTTTCAAGATTATGCGTTGTTTCCTAACATGACGGTGTATGGCAATTTAGCATTTGCCTTACGAAAAGGCGCAGATAAAAAACGTGTCTATGACTTGCTAGACATGATGGATCTAGGTGAGCTGCAACACAGAAAGCCGAATACACTGTCTGGTGGACAAAAACAACGTGTTGCGCTTGCCAGAGCATTGGCTTCAGAACCCAGTCTATTGCTATTAGACGAGCCATTTTCAGCCTTAGATGCACAAATTCGAGTGCGCATGCATGATGAGTTGCTGAGGTTGCAAAAGCATTTTGGCTTGACGGCGATTATCGTTAGCCATGATGTGGGCGAAGTTTACAAATTGGCTAGCCGAGTCATGCTGATGCAATCGGGCGCTATAGTGCAGCAGGGTATTCCAATTGAAGTGTTTAGCGCAGGGCAGACCACTGGTAAGTTTCGCTTCACTGGTGAGATTCTGGCAATAGAACCCATGGATATTTTATGCTCACTGACTGTGTTAGTTGGCAATCAAATCGTGCGAGTGGTAGCTATGCCAGATGAAGTTGCAAAGTTAAATGTAGGCGATGCTGTGATGCTGGTTTCTAAGGCGTTTAACCCTATGATCATTAAATTATGACCTGTGATGTGGGATGTGTATTTGCCATCAATCTATCAAACAAGCCGTTCAATCAGCCGCAAGACTAGCGATTACGCATTAAGTCGTGTATCAGCGGCGCTAAAATAATCTCCATGGCCAAACCCATTTTGCCTCCTGGCACGGCGATGGTATTACGTCGCGTCATAAACGAATTATGCAGCATAGAAACTAAATACGGGAAATCTGCCATACCAGGGTCACGGAAGCGAATAATCACAAAACTTTCGTCTAAGGTCGGTATATCACGCATGACAAATGGATTAGAAGTATCGACAATCGCCACGCGCTGAAAGTTGATGTGGGTATTAGAAAATTGCGTAGCGATGTAATTGATATAAGACGGCATACGTCTGAGTATGGTATCTACCGTTTCTTCGGCTGAGTAGCCACGCTCAGAGCTATCCCTGTGGATTTTCTGTATCCACTCTAAATTGATCACAGGCACTACGCCTATGCCTAAATCGACATATTTAGGCAGATCAATCTCGTCAGTTTTCACCATGCCGTGTAGGCCTTCATAAAACAGCACATCACTATTGGCTGGTAGGTCTTCCCATGGAGTGAATTCGCCAGCATTTAAATGAGTGCCAAGGCGCGCATTCTGTTCTGCTGCTTCTGTGGGATTATGGATGTAATAGCGCTTTTTGCCATTGCCCGTTTCGCCATAAGTTTTGAATAAGGCTTCAATTTTATCGAAATGATTGGCTTCAGGCCCAAAGTGGCTAAAATGATTATTGCCTTGAGCTTCGGCTTTTTGCACGGCCACTTTAAATTCTTGGCGATTTAAAGAGTGAAAGCTATCACCTTCAACCACTGCGGCTTGTATGCCTTCACGCCTAAATACATGCTCAAAAGCACGCTTTACCGTGGTGGTACCTGCCCCCGATGACCCAGTAACAACAATAACGGGATGTTGCTTTGACATGATGCTTGCCCCCTTATATATTATGGTTATACATCTTTATCATATTCTAACAGCGACTTTGCGATTTGCTACAAAAATTACTACTACTTAGAATAGGGTGTTGGTATAGTATTATTAAAGCTTGTCTAGCGAGCAATTGCAGTAAAATTTCAATAAAAATTATTTTTATAAATTGCCTCAGGGGAGAAAACAATGGATCAGTCAGGACGTTATTCAGATCTCAGTCTTAAAGAAGAGGATTTGATCAAAGGCGATAAGCATGTGCTGGTGGCTTATCACATGATACCCGCATCAGGCCATGGCTACTTACAAGTGGCCGCGCATATAGCCGCCGAATCTTCTACAGGCACTAATGTTGAGGTGAGTACCACCGATGACTTCACCAAAGGCGTCGATGCCTTGGTGTATTTTATTGATGAAGCCAAAGGGGTGATGAAGGTGGCTTATCCCAACGATTTGTTTGATCGCAATATTACCGATGGTCGCGCCATGCTGGTATCATTTTTGACCTTGGCTATCGGCAATAATCAGGGCATGGGCGATGTGAAGCAATTGCAAATGCAGGATTTTTACGTGCCTTGGTCTATGCTACGCATGTATGATGGCCCCGCCAAAGATATTAGCGATTTATGGGATATTTTAGGACGGCCTCGCGTGAATGGTGGTTATATTGCAGGTACGATTATTAAGCCTAAATTGGGCTTGCGGCCTGAGCCATTTGCTAAAGCGGCCTATCAATTTTGGTTAGGCGGCGATTTTATTAAAAATGACGAACCGCAAGGTAATCAAGTATTTTGCCCGACTAAAAAAGTCATGCCGCTGGTGTACGATGCCATGAAGCGCGCCATGGATGAAACTGGTGAGGCTAAATTATTCTCAGCCAATATTACTGCTGACGATCATTACGAAATGCTCGCAAGAGCTGACTACATCTTAGAGACTTTTGGCCCAGATGCTAACAAGGTTGCGTTTCTAGTTGATGGCTATGTCGGCGGTCCTGGCATGATCACCACCGCTAGGCGTCAGTATCCCAATCAATATTTGCATTACCATCGTGCAGGGCATGGTGCGGTGACCTCGCCTTCTTCAGTACGTGGATACACTGCTTTTGTCTTAAGCAAAATGTCTAGATTACAAGGCGCTTCTGGTATTCATGTTGGCACTATGGGTTATGGCAAGATGGAAGGCGGCAATGATGACCGCATTATCGCTTACATGATAGAGCGTGATTCTGCTGATGGCCCTTACTATCACCAAGAGTGGCATGGCATGAAGCCGACTACACCGATTATCTCTGGCGGTATGAATGCATTGCGCTTGCCTGGTTTCTTTGAGAATTTAGGTCATGGTAACGTGATTAATACATCGGGCGGAGGTGCTTACGGACATATTGATTCGCCTGCGGCGGGCGCTATTTCATTGCGCCAGTCTTTTGAATGTTGGAAATCAGGCGCAGACCCGATTGAATACGCTAAAGAACATAAAGAGTTTGCGCGCGCATTCGAATCTTTTCCTGGTGATGCTGATAGAATATTCCCAGGCTGGCGTGAAAAATTAGGCGTTCATAAATAAGGTTTAGTTGAATAACAAAGCCCCTGCAAGTGCATTTTGCAGGGGCTTTTTCGTAGTGACTTAGGTTTTTAAATACCTTAATCAGTTTTATAGGATATGCAATGATGAATAAGCCCTTTGATATTCAGCAATACAGAATTACCCAGCAACCTTTTTACCAAGCGCAAGGCCAAGAGATTGAGCTCTACACAGCGGCTTATGCAGCGCGATTGCCTGTGATGCTAAAAGGGCCGACTGGGTGTGGTAAATCACGCTTTGTTGAACACATGGCTTGGAAGTTAGGTAAACCACTGATTACCGTTGCCTGCAATGAGGATATGACCGCTTCGGATTTGGTCGGTCGCTATTTATTAGACGCCAACGGCACGCGCTGGCTAGACGGGCCGCTGACGCTGGCTGCTCGTTATGGGGCTATTTGCTATCTAGATGAAGTCGTTGAAGCTAGGCAAGATACCACGGTTGCTATTCACCCTTTAACTGACCATAGACGCAATCTGCCTTTAGATAAAAAAGGCGAATTAGTGGCAGCCCACGCCGATTTTCAAATGGTTATTTCCTATAACCCTGGCTATCAAAGTTTAATGAAGGATCTAAAACAATCAACCAAGCAGCGTTTTACTGCCATGCAATTTGATTACCCGTCAGCAGATATCGAAGCTGATATTGTCAGCAAAGAAACGGGGATAGATAGGTTATTAGCCATGCAGTTGGTAGGCATTGCCGCTGTAGCGCGCAATCTTAAGGGGCATGGTTTAGATGAAGGCATCTCAACACGTTTATTGGTCTATGCGGCTATGCTTATCAATCAAGGTGTGTCAGCTAACGATGCCTGTCGTATGGCCTTGGTGAGGCCGATTACCGATGATGCGGATATAAGCGATACGCTAGACCATGCCATTGATGCTAGTTTTGCTTAAAACGTCTTTTCACCTAGCCCAGCCCCGCACGAATGCAAACACCCTTATTAGTCAACCAAGTTTTAGCCAACCTGGCTGAACGCAAAGCCCTAGATTGCAGCTTTTCTGGCGTGCAAAGGGTATTTGATGATTGCTTAGCTCATGCCCGTAGCTTACTTAGCGAGCAGGGCGTTGTCGCTTATATTGATGGTGCACGGGTCGTCGGCAAATTGGGGCGAGGAGAGGCGCCTGTGTTAGCTTTTCTTGAAGAAATGCCAGACGTGGCTGCACAGCTTGGTGAAGAAGCTATTTTGTTGGTAGTTGAGTTCACGCAAAAATTATCACGCACACCTAATGCCCATGCAATCACCCCATTTTTACAAAGCCTAGTTTCTGCATCACTGGCATTAGAAAGTATCGCGGTATTTAAAGACTACCTAGCTTTGGTTTGGCAAACTATGCAACGCACTATGCCCAAGGTGCATGGTATAGACACCATGTATAGCAGCCCGTGTTTGCCAGATTTCCTTAAAAGCATACCCCTGCTACTGAGTCAGCTATCCCTAGCTGGCTTAGCTAACTGGGTGGATTATGGGGTAAAGGCTTATCCAAGTAATCCTCAACACCAGTGTGAGTTCTTCTCTGTGCAATCTGCCGATAGCCGCGCCGTATTGCAGCGTGAGCGGCATGGCACTTTATTAAAAGACTGTGAGCGTAATTTAGAGCTGTATTTGCGCGGCTTATGGAATACGTATATGGATTTTCTGCCGTATTCCTTAGTTTTTGAGGCGGCACAGAGGCCTTTGCCCTACCTAGATATGCCAGGGCTAGAGAAATGGGCGATTCATTTGCCCGATGTTTACGACGATACGCCGGAGGGAGTGCGCGGTATAGATCGTTATCGCGCTTTGCTGGCGCACTTTGCCGCACATCAGCGCTGGACCACGCCATTAGTGGCCGACAACTTCAGTCCGTTTCAGCGCTTAGCTATTGAAGTGTTTGAAGATGCGCGTGTTGAATATTTAGCCATGCAAGAATATCCTGGGCTAAAAAAGCTATGGTGCCAATTACACCCAAGGCCGCAAGAAGATGGCTGTCCTGCCGGCTGGTCAGCTATTCGCCATAGGCTTGCGCTGTTATCACGGGCGTTACTAGATGATCAGCATGGTTATTGTCAGCCTATTTTGCTCGAATACCTAGCTCGCTTTGGGCAGCTAATGCAAATAGGCCATACTTGCACCGATGACATGGTAGAGCTGGGCCTCAGTTATATCGCTAAAACGCGCTTACAGAGCGATCAGAGCGCCAATATTTGGTTTGACGATGTTGAAGTCAGCTACCGTGATGACAATCGCTTAATGTGGCTTTTTATTGAAGAGGGCGATGAAGAAGAGGTCGCTAGCAAACCTAGGTCATCTAAACACAACGAACAAGCAGAAGCTTTATTGCCGCCGCGGCTATACCTAGAATGGGACTATGCTAGCGGGCATTATCGACCAGATTGGGTCAGTGTTTACGAAAATTTGCATCCGCAGGGCGATGCCAATTTTATTGATGGCTTATTAGAAAAGCACAGCGTTTTAGCTAAACAGCTCAAACGTGTCATAGACCTACTTAAGCCGCATCAAAAAATACGCATCCGTTATCAAGAAGACGGTGCTGAGTTAGATTTAGATATTGCGCTGCGCTCGCTGATTGATTTAAAAACTGGGACCACGCCAGATACACGTATTAACATGAGTCATCAGCATGATGGCCGCAGTGTGTCCGTTTCGCTTTTATTAGATTTATCGGCATCATTGGCTGAGGTGCCTAACGCTTGCACACAAACTAAATTGGCATTAAGCCAAGAAGCCGTCTCTTTGCTAGCCTGGGCGATAGAACAGATTGGCGACCCATTAGCCATTAGTGGCTTTTATTCCAATACCAGGCATGAAGTTCGCTATTTGCATATTAAAGGCTTTAACGAGCCATACAATGATGCGGTAAAGGGCCGTTTGGCCGCTATGGATGCGGCGTATTCTACCCGTATGGGAGCTGCCCTGCGCCACGCAGGACATTACCTTAAGCACCAAGCGGCGGATAAAAAATTACTGCTAATTTTGACAGATGGCGAACCGGCTGACATCGACAGCAAAGACGAGCGCTTGTTGATTGAAGATGCGCGGATTGCCGTGCGTGAGTTGGATCAACAGGGTATCTATACCTATTGCATAAGCTTAGACCCCAATGCCGATGGCTATGTGGCGGATATTTTTGGCAGTCATTACACGGTGATAGACCATATCGCTAAGCTGCCAGAGCGCTTACCTAAGCTATTTATGCGCCTGACCAAATAACTATTCTTTGGTTTAGTTATTTGGTTTAGTTGGTTTTTGGTCCAGCTAATCATTAGCTAGTGCGCGGCGGTAGTCTTCTAGTTTAGTCTGATAATTCTCGGCAGCGCCATATTCTAAAAATTGCACATAACGTTTATGCGTACCCAGCACTTTGCGTGCATGTTTAATAGGGCAAAAATACTGTTCGGTGCGCGCAATGATCTCGCTCACATAAGCGATCATGCCGCTGCCATAAGCGCAGTAGGTGCAATGAAATTTTTCGATAAAATTCAGATAGTTAAGTTGCTGCCTGTCAAAAATAATATAGTCAGACCTACGTACTTTTTTGATGCCGTAAATAGGAAAACAAGTCATTTGGTAAAAACTGACGAATAAATCCGTCACCAGCAATGGAATAATCATGGCGTAAATAATCGGCCCTGTAATCAAGTTTTGCGGCCTATCGGTGACCAGCCAGTGAAAGAAATTTCGTTTAAGTCGACGGTGAGTGAGCTTGATAGATTGTTCAAACTCAACGCGCTTGCCTTTAATTTGAAAAAACACGCTAGATTGCTGTTCGCTGAGTGCTTTGCGCAGATCGTCTTCAAGTGAGGTCATTTGCTCTAGCAGTTGTTGAATACGATCGTTCATTTAAGATTCCTAGAACATAACTGATGCGTCCAGTATAACGTCATCTAGCCATAAATGATTATTAGACGCTATGTTAAGTCACTATAACTTGGTAAGGGCGTATAAAAAAATAGCAAAGCATATACATGTCTGTATACTTTAGGCATAATATTTATTGATGTTTGCACTTTATATATTGAAAAGAGATTTGTCATGCAGCAGCCCGTCATCCATCGTCAGTTCACAGCATTTATCGCTAAATCGCTGCTAGTGCTGAGCAGTTTTACTATGTTGTCTTGCGCAGGGCAAGTCCATAAGCCCCAGACAGCTAACCAAGCTGATAAGGATTGGCCTAGCTTTGGCCGCGATTTTACCAATCAGCGCTTATCACCACTGACGCAAATTAATCAGCATAATGTGAAGAATTTGCAATTGGCTTGGCAATTTAAAAGTGGCGTAGCGGCTAGTTTTCAGGCAACACCTATCGTGACTGGTGGCGTGATGTATGTGGCGTTGCCATTTAACCATGTGGTGGCCTTAGACGCAAAAACTGGACAAGAACTTTGGCGTTATCAACATGAACGTAGAGCCAACTGGAAAATGTGTTGTGGCCCCGCCAATAGAGGCGTAGCTGTGAGCGATGGTAAGGTATTTATCGGCACAGTTGATGCTAGATTAATTGCCTTAGATGCTAAAACTGGCAAAAAACTTTGGGACATTGATGTAGCCGATGATACGGCAAAAACAGAAAACACCAGCTCCTTAAGTAAATCTGACGCTAAAAGTGCGAAAGAAGCTTATGGTGGCACGGGTGTTGGCGTTGCTATGGCCCCCGTGGTATTTAATGGCAAGGTGATTATTGGTATTACTGGTGTAGGCTACGGTTTACATTTAGCTCAGCCTACTCAATCTGCACCACTAGGCGCTGTGGTGGGGGTCAACGGCCGTTATGGGCGTCCTGGTTTTTTAGCGGCTTATGATGTGAATAGCGGCCAACGTATTTGGCAGTTTGATACTATTCCTGCACAAGGCTGGGAGGGTGATTTTGTAGCAACTACCTCAGATGGTGTTTCACTCAATCGAGATATAGCGGCAGAAAAAGCCAATGTAAAAAATAATGCCGATGCTTGGCGTTATGGTGGCGGCTCAGCTTGGAGCACACCAGCGATTGACATCCACAGCCATACGCTATTCTTTGGCACAGGCAACCCATCGCCGCAAATGAATGATATTTCACGGCCTGGCGATAATTTGTACACCGTATCGTTGGTGGCATTAGATACTGAAACGGGTAAATTAAAATGGCATTACCAGCAAGTGCCGCATGATGTTTGGGGCTACGATTTAGCCAGTCCGCCAGTATTATTTGACTATCAAGCAGCTGGTCAAAATATTGCGGCCGTAGGTCAAGCTAGCAAAACCGGTTGGTATTATGTGAACGACAGGGCGACTGGCAAGCTCTTGATGAAGTCAGAAGCTTTTGTGCCACAAAAGAACTTATTTGCTAAAGCCACTAAAGAAGGCACAGTGCTTTATCCAGGCATATTAGGCGGCTCTAATTGGAGTCCTAGCAGCTTAGACGAAGCGACTCAAACCAGTTATGTGGCGGGCATACATGCCCCGATTAAATATACTTTGGTAGAAGAGCCTGCAAGCGGCGATATTGCTGCTATTCGCTATGCTTCTTCTGAACCCACCACAGACCCGCGTTGGGGCGTTATATCTGCCATCAATTTAGCAACGGGGAAAATGCGTTGGCAAGTGAAAACCGATCAACCATTGATGGGAGGCTTGCTTGCAACGCGCGCTGGCTTATTGTTCATGGGCGAGGGCAATGGCAACTTTAACGCGTATAACAGCCAAACTGGGGCATTGCTGTGGCAAACTAAGGTTGACGCTGGTGTCAATGCGCCGCCGATTAGCTATCAAATTGACGGCGTACAATATGTCGCAGTTGCTGCGGGCGGCAATGCTATTTTTGGCTATACCGCAGGCGATAATATTATGGTGTATGCCCTACCCAAGTAGCTATATACATTCATCTCAGCTTGATAGTTTATGAGTAAGCTACTAATCATTATTAGCTTGTTGATGCAAGTTGCCGCTTGTGGACGTGATGCGTATTTTAAGGCTATGCCAGCCCATGCTAGGGTAGTTATTTTGGGAGATAGTCTGACCTATGGCACAGGGGCAAATGCTGGCGAAGATTATCCTAGCATACTGGCCAGTAAGACAGGTTGGCATATTGTCAATGCTGGCGTGCCTGGCAATACCTCGGCGAATGGTTTAGAGCATTTGCCAGCGATTTTAGCTGAGGATAAAATTGATTTACTCATCGTAGAACTTGGTGGTAATGATTTTATTCATCAGCTGCCAGTAAATGATACGGCACAAAATTTAAAAGCGATATTAGCGCAAGCTAAGGCACGTAAGATCCCGTCATTATTATTAGCAATACCAGAATTCAGCCCATTTGGCGCTGCCATAGGACATTTATCCGACCACCCGATTTATCAGAAAATTGCCGAAGAAACTGCAACACCCTTAGTTGAGGATGTGTTCGCCGAAGTGCTGGGCAATAATGCATTAAAGTCTGACCCAATACACCCTAATGCTGAGGGTTATCGTGCGGTTGCAGATAAATTACAACAAGCGCTTATCTCGCTAGGATTTTTGGCTAAACACTAAAAAGCTTTGCTTCTGCGCTAGTGTTTATGCGTGAGTTTTAGGTAAAGCACTACACAGGCCAGCATCAAGGTAATGCTATTGGCCAAGATAATAGGCCAGCTAGCTATCATCAACCCATACACTAGCCAGCCAGCAACGCCTAGGCTAAATAAGCTGTACATGGGCAGTGATACACCAGATAAATCTCGTGTTTGCCAAGACTGTAGGGCTTGTGGCACAAAGGCCAGCGTGGTTAAGAAGGCGGATAGATAGCCTACGAAATCTGTTATGGTCATATTCATAAAGTAACCTAGGGTTTATTCGGCAAATAATGTTGGTAAATTTAGGCAAAAAAAATGACCCAATTAAGGGCCATTTTTTTGGATGCTGAGTAACTTAAACTTTCTGGATGTTAGAAGCTTGTTTACCTTTTGGTCCGTCTGTAACATCAAAACTTACGCGATCATTTTCTTTCAAGCTTTTGTAACCGCTATCAACGATTGCTGAGAAATGAGCGAATAAATCGTCGCCGCCTGCATC
>CAIRBH010000010.1 GCA_903876765.1 uncultured Pseudomonadota bacterium | reverse complement strand
TAATCGTTGTGCTTTAACTGGTCGCCCACGTGGTGTGTTTAGTAAATTCGGTATTGGGCGTAGTAAATTGCGCGATTTGATGATGAGTGGCCAAGTGCCAGGCGTCACCAAAGCCAGCTGGTAATAGGGGTAAAATAGCTATGAGTATGAGTGATCCAATTGCTGATATGTTAACCCGCATTCGTAATGCGCAAATGGTTAATAAGTCAGTTGTTACTATGCCATCTTCTAATGTTAAGACTGCGATTGCTAGCGTGCTTAAAGAAGAAGGTTATGTAGAAGATTTTGCAGTGCAAACTGAAGGTAGTAAAGCTACTTTAACGATTAGTTTGAAATACTACGCTGGACGCCCTGTAATCGAGCGTATACAGCGAATTAGTAAACCTGGTTTGCGTGTATATAAAGGGTCTCAAGAGATTCCTAAAGTAATGAATGGCCTTGGTGTGACGATTATGTCTACATCTAAGGGTGTAATGACAGATCGTAAAGCCCAAGCTGCCGGTATCGGTGGTGAAGTGCTTTGTGTAGTGGCTTAAGGAGAAGCAAATGTCACGTGTTGCTAAAAATCCAGTCGCTATTCCTGCTAAAGTTGAAGTAGTGTTAAGTGCTGATTCAATTAACGTCAGTGGTCCTTTAGGTAAGTTGTCACATCCATTAACAAGTGCAGTTGTGCTTAAACGTGAAGGTGAAACCATAACCTTTGAAGCATCTAGTGATGCGCGTCACTCTCGTGCAATGTCTGGTACTTTGCGTGCTTTAGTGGCAAATATGGTGCATGGCGTCTCTCAAGGTTTTACGCGTAAATTAACACTGGTTGGTGTTGGTTACAAAGCGGCTGCACAAGGTGCGGTATTAAACTTAGAGTTAGGTTATTCGCATCCTATCAATCACAAAATGCCAGCAGGCGTCACCGTTGCTACAGCCACACCAACAGAAATTTTACTGACTGGTGTTGATAAGCAGGTGATAGGCCAAGTAGCTGCACAGATTCGTGCTTATCGTTCACCAGAGCCATACAAGGGCAAGGGTGTGCGCTATGCTGATGAAGTTGTTGCAATTAAAGAAACCAAAAAGAAATAAGGCTTAAAAAATGAACAACGTAAATAATCGCTTGCGTCGTGCACGTAAAACCCGTGCCAAAATTGCAGAGCTAAAAGTTACTCGCTTAAGTGTGCATCGTACTAATACGCACATTTATGCACAAATTATCGCTGAAACGGGTGATAAGGTAATTGTTAGTGCTTCAACAGTAGAAGCCGACGTTCGTAAAAACCTGAAAAATGGTGGCAACATTGAAGCTGCGGCTTTAATTGGTAAGTTAATTGCACAAAAAGCTAAGAAAGCAGGCGTAACAACCGTGGCTTTTGATCGCTCAGGTTATAAATATCATGGTCGTATTAAAGCGTTGGCAGATGCCGCGCGTGAAAACGGCTTGTCCTTCTAATTGGTCTGATTGCTTAAGAGGTTAATGATGGCGAGAGAAATGGAACAGCAACAGCAGCAGACTGATGGTTTGCGCGAAAAAATGATTGCAGTTAATCGTGTTAGTAAAACGGTTAAAGGTGGTCGCATTATGAGTTTTGCAGCTCTTACAGTAGTTGGCGATGGCGACGGTGCTGTTGGCATGGGTAAGGGTAAAGCGCGTGAAGTGCCAGTAGCTGTACAAAAAGCTATGGATGAAGCGCGTCGTGGCATGTTGAAAATTAATTTAACAAACGGTACTTTGCATCATGCAGTTACTGGCGTACACGGCGCTGCCAAAGTGTTTATTCAACCAGCTTCAGAAGGTACTGGCATTATTGCTGGTGGCGCAATGCGCGCGATTTTTGAGGTGATGGGTGTAACAAACGTTGTTGCTAAATGTATTGGTTCTACTAACCCTTACAACTTAGTGCGTGCAACCTTAAATGGCTTGGAATCAATGAATACACCAGCAGAAATCGCAGCTAAGCGCGGTAAATCTGTTGAAGAAATTAGAGGCTAATCATGGCTAAAGCAAAAAAAGATGTGTCAACCATTAAGGTGACCCTAGTAAAAAGTACCATTGGTCGTATTGAAGCGCATAAAGCAACTGTTAGAGGTTTAGGTTTACGCCGTATACGTCATACAGTTGAGTTGCAAGATACACCAGCAATTCGCGGCATGATTAATGCTGTTAACTATCTGGTAAAGGTAGAGGGATAATGCAGTTAAATACAATTAAGCCTGCAGAAGGCGCTAAAAAAGAACGTCGCCGCGTAGGTCGTGGTATTGGTTCTGGTTTCGGTAAAACCTCAGGTCGCGGCCATAAAGGCCAAAAATCTCGTACAGGCGGTTTTCATAAAGTTGGTTTTGAAGGCGGTCAAATGCCAATTCAACGCCGCTTGCCTAAGCGTGGTTTTAAATCCATGACAAAAGCAAAAACTGCACACGTACGTACCAGTGAGTTGTCTTTAATTCCTAATGAAGTCATAGACTTGTTAGCATTAAAAGCAGCAAATATTGTATCTGGCACAGTAACGAACGCTAAGATTTTCTTATCAGGCGATGTAACAGCTAAGTTTAGTATTCAAGGTCTACTTTTGACTAAAGGCGCTCGCGCCGCAGTTGAAGCGGCTGGCGGCAAGATTTTAGAAGCAGCTTAAGAGGCTATTTTGGCACAAGACGGTTTATTAAAAACAGCATCAAAAATGGGCGAACTTAAAAGCCGCCTGTTTTTTGTTTTGGGTGCGCTTGTGGTTTATCGTTTAGGTTCGCACATTCCTGTACCTGGTATTGATCCTGATGTGTTGGCAAAATTATTTGAATCTCAAAGTGGCGGCATACTTGGCATGTTCAACATGTTTTCGGGTGGTGCGCTTAAACGATTTACGGTATTTGCTTTAGGCATTATGCCTTACATTTCTTCATCAATTATTATGCAGTTGATGGCGACTGTTTCTCCTAAGATGGAGCAGTTAAAAAAAGAAGGTGAAGCGGGTAGAAGGACGATTACTAAATATACCCGTTACGGCACAGTTGTATTGGCTACTTTTCAGGCCTTAGGTATTGCTATTGCGCTTGAATCTCAGGCTGGGCTCGTGTTAGACCCTGGTATGGCTTTTAGATTGACGGCAGTGATTACGCTGGTAAGTGGCACCATGTTTTTAATGTGGTTAGGTGAGCAAATTACGGAGCGTGGCATAGGCAATGGTATTTCAATTATCATTTTTGCTGGGATAGTCGCTGGCTTACCAAGAGCATTGGGGTCAACTGCCGAAATGGTCAATACGGGTGCTTTTAGCGTACCATTGGCATTTTTCTTGTTAGTTGCCACAGTATTAGTAACGGCGCTTGTTGTTTTTGTTGAGCGCGGCCAACGCAAGATTACGGTGAATTATGCGAAGCGCCAAGTAGGTAATAAGGTCTACGGTGGACAGACTACGCATTTGCCACTGAAGTTAAATATGGCTGGGGTTATACCGCCAATATTCGCGTCAAGTATTATTTTATTCCCAGCCACTATGGCTGGCTGGTTTGGTAGTAAAGAAAGTATGTATTGGTTAAAAGATGTGGCGGCTGCGTTATCACCAGGTCAGCCAATTTACATCTTATTTTTTGCATCAGCGATTGTATTCTTTTGTTTTTTCTATACTGCATTGCAGTTCAATCCAAAAGATACTGCCGATAACTTGAAGAAAAGTGGTGCGTTTGTTCCGGGCATACGTCCTGGAGAACAAACTGCAAAATATATAGACCGTATTATGGGTCGCTTAACCATGGTAGGTGCCGCTTACATTACCTTGGTATGTTTGTTGCCAGAGTTCTTGATTTTGAAATTTAATACGCCGTTTTACTTTGGCGGTACTTCATTGTTAATTATTGTTGTGGTGACCATGGATTTTATGACGCAAGTACAATCGCATTTGATGTCAAATCAATATGAGGGCTTGCTAAAAAAGGCTAACTTTAAAGGCAATGCGCAAAACGCGAAATAGTTTTATAAGTGGCAATTTAAGAAACTGTAGTTTAAGAAGTAATGGAGTTATAAATGAGAGTTCGTGCATCAGTAAAAGCATTATGTCGTCATTGTAAGGTTGTGCGTCGTCGTGGCGTAGTACGTATTATTTGTACAGATCCACGTCACAAACAACGCCAAGGTTAATTGATTTAAATTAACCAAATTAGAGTTTTTTTAGATCGCTCTAATTAAGATGGTCGCAAGCATTAATGTGATCAGAAGATAAGCTAATTGATAAAAATTGGTTTTGCTGTTAAAATCCTCGGCCTTTTAAAGCCGGTAGATTTTTAGGTAAACCTAAATTTTGGAGTAGGTATGGCACGTATAGCAGGGGTAAACATCCCAAATAACAAGCACGCCGAAATTGCATTAACTGCAATTTTTGGTATTGGTCGTAATACAGCACAAAAAATATGTGCTGCAGCTGGCGTATTGCCAACAGCGAAAATGAAAGATTTAAATGACGCAGACGTAGATAAGTTGCGTGATGAAGTTGCTAAAGAAAAAGTTGAAGGCGATTTACGCCGTGAAGTATCAATGAATATCAAGCGCTTAATGGATTTGAATTGCTATCGCGGTGTGCGTCATCGTCGTGGTTTACCAGTTCGCGGTCAACGTACAAAAACAAATGCACGTACGCGTAAAGGTCCAGTTAAAGCAATTAAGCAATCTAAGTAAACTAAACTAAAAGCTTTAAGTTTTTAGTTATACAAATTCTAGTACGATTTATTGGTAAGGAAAGTGCAACATGGCAAAAGCTAATGTACGCGTAAGAAAAAAAGTTAAAAAGAACATTGCAGAGGGCATCGCTCACGTACATGCTTCTTTTAACAATACCATCATCACCATCACAGACCGTCAGGGTAATGCCCTGTCATGGGCAACTTCAGGTGGCCAAGGTTTTAAAGGCTCACGTAAAAGTACCCCATTTGCAGCCCAAGTTGCCGCAGAAGTTGCTGGTAAATCAGCACAAGAAAATGGTGTGAAAAATTTAGAAGTGCGTATTAAAGGCCCAGGCCCAGGTCGTGAATCTGCAGTGCGCGCACTTAATGCAGCTGGTTTTAAAATTACCAGCATAACCGATGTGACGCCAGTACCTCATAACGGCTGCCGTCCACCTAAAAAACGCCGCATTTAAACCGAGCTTAAGCTCAGTTTAGTAGAAATAACAGGAGAATTC
>CAIRBH010000009.1 GCA_903876765.1 uncultured Pseudomonadota bacterium | reverse complement strand
GACCAGAAAGTTCATGATTGCTTGCAGAAGACCCAATACAAACATCTTTTCTGGCAATGACTGCTACATCACCTTCTCGATCAGGTGGAAGATCAAATAATTTACAAATGTTTTCTTTATCTAAAGCCTGCTCTATACCGTCGACTCCAGCAATCGCTTCAATCACTTCTTGAGGAGTGGCTTTACCACGGCACCAAACCCTAACAAAGCCACCCAATGCACCATGATGCCCAACGTAGGCATCAGTAATCGGGCAGACTACCTGTACATCATCTTTACCTAATTTTTTATCTAATATATCTTGGAGCCAAATGACGTTGGGCTTGCCTTCTGTATTTGATTTATCGCTCATACCATGGTCAGCAGTTAGACCAACTACGGCGCCTAACTGATCTAGCTCACCGAAGCATTGATCTAATTCTTGGTAAAAACGCTTGGCCTCAGGATCATTAGGAGCGTACTTGTGTTGCACCCAGTCCGTTAAAGAGAGGTACATCAAATCAGGCTTTTCACGCTCTAAGAGTTTAATTCCCGCTTTCAATACAAATAAAGAGAGCTCCATGGAATAGACATTAGGCTCTGACATGCCCACCAACTCCAATACATTTTCAATACCATTTTCTTGAAGGCTGCATTTGCTTGCAAATTCAGAGGAAAAAGAAATATTACCTTTTGAGATATCTAGATTTTTACTTAGCTGCTTACGTAATTTATCTTTAGCAGTAATTGAAATGACCTTAGCACCAGCATCGGCAAATTTTGCCAAAATGGTGTCGCCTCTAAGCAATTCAGGGCCAGTCATCACTACTGGCTCCCACGTTTTAGTATCTAAGTAGTAGTTACCTGAGATGCCATGTTTAGAAGCGGGAGTACCAGTAATAATGGACATATTGTTAGGACACGTAAAGCTAGGCATCGTGCCATCAGCCACCGTACTAAAACCATGCTTGATAAACCGAGCGATATTGGGGATTGCACCCTCAGCCAATAGCTGCTGGAGGTATTCAGGGTCTCCTCCATCAATACAAACTAATACAGTAGGTTTTTTAGGCCATTGATAGCTTGTTCCATTCACTTGAACGGCTTTAGTTAAGATAGATGAGGCCATTTTCAATCTCGTTTAGTAAAGTAGGTGTATACAACAATATATACCCATTAGATCGGTCACTTAAATGTCACAAATCTTAATGAGAATGGACTACTACACACCACTTTTTAAAAGAGGGTATATGACCTATCTTTCCACTCAACTTAGAGCTTTTCTCATTGTGGTCCTTGCAATAGCGCTTTCCATGCTTACTTTTAACGTTGGAGCACAAAGCTGGCCCGATAAACCCATTCATCTGATTGTTCCATTTCCTCCTGGTGGCGGAACGGATACCTTTGCAAGGCCTCTTGCTGCTCAGCTTTCCAAAGAACTTGGGCAACAGGTCATTGTGGAAAGTAAAGGTGGTGCTGGGGGCACCATTGGTGCGGCCATCGCTGCAAAAGCACCATCCGATGGTTACACCATCCTAATGGGGGCAGTTCATCATACTGTTGCTGAAAGTATCTATAAAAATCTCTCGTACAACCTTGATAAAGATTTAATTGCTATTCGTGGGGTAGCTTTTGTTCCAGACGTTTTAGTGGTGAATAACAAGTTACCCATTACTTCTGTAAAAGAATTAATTAGCTATTCAAAAAATAACCCGGGCAAAGTCAACTACGGCTCTTCTGGCAATGGGACTACAAGACATCTTGCTGGAGAGATTTTTAATAAATTAACCGGCACCTCTCTTGTACATGTGCCGTATAAGGGATCCGGACCTGCAATGGTCGCCCTCATGGGTGGTGAAGTTGATCTGATTTTTGAAGGACTTGGCAGTGCCGCTTCTTATATTCGAGCGGGATCGATTCGAGCTTTAGCCGTTACATCGCCAAAGCGCTCGCCAGCTTTTCCTGATATACCCACAATGGCGCAGGCAGGAGTACCTGGGTTTGAATCTATTTCTTGGTATGGATTTTGGGTACCTTCAGGAACACCTCAGATCATTCAAGACAAAATATTTGTAGCCACAACTAAGGCATTAAATGCACCCGAAATTAAAACGCTTTGGGCAAATCAAGGCGCAGATGTTGGACCCGCTACACAAAAACAATTTATTCAGTACGTCAAAGATGAAACTGATAAATGGGGCAAGATTGCTAAAAATGCCAATGTAAGCATTGATTGAGAAATCATTATTTAATGGAGTTAGTACGTGGGGCAGTAAGATAGATCGCTCCCCCACCCTACAGTCGGGTTAAACCGACACTAAATCGCCAGGGTCAAAATTTCATCTAGCCTGTCCCAGTCGCAGGGTTGCGCATAGTTGACTGGATCAACCCACGCTAGACCAGGCTGAACCAAACGCTAGACAAGCTCATCCATGATTAGCCACAATCGAGCCAATACATAAGCCTGAGACAACATTAAATAGTGAGGAGTTTGGCCTGCCCAGCACGATTCGAACGTGCGACCTACGCCTTAGAAGCTGGAAAAATGATATAAATCAATAGCTTAGACAATGGTTTATGCCTTACTAGATCAGGTGTTCAAT
>CAIRBH010000008.1 GCA_903876765.1 uncultured Pseudomonadota bacterium | reverse complement strand
TATGCTTTTTGCATGCGAAAGTAGGTCACTGCCAAGCTATTTATTTGTACCGTCGAAAGATGGTCTGCTAAACCCCCTCTATGAAAGTAGTGGGGGTTTTTAGTTTGTAGGCGGGTTATCCGCTGTTTTTAGGTAAAAGTGCTTAAATAGCATAGTAATGAATTGTAGCCAGTGGTTCCAATTCATTGAATTCATTGGTATAATGAACGCAGAAAATTTCGATGGGCTTTGTGCCCATTTTTTGTTTCTGCAACTTATACGAGTGGTTTGGCTTGTGGTGATTTGAGGATTAAATAAACATGCAAGATTTGCATACATTGATAGAAACAGCGGTGACGCAGTTAGGCTTTGAGCTGGTTGATTTGGAGATTTCTAACCGAGGTAAGTTGTTGCGCGTTTTTATTGATAAGCTCAATCCTAAAGATGTTAAGGATAGCGTCAATATTGATGATTGTAGTTTGGTGAGTAATCAATTGGGTAACTTGTTGGCCGTTGAAAACGATATTGATTATGATAGGTTAGAGGTTTCATCGCCTGGTATGGATAGAGTGTTGAAAACTGAGGCCAGTTTTATACGGTTTATTGGTGAACGTGCAACGGTTAAATTGCGCGTGCCAGTGATTGAGTTGCTGATCAACGCAAAAGATAAAAAAGAAGAAAAGATCACAAAAAAGAATTTTTTGGGCTTGATACGTGGGGTAGAGGCGGGACTATTATTGCTTGAATGTGATGGCGTGATACATAAAATAGCCATCAGTAATATTGATAAATCGCGCCTAAGCCCAGTGTTTTAAAAAAGTAGTTAAGTGTATTAATAGGTAGTTTTAAATCTAGTTTTAACTGGAAAAATTTAATTTAATAATGCAGATCATCTGCAAATTGATAGCTGGAGAGCAACATGAGTCGTGAAATTTTATTATTGGTAGATGCTTTAGCGCATGAAAAAAACGTGACCAAAGAAGTTATTTTTGTTGCGCTTGAGCTAGCCTTGGCTTCAGCCACCAAGAAAAAACATCATGATGATGCCGATGTGCGTGTGGCGATTAATCGCGAGACGGGTGAATATGAAACCTTTAGGCGCTGGCAGTATGTGGAATATGATTTGTTAGAAAATTCTAACTATCAAATCGATGAAGAGAGCGAGCATGCGGTAGGCCTGAATATAGGCGATTATTATGAAGAGCCGCTAGAGAGCATTGCTTTTGGCCGTATCGGCGCGCAGGCAGCGAAACAAGTGATACTACAAAAAGTGCGTGAAGCCGAGCGTGAGCAAATATTAGAAGACTTTTTGGCGCGTGATGAAAAGCTGGTCACAGGTGTCATTAAGCGTATGGAAAAAGGTAATGCGATTATTGAAGTGGGCCGCATAGAATCATTATTGCCACGTGAGCAAATGATACCTAAAGAAAATTTACGGGTAGGTGATAGGGTTCGTGCGTTTCTGTCACGTATTGAGCGAGGTGGCCGTGGGCCACAGCTCATTTTATCGCGTATCACGCCAGATTTTTTGGTGCGCTTATTTGAGTTAGAAGTGCCAGAAATTGAAGAAGGCCTGTTAGAAATTCGCGCAGCTGCGCGCGACCCTGGTTTGCGTTCAAAAATTGCTGTGAAATCGAATGATCAGCGCATAGACCCTGTCGGCACGTGCGTAGGGATGCGTGGTTCACGTGTTCAGGCGGTTACTGGCGAATTGGCTGGGGAGCGCGTAGATATTGTGTTGTGGAGTATAGAGCCAGCACAGTTTGTGATTAATGCAATGTCGCCAGCCGAAGTGACTAGTATCGTTGTGGATGAGGATAGCCATAGCATGGACGTGGTGGTGGACGAAGAGCAGTTGGCATTAGCGATAGGCCGTAACGGACAGAATGTACGTTTGGCTTCAGAATTAACGGGTTGGACTTTAAATATTCTGACAGTAGACCAAGCAGCGCAGAAAAATCAAGATGAGTTTTCTGGGGTTAGTCAGCTGTTTATGGATAAGTTAGACGTGGATGCAGAGGTTGCAGAAATTTTGGTACAAGAAGGCTTTAGCACCTTAGAAGAAATCGCTTACGTGCCATTGGCCGAAATGAACGAAATTGAAGCATTTGATGAAGATACCATAGAGGAGCTACGTAAACGCGCGCGAGCTGCACTGCTGACTGAGGCAATAGCCAAAGAAGAAAGCGTAGATGAAGCAGCACAAGACTTGCTCACTATGGAAGGCATGGATGATGCTACTGCACATTTATTGGCTTCAAAAGGCGTGGCAACTATGGATGATTTGGCTGAATTAGCGGTTGATGAATTGGTTGAGCTCACGCAAATGGATGATGAGCGTGCTAAAACATTAATTATGACAGCACGCGCACCTTGGTTTAAATAGTGCGTTTGAAACTATGATTAGGTATAAAAAGACTAAAGCAATAAGTAGTAGCGCTAAGCAATAAAGCTTAGAAAAGAACACTGGAGCAACAAGATGGCACAAACAACCGTAGAACAATTTGCTAGCGAATTAAAGCTGCCCACCGCATTGCTATTAGAGCAGCTAAAAAGCGCTGGGGTAAATAAGTCGACAGCAGACGACCAATTAAGTGAGGCTGATAAAGCTGCCTTGTTGGATCACTTGCGTAAAGAACACGGTACGCTTGCGCCTAAAAATAAAATTACTTTGACACGTAAATCCAGTTCTGAAATTAAAAAAACCGATATCACGGGTAAGGCTAGAACCATACAAGTGGAAGTGCGTAAAAAACGTGTGATTGAGCAGCCACTAGAAACGCCGCTGGTAGAAGAAACAGAAGAAAGTGCGGTTCAAGAAGCCACCACCGCTGTTGAAATGCCAGCAATAGCACCTGTAGTGCTGCCAGAAATTATTGAGCTTGTTGAGCCAGCTAGCGAACCTGCTGTGCCTGTTGCTGTTATTGATGAAGCGCTAGCGATTGAGGCGGCTGAAATTGTTGAACCACTGGTCGCTAAAACCATTAATCGTAAAGATTTGTTGGGTGCAGATGAAATTGCCTTGCGCGAGCAAGAGGCTAAAAGGCATTCAACGCTAGCCGCCATGCAAGCCGAGGATAGGCGAAAAAAACAAGAACTTGCTCAACGCCGTTTGGACGAAGAAGCCAAAAAAGTGGCTGAAGTCGAACTTGCCAAAGCTAAAGCTGCAAAACTATCAGAAGGTACCTTACATAAACCCGTAGTTAAAGAGGGTGGCGTTAAGTCTGTTGCGACTAAAGAGGCCAAAAAAGGCAAAGGCAACAATAAAGAATGGACTGATGCAGAAAACAAAAAACGCGGACTAAAAACAAGGGGTGATGTGACTGCGGGTAAGCCAGGTTGGCGCGCACCTAAGGGCGGCAAACATAGACATCAATCTGACGATGATGCACAACACGCCTTTAATGCGCCTACTGAGGCCATAGTATATGAAGTGCTGGTACCAGAAACCATTACTGTGGCAGAATTGGCTCATAAAATGGCCGTGAAATCTGGCGAAGTCATTAAAACATTAATGGGCATGGGCATGATGGTGACCATCAACCAGGTGCTAGACCAAGAAACAGCGATCATTATCGTAGAAGAAATGGGCCATAAAGCCTCAGCCGCTGCACCCAATGACCCTGATACTTTTGTAGAAGAAGCCGAACATGCTGCCGCTATTATGGAGGCCAGACCTCCTGTGGTGACGGTGATGGGTCACGTTGACCATGGTAAAACCTCATTGCTGGATTATATTCGTCGTAGCCGTGTGGCTTCAGGCGAGGCTGGTGGCATTACCCAGCATATAGGCGCATACCACGTAGAAACACCACGTGGTATGGTCACTTTCTTAGATACCCCAGGCCATGAGGCGTTTACCGCCATGCGTGCACGGGGCGCTAAAGCCACCGATGTGGTGATTTTGGTGGTTTCTGCCGATGATGGCGTGATGCCACAGACCATAGAAGCGATTCACCATGCCAAAGCTGCTGGTGTGCCGCTGGTGGTGGCTATCAATAAGATTGATAAGCCAGGGGCAGAGCCTGAGCGCGTGAAAATGGAGTTGGTTGCCCAAGAAGTTGTGCCAGAAGAGTTTGGTGGCGATGTGATGTTTAGAGAAGTTTCTGCTAAAACAGGCCAAGGCATAGATCAGCTATTAGAAGCGGTGTTATTGCAAGCAGAAATACTAGAGCTGCAAGCGCCTAAAAATACGCCAGCTAAAGGCTTGGTAATTGAAGGCCGTTTAGATAAAGGTCGCGGTTCAGTGGCGACTATTTTAGTCACATCTGGCACTTTGAAGCGTGGTGATATGATTTTGGCGGGTACGACCTTTGGTAAGGTTCGCGCCATGTTAGACGAATCTGGTAAAGATATTCAAGAAGCTGGCCCATCCATGCCAGTAGAAATACAAGGCCTGTCTGATGTGCCAAGTGCAGGTGAAGAGATGATAGTGCTCAATGACGAGCGTAAAGCGCGTGAGATTGCTAACTTCCGCCAAGGTAAATTCCGCGATGTTAAGCTGGCTAAACAGCAAGCAGCCAAGTTAGAAAATATGTTTGATCAAATGGGTGAAGGTGTGGCGCAAACGCTAGGCTTGATTATTAAATCGGATGTGCAAGGTTCATACGAAGCGTTGGCAACTAGCTTACAAAAATTGTCTACTTCAGAAGTGAAAGTCAATATCATTCACACTGGCGTGGGGGCTATTAGCGAGTCTGACGTGAATTTGGCAGCGGCTTCTAAAGGGGTGTTGATAGGCTTTAACGTTCGTGCGGATTCTGGCGCACGTAAGCTGATAGAAACCCTAGGCGTTGATGTGCGTTACTACAACATTATTTATGAAGCGGTAGATGAGATTAAAGCCGCTTTAGGCGGCATGTTAGCGCCAGAGCAGCAAGAAAGCATGATAGGTACTGTAGAGATCCGTGAAGTATTCCGTATTTCTAAAGTGGGTGCGATTGCTGGTTGTTATGTGCAAGATGGCATGATTAAACGTAACTCAAGAGTACGTGTGTTGCGGGCTAATGTGATTATTCATACGGGTGAATTAGATTCACTCAAACGCTTTAAAGATGATGTGAAAGAAGTGAAAAACAACTTTGAGTGCGGCTTATCACTGAAAAATTTCAATGACATCGAGGTTGGCGACATCCTTGAAGTCTATGAAATTATTGAAGTGGCACGTACTTTATAATGGCTAAAGAGTTTTCACGTAGTCACCGTGTTGCTGAACAAATGCAGCGTGAACTGGCGGACTTGCTGCAATTTGAAGTGAAAGACCCGCGCGTGGGCATGGTGACGATTACGGCTGTTGAAGTGACGGGTGACATGGCCCATGCAAAGATATTTTATAGCGCCAGCAAAGCCAGCGATAGTTTGCAGCAAGGCCTAGAAAAGTCAGCGGGCTACTTACGCACACAGCTGGCTAAGCGCATGTTGCTTAGAACCGTACCACAATTACATTTTGTCTATGATGCTTCTATTGACAATGGCATGATGATGTCAAAATTGATTGATGAGGCATTAGCGTCGAATCCTGATAAAAAATAAGTGTAATTCATTGCACTTAGTCTTAAAAGCTTAGCCCTTGCAGTATAGAAGACCTAAAAAAAATATCAGTGGTGTGCTGTTGTTAGATAAGCCATTAGGCTATTCATCTAACCAAGCCTTACAAAAAATAAAATTGCACTATCAGGCGGCAAAGGCGGGCCATACTGGCACCTTAGACCCGCTAGCAACAGGCTTATTGCCGTTGTGTTTTGGCGAAGCCACTAAATTTGCACACTTTTTAACAGATGCAGACAAGACTTATATCGCTACCATCAAATTTGGTATTACCACCAACACTGGCGATGCCGAGGGCGTGGTACTAGCAGTCAAAGAAGCCAATGTGAGCAAAATGCAGCTTGAGCAAGTCTGCTGTCAATTTTTAGGGCTTATCAACCAAATTCCACCTATGTATTCAGCCCTAAAGCATGAGGGCAAGGCGATGTATGAATACGCCAGAGCGGGTATAGAAATTGAGCGGGCAGCACGCACGGTGACTATTCATAATATTGAAATTAATGCCTTAGATAAAGATATTGCTAATATCACGGTAAAGTGTAGCAAGGGCACCTATATTCGCACCTTAGCTGAAGATATAGGCGCGCAATTGGGCTGTGGTGCCCATTTAATAGGCTTACGCAGAACGCAGACTGCGAATTATGACATCTTGCAAGCCATCACTTTAGACCAATTTGAGGCGATGCCGCCTACTCAGCGTGCATTATTGCTATTGCCAGTAGATAGCGCGGTACAGCACTTGCCCGCCATCACCTTAGACGCAGATAGCAGCTTTTATATGCAGCAAGGTCAAGCGATATGGCAAACTGGCAGTATGCCTCAAGGTTTAATCAGGCTGTATAACGAGCAGGCTGAGTTTTTAGGCTTAGGCGAGCAACAAAGTGATGGAAAAATTGCACCTAGGCGCTTAATCGTGCATAAAGATTTATAGTGAATTTTGTAAAAAATGATTGATAAATCATTGATTTATGCCTATAATGCGCGGCTCATGCAAATGAATGTATTAGTGGTCTGGCATTAAGGGCTACATTTACATTGACGCAAAACATCTAAATATTAGGATTAAGTTATGGCAACCACTGCAGTAGAACGCGCTAAAATCGTTAGTGAATTTCAACAGGCTAAGAATGATACTGGTAGTCCAGAAGTGCAAGTTGCACTTTTAACCAGCCGTATTACTTACTTAACTGAACATTTTAAAACCAATAAAAAAGATCACCACTCACGTCGTGGTTTATTGGCTATGGTGAGTCAGCGCCGTAAATTGCTAGATTATTTAAAACGTGAAAGCGTAGAGCGTTATCAAACATTGATTGGCCGCTTAGGCATTCGTAAGTAATTGCGCCCAAGTATTTATTCGCAAAACAGTGCGCTTTGTTACGTGTTGTTTTGTGTTTAAAACAATAAGCCGATAGTGCTGCATATAGCAGTACTTCGGCTTTTTTGTTATTCCATTGTTAAAATGGATTTAAAGATTTGCTCTTAAAAATTATAGAGATAAATCATTATTGTGCGTTCGTTATTGGGTTGTGAATAACGAACATTAAAAAGAGAAAAGGATAAAATATGTTTAATAAAGTAACTAAAAGTATTCAATACGGCGCGCATACGCTCACCCTTGAAACAGGTGAAATCTCACGTCAAGCCGATGCGGCGGTGATGGTGAGTTATGGTGATACAGTGGTATTGGTGGCTGTTACCAGTAAGTCAGAAGTGAAAGCAGGGCAGGATTTTTTCCCATTAACAGTTGATTACATGGAAAAAACTTATGCTGCGGGTAAAATCCCAGGTGGTTTTTTTAAACGCGAAGGCCGTCCTTCAGAAAAAGAAACATTAACCAGCCGTTTAATTGACCGCCCATTACGTCCATTATTCCCAGAAGCTTTCTATAACGAAGTGCAAGTGGTCGCAACGGTCTTGTCGTCTGACCCTGAAATTGATTCAGATATTCCGGCAATTATTGGCGCATCTGCCGCTATGTCACTATCTGGCATCCCATTTTTCGGCCCATTAGGCGCGGCACGTGTTGGCTATATCAATGATGAATATGTATTAAACCCAACCAAGGCTCAGTTAGAAACATCTGAGCTAGATTTAGTGGTTGCGGCGACAGAAACCGCGGTAATGATGGTTGAATCTGAAGCGAAAGAGTTGTCAGAAGAAGTGATGCTAGGCGCTGTGGTCTATGGCCACGAGCAAATGCAAGCAGTCATAGCCATGATAGCTGAATTAGCCGCTGAGGCTGGTAAAGATGCTTGGGATTGGGTTGCGCCAGCACCTGACCAAGTATTGATTGAGAAGGTTGCTACACTGGCAGCTGCAGATATCAATGCTGCGTTTCAGATTAAAGCCAAAGGCGCACGTTCAGCTAAGTTAGAAGAAATTACCAATCGCGTATTAGGCGAATTGATTACTGAAGATACTTCAACTACAGAAGCTAACAAAATTAAAAATGAAATTTTTAATTTAGAAGCTAAAACAGTACGCAGTCAAATCTTAAATGGTGAGCCACGTATTGATGGCCGTGATACTCGTACCGTACGTCCAATTAGCATACGCACTGGCGTATTGCCACGTACTCACGGTTCAGCCTTGTTTACCCGTGGTGAGACGCAAGCCTTGGTGGTAGCAACCCTAGGCACGGGCCGTGATGAGCAAGTCATAGACGCGCTACAAGGCGAGTTTAAAGACCGCTTTATGTTGCACTACAACATGCCTCCATATGCTACTGGCGAAACTGGCCGTGTAGGTACGCCAAAACGCCGCGAAATTGGTCATGGTCGTTTGGCAAAACGTGCTTTAATCGCGGCATTACCAGATGCAGCTGACTTTGATTACACCATGCGTGTGGTTTCAGAAATCACAGAATCTAATGGCTCTAGCTCAATGGCGTCTGTCTGTGGCGGCTGTTTAGCTTTAATTGATGCTGGCGTGCCGATGAAAAACCATGTGGCGGGGATTGCCATGGGCTTAATCAAAGAAGGTAATCGTGTTGCGGTGCTAACAGATATCTTGGGTGATGAAGATCATCTAGGTGACATGGACTTTAAAGTAGCGGGTACGGAAGATGGTATTACAGCCTTGCAAATGGACATTAAAATTACCGGTATTACCGCACAAATTATGCAAGTGGCGCTAGCGCAAGCAAAAGAAGGCCGCACGCATATTTTAGGTATTATGAAAACGGCGATGAGTACGGCAAATACAGAAATGTCAGCATTTGCACCACGCATCATTACCATGAAAATCAACCCTGAGAAAATTCGTGATGTGATTGGTAAAGGTGGCGCGGTGATTCGCGCACTCACTGAAGAAACAGGCACAACGATTGATATTGATGATACTGGCACGGTAAAAATTGCCTGCACTAGCTCTGAGCAAGGCGCTGAAGCGCAACGTCGTATTGCCGAGATTACCGCTGAAGTCGAAATTGGTAATGTCTATGAAGGTACTGTGCTTAAGTTGCTAGACTTTGGCGCGATTGTGTCGTTAATTCCTGGCAAAGATGGCTTATTGCACATTTCACAAATAGCGCATCAACGTGTTAATGCGGTGAGTGACTTCTTAAAAGAAGGCGATGTGGTCAAAGTGAAAGTGGTAGAAGCTGATGAAAAAGGGCGTGTGCGTTTGAGCATGAAAGCGCTCATTGACCCACCAGCGGCAGAAGCTAGAGCTGAAGCAGAAACTAACGAGTAATTTGTAGTTAGTCTTTAACTAGACTGCTATTTTGAAGCTGCACCCCAAAAGCTGAATGTATTTCAGCTGATTAAGGTGCAGTTTTCATTGCTAAATAGGCAAATGATTATTTTTTAATGCTATCTAAACTACATGCGGTAGTTGGATTTAACGATAGTAATAATAGACCGCCAGCAATTGCCAGATATTGCAAGGTTAAAATTAAGCCAGCGGGCTCTTGCAGCTTCATAAATAGCGCAATGAATAATGCGTACACTGCCAAAACGTTGGCGCATAATCTAGTTTTGTAGCCCAACATGAGGCCTAGTCCAAATACTAGCTGTATAAAAATAGACATGGGGGCAAAAACGCCAGGTAAACCATGCGCTGCAAAGTAGCTGATATAGGCTTGGTAGCCCTCTGGATGGCTGCTAATTTGTGAGATTGTAATAAATAGCGCAACCACAAAAATTTGCGCCAGTAAAATTCTGCTTATTGCGGAGAAATAACGTTGCATAACTTAACCTTATCTAGAGTTTACAAAAAATATTAGCCTGCATCATGCACTGAACGCATTAAATTCGCAAGCATATAGCCTACTGGTTTTTTAATGATAACGATAAAAATGAAGCAGTTTAATATTACTCAAGTAACATGGCGTGAGGCTCACAAGCCACTACGTGCAGTTAGAAGCCAAGTATTTATTGATGAACAGCAGGTGCCTGTAGCGCTAGAATGGGATGATGCTGATGAAATAGCGCACCATCTACTGGTGCTAGATGATCAGGCTAAGCCCATCGCTTGCGCGCGACTATTGAATAATGGCAGCATAGGTAGAATGGCCGTGCTCAAAGGCTGGCGAGGCCTTGGCCTAGGGTCGGCGCTACTGACTAAGGCCATTAGCTTACAGCAACAGCAAGGCTGGCAGATGATTAGCTTGTCCGCTCAAATGCATGCGGTGAGTTTTTATCAGCGGGCAGGCTTTGTCGTCATCGGTCAGCCTTATCTGGATGCCAATATATGGCATGTGGATATGCAACTTTATCTGATTAGGCCATAGTTTATGGCATAGTAAATTGCTTAAAGCATGTTGATTCTATAAAATCTAATTATTAACAAATTTATTTTTCAATGACGACTACTCAAGGATTATTTATGTCAAAAATCATATTTAAAGCTGGCGAAGCAACAATTTATACAGAAGGCAAAGATACTGGGGCGGCCATGCCAGAAATTTTAATCGGCAGTGTGGATGGGCCAGTAGGCGCTGCTTTCGCTAACATGATGGCGCAAAGTAAAGGCCACACGGCGATGTTTGCAGTACGCGATCTAAATCAGTTAGTTCGTCCAGCCTGTATGATGGCGCCAAAAGTAACGCTGAAAGATAGCGCAAATATTGAGTTGTTTGGCGGCTTGGTACAAGCAGCAACCGCAGATGCCATTTTAGATTGCGTGATTGAAGGCATTATTCCAAAAGACCAAGTCAATGATTTATGCATTATTAGCTTGGTGTGGATAGACCCGCGTGCCGCTAAAGATGAAAACTTAGATAAAGCTGATATGTATAAAAATAATTACGAGGCGACTAAACTGGCTATTAAACGTGCTTTGAACGATGAACCTAGCATAGATGAACTAATTGCTAATCGTCATAAAATTAAACACTGCATGTGGGAAGAAAGCTGGGGTGACATCTGATTTAGCGTGAGTTAGCAGCTTTAAAATAGCATTAAGTAGGACAAAAAATCGGCTTAGGCCGATTTTTTTTGAGCATGATTAGCGCTATTTTTCAGCAGGGTGTAAAGAATTTTTCTAATTGGCGTTGGTATGGCCGCGTCCAGGGCATCTTCAATGCTAAGCCAAATATACTTAGGTTCGCTAATTTTAGGTGGCACGCTGGCGACCTGCATAGGCTGAGGCTGAATATGCAGTCTAAAATGCGTAAAAGTGTGACTAAGCTTAGTTAATGGAGGTGATGTCCTGGCAGTAATCTCAAATTGATTAAGTACTATGCTGTCAAAGCTAAGATTGGCTTCAGTTTCAGGAAAGCTCCATAAACCGCCCCAAATGCCGCTTGCTGGACGCTTTTCTAACATCACTTTGCCGTCATGCAGCAATATCAACATGGTGATGTGTTTCTCTGGGATCACTTTACGTGGCTTGGCTGTGGGTAAGTCAGCTACCCTATGCTGTTGATAGGCGGCGCAACTTTTAATAAGCGGGCAGCTACTACATTTGGGCTTACTTCTGCTGCATAGCGTCGCCCCTAAATCCATTAGTCCTTGGGTATATGCCACCATGTCTTGCTGGGGCAATAATTGCTCGGCGAGTTGCCATAAGTCTTTTTCAACTTTAGGCGCACTAGTCCAGCCCTCTACTAAAAAATGCCTAGCCAATACACGCTTGACGTTGCCATCTAATATGGTTTGCACTTGATTGAAGGCGAAAGAGGCAATGGCGGCCGCGGTAGAGCGGCCTATGCCAGGCAGCGTTTGCATGACCTGAAAATCATCGGGAAATACGCCTTGGTGCTGCTCGATAATGATACGCGCAGCATGGTGTAAATTGCGTGCTCTGGAGTAATAACCTAGGCCACTCCAGTATGCCAGCACTTGCTCTTGTGAGGCATGGGCTAAGGCTGCAATATCAGGAAATCGCTGCATAAATTTGCTGTAATAGCCTATGGCTGAGGCAACTTGGGTTTGTTGCAACATGATCTCAGACACCCAGATCGCATAGGGGTCAGCGGTATTTTGCCAAGGTAAATCATGTCGGCCATGTATTTTTTGCCAGGTAATTAGGCGGCTAGCAAAGTCAGACATCGGTTATTTTGCCTATACAGATTGAAAAAATGCCATGGTAAGAGTGTGCCATGGATAACATACGTCTACTAAAGTGCTTAAAATTTCAGTAACTTTTTAAGTTGATTGCTGGCTTTTTCTTTTATTTGATCTTCAACCGACTTCGGCGCTTCTGAGCTTGAAGTTGTCTGAGTCTTATCATTTTCTTGCTTTGCAGGTTCAGCAGTGTTCTTTTTGATCAAACTTTTTAGCGCGTCCACTTGATTGCTGCCACCGAGTATGTCTTTAACGATAGCGCCTTTGCCATTGCCCAGATTGTCGAGTAAGTTAGATTTTGCGATAGCCGCCGCGATACTTGCAAAATCTATAGCGTATTTTGGATGGTCAAATGTGCCCGTAATTTTTATCGGGATAGCAAAGCCAGCTAAGGCATTTAAATCCGCACCTTCTTGACCTTTGAGCGTATTGACTATGGTCGGCTTTGCTAAATAATCAATCGTTTCATTGGCTATATCAATATCACCGCGGTTATCGCCTTTGGCCAGCCTAAGGATGGGTGCTTTCATCGCCAAATCTTCATTGTGAGCTAGGCCATTTTTAATGTTAAACGTGGCAGTCAATTCACTAAAATCTGTTTTTTGCTTGCTCTCTGCATTGATGCTATCTTTAGGTTTGAGTAGGTTTAATTTGGTTTTGAAGTTTCTCACACTGCCTGCAATATCAATCCCCTTAATTGCACCGTCGGTTAGCCCAAATGCGGCGTAACCCGTCAGCGTTTGTTTAAGTGCGCTGACGCTATTGCCTTGGCTGGTAATATCAATATTAACTGTGCCTTTGCCAGCCAGCATATCGTTATTAATCGCATCTAGCAGCAGCGGGGCGATAGATACGCCTTTCATGCTTTGTTTGAAGCTGATGCTAGGCGTGCCGCTGGCGTCGACTTTTAGCATACCGCTCATACTGCCTTGGTATAAATTTGCTGAGAAAGGTGACAGCAGTGCGTCGCCACCCTCGATCTTTAAGCCCATATAGACATTTTCTGCTTTAATATTAGCCAGTTTAAGCCAACCGATTTTGGCTTGGCCTGAAGCTATCAAATTGTTTAGCGCACTGAGGTCTATGGGTTTGTCGCTAGCGGTCTTATTGCTGCTAGTTTTCGTCAGGTATCTATCGGCATCAAGCTTATCTATGGCTAAGTCAAAGCTGTAAATAGGTTTGGTAAATTGTCGTATGGCTAAATTGCCTTTAATGCGGCTATCATCGACTTTGACATCCAGGCTATTGAGCGCCAGTTGTTCGCCATCCGTTTTAAGGTCAACATGCAGGTCTGATATTTGGTATTGTTGATACAAAATACTGCCTATATTGAGCTTGCCACCGAGCGATAGGTTTTTTAGTGTGCTTACACTGGCGGGCTTAGCACGGCTATTATCTGCCGTGTTGGCTTGATTGGATTGGGCTAGTAACTGATTAAGATTGAGCTTATCTACATTTAAGTTAAATTTGACGTTAGGCTTATTAAAGCTTGCCAGTGCAACATTGCCGCTTAGGTTGGTTTGCTCGCTTGCTAAGTCAAAATGGCTGCTGACCAGTTCATTTTTAATATCGGCATGAGCCAATAAGTCAAACTTGCCCTGTATGCTGCCATTAGGCAGGCTCGGGTCTGCTATTTCAATATGACCCACTAGTTTGGGTAAATCAAAAACCAAACTATCAAGATTGCCGTTAAACGCCGATGAAAATTCACTAGTGAGTTTACGTTTGCCCTGTAACAGGGCAATATCGCCAGTCATGCTAATAGTTTTAAATGCTTTTGGTGAGCCCTTTAGGTCAGCCAAGGCTAAGTTGGCCGTCAAGGTATCGCCGGCTTTTTCTTGCATAAAACTGACGCTGACTTTTTTACTCTGCACGGTATTGGATAATACGTTGAATTGAGGGGCGTTTAATTCCGCGCTTAGATTGGCATGGTTAAATTGCCCCGAAGCCCGCAACTTTAGCTGGTCAATTAAAAATTCCTGTGTTTTTGGCTTAGCATCTATATTGCCCGTTAAGCTCAGATTAACATTTTTGCCACCGAGTACGTTGCCTTGAATGCTGGCAGTTAAAGCTTTTGCGTAAAAGTGATGGTTTGCAGGGTCGACTAAAAAATGCCCCTTCATTTGCACGTCTGCGGCCAAGTCTAAATGTTGCGCGTTGACGCTAAAATCTGCCGCTAAATCGACAGGCAGCGCTCTGGCAATACGACCAGATTGCAGCTGAAGCTTGCTAATACTGTAAGCGGCACTGTTGGCCTCATCTAAATAGCTGACTTGAGCGTTAGTAACGTGGATGCCGTCAATATCAAATTGAATATCCTCAGATTTTTCGTCATTGTTAGTCAGTAAATCATCAAAGTTAGTCGAGCCATCTTTATGTTTAACAATATTTGCTTTTACCCCATCCAAGTAAATGGTATCTACGATAAATTGTTTTTTGAGTAGTGGCAGCAGGGCTAGTGAAACTTTCACCCCGTCTATGGCGGCAAACTGTTGGGTACTTTGTTGTTCAGAAAGTGAGATTTTGCCTAAATCTGCACCAATTTTTGGCCAAAAATTGAGTTTAATATCGCCTGCTAATTTAAGCGTTCTACCTTTTTTTTCCAGCACTAAATCACTTAATTTTTGTTTGTAATCGTTAGGGTTAAAGGTAGCCAAAATGATCGCCATGACTAGTGCTATTAAGGTGAATAGGCTAGCTAGCGCATAAGCGGCATATTGAAGCGGATTTTTAAGGCTAAGGCTCACGATGAACGCTAGGGGGCGAAGTTATTTTAGGCAAAAGTATAGCAAAACCAGCGTGCCTAAAATAATGCGATACCATGCAAAAATTTTGAAATCATGTGTAGCCACAAAACGCAGTAAAAAGCGTATGGCAACTAATGCCGATAAAAAGGCCGTGATAAAGCCTGTAGCAAAAAGGCTGACATCATCTAAAGACAATAGACCTCGACTTTTGTATACGTCTAAAAAAGTTGCCGCAAACATGACAGGAATGGCTAGAAAAAAAGAAAACTCTGTGGCGGTTTTTCTATTTAAGCCAAACAACATGCCGCCTAAAATGGTAGCCCCAGCACGAGATACGCCAGGGAACAAAGCCAGCGATTGCGCAAAGCCAATTTTTAGTGCTTGTACTGGCTTAAGGGTGTCTATGCTGTTGGTAGGCGTTTTTAGTGGCAGTTTTTCTATATACAAAATTGCGAAGCCGCCAGTAATTAAGGCCAAAGCGACGGTCATTGGTGAGAACAAATACTCTTTAATGGCGCTGTGAAATGCTAGCCCGAGTATGGCCGCTGGTAAAAATGCTAGCAATAGATTAAGCACAAATTGTTGCGCTTTGCTTTGCTTGGTAATGTGCAAGGCGGTATCGATTAACTTCAGCCGGTATTCCCAACAAACAGCCAAGATGGCGGCCAGCTGTATGACGATTTCAAATACCTTACCTTTTTCATCATTAAAGTGCAGTAAATCGCCGACTATAATCAAATGACCAGTGCTGCTAATTGGTAAAAATTCCGTTGCGCCTTCAACTAAACCAAGTATAAAAGCTTTAACTAATAATAGGATATCCATTGGGTTATTTTAGCAGATTTGTCTTTTATATCTGCCTAGATTGTTTATTGGTTAGATTGATTATTGGATAGTGAAGATTTTTTGATTAGAACCGTTCATCATGACGCAGATAGCGCCATTGCCCAACGGGCAATTTGCCTAGATTAACGCTGCCGATACGCACCCGTTTTAAGCCCACTACATGTAGGCCGACCATTTCGCACATACGACGAATTTGCCGTTTTTTACCTTCACGCAAGACAAAGCGTAATTGATCTTCATTTTGCCAACTGACCTTAGCGGGTTTGAGTTTTTCACCATCTAAACTGAGGCCAAAATTAAGCCGTTGCATATCAGCGTCGGTCAATTCGCCTTCAACTCGCACCAGGTACTCTTTTTCTACGCTTGAATCTTCACCAATTAAGTGGCGGGCAATGCGACCATCTTGAGTAAGCACTAACATTCCAGTAGAATCAATATCCAAGCGGCCTGCTGGGGCTAAGCCGTTTAAAAATCTACGTTGAAATTCTTTGGCATGATGCTGATTTAACAGTGGGTCATCTAGCCACTCGTTATCAGGATGAACCAGCACGATAGCTGGCTCGTAGCCATCTTCAGCTTGTCCGCTGACATAACCCACAGGCTTGTGCAAAATAATTGTGACAGCTTCGGCCTGTACTTCATGCGCGTAGCTACTGATGATAATTTCAGCGTCAGGATTAATGCGTGTGCCCAGCGTGTCAATAATCACGCCATCGACCATCACCCAGCTGTTCATAATCCATTCATCGGCCTCGCGCCGTGAACAAAGACCACGCTCTGCCATGACTTTAGACAGCCTTGGTAAATCTGTGCTAATGGCGGTAGATTTATAAGCAGCTTTTGCGGCTGAGCCATATTGAGGGGTATTAATTGAATCGTAACCGTCACGTACCTTGCCGCCACGGCGCGGTGCTTGTCGATATTGCGGTTCATTTTTATCGGGGCGCGGCGTGGTGCGAGTATCAACGCCGGCAGGCCTAGCTGGCTTAGTCGTAATCGGCACGTCCTCGCTATGAGGGCTGCCGTGTGCTTTGCCATCAAAGCGGTGATTGCGTTGCCCAGTTTTACTGGCTAATGGGGTGCTAGGGTCTGCCTCTGCCTGCTCTGCTTTAATTGGGGTGTTGGCTTGGGCAATAGAACGATCTCGTTGTATGCTATTGCTGCGACGCACGGGCGTTTTGCTTGCTTTAGGCAAATTATCGTCAGGTTTTTTGTTGAGTTTGAGGGTAGTCAAAATAGTCTACAGTGATTTAATTGATCAGGCTATTTTAACAAAATAAAGCGATAAGTTTTGATTTATTAAATACCGCGCATTTATCTAAGCATGGCTAGCATGGTGCGAGCAAGCTAGTGGTTAAAAACGGTTGATCAATGTGTTTATCAGTAGCTAAAACCATTGCCAGTGAGCTAAGTTAAGCCAGCTGGATGCTAGCGCCCAGATGCAGGCAATAATGAGCGCAATACTCAGCAAACTTAACATTACCGCTGCTGGACTTGATTTTGCATCTCCCATAATACTGGCGTCTTTTGCCAGCAAGTGCAAGGCAATCACATGCAGTGGCAGCATGACGGCATTGACCACTTGGCTGGTATAGATGAGCGGTATCAGCGGCAATTGCGGCAGCGATACCACGCTAACTGCCGCGACAGTAATACCAACAAATGCCGCATAAAATAGTTGAAAGTGGCGCGAGTCTAAATCTAGCGAGGCGGGGGCGCCTATGCCTTCGGCAATAGAATAAGCCGTTGCTAGGGGCACGATGGCCGCTGCCAGCAGAGATGCACCAAGTAGGCCTGCGCCAAACAATACCGTGGCAAACGAACCAGCAAGTGGACGCAAGGCCGCGGCGGCATCGCTAGCGTCATTAATATGTATGCCTGCCCGATTGAGTGTTGCCGCACAAGCCACAGCAATCGCTAGGCCTATGATGCCAGTGAGCAAGGAGCCAATAATCACATCAACGCGCTCCCAGCGTAAATTGGCCACGGTAATTTTTTTATCAACGGCGTAAGACTGAATAAAGGCCAAGCCCCAGGGGGCTAACGTCGTGCCCAAAGTCGCGGCAATTGCAATCCAGCCAATATTATCTACTGGCATGTGTGGCACTATGGAGTTGTGCCAAACCATCGACCAGTCAGGCTTAGCTAAAATGCCATCAACAATATAGAGCGCCAATGTGGACGATATGATGAGCAGAATACGTTCTACTCGATGAAATGAGCCCATCACTACAATCGCTGAGATCAATATGCCAGAGATGGGCGCACTTAGCCAAGCTGGAATGCCCACCAGCGAGCCAGCGGCTGAGATACCTGCGTATTCGGCACAAATAGTGCCAAAATTAGCAAACAGTAGGCCAATGACGGCAAAATAGCCCCAGCCATGCCCCCAGCGCTGCCGAATCACACCAACAAAGCCTTTGCCAGTCGCCGCACCAATACGCACAGCCATTAAATGAAATTGAATCAGCAGCATGGTTGAAGCGGGAATAATCCATAAGAACTGATAGCCGTGATCAGTGCCCAGCACTGAATAAGTGGTAATGCCAGCAGGGTCATCGTCAGAAAGGCCTGCCAGCAGGCCAGGCCCAAGTACCGCCAGAAATGCAGCAAAAGCCCCTAGCCCTGCACTACGAAAACGGTAAAACTTAAGCGCTATGCCACGTTTATGGTGGTTTAATATGTTTGCTGGCTTTTTAATGAATGCCAATTGATTTAAACCTTTTGGTACACTTCACTGCCTTTTTTAACAAACTCAATAGATTTTTCTTGCATGCCTTTTTGTAGGGCTTCTTTTTCATCAATGCCTAGCTTTTCGGCGTAATCACGTACGTCTTGGGTGATACGCATAGAGCAGAAATGTGGGCCGCACATTGAACAAAAATGGGCTTGTTTGGCGCCATCTTGCGGTAGCGTTTCGTCGTGAAATTCCTTGGCTTTTTCAGGGTCAAGGCCTAGGTTAAACTGATCATCCCAGCGGAATTCAAAGCGGGCTTTGGATAGCGCATTGTCGCGAATTTGCGCGCCAGGGTGGCCTTTTGCAAGGTCGGCAGCATGCGCGGCGATTTTGTAGGTAATAATGCCAACCCGCACGTCTTCTTTATCTGGCAAACCTAGGTGTTCTTTCGGGGTGACATAACATAGCATGGCACAGCCATACCAGCCTATCATCGCTGCACCTATGCCAGAGGTAATGTGGTCATAACCTGGCGCGATGTCAGTGGTGAGTGGGCCTAAGGTATAGAAAGGTGCCTCGCCACAATGCTCAAGTTGCAAGTCCATGTTTTCTTTAATTAAGTGCATAGGCACATGACCTGGGCCTTCAATCATGCATTGCACATCATGTTTCCAGGCAATTTGTGTTAATTCGCCCAGTGTTTTGAGTTCGGCAAATTGCGCCTCATCGTTAGCATCATAAATAGAACCTGGACGTAAGCCGTCACCCAGACTAAAGGCCACATCGTATTGCTTCATGATTTCACAAATGTCTTCAAAGTGCTCGTATAAAAAGCTTTCTTGATGGTGGGCCAAACACCATTTGGCCATGATAGAGCCACCGCGAGATACGATGCCTGTCATGCGTTTTGCCGTCATAGGAATATAAGCTAATCGCACGCCGGCATGAATGGTAAAGTAATCTACCCCTTGTTCGGCTTGCTCTATCAAGGTGTCGCGAAAAATCTCCCAAGTTAAATCTTCGGCTTTGCCATTTACTTTTTCTAGTGCCTGGTAGATGGGTACAGTGCCAATCGGCACAGGTGAGTTGCGAATTATCCACTCGCGAGTTTCATGTATGTTTTTGCCTGTAGATAAATCCATGACGGTATCACCACCCCAGCGGGTGCCCCAAACCATTTTTTCGACTTCTTCAGAAATGGATGAGCCTAAAGCGGAGTTGCCTATATTGGCATTAATTTTTACTAAGAAATTACGGCCTATAATCATAGGCTCAATTTCTGGGTGATTAATATTGAGTGGAATAATGGCCCGACCAAGTGCCACTTCGCTGCGTACAAATTCTGGGGTGATGACCTTGGGAATGCTCGCGCCAAAATTGTGGCCTTGATGTTGAGTTTGTAGCAGCTCGCTAATGTTCTCTCGGCGTTGATTCTCACGAATTGCGATATATTCCATTTCTGGCGTGATAATGCCTTTACGCGCATAGTGCATCTGGCTGACGTTCATGCCTTTTTTTGCTCGACGTGGTAGGCGCAATAAATTAAAACGCATTTCGGCCAGCGCTGGGTCAGTTTTGCGTTGTTGACCAAATGCTGAGCTAGGGCCATCTAATTGCTCGGTATCATTGCGCGCCTCTATCCATTTAGCACGCAGCGCTGGCAAGCCGTTGCGAATATCGATATGAATTGCAGGGTCAGTGTAAGGGCCGCTGGTGTCATAAACCATCACTGGCGGGTTCTTTTCTGCGCCAAACATAGACGGTGTATCGCTTAAACTAATCTCACGAAACGGTACTTGTATGTCTGGGCTAGACCCTTGTATATAGACTTTGCGAGAATTAGCAAAAGCAACGGTAGTCGCGGGGTCAATCTGGGCGGTTTCGCTATCGAATTTTGCGGTAAATTTGGTGAGATTTTTTTGCAGCTCTTTATCTGTAGCGTTCATGGTGCGTTCCTATATATTTGTTTAACATAGAAAAGCATCAGATGCATACGGCGCTATAGTCTAGCCAGCATACATTGCATGCTTTCCTACGGCGGCATAACCCGCGTCAGGTTCAAAGGGTGTTTCTCACTATTCTTAAAAAGTAACTTAAGTTGAATAGACCCCTAGCAATAAACGAAAATTACGCTAAAACGATAGTAAAAGCAAGTGCTTATGTGAAAGTCCCTAATGTTAAACAGGTAAATAATTATTATTATTTACCTGCGATAATTGTGGTTTTTGCTATAATTAATTTGATTAATCATTTCAGTTTAAAAGGGGTATTTTGATGGCGCTAATTCTTTATATTCTTTACTATTTAGCTGCAATTGTTGCTTTATACTGCCATTTTACAGGACGGCTACAGCGCTGGAATATGGAGTGGGTCTTATTGGTGCTGGCTTTGACGGTATTCCCAGTCGTCTTGTATTTGTAGTGGATGTAGTGCGACGCAAATTTAATCTCAGGTTTTGGCTGTTGCATTTTTTCATGCCATTAGCACTAGGTATGCTAATGGCTTTTGTCTATCCTTATACTGGCTTAGATGCTTTGTTGATTGCGCCCTATTATGATGGGCACGCGCTGGCGTTCCCATTAAAGCAAGATGGCTTTCTTGAAAATGTCATGCACCAAGGTCTAAAAGATTTGGTTATAGCGTTTAGCTTAATAGTGCTTGGCTTATACTTATATGGGGTAAAACTTGGCCTTGCCATCGAGCGGCATCAAATTAAAAAGCATTGGTGTCGGACTTACCAGCAACCCTTGTTGTGGATATTTTTGGCCATGGTCATTTCTACCGCGACTATTTCAATATTAAAGCATCTGAGTATTCATGATTGCCCGTGGAATTTGCTCGAATACGGTGGCACTCAGCCTTTAGTAGCCCTTTTTGCAAGTTTGCCAGCGGGCGTTAAGCCTGGGCATTGTTTTCCTGGGGGCCATGCTAGTGCTGGTTTTGCCTTGATGGCGATATATTTTGCATTTAGAGATAGTGCGCCTAAGTATGCAAATATTGGCTTAATGCTGGGTCTATTATTAGGATTTGCCATGGGTTGGGCGCAGATGATGCGCGGCGCACATTTTATGTCGCATAATTAGTGGACGGCTTGGCTAGTGTGGATGACCTTACTTGTGCAATACTTAATATGGCAACCTAAAAGCTTGGCTCAGCATGATGTAAGAAAACTGTAAGGTTTGCGTGATACGATCAGTTTTAGGCAAAATTATTAAGCTTTATTTTAGGTTGAATGCATGATTAAGTTAGTCAAAGCCAGCAGCAAAAACACCCCTTACAAAATCCCTTTTATTGTTTTTATGAGCGCTATTGCAATTGCAATTTGGCTGCTATTAAGATTAATTTTATGGGTAGATGTAGGGGTCAATCAATTATCCATAGTGCAAGCTTTTAAGGCTTTTGCCGTTGGGCTGTGGTTCGATTTAAACGCGCTGTGTTATCTGGCGACCCCATTTTTGTTGATGTCCTTGTGCTTACCCAATAGATGGCGTAACAAATCATGGATGGATAAGCTGCGCTGGACTGTGGCGTTCTTTGTGACTTTTGCTCTTGTATTTGGCGCAGTGTCTGAGTATATTTTTTGGCAAGAATTTACTACCCGCTTTAACTTTATTGCAGTTGATTATTTAATCTACACCAAAGAAGTGATCGGTAATATTCGTGAATCTTACCCTGTGCCATTAATCTTACTGGTGATTGCGCTAGTGGCCTTGGCGATATTGCTCGGCTTAAGTAGGCTGGTGATTTTTGATACAGCACATAAGCCGTTTAAACAAAAAGCAAAAATACTGATAGCGTTGATTCTTTTGCCGGTGATTAGTTTTCAAGTGGCGAATGTTGATCAAATGGAATTTAGCAAAAATGCTTATGCCAACGAACTGGCGGGTAATGGTATTTTTAGTTTTTCTGCCGCGGCACGGCGCAATGAGCTAGATTACGATAAATTCTATAAAACCATCCCCCAAGCCCAAGCAATCATTACCTTGCGGGCTATAGGCTCAAATCGGCAAATCAGTCCTAGCCAGTTATCTTCAGCTGCTGAGCATAAAACTGCGCTAGGGCCATTTAAGCGTAGTCCCAAAAATGTAGTCCTTATCTCAGTAGAAAGTTTGTCGGCTGAATATTTGGGTATTTATGGGAATCAAAAAAACCTCACGCCTTACCTCGATAAATTAGCCGACGAAAGTGTGGTATTTGATAAGCTTTTTGCAACCGGCACGCGCACCGTTCGTGGCTTAGATGCACTTTCAATTGCTACCCCGCCAATCCCAGGCCAGGCGATTGTGCACCGCCCTAGCAGTGACCATTTGGCCACCATAGGCGAGCTGCTGCGCGCGCAACATTATCAAACCTACTTTATTTATGGTGGATATGGCGTATTTGACAGCATGAATGCCTACTTTAGTAGCAATAACTATCAAGTCATAGACCGTACAGACTTTGATGCTAAGACCATACAAACTGAAAACGTATGGGGCGTGGATGACGAAAGTTTATTCAATAACGCCATTAAGATTTTTGATGAGAATGAACAAACGCATCAACCATTTTTTGCTCATATTATGACTACTAGCAACCATAGGCCTTATACTTTTCCTGAAGGTAAAATTGACTTGCCACAGGGTAGCCGAGATGGGGCAGTCAAATATACCGACTATGCCATCGGCAATTTTATTGAAAATGCTAAATCCAAACCATGGTTTAAAGATACGCTGTTTGTCATCGTGGCGGATCATTGTGCTTCAGTGGCGGGTAAAACTAAATTACCCGTGGATAAATACCATATCCCACTATTTTTATATGCGCCAGACATGCTACCAGCAAGGCATTACAGCCGGCTAGCTAGCCAAATTGACATCGTGCCGACCTTGCTGGATGTTTTGGGCACACAAAATGCAACGCAGTTTTATGGGCAGTCTTTGTTCAAAGCTGAGGTTGAGAAGTTGCCAGAACGTGCATTTATTAGCAACTATCAATCTTTAGGTTACTTAAAAAACGATACGCTGATTGTGCTCTCGCCTAAGAGAAAAGCTGAAGCCTATCAAGTGCATGTAGATAGCTATGATTCCACCCCAACAAAACTAGATGAAACCTTAGTGAATGAAGCGATTGCCTATTACCAAACGGCAAGCCGCGCTTATAAAGCGGGCGAATTGAAATTGACAGTCAAGAAAAGCGAGTAATAATAAAATACTTGCTAGCCGCAAGCGCTATAATAAAAGAAATTGAAAGGAAGATTTGCCATGAGCTATGTAGCCCAAAAACGATTTAACGAGCCTAACGATCTTGCTAGATTTAACATGATAGAGCAGCAAATTCGTACTTGGGAAGTGCTAGACCCCTTGGTGTTGGATTTATTTAACGCAGTGCCACGCGAGCAATTTGTGGCAGAGTCACAACAAGGCTTAGCTTTTGCCGATGTTGAGCTGCCTATGGGCTATGGCCAAACCATGCTTTCCCCAAAAATAGAAGGCAAAATTCTACAGGCACTTAACGTTAAAAAAACTGACAAAGTATTGCTTATAGGCACTGGCAGTGGCTATTTGACGGCATTATTGGCAACACTTGCCGCACATGTGTATGCCGTGGAAATTATCCCTGAGCTATCAAACTTAGCCAGTGCTCGCCTACAAAAACAACACATCCATAATGTGACTTTGCATATTGCCGATGCGGCGCAGGGCTATGCCAGTGCAGCACCATATGATGTGATTGTATTTACTGGTGCTTTGCAAATACATCCTGCCCAAGCAGAACAAATGCTCAATATGGGTGGTCGTATGTTCAGTGTGCAAGGTCAGTTGCCTATCATGCAGGCCATGCTAACGCAGCGTGTCAGCGAAGGTGTTAGCCGTAAAGAAGTACTTTTTGAAACCTGCTTGCCAGCGCTAGTGAATGCGCCACAGTTAGCTAAATTCGAGTTTTAACGCCAATAATATGCAAAAAAAATGGATTTTTACAGCATTGTTGATATTTTCAATGGCAGTTTATGCCGCGGATGATGCCGTTAAGCCAGTTAAGTCTGAATCTTTAGTTGATATTTATCAGCAAGCCCTAGCGCACGACCCAACGCTGGCTTCTGCCTTAAGTGCCAATCAGGCCGCTCAAGAAATTATCGAGCAAGGCAAAGCCTTGTATCGGCCTAGCGTTAATTTTAACGCAGGGGCTAATGCGGTTCAGTCTGATATTCGTTACATCAACATTGTAAAAGAACCCAGCAAGTCTCATTATGAAAACTATCAATATGGGGTAGATGCACGTCAACCCATTTACCGAAAACAAAATCTAATTCAAATAGAACAAGCTGCCACACAGGTGAGTCAAGCCGATAAGCAACTGCATTTAAGTCAGCAAACGCTGATTTTACGAACCACGCAAGCGTACTTTGATGTGCTGCTAGCGCAAGATAAAATTGATTTAATCAATGCGCAAAAAACCGCTATTGCCAGCCAATTAGAGCAAGCTAAAGCAAATTTTGAGGTGGGGACCGTGACTGTTACCGATGTCAATGAAGCGCAAGCAAGATACGACTTAACCGTGGCGCAAGAAATAGCCGCGGTCAATGAATACCAAATTGCTAAACATGCCCTGCAAGCGATTACTGGTCAATTACCGCAACAGTTAGCGACAGTAAAAGCGGATATTAAAACTAATCATTTAGCGCAAACCATGGATAGTTGGTTAGAAGTGGCGGCACAGAATAATTTGAATATACAAATTCAGCTAGACGCAGCCAAGTTTTCTGAGCAAGAGTTAGCTCGCTATCAAGCGGCACACCTGCCCACTTTAGATGTCGTCGCAAGCTATACAGATTCTTATGCCAATGGCAGCCCGTCGGCCTTTAGTGCTGGCAATGAGCTTAAAACTGGCAGCATAGGCTTGCAATTGCAAATCCCCTTATATCAAGGTGGCGCCACTAGCTCGCATGTTAGACAGGCGGCACTTAATAAGCAAAAAGCACAAGACGATGTTGAAATTGCTCGCCGTCAAACAGAATTAGAAACCCAGCGTGCTTACCTGAATTTAAGCACCACAATTGCTCAGGTTAAAGCCTTGGATCAAGCCCTTATAAGTAGCCAAAGCCAGCTAGATTCAACTAAGCTAGGCTACGAAGTTGGGGTGCGTACCAGTGTGGATGTATTAAATGCCCAGCAACAGCTATTTAGCGCTAAGCGAGATTTATTGCAGGCACGCTACAGCTATTTAGTGAATATTATCCGTTTAAAAGCCGCTTCTGGCGTGGTTGCCGAGGTAGATTTGCTGGATATCAATCAGCAACTAGTGTTGAGCAATGGCCAGTAATTACCTTAGCAAAGCAGGTCTAAGCCAGCTGATTATGATTGATATGCAAGAGCGCCTAGCTACGGTGATGCCGCAGCCAGCTTTGCAAGCAAGTATTAATAACCTCAGCATATTGGTGCAAGCCGCCCAACTTTTAGCAGTGCCCTCTATAGTCACAGAACAGTACCCAAAAGGTCTAGGGCATACAGTTGCAGCATTATTAGCGCTGATGCCAAGCACTGCGCCAGTAGAAAAAATTGCTTTTTCTTGCATGGCAGAGCCTAAATTTAGCCGTCAACTCACGCGTGATCGCTCACAAGTCATATTGACCGGGATGGAAGCCCATATTTGCGTGTTACAAAGCGCCCTTGATCTGCTGGCCGCAGATAAACAAGTGTTTGTTGTAGAAGATGCGATTATTTCACGCAACGCCGCGAACAAGGCGAATGCCATTGCCAGAATGCGCGATGCTGGCTGCATCATTAGTAATACCGAATCTATCGTCTTTGAATGGTTGGCTAGAGCTGAAGGCGATGCATTCAAGGCCATTAGCAAGCTCATACGCTAGCAGGTAAGTATTTTGCAATGAGCGCGACAGTTTTTTGCGTCGCGCCCTGTAATGATAGACATAAAGCAAACCCCGCAGTGCCCATATCTACTTGTTTTTGTGGGCTCGCCATTAAGGTTTGAATGGCTTTCGTCATTTGCGTTAAGTCTTTGACGCGCCATGCCGCACATTGGGCTACTGCAAGCTCAGACACCGCTTTAAAGTTGAAGGTATATTCTCCAATCAGCACGGGTTTACTCATGCGCATTGCTTCAATGAGATTTTGCCCGCCATACGGCAATAAGCTGCCGCCAATTAAGCATACGTCAGCACTCGCGTAATAGCTAAATAGCTCACTCATGCTGTCGCCTAAAATAAACTGCGTATCACTGGCAACCATTTGCTTCAGATTAGAGCGTTTTTCATAGCGCAAGCCACGCCGTTTTAGCAGCTCCTCCACTTCACCAAAGCGTTGTGGGTGGCGCGGCACAATCACGCTGAGTAGATTAGGTATTTGCGCGGCCATAATCGCGTCTAACACCATAGTTTCTTCGCCTTCACGCATACTTGCCGCCAGAAACACTGGCCGCTGTGTGCCAAATAAACTTCGTAAATATAGGCCTTGTGGTAAGGCATTGTTAGGCGGAGTGACGTCAAATTTTAAATTGCCAACAACCGCTACATGCTGAGCACCTAACTGTGCTAATCGTTCGGCATCTTCACTGGTTTGTGCCGCGATGGCAGCCAAGTTATGCAAGCCCTCACGGGCTAGTTTGCCTAATCTGCTATAACCGCTAGCCGATTTTTCTGAGAGTCTTGCATTAACTAGCAGTAGTGGAATGTGACGCTGCTTGCAAGCGGCGATTAAATTAAACCAAAGCTCGGTTTCTAATAGCACGCCAATCGCAGGTTTAAAATGCTTTAAAAATCGATTTACTGCAAAAGGCAGGTCATAAGGTAAATAAACTCTTAGTACGCTATCCGAAAATAGTTGTTCACTGGCAGCCCGGCCTGTGGGCGTAGTATGGCTGATTAATATTTGATGGTCTGGGTATTGTTGCAGCAGCAGTGCAACTAAAGGTGCGGCCGCATGCGTCTCACCGACTGAAACACAATGCAGCCATATCACAGCCTTATCGCTATGGGCAGCATAAAAGCCAAAGCGCTCATGCCAGTATTGTAAATATTCGGGTTGTTTTATAGCGCGCCAAAGTAATTTGAGCGGCATGGCTGGCAGCAGTATGTAAAGTAATAGCGAGTAGAAAAAACGATGCATAGTGCATTTTCTCACAAAAATGAGCTTGTAGTTTTTATCTAAATGTATAGCGCTTTAGGGCAAATTTTTTTGTAAGATATTTATTTTTTAAATATTTTTGTTAGTCAGTTTAGTGTGAGTGACTACTCACCACATCTCAATGCAAATACCGACGCCATTTGCAAAAAAGCACAGAAAAATAGTGCAAAAAATGGCAATAAAAATATGGTTGACGTACACAAAATAAAGGCATAAATTGCTGTTCCAGACACAACATATTGTGTTTATGGCTTATATTTTCCATAAGAATAATAGTTTCTAATTAAAAATCACGGGCTTAGCGCAAAAAACTAATTTATTAGCGCGTAAGACTGCAGTTGAGAAGGGGTATCCATGTTAAAAGTCGTTGAATCAGCAAACAAGTCAGAGTTGGGATCAGAAAAAGAAATCCCGATTCAGCCTGTATCACTTGATATTTGGGATAAAAAATATCGCTTAAAAACTAAAACAGGTGAGCATGTGGATGCTGATATTGACGCCTCTTATGCCCGAGTCGCCCGTGCTTTAGCCGACGTAGAAACAACAGAAGAAAAGCGCGCCCTATGGCATGAAAAATTCTTATGGGCATTGCGCCGTGGCGCTATTCCTGCTGGACGCATTACCTCAAATGCTGGGGCTTTAGAACATAAGCCAGCCACTTCAACCATCAATTGCACGGTGTCAGGCGTGATATCAGACAGCATGGATGATATTTTAGGCAAGGTGCATGAAGCGGGCTTAACACTTAAAGCTGGTTGCGGTATAGGCTACGAATTTTCTACCTTGCGACCAAAAGGTGCGTTCGTGGCAGGCGCTGGGGCTTATACCAGCGGCCCGCTGTCATTCATGGATATTTACGACAAAATGTGTTTCACGGTATCAAGTGCTGGCGGACGTCGTGGTGCGCAAATGGCGACTTTTGATATCTCTCATCCTGATGTCACCGATTTTATTAAAGCTAAACGTGAAAACGGTCGTTTACGCCAATTCAATTTATCCTGCCTTATTACTAAAGAATTCATGGAAGCAGTAAAAGCCGATGCGGAGTGGAAGTTAGCTTTTCCTGTTACTGAAAAAGAAGCGATTATTGATGGCTTAAATGTGAATGATATTGCACAAGTGGTTTGGCGTGAGTGGCCAGTTAAAGGCAAGTATCTAACTAAAACCGATGGCTTAGACGCTGGCAAAGTGGCTTGCCGTGTTTATAAAACTATTAAGGCACGCCGTTTGTGGGATGTCATTATGTCTAGCACTTACGATTTTGCTGAGCCAGGTTTTATTTTGATTGATCGCGTGAATGAAATGAACAACAATTGGTTTTGCGAGAATATTCGCACCACCAACCCCTGCGGTGAGCAGCCGTTGCCGCCTTATGGCGCATGCTTGCTAGGATCAGTCAACTTAACGCGTTTTGTCAAACATCCATTCACTGACCAAGCCTTTTTTGATTGGAAAGAGTACCGCGAAGTCATCGCAATTTTTACCCGTATGCTAGACAACGTAGTCGAAATTAATGGCCTGCCACTACAACAACAGCGCGATGAAATTATGCGTAAACGTCGTCATGGTATGGGATATTTGGGATTAGGCTCTAGTCTGACCATGATGAAAATGAAATATGGTGAAGAAGATTCACTCAAATTTACCGATGAAGTCACTCGTGTGATGGCTGAAGAGGGCTGGAGTGTTGGTGTGCAGCTCGCTGAAGAAAAAGGCCCAGCGCCGATTATGGATGAGAAGTTTGAAGTGACCGCGGATATGCTAGCAAAACGCCCTGAAATGGCGGCAGACGGTATTAAAGTAGGTAGCAAAATTGCTGGTAAAGTCTTGCTAGGTAAATATAGCCGCTATATGCAACAGTTTCCGGAAGGCCTGCGTAACCAAATTGCCACCAAAGGTGTGCGCTTTACTCACCATAGCTCTATCGCGCCAACAGGCACTATCTCACTATCGCTAGCTAACAACGCCAGTAACGGTATCGAGCCTTCATTTGCCCACCATTATGCGCGTAATGTGATACGTGAAGGTAAAAAATCAAAAGAAAAAGTCGATGTGTTTTCTTACGAGTTATTGGCCTATCGTGAGTTGATTAACCCTAAAGCCATGCCGTTTAGCGAACAAGAAGATGAAAAGTTGCCAGACTACTTTTTAGACTCATCCACTATTCAAGCTAAAGCGCACGTTGATATTCAAGCGGCATCGCAAAAGTGGATAGACAGCTCAATATCAAAAACGATTAACGTGCCGACTGACTATGATTTTGAAGACTTCAAAAACATTTACCTCTACGCTTATGATAAAGGCCTAAAAGGTTGTACAACCTTTAGGTTTAACCCTGAGGCGTTTCAGGGCGTGCTAGTGACCGAAAAGGATTTAGAAAATACCACCTACAAATTCATCCTAGATGACGGCACAGAGCTAGAAGTTAAAGGCAATGAAGAGATTGAGTATGATGGTGAAATTCACTCTGCGGCCAATTTGTACGATGCGCTTAAAGAAGGTTATTACGGAAAATTCTAGGGATTATAGAACAGGAATAAGGGGCTAGGGTGGACAAACTGCAATAGGGCAGTGACTAGCCCCTAACCTCCAGCCTCTATTCCCTTAAAGGAGAAAATAAAATGGCAGTTAAAATAGAAAAGAAAATCGTTGGCTACGCACTAGTGAACGAGCAAGATAAAATTGATGCCGCTGCTAAAGCGTCAGAAGCAAGTGCCAAAGTGGTACAAATCGGCGAGCCGCTAGATCGCCCAGAAAAAATTACTGGTTCAACTTACAAAGTAAAAACGCCTGTGACTGAGCATGCTCTTTACATTACCATTAATGACGTTGTTATGAACGAAGGTAGTCCACAAGAGCACCGCCGCCCGTTTGAGATATTCATTAACTCCAAAAACATGGACCACTTTCAATGGATAGTTGCCCTCACACGTGTGATGTCTGCCGTGTTTCGTAAAGGCGGCGATGTGACCTTTTTGGTAGAAGAGCTCAAAAGCGTGTTTGAACCCAGCGGTGGCTACTATAAAAAAGGCGGCAAGTTTGTACCCAGTTTAGTGGCAGAAATTGGCGAAGTGGTCGAGCAGCATTTGCAAAACATCGGCATGCTAAAAAAACCAGGCCTAGATAAACACCAACAAAAATTGGTGGACGAAAAACGCGCTGAATACCACGAAAAACACGCTAAACCAGGCGAAGAGATAACCTCAGAAGGCTTCCCCAAAGGGGCGCAACTTTGCAACAAATGCAACACCAAAGCGGCGATTGTAATGGACGGATGTTTGACATGCTTGAATTGTGGTGAGAGTAAGTGTGGCTAAAAACAAAAGGAGCTTCGGCTCCTTTTTTTGTGGTTAGGCTGTAATGTAACGGACTGATTTTATTCTGACACTACTTGTGGCTGATGAGCTAGTCAACATGGTCGTATCCTGGATTGATCACTTTTGCTGTTGATTTGAAAGTTCATTGACCAACTCAGCAATATCCCACTCGCAACCACCACACCCTGAAATAGCCCCAGTGCGCCTAGAAATGTCATCGGTACAGAGGCCTTGCTCAAATAGGCGTTGAATATGAGCGCGGGTCGTGCCGCTGCATTGGCATATAATTTCATCGGCTAGCGTGGTATTTCTGGCGGACATAGTCGGTTTATATGATTAGCCTAACTAATACATTATTGTTTAATTACAAACCATTAATCAGCGCTTGGTAGGCTGGCGCAGACAGTAATTTTTTTTCTATCTGCGCTTTATCTTCTGTTGGTCTATACCTGAATATCCAAGATTTGTAAGGGTTGTCATTAATCAATTCTGGAGAGTTAATGACAGCTTGATTAATTTCAACAACCTCACCATCCACCAAGGCATGCAAATCTGAGCCTGTTTTAACTGATTCAACTAGACCACACGCCAAGCCAGCTTGTAGCTGACTGCCGATAGCAGGTGCGTCAATAAACACAATATCCCCCAATAAGTCTTGCGCGTAATCGGTAATGCCAGCCTCCCATAAGTCGTTTGTTGTGGCTTTGGTCCAAAGATGTTGGGCGCTATAGTGCAAATTTTCTGGGATAGACATTAGCTTGGTCGGTATTATTTAAGTGAATTGAGAGGATATTTTAGCCTTCATTTTATGATGAATAGTGATTTATTTAAACTAAAATTAGGTTTAATTCTTACCTTTGTCATATTCTAGTCATCAATATTAAAATTTTTTGATGACAAAGCTAAGGTTTTTATATAGTATTAAGCCGTAACTACCTGAGATTAAACAAACAAATGAGATTTTATATGCGTAAATTTATCCTATTTTATATTGCATTGATGCTAAGCCTTGCGCCTATCGCCTCACATGCAGTAGGCAAAAAATCGCATAAGTATGTGGCCAGTAGCAAAACTAAATCTAGTCATTATAAACAAGTCAAATTTAACTCTTCTAGTATTCATGGTGGTAATAGGGTTCACCATCGGTTAAGTACACAAAAAGCAGACATGGTCTATGCTGGGGCTTATGATGGAAGTAGTGCACTACGCCTTGCCTCATCTAAGGCACTTGTCATTAATCAGCTCACTGGTGAAACTATTTATGCAAAAAATACTAGTCAATTAACGCCTATTGCCTCAGTCACTAAACTCATGACGGCGATGGTGATGCTAGATGCACATTTACCAATGGATGAAGTGCTGGTGATTAGCGATCAAGATGTGGATTACCTGAAGGGCACCCATTCTAAATTGACGGTAGGCACAGCGCTCACGCGTGCTGAGTTATTACAGTTGGCACTGATGTCCTCTGAAAACCGTGCGGCTTCTGCCTTGGGGCATAATTACCCAGGTGGTATCAATGCGTTTTTAGCTGCCATGAATCATAAAGCACAGGCATTAGGTATGACGGCTACACATTTTTATGACGCGACTGGGCTAGATAGCAATAATGTTTCAACCGCGGAAGACTTAGTTAAAATGGTGAACGCCGCCTATCATTACACTGAAATTCGCCAAGTGACCACCACCGCCTCGCAAGAATTCAGTTTGCGTGGTCGGGCAAGTTCAACGCAGTTTGTGAATACCAATGCTTTGGTGAGGCGCAGTGATTGGGTGATTGGGCTATCAAAAACGGGCTTTATTAACGAAGCTGGTCGTTGCTTGGTCATGCAGGCGGAGATTTCTGGTCAGCCTATGATTATAGTATTACTTGATTCTGTAGGCAAAATGACCCGTATTGGTGACGCCAATAGAATTCGCAAATGGATAGAGCATAATGAAACGGCCTCATTAGGGCAAAATGTAAGCGGCTAAACTAAGCTCAGTTTGAGTCATAAAAAAAGCGGCATGATTGCCGCTTTTTTTATGACTTCTATTACTCAAATAGCCAGTGCTAGTTATGTGCTGGCCTTGCTAGAAGCCAGTTTTTTAGGGCTGGTTTTTTTTGCTGCGGGTTTTTTAGGGGCCGCCTTTTTTGTGCTTGGCTTCTTGGTGCTGGCCTTAATGCTAGGTGTTACAAGTTTAGCTTTGCTTGCAGGCTTCTTGCCTGCGGGTTTTTTGGCGGGTTCATCTTTTGCCGCCTTAGCCGCTAACAATGCCAAGGCTTCGTCTAATGTCAGTGTTTCTGGTTCTATGCTTTTGGGCAGCGTTGCACGCACTTTCCCATGCTGAACATAAGGCCCGTAGCGACCAGCAAACACTTCAATTTGACCATCTTCGCTAGGATGGCTACCTAGCGAGCACAAAGGTGCAGGGCCAGTGTGAGCGGCCGCTAGCAAGGCCACAGCCCCTTCTAAATCTATAGTAAATACGCTGTCAGTTTTAGGGATAGATTTAAATTTTGCATCATGATTCACATACGGGCCAAACCGGCCAATATTAGCCACAATTTTTTTGTTGCTGACAGGGTGTAAGCCTAAATCACGCGGTAAAGATAGGATCATTGTTGCTGTGGCTAAATTCATATCAGCTAGCGGAATTTCTTTAGGCACACTGACGCGTTTTGGCTTCTTTTTTTCGCCTTCAATGGCTAAGCCTAACTGCAAATAGGGGCCATAAGGGCCGTTCATGAGCAATATGTCTTGACCAGTTTCAGCATGATTGCCTATTAATATTGGGTCGCTACCTATTTGCGCTGCGCCGTTAAGGCTGCGTTTGTAGTCACATTTAGGCTCGCTGTTATAGCCTGTACAGCCGATAAACGTGCCAAACCGACTCAGTTGCTTTTGCAGAGGTTTGCCACATTTAGGACAAGCTTCGTCTATCAACTCATTGCCTGGGCGGTCAACGTCGGCTTTACTCAGCAGTTGTTGGTTAAAGCCTTGCCAAAATTCATCCATAAGAGGAATCCACTCGCGGTCACCCTCAGCCACGCTATCTAAGGCATTTTCTAAGTTGGCAGTAAAATCATAATCGACGTATTTAGTAAAATGTTCGGTTAAGAATTTATTCACTACGCGGCCTACATCGGTTGGCGTAAAACGCTTTTTATCGAGTAAGACATATTCACGATCTTGCAAAGTACTAATAATGCTCGCATAGGTAGATGGTCGACCT
>CAIRBH010000007.1 GCA_903876765.1 uncultured Pseudomonadota bacterium | reverse complement strand
TTATTCCTAAATAAATATAGAGATATTTTCATATGTTATATATTTATATCTATATTACTTATCATTCTTTTACATTATTAAATAAATTCATTAAAGTGGCGAGCTTATATTAAATATTCAAGGTGTAACTTATGCTTAAAGAATTATGGTTGGCCAAATTTTTATTTGTGCTCACGCTGATTTTATAAACTAAAGCCCATGCTGGAGCTGCACTATTGAGTATTGACGATGGGCTGGGTCAAGGCACAAAAGCTTCACTTTGCTGATGGTGGTACGTTTGATCAAATCTACAGCAAATAAGATCAAAAGAATTAGGAGATAAAAATGACGACAGTAAACTTGGTTGCGCCACATGTAGAAAGGCTTAGATTACAACTTAAACAGTTATTAGAATTAGATTTAGACGATTATGGATTAGCTGAGCAATCTACAGGAGAATTCAACAGCACTTTTATTGGAGTGCAATTAAATAGCGCCTTTCAGCCAATTTATGATAGTGAGTTAGGCGACTTATACGGCCATGAAGCTATATTGAGGCCCTCTCTAGGAGGTGAATTGCCCAGTACGCCAGACTTTGCTTTTACTTATGCAGAGCAGACTGGAAAATTAGTCCAATTTGACCGCGTCAGCCGCACATTGCACGCCCTTAATTTTAAACAGATTTATGCCGAAAATGGTTTGCTGTTTCTTAAAGTGCATCCCAAGCTGCTGACCTCAGTGGCTCAGCATGGCAAGGTGTTTGAGCACATATTACATTCCAATTCAGTACCGACTAACCGTGTCGTCATACAGATACAAGAAAGCCAAATAACGCAAAACAAACACCTGACCGAAGCCATAGATAACTATCGTGGGCATGGCTACCAAGTGGCAATTGATGGCTTTGCTGGCCATCAATCTAACATTGATAGATTATGGAAATTTTCACCCGATTTAGTTAAGTTTGATGCCAATCTAATTCAACATGCTGAAAACAACGATAGGCTACGTAAAGCCTTGCCTAGCTTGGTCAAATTAGTCAAAGACTTAGACGCAAAACCAATTATCAACGGCATCAGCACGCAAGTACAGCTGAATATTGCGATTGAAAGTGGTGCCACCTTGTATCAAGGCGACTTTCTTGGCAAACCTGTCGCGGCAAAAGAATTGCAACCATCTGCACTTTTTAAAACAAAAGTGAGCACAGTTCGCATCGCCATAGCGGCCTAGCCGCCAGCCTCCTCAATGAATGAATAACAACAATGACAAAACATAAAAACATACTACCAGGATTTAATCTATCGCTAGGCTATACCATATTTTATCTTAGCCTAATCGTGCTCATTCCATTATCAGCGGCGTTTATTAAAACCAGCAGTTTAAGCCTGCATGACTTTTGGGCTATTGTCACAGCGCCTAGAGTGTTGGCCTCATATAGACTGACTTTTGGCGCATCTCTGATTGCCGCACTCATTAATGCTGTGTTCGGTTTGCTCACTGCTTGGGTATTGGTACGCTACCATTTTACTGGCAAAAAAATATTTGACGCGCTGGTGGATTTGCCTTTTGCACTACCCACGGCTGTGGCTGGCATAGCCTTAACTGCGGTTTATTCAAGCAACGGCTGGATAGGCTCATGGCTAGAGCCACACGGTATAAAAATAGCCTTTACGCCATTAGGTGTAGTCGTTGCGTTGACTTTTATTGGCCTGCCTTTTGTGGTGCGTACCGTACAACCTGTATTAGAAGACTTAGAAGCCGAGACCGAAGAAGCCGCAGCGAGTTTGGGGGCAAATCGCTGGCAGACTTTTTATAAAGTGATATTCCCCGCTATTTGGCCTGCATTGCTCACAGGCTTTGCCTTAGCGTTTGCTCGTGCCATTGGCGAATATGGCTCAGTCATATTTATTGCGGGCAATATGCCTATGGTGTCAGAAATTACACCACTCATCATTATCACTAAACTCGAACAATATGATTATGCTGGCGCGACTGCTGTAGCCGTGGTCATGCTGGTCATTTCATTCTTATTGCTGTTTGCCATTAATGGCTTGCAGTGGTGGTTTAGCCGTCGTACTAGCGGCGTAGTTTAGTTAAAAATACCATTCACACTAGGTTAATATTATGTCAATAAAAGCACCTTCACAGTACAGCCATTATCATGCCAAAGTAGCTCGCAGCCGCGCCACTTCAGAGCGAGCTTGGGTGCGCTGGTCACTCATCGCAACCATGCTGGCATTTTTGGCCTTATTCTTAATTGTGCCCTTAGTCGCAGTGTTTACCGAAGCCTTGCGCAAAGGTTTTGCCGCCTACTTATCCGCATTAATTGACCCAGATGCGCTGTCTTCTATCAAGCTAACTTTAATAGCCGCCGCCATTGCGGTGCCACTTAATTTAACGTTTGGTGTGGCCGCAGCCTGGGCGATTGCCAAATTTGAGTTTAGAGGTAAAAGCATACTCATCACCCTGATCGATTTACCGTTTGCCGTATCGCCAGTGATTGCGGGCCTGATTTATGTGCTGATCTTTGGTTTGCAAGGCTGGTTCGGTTCTTCGCTAATAGACCACGATATAAAAGTAATTTTTGCCATTCCTGGCATAGTCTTAGCCACCATTTTCGTCACCTTTCCATTTGTGGCGCGTGAGTTAATCCCTTTGATGCAAGCGCAAGGCAAAGAAGAAGAAGAAGCTGGCTTGGTGCTTGGCGCTTCTGGCTGGCAAATACTCTGGCGTATTACCCTGCCGAATGTGAAATGGGGTCTGCTATACGGCGTCATTTTAACTAACGCACGTGCCATGGGAGAATTTGGTGCGGTATCTGTGGTGTCTGGGCATATACGCGGCATGACCAACACCATGCCCTTACATGTAGAGATTCTATACAACGAATACAACTATGCGGCAGCCTTTGCCGTGGCCTCATTACTCGCCATCTTAGCGCTAGTAACCCTGATACTGAAAAGTTTGGTTGAGTGGCAATCTGCCCGCAGTGCATTTGCCAATGAGCAGAATTTTAGCTAAAAATAAATTATTAATTGGAATAACCCTATGAGCATAGAAGTCCGAAATATCAAAAAAAACTTTGGCAATTTTAGTGCATTGAATGATGTCAGCCTAGACGTGCCAAGTGGCGAGCTAGTGGCATTACTAGGCCCCTCAGGCTGCGGCAAAACGACCTTATTGCGCATTATTGCTGGGCTAGAAACGCCAGACTCGGGCAGCATACTTTTTTATGGCGCCGATGCTACAGCGCGCCAAGTGCGAGAACGCGAGGTAGGCTTTGTCTTTCAGCATTACGCCTTATTTCGCCACATGACGGTGTTTGAGAATGTGGCGTTTGGCCTGCGGGTGCGACCCAAAGAAACCCGTCCTAGCGATGCCGAAATCAAAAGGCGCGTGCATGAATTGCTAGAGCTGGTTCAACTGGATTGGCTAGCCGATCGCTATCCGCCTCAGCTTTCTGGCGGCCAACGGCAACGCATTGCGCTAGCACGTGCACTAGCAGTAGAGCCTAAAGTGCTACTGTTAGACGAGCCTTTTGGGGCCCTAGACGCCAAGGTGCGCAAAGAATTGCGCCGCTGGTTAAGGCGCTTACATGATGAATTGCACATTACCAGCATTTTTGTCACGCATGACCAAGAAGAAGCGCTAGAGGTCGCCGATAGAGTGGTGGTGATTAACAAAGGCCAAATAGAGCAAGTGGGCTCACCTCAAGAGGTCTACGACCACCCTGTATCGCCGTTTGTTTACCAATTTTTAGGCAATGTGAACCAATTTCCCAGCCATGTGCATGATGGCAAAGCCAGAATCGGCAATATTGAACTAAAACTCAATGCTCATCATGCCACGCAAAATACACCAGCCTTGGCATTTGTCCGCCCACATGATATTGAAATCAGCAAAGAAGCCCGCACCAATCAAGCTGGCTTTGAAGCGGTGGTGAGTTATATTCATGCGATTGGACCCTTGGTTAGACTGGAGCTAACGCGTGTGGACCAAACCGAGCTGATAGAGGCGGAGTTAACTCAGGAGCGCTTTAGGGAATTAGCCATAGAGCAGGGGGGAAATGTGTTTATCTACCCACGCAATGTACGGGTATTTTTAGAGGATTAAAGTTACCCTCAGCCTTGACTAGGCTGGGAGTCCGTCTCAGGGCTTTTATTTTAAGATAAACTCTTTGGGCAGTAGTACCCACAGCTTACCCGCTTGCTTCATGGCCCCAGCTTTAGTACCCGCCTCATTACCCGCCCCCCAAAAAAAGTCGGCGCGTATGCCGCCTTTAATTGCACCGCCCGTATCTTGCGCCATCATCAAGCGTTTTAGTGGTTTGGTGCTATTGGGCTCAGTGGTAGACAAAAATACTGGTGCGCCCAAAGGCACAAATTTAGGGTCCACTGCCAGCACCCGCTCTGCCAAAATAGGCACACCTAAGGCCCCTAATGGGCCTGGCAGGCCTGCTGGCAATTCTCTAAAAAAGACATAGCTAGGGTTATTATTAAGCAAGTCTCTAAACTTGCTTGGGTTGTTTTTAACCCAGTTTTTAATGCCGTTCATAGAAGCATTGGCGCTGGTCAACTCGCCGCGTTCAATTAAAAGTCGGCCTATAGAATTATAGCTATGGCCATTTTGGTCGGCATACCCTACATGCACTTGTTCGCCAGTGTCCAGCTGAACTAAGCCTGAACCCTGAATTTGCAGAAAAAATACGTCAATAATGTCATCAATATAAATCAATTCTTTGCCCTTAATTGGCGAGGCATCGGTCTCAATTTCTGCACGATTGTAATAAGGCACTAGTTTGTTACCGACTAACCGGCCTCGCACCCGCTTATATTTTAAATCGGGGAATAAGCTATCTAGCTCAACTGTAATCAAATCACTAGGCGTGGCATACAAAGGGTAGGCGTATTTAGCCGACTTAGTGCGACTACCTTTTAAGAGTGGCTCATAATAGCCAGTAATTAAACCTGTATCTGCGCCATCAATATTGGTGGTTCTATAAACAGAAAAATTTTGTTTGAAATAAGTCAGTATGGCAGCTGAGCTAGGTTTATTGCTGCTTAGGCTATTGAGCTGACTGGCCTCAGCACAGGCTTTTTGCCAGGCGGGCTTGTTGGCTAAGGCGCTGCAACTTTGCATCCAGGCTGGCCAAGCCAAAGTTAAGTTATCTTCTGCGGCATGGCGTTGATTTAAGCCATCTATTTCTCCCCAACTGGCTGGTTTTAGCAAGCTATAGTCGGCTAGTTTTAGCTCAGCAGGCTTAGGCTCTATGAATTTAGCTTCTAGCCCCGACTTGCCCATAGACGATGTTACTGCACATTTTTCAGCGGCATTTTCCCTGCCTTTATCCAGCTCACAGCTACATTTAGCGCTGGGTGGCATGGGCTCATTAGGTTTTAAATTTTTAATGGCGCAAGAAGATAAGCTGATAGATAACCATGCCACCAGCAAAAATAGTGTGATTTTTTTAGTCAATTGCTTGCCACCAGAGAAATAATCGATCATCAAATCTAGTGCAGAACTCTGGGCATAATCAGTACAAAAGCTGGAATGATTGCATCAAATTGCGTGCCATCATCCGCCACCATTTGGTAGCTACCGTACATTTTGCCCGTGGGGGTGCTGAGCACTGTGCCACTTTTGTATTCAAAAGACTGGCCTGGGTTTAGCAAAGGCTGCGCACCCACAACGCCCAAGCCTTTCACTTCTTGCTCAAGACCATTATCCTCATGAATAATCCAATGGCGGCTGATTAGCTGCGCGGCAACATTGCCAGTATTAATAATTTTGACTTGGTAAGAAAAGGCGTAACGATTATGCTCAACATCCGACTGGTCGGCAATAAATTCGGCCAGCACCGTCACTGTGCATTCGTAATGCTTAGCTACTGCCGTCATGATTGTATCAGGCCAGTAGTAGGTGAGCTGGGCGTTGCAGCATATAATTTTTTGGGCATACGGCCTGCCAAATAAGCTTCTCGACCAGCTTCTACCGCTTTTTTCATGGCGCTTGCCATCAGTATCGGATCGCGTGCGGCGGCAATCGCTGTATTCATTAACACGCCTTGGCAACCCAGTTCCATAGCGATGGCGGCATCAGATGCAGTACCAACACCCGCGTCCACCAATACTGGAATGTTGGCGTTTGCAATGATAATTTGCAAATTCCATGGATTTAAAATACCCATCCCTGAGCCTATTAACGAGGCCAAAGGCATCACCGCGCAACAGCCAATTTCTTCTAATTGCTTGGCAATAATCGGGTCATCTGAGCAATACACCATGACATCAAAACCATCTTTTACCAAAACTTTTGCGGCAGCGATTGTTTCTATCATATTTGGATAAAGTGTATTGGGGTCACCCAGTACTTCTAGTTTGACCAGCTGATGGCCGTCGAGCAATTCACGTGCTAAGCGCAATGTCCGCACCGCATCATCCGCCGAATAACAGCCCGCGGTGTTAGGTAAATAGGTAAATTGTTCTGGTGGTAAAAATTCTAGCAGCGAAGGCTCACCGACTGTTTGACCAATATTTGTGCGACGTATCGCTACGGTAATAATCTCGGCTCCGCTGGCATCTATGGCTGCGCGCGTTTGCTTAAAATCTTGATATTTACCAGTGCCGACCAATAGCCGCGATTGATACGTTTTACCTGCAATGTTTAATAAATCAGACAAGTGTTATCCTTTTGATTAATCTTTAAAATGGCCATCTATTGTGTACGGTCGCTCATTTATCCGCCGCCCACTGCACCGACTATTTCTAGCTGATCGCCCTCAACAAGCTGTCTGACCGAGAACTGACTGCGAGGTACTATTTCTCCGTTACATTCAATTGCTATGCGCTTACCTATCAAATTAAGGTGAGTCACTAAATTTTCTACTGAAAAAGTGCTGGCGTCGAAATGTGCTGGTTTACCATTGATAGTCAGTTGCATTGCGTGGTTTTGTTTGACGATTTAAAGTACTATTTTACGAAAATAGTAGGGGCATTAGCAAACCTTATCTCAGCTATTTAGCGACTGGCTGCTTTATCATATAAAATTAACTCAGGCATTGTAAAATAGATAAAATGATGACCATCAGTTTTCAATGAATATTCTCAATTAGCCTACATTTAGAAAGCCCAACATGAACATTCAAAGCCATAGCGCAGACATCAATACAGCCACTGGGGTAATGCGCACTTATATCCATCGCCCTATCAATAAGGCTAATAGCGATAATAAGTACCCAACGATTTTATTTTATTCAGAAATTTTTCAGCAAACTGGCCCGATTGAAAGCGCCGCTAAAATCATGGCCAGCCATGGTTATGTCGTGCTGGTGCCCGAAGTTTTTCATGAACTCAACCCCATAGGCACAGTATTAGCTTATGACGATGCTGGCCGCGACAAAGGTAATGCCGATAAAGCCGCAAAAGACGTGCAAGCTTACGATACGGATAATGTAGCCATGATCGCTTTTGCTAAACAACAGCCTTGGTATAACGGCAATATAGGGGCTATGGGCTTTTGTATAGGCGGGCATTTGGCTTTTCGCGCGGCCTTACAGTCAGAAATAAAAAGCACAGCGTGCTTTTATGCCACAGATTTACATGCGCTCAGCATCCCGAATAAACCAGGCCAACACAGCATGGAACGCCTTAACGACATTTCAGGCGAAATGTTAATGATTTGGGGCAAGCAAGACACGCATATTCCTGATGCTGGCAGAGCCGAGGTCTATCGCAAAATGGCCGAAGCAAACCTGACCTTTACTTGGCATGAGTTTAACGCTCAGCACGCTTTTATGCGCGATGGCGACCCCCGTTACGACGCCCAAACGGCGCTACTATGCTACCAACTTGCCCTTAATTTATTTAGTCGCACACTTTAAGTTATGCCATGTGTTTAGCCTGCTAACTGACAATTACAGGAACCGAATTTATTTAAACTGGTCACAGATCAGTAAAAATTTTATGCTTTGGAGTATTTGATGAAACGTATTCTGTATTTTTTAGCCACCAATCTTGCCATTTTATTGGTACTGTCTATCACCATGCGCATCCTTGGGGTGGAGCCTTATCTTAATGCGAATGGGCTGAATTTATCTAACTTACTCGCTTTTGCTGCCATCATGGGCTTTGGTGGCTCGTTTATCTCACTAGCGATGTCTAAATGGTCGGCCAAACGCATGTCTGGCGCGGTGGTGATTGAAGAGCCGCGCACGCTCTCTGAAATCTGGCTAATAAAAACGGTGCGCGTACAAGCCGAGATTGTCGGCATAGCCATGCCTGAGGTGGCGGTATTTGAGACTGACGAAGTCAACGCCTTTGCTACCGGCATGAGTAAAAATAGTGCCTTAGTTGCGGTTTCTACTGGCTTACTCAATACCATGAGCAAAGATGAAGCCGAAGCCGTGCTAGCACACGAAGTATCACATATTGCCAATGGCGACATGGTGACGCTGACCCTAATTCAAGGTGTAGTGAATACTTTTGTGATGTTTCTATCTCGCGTCATTGGTTACACGGTAGACAAGGTGATTTTTAAAACGGAAAAAGGCACAGGGCCAGCATTTTTTATCACCATGATTATCGCCGAACTACTGTTAGGCATCTTGGCCTCTATCATCGTCATGTGGTTCTCGCGTCAACGTGAATTCCGCGCAGATGCGGGGGCTGCTAGGCTATCTAGCGCTAAAAAAATGATTGCGGCATTAGAGCGCCTACAAGCCGAACACCAGCCTTCAGCACTGCCTAAACAAATGGTCGCTGCGGGTATTTCCAGTGGCGGATCTACTAGCTTCACACGCCTATTTGCCAGCCACCCCGACTTAAGTGAGCGCATTGCTGCTTTAAAAGCGCTTTAATAACCTCCGCTCAAAAGCAGCCTAATAAAAAAGGCAGAAATCAATTCTGCCTTTTTTATTACTTGTTACTTTAGGTTAAATCTCTAACTGTGGACGACCTGCTTCTGGCCAATCTAAGTGGTAGAACTGGCCACGTGGTTGGTCTTTTCGCTCATAGGTATGCGCGCCGAAGTAGTCACGTTGACCTTGTAGCAAGTTAGCTGGTAAGTCTGCACTGCGGTAGCCATCGTAATAGGCCATTGCCGCACTAAAACCTTGCGCAGGAATACCATTTACAACTGCTAGCGCAATCACTTTACGCCAACCTTCTTGGCCATCGTTCATGGCTTTAGTGAAATATGGGTCTAGCATCAAGTTTTTTAAACGTGAATTTAATGCATAGGCTTCTGTGATTTTTTGCAAGAAACGTGCGCGGATAATACAACCACCGCGCCAGATTTGTGCAATTTCACCGAAGTTTAATTTCCAGTTGTAAGCCACTTGTGCTTTATCAATCAATTGGAAGCCTTGCGCGTAAGCACAGATTTTTGAGCAATATAAAGCGTTTTTAATCGCTTCAATGGTCGCTTTTTTATCCGTTTCATGTTTAATCGCTGGGCCTTTTAATATTTTGCTCGCCTCTACACGCTCTTCTTTTAAGCTAGAAAGCGCACGGGCATAAACAGCCGCCGCAATCGCGTTTGCTGGAGAGCCAAGCTCAAGCGCATTGGCTGCCGTCCATTGACCTGTACCTTTTTGACCTGCCGTATCTAAAATTTGGTCAACTAAAAAACCTTTAGTCATTGGGTCTTTTTGTTGCAAAATATCGGCAGTAATTTCGATCAAGAAGCTTGATAGTTCGCCTTTATTCCACTCTTCGAAGACTTTACCGATTTCATCGGCTGGCATGCCGAGCAAGTTTTTCATCAACCAGTAGGCTTCGCAAATCAATTGCATATCAATGTACTCAATGCCATTGTGTACCATTTTTACGTAGTGACCAGCGCCATCAGGGCCTATGTACTCAGCGCATGAAAAACCACCCTCAACTGGCTTGCCTGGTTTGCCGCCTTCCATAGGCTCACCTGTTACTGAATCTACTTTAGCGGCAATATCACGCCAAATAGGCTCTAAGCTCGCCCATGCTTTGCGTGTGCCAGATGGCATGAGTGATGGGCCAAAACGCGCACCTGTTTCACCGCCAGATACACCAGAACCAATAAAATCTATGCCTTTAACCGCTAACTCTTTTTCACGGCGTATCGTATCAGTCCACAGTGAGTTGCCGCCGTCAATAATAATGTCGCCTTGCTCTAAGTATGGCAATAATGCATTAATCGTCACATCGGTTGCGCTACCGGCTTTGACCAATAAAATAATTTTACGCGGGCGTTTGATACTTAATACAAATGACGCCAAATCAGCGTGACCAACAACGCGCTCAAATGAAGGCTCATTTTTTTTGCATTCTTCAATGAAGTTCACCATTTTTTTTGAGTCGCGGTTATAAACCGCAATGGTGTAGCCGTGATCGGCAATATTCAGGGCTAAATTTTGCCCCATAACAGCAAGGCCAACTAGGCCAATATCAGCATTTTTTGTAGACATTTATCTTCTCTTTTGGAGTTGTTTAATGGAAAGGGTATTTTGTATGCAAGATTATAAAACTTAATGGGCAATTAAGCTGAGAAAAGTAAGGTAATTTAGCGTTTTATTTTAGCAACTTGGCTGGCCAACATGCAGCACTAGCTAAAATTACTTAGAAATTATCGCTTCTACCTGTGGAGTAACCAGCGGGGATATCGTTTTGCCATTCATCGCAATCAGCACATCGGTGGTCATGCATAGTCGGGCTTAGCACCAAATGCTCACTCGCGCAAAACTTGCATTTTTCGGCGTGTAGTTTTGCGGTTTTATGATGTGTTTCATGGTGACCTGTAGCTACTTTTGTGCCGCCTAATCCATACTTATTATCCATGGCTTGCTCCATAGTTAATACATTGTTTGATCTTAGAAAATTACGCCAATTTTGCGCGCTAGGCAAGGCCTAAATTTAGCTAGCTTGCCCAGCAAATATTGACTTCTTCACTTTTTCCGCTTGAGTTATTTCTTCAGTTGCAGCTTGCAGCCTACATAAGCTATTTTTTCGCCATCATTGAGTGTAGTCGCATCGCCATTAATCACTAGCGAGATAGCGCCGCTAGTAAACCTATTTTTATCACTGGTTTGCGTCAAATTCACCTCATGATCAGGATAAATCAACCAAGCATCTTTGCCATTATTTTGCATACTCACATAAAATTGCTTGTTGCCATCACACAGATAAGCGCTGGCATTTTGTGGTGCGCCTAGTTGCTCATGTGCCCCAGACTTAAATGGATTGGGAATAGTGATTGAGCTACATGCAGTGAAAACCAATAAACTTGCCATGACTGCCATTTGATTAAGTTTGTTTGCCATATTTAAACCCATAATTTTGAACCCATGATTATTAATAATATTTAAACCTGATTAAATCAATCGCTATCACATCAATAATAGCCCGCTTAATTAGCTACCCCTGTGACCTGCCCGATTTAACCTATCTAGCACCGCCGCCCAAACTGGTGTATCAGGCGGCAGCTCGACCAATAATCTATCTAATTTTAGCGCGTCTAGCTCATGCAAAGCGCTATATAGCTTTTCTGCTGCAACAGCGGGCAGATTGGATAATTGCACTAGCGGGCAATGGGCTTGCTCGCCCTCACCTATCAGTAATGCAGCGCATTTTAAACCTGCTTGCGCTATATCTATGCTAGTTTGTACCAACTCTATTCTATCCTGAAACAAAAATACTGGTGTACGCGGTGAATAATGTAGCGCATGTTGTCCTGGCGCTTTAGGCCTAGTTTTTTCAGCTGTAGGCTTATCTAAACTGGCTGTGTTGTCTTGTTTCGTCTTGCCTAAAACACGCGCAATATCATCTTCACTAATCATGCCAGGACGCAGCAACTGCCAGTGGCCATCTGCCGCTACGCTGACTATGGTTGATTCTATCCCCACTTGGCATGGCCCGCCATCTAACACCGGGATATGCTCGCCTAAACTCGCTTCTACGTGTTGTGCAGTCGTTGGGCTAAGTTGGGTGAATAAATTAGCAGAGGGTGCGGCTACGCTCAAGCCCGCGAGTTTGAGTAGCGCCAGCGTCATAGGATGGTTAGGAACTCGCAAGGCAATGGTCGGTTCGCCAGCGCGCAATACCGCTGAAACATGATGTTTTGCAGGTAAAATCAAGGTCAGCGCACCAGGCCAAAAAGCGAGCGCCAACGCCCTAGCGGCCTCAGGAAAACAGGCCGCCCAATCAGCAACCTGGCTGATATCGGCAATATGTACGATTAATGGATGGTCGGCTGGGCGCTGCTTGGTAGCAAATATGGCTTGTAACGCCTTGTCATTACTGGCATCTGCCGCTAGCCCATAGACCGTTTCGGTGGGGATGGCGACAATTTCGCCCCGCCTAAGTCTAACTGCTGCATCTTCTAAGCTAATTCGCATATAAAATTAAGGCTGTTTCAAAAGCACTATTTTACTACTTATGCCTGTTTTCAATAACAATTCCGCATTGATAAGCTAAAATGACGCATCTTCACTATTCAAAGAAACCATCATGAACCAAGCCAATGTTAATCCAGTCACCGTAGAAAGCAAGCCTAGCCAAGCCCGTTTAGATGCGCTTAATGTCAGCAAATGGCCTACTTGGCAAAAAGAAGTTTCAGTATTTGCTTGGACTTTTCCCGAGCAAGAAATTGCCTATATTTTAGCGGGCGAATGTGTCATCACGCCCACTGGCGGCAAGTCTGTGCACTTTGGTAAGGGCGATTTAGTGACTTTTGCTGCGGGCATGACGGCGAGCTGGGAAGTCATACAACCACTGCATAAACACTACAAACTTGATGGCAACATCATTAGCCAAACTTTTAGACGGATTAAGGCTGCTTTAAAACTCTAATGACGCTGTCATGAACAGACTTTTATGCGCTTTAGTTTTAATTTGCTTTTCGGCTGAGGTTGCGGCTGAATGGACCATGATACAAAGCAATGATGAGAGTAATATCTACATTGACTTTGATAGCATGAAAAAGTCTGGTGATTTAAGGCACGTATCAAGCTTGAATGACTATTATCTAGCTCACCCAAAACAAGGCCTGTCTTCTCATTGGCAAGAATTGGTCGATTGCAAAAACAAAAAATTTAAAGCTCTGTCTATCCATCACTACGCAGAAAACATGGGCAAGGGCGATATTCTGGCAAGCGCTTATTTTAATGAAGCAGATACTCTCTGGACTGAGCCAGTCCGCTACAGTATAGGTGAGCTAAAAATTAACATTATTTGCAGTCAATAATGGCTGATCAGCCAGCTTATACAAATGCTTAACCATGCTCACCAACTTAATCAAGCGACTGACTTCCTGGCCAGTTTAGATGCCGATTGGGCTAAATTGATCGCAACCGTTGGCCCTTGTAAGCTTACTGCCAAAATTGAGCAAGCACCCTACCAAGCGCTGATGCGTGCTGTGGCTTACCAACAATTACATGCCAAAGCAGGTGATGCCATTTTAAAAAAGTTGGGCGCTTTATTGGGCAAATCAAATGTTGAAAATGCGGCCAGTATTGAATTTCCAAGCGCCGCACAAGTGATTGCCGCCGAAGTGGCTGATTTACGTGCTTGCGGCTTTTCTACCAGAAAAATTGAAACTCTCAAAAGCATTGCCCAAGGCGCATTAAGCGGTCTAGTGCCTAGTTTTAGCGATGCGCAAGCCATGTCAGATCAACAATTAATTGATCGCTTAACTACACTAAAAGGCATAGGCCAATGGACGGTAGAAATGATGCTGATGTTTAACTTAGCACGTATGGACGTACTGCCAGCGAATGATTTAGCGATAGTAGCTGGTTACCAGCGCCTAAAAGGCTTAGCAATAGCGCCTAAACCCAAAGCAATGGCGCAAATTGCACTAGCATGGCGGCCTTATCGCAGCGTAGCCAGCTGGTATTTGTGGCGGGTACCCAAGCATTAAAGCTAAAATACAGGCTTAGTGCGCCTAATCTATATCGGCAGAGTCACACTAGGTCAATGACGACTCATCGGCGAGTATTTTTGACGAAACCCGCTTACTGCCTTATTCTCTGCACTAAGCGCGCAATTTTACACTTAACTCTCATTTAACAAATAGCTTTATTAACAGGCTAATACATTACCTAAGTTGCCCATGCATATCTTTACCCGCCATCATCATGCCTTTCTTAAGCTACTCAGCTATCGTATTTTAATGGTGCTGGCCTACCAAATGATGGCAGTGGCAGTGGGCTGGCATATCTATGAAATCACGCACGATACTCTAGCGCTAGGTTTAATTGGTTTGGCAGAAGTCGTTCCCTATTTTGCTTGCGCGCTCTTTGCAGGGCACGCGGTGGATCATTTTTATTCACGGCGGTTTTTTGGCGCACTGGCAGCGATCACCTTAGGCATTAACGCGCTGACACTGACCGCGCTGGCCATGGGCTTAATTGGCCATAGCAGCAATGCCAGCCTATGGATTTATGGCTCCATTATGCTCACTGGCCTAGCGCGTGCCTTTATTGCGCCTAGCTACAACACTTTATTTGCAGTTATTTTGCCGCGAGCAGAATACGCCCGTGCTTCTGGCATCAGTAGTTCAGTTTTTCAGGCAGGTTTAATTATAGGGCCAGCCTTGGGCGGTTTGTTGGTGGGGTTTGCCAGTAAGACAGCAGCCTACGCAATTGCCTCGCTATTATGCTTATGTGCGGCAATCGCCATGTGGTCACTCAAGATCAAAGAACCACCAGCCAAATTAGATAGCCCCGCCGTGTTCACTAGCATTGCGCAAGGTTTGCGCTTTGTTTATAGCAATCAAATAGTGCTCAGCGCATTGTCATTAGATATGTTTGCCGTGCTGTTTGGCGGCGCGGTGGCCATGCTGCCAGCGTTTATACAGGATGTGTACCGATTAGGCCCAGAAGGCCTGGGTATTTTGCGTGCCGCCCCTGCGGTGGGGGCGATTATCACTGGGCTTTGGCTGACACGCCAGCCCATCAATTTACATGCCGGGCGCTGGTTACTAGGCGCAGTGGCAGGCTTTGGCTTTTGTATTATCGGTTTTGGCATTAGCACTTATTTTTGGCTGGCGGCGGCGCTGCTATTGCTGTCTGGTATTTTTGATGGCATTTCTGTCGTGATGCGCACCACGATTTTACAATTAGCCACGCCAGATGCCATGCGCGGCAGAGTGTCGGCCATCAATGGCATTTTTATTGGCTCATCTAATGAGCTAGGGGCGTTTGAATCTGGGCTAGCCGCCCGTCTGCTAGGGCTAGTGCCGTCAGTGGTATTTGGCGGGGCGATGACGCTGATGGTGGTCGCTACAACCGTTAAATTAGCACCTAAATTAAGAGACCTTGAGTTAAAAGACCTAGAATCAAGCCATCTTGATTAATTGAACTCCATTAATCTTATTAAAATGCTAGCTTAAGCCTAAGCGGGCAAGGCAATCAATAAACAGTCGCGCTTATTTTTTGACTGGCGTGCTCGGTCTAGTGGGGATAATAGAGCCTGAAACCACCACGACTTTTTTATCTTTTTTGGGCTTTTTTGTTTCCTTGTTGCTACGTTCTTGTCCTTTAGCCATGATGCCGCTCCTAAAAATGTTCCGTCTGAATACCTTCAGGCTTCATCATAGTACTATGGAGAAATATAGGTGGTTTATTTTACAAGATTAGACCGCGGCAGATTAAATAACACGCATTGCGATGGTTGAACCCATAGATTATTAATGCAGCTAGCGCGCAAAATTGCTATGATGCGCTTTGATTAATTTAGGTTTATTTTATGAATGCATATAGCGAAATTGCAGCAGATGACTTATTTAACTTGATGAAAGATCAAGCATTATTGTTGGTAGATGTGCGTAATGACGATGAAGTGGCACTCGGTATTATTGCAGGTGCAATACATATTCCTTTAGCGATGTTACCAGCACAATTTGACGCATTACCGCACAAAAAAAATCTGGTTTTTTATTGCCACAGCGGCATACGCTCAGCCCATGCCGCCGCCTTTGCGGCTAATCGCGGCTGTAAAAACGTGCTTAATTTAACCGGTGGCATTTTAGCTTGGGGTAAAGCTGGCTTGGCATTTGTAGCAAAAGCTGAGAACAACAAGAAATAATGGAATTTGATAAAGAAGTGGATGCCACTGGCTTAAACTGCCCACTGCCAATTTTGCGTTGCAAAAAAGGTTTAAGTGAAATAGCCGCCGCGCAAGTTTTAAAAGTGATGGCTACAGACCGCGGTGCAGTCAAAGACTTTAACGCTTTTTGCCTACAAACTGGCCATGAGCTATTGCAGCTAGATGCTACTGACACTCACTTCACTTTTTATATCAAAAAACGTAGCAGTTAAGGCACCAAATAGCGCGTCTGACAAATTAACTAAGGCAGGCTAGCAAGGTGCTAAGTAAATTTAAGTTAAACTTGAGCTAAGCTTGCTTGCTAAACTTACTTGGCTTACTTTAATTTTCTCACTTCAACTTGCATCACTTTAACTTGGCCAGCTGACTTTGTAGCTTGGCTAAATTATCGCTAAATTCTGCAACTCGCGCCTTTTCTTGCTCTACCACCGCCACTGGTGCCCGCGCCACAAAGCTTTCATTATGGAGTTTTGCATTGGCTTTACTAATCTCAGCCGTTAGCCTTGCCAACTCTTTGCTGAGGCGTTCTTTTTCGGCAGCAACATCAATTTCTACTTTTAGCATCAACTTAAAGTCATCCACCAGCATCACTGGCGCATCGGCATCGGGTAGCTCTGCTACTATGGTCACCTCTTCTAGCTTAGCCAGCATCTTTAAATAGGGCGCATAAGCGGCCAATCTTTGAGCATCGCCAGTGGCAATCAAAGGTACACGTGCGGCAGGAGAAATCCCCATCTCACCACGCAAGCTGCGGCAAGCATCCACCATTTGCTTTAATTGCGCCAACCAAGCTTCGGCGGCTTCATCCAGCTTATCGGCCCGAGCTGTTGGATAGGCCTCGAGCATAATGCTGGCACCATGTTTTTCTGTCATGGGTGCTATCGTTTGCCAAATTTCTTCAGTAATAAACGGCATAATAGGGTGAGCTAAACGCAAAATAGTCTCTAGCACACGCAATAAGGTACGGCGGGTTGCGCGTTTTTCGGCGTCATCGCCATTTTGCATTTGTACTTTGGCTAATTCTAAATACCAATCACAGTATTCATCCCAAACAAATTCATAAATGGCTTTTGCGGCTAAATCAAAACGATAATCGGCAAATGCCCGCTCCACATCCGCTTCGGTGCGTTGCAATATGCTCACTATCCAGCGATCCGCTTGCGAGAACTTACGCCCTCCGGCATGGCAAGTCGCTGCATCAAAGCCGTTATCCTGACCCTCAGTGTTCATCAAGACAAAGCGCGTGGCGTTCCATAGTTTATTGCAAAAATTACGGTAGCCATCGCAGCGCTGCAAGTCAAACTTAATATCACGGCCTGGTGAAGCCAGTGCAGCAAAGGTAAAACGCAAGGCATCCGTGCCATAAGAGGCGATACCCTCAGGGAATTCTTTACGTGTGCGCTTTTCTATCTGCTCGGTCTGTTTTGGGTTCATTAAGCCTGTGGTGCGTTTTTTAATTAAATCATCCAAACCTATGCCATCAATCAAGTCTATCGGGTCCAGCACATTGCCTTTAGATTTACTCATCTTTTGGCCTTCGGCATCACGAATCAAGCCGTGTACATACACATGTTTGAAGGGGATTTTGCCAGTAATGTGCGTGGTCATCATAACCATGCGCGCCACCCAAAAAAAGATAATGTCAAAGCCTGTGACCAATACGCTAGACGGCAGATATTGTTGCAAGGCAATATTAGCGGCATCTTTGGCTTCATCGCCCGTCCAATCTAGCGTTGAGAAGGGCCAAAGTGCTGAGGAATACCAAGTGTCTAAAACATCATCGTCACGTTTAAGATTACCCGTATAGCCGTCTTTGGCAGCTAATGCTTTGGCTTCATCTGAATCATGCGCTACATACACCTTGCCATCATCGCTATACCAAGCAGGAATTTGATGCCCCCACCATAATTGGCGAGAGATACACCAATCTTGAATATTATTCAGCCATTGGTTATAAGTATTGACCCAGTTTTCTGGGTAAAACTTAATTTCGCCACTGGCCACAACATCTAATGCTTTTTGCGTAATGCTTTTACCATCAGCCGCGGGTTTACTCATGGCAACAAACCATTGGTCGGTAAGCATAGGCTCAATTACCACGCCGGTACGGTCGCCACGTGGCACTTTGAGTTTATGTTTATCGACTTTAACTAAGTAATTTTGTGCTTCCAAGTCAGCGACGACTTGCTTGCGCGCGGCAAAACGCTCCAAACCTTGGTAGGGCAATGGTGCGGCATCATTGACAAAGCCTTGTAAATTCAAAATGCCTATGATGGGTAGCTGGTGGCGTTGCCCCACCGCGTAGTCATTAAAGTCATGGGCGGGCGTGACTTTAACCACGCCAGTACCAAATTCTTTATCTACATAATCGTCGGCAATAATCGGGATTTCTCTGTTGCAAAGCGGTAGTTTTACATTTTTACCAATGAGGTGCACATAGCGCGTATCGTCAGGGTGCACCATGACAGCCACATCGCCCAGCATGGTTTCTGGGCGGGTGGTGGCTACTGTTAGGTGCCCTGAGCCATCCGCTAGGGGATAATTGATGTGCCACATAAAGCCATCTTCTTCTTCCTGCACCACTTCTAGGTCTGATACGGCTGTGCCTAGTTTCACATCCCAATTGACCAAACGTTTGCCGCGATAAATCAGGCCTTCGTTATACAGCTGCACAAAAGACTGGGTGACGGTTTTATTCAAGCCTTCATCCATGGTAAAGCGCTCACGGCTCCAATCAGGCGAGGTGCCTAATCGGCGCATTTGCTTGGTGATGCTGCCGCCTGAATATTCCTTCCATTCCCAGACTTTTTCTAAGAATTTTTCACGGCCCAAATCATGGCGCGATAAGCCTTGTGCGTCTAATTGACGCTCTACCACTATCTGCGTGGCAATGCCCGCATGATCTGTGCCTGGCTGCCAAAGGGTGTTGTCGCCACGCATACGGTGATAGCGGGTCAGGGTATCCATCAAGGTTTGGTTAAAACCGTGCCCCATGTGCAAAGTGCCTGTGACATTGGGCGGTGGCAGCAAAATACAAAAATTATCTTTAACGTCTGGATTTAAGCCTGCGGCGTAATAGCCTTTGCGCTCCCAAAATTCATACCAATGACTTTCTATGGTTGTGGGGTCAAAAGACTTAGCCAGCACTTTAATGGCTGGCGGATGTGGGGGGGTATGGGTTGTCATAGCCAACATTTTAACACAGGCTGAGCGCAGTGTTTTCTATCCTAGCCAGTGTAAACGCATCATAATTTTTGTGAAAAGTGCTAAGATGTTTTTAATAAAATATAGTTTTTTTATTGGCGGGGTAAACATGATAGAAGCAATATGGTTATGGGCGGCATTAGGTATTATTTTGCTCGCGGCAGAGATGGCAACAGGCACATTTTACCTATTGTGGCTGGGTATAGCGGCATTATGCCTGGCACTCGTCATGGCGCTATGGCCAACGCTATCGCAGGCTGTGCAGTTCGCCTTGTTTGCCTTTTTGTCACTGGGTTCATTAGCCACATGGCGAGCTTATTATAAAAAAACCGCTATAGACTCGCGGGTAGGGCAAGCACAAGGCGAAGAAATCGGTCGCGTAGGAATAGTCACCGCTGCAACTGGCCCAACACAAAATGGCCAGATTTCATTCACCCAAGGCTTAATGGGTAGCCGTGAATGGGCTGCTGTTTCAAATGAAACCATAGAACTGGGCAGCCAAGCTAAGGTGATTGCGGTTGAAGGTAACGCGCTCAGAATCTCTAAAAATATTTAACTGAACAATTTAATCAAAAGATAGGGAAAAACCATGACAGAATTTAGTTTTATACTGATATTTGTAGTAATTGTTGCCATCATCAAAGGCGTGCGTATAGTGCCGCAAGGTGAAGAATGGGTGATTGAGCGGCTAGGCAAGTTTGCTGGCGTACTCTCTCCTGGCTTACACGTGATCAACCCCATATTCACCAAAGTGAGCTATAAAGTCACGACCAAAGACATTATTTTGGATGTACCAGAGCAAGAGGTAATTACCCGTGACAACGCGGTCATTCTGGCCAATGCCGTTGCCTTTATTAAGGTGAGTAATATTGAACGTGCGGTGTATGGCATTGAAAATTTTCGTGAGGCGATGCGTAATATGGTGCAAACCAGCTTGCGTTCGATTATAGGCGGCATGGATCTTAACCACGCGCTGACCTCACGCGACCGCATTAAAGCTGAGCTGAAAACCGCCATTGCCGATGAAGCGCTAGATTGGGGCTTAACGGTTAAATCAGTGGAGATTCAAGACATCAAGCCATCTTCTAATATGCAAGACGCCATGGAAAGACAAGCTGCCGCCGAGCGTGAACGGGTGGCGGTAGTGACAGAAGCTGAAGGGGCTAAACAATCGCTGATCTTAAACGCTGAAGCACGTTTAGAAGCAGCGCGTAAAGATGCTGAAGCGCAAATGGTGGCGGCCAAAGCCTCTGCAGAATCTATTAAATTTATTACCGAAGCAGTCAAAGAAAATAACGCCTCAGCGATGTTTTTATTAGGCGACCGCTATATCACTGCTTTGCAAAAAATTTCTGCCTCTGAAAACAGTAAAATTGTCATGATGCCAGGCGATTTAGTCGGGGCAGTCAAAAGCTTGGTGGGTGGTAAGTAGCTAGCGCTGATACTAAAAATGGCTTAAACAGCGCAAACAGTGCAAGCGGGGTCTTTAGCCAGCTTAATGGTGCGCCATTCCATGGCAAGCGCGTCTAACAGCAGCAAGCGACCTTGCAAGCTTTCTCCTATGCCAATTAGCAGCTTTAAGGCCTCTGCGGCTTGCATGGTGCCTATCATGCCCACTAGCGGGGCAAATACCCCATGGCTGGCGCAGCGCATTTCATTGTCTTCGCCTGTCGTTGTGCTGCTATCAGGGAATAAACACTGGTAACACGGGCTGGCGGCATCACGCATATCATACACGGTGATTTGCCCAGCAAACCCGATGGCCGCACCAGAGACTAAGGGCTTTTTTAGCTGCACACATAAGCGATTTAGGATGTAGCGCGTAGCAAAGTTATCACTGCAATCGATTACCACATCCGCCTTTGCAATTAGCGCGGCAAACTCAGTTACTGTGGATTTTTGCTGTATGGTTTGTACGACTGTTTCAGGGTTAATTTCATAAATGGTTTGTTGGGCAGAAGCCGCTTTATTCGTGCCTACACTTTGCGTGGTATGAATAATTTGCCGCTGTAAATTAGTTAAATCCACCACATCAAAATCACAAATCGTTAAGTTACCTAGCCCGCTAGCCGCCAAATATAAGGCCACAGGCGAGCCCAAGCCACCCGCCCCAACAATCAGCGCATGACTATTCACAAGCTTATCTTGGCCTTCATAACTTATTTCTGGCAGAAGTATGTGCCGGCTATAACGTAGTAGTTGCTTGTCGTTCATGGGTTATGGCAATTGATTGGCCTGCATCAAGCGACTAAAAATAGTATTAGGTGAAATCCATTCCATAATATCGTCAAACTCGCCGTTAGTCGACCCTGCCGCATAAGGTACATGGCTGACAAAAGCTTTATCCGAGTTCAGATTTGCGGCCTCATCTGTCCCTGTACCACCCGTAGCGGTATTTGCAGCTGTTGAATAAATAACAATGGCTGAATTATTGTTTATTGTGGCTGTAGTACTTGCACATAGACCTGAACTAATGCCTGTTCCCGTATTGCATACTGATAATAATGTTTGAGTTGTAATCCATGACATGCCGCAAGTAGGGCAGCTTGCAGAATTCGCATTTTTCATACCAGAAGATTTAGTAAAAATATAGGTGGCATTTGAATCATCGCTTAAATCAACGATTGCATAACGCACAGGATTATTCCAGCCATCCAGCACATAGCCACTAGTATCAGTGGGAGAAAGCCCCAATGTCACGGCTGGCACATACCCATTATAAAATACTGAGCATTTACCATTTGTGACAGTTCCACTTGCAGCAAATGCTTCTACCGCAGTCACCCCTGAGGATGGAGCAGCAGCTGGACAAGGAAACCGTCCATTAGTCATAGCATAGCCCAGCAATGCTTCTTTCACATTATTAATCGTGTTTCTAGTTTCACTTAATTTTTGCTGCTCTAGCTGCGCGCTTAAGGTGCCTAATAAACTAAATACAATAGTCAATACTGATCCAATAATCACCAATACTATGGCCATTTCAACCAAGGTAAAAGCTTGTTGACTAGCCCTATTTAAGTAAGTTGGCTTTTTCATTTATGGGGCAACGATAAACATCTGGTCATTATACGACGAGCCTCTAGGATTATTTATTTTATCAAAAGTGGTATCCCCATTTGTATTTTCTGTGCTGTCCAAATAGTCATTCACATTAGCTGCTGGCCTACTTGATTGTGCTGAACTTTTAGACGCCGCAAATGGCGCCGAAATAATGGGCTTGCCTGGAGAAATTAAAAGGGCTTGAACGGCGCTTCTACTACCCGCGGTTAATTTGTTTGTTCCAGCGGCACAATTATTGACTCCTAAGGTGCAGTCTTTTGAAACCGCGTAATAAATATAATCTTGCCAGCTATTATTGGTAAACCATAGCGGCAAAGCGTACGCTGCTGTAGAAGAAGCCGCTATGGTTGGCAATACAGATTCAGTACAAGTATTATATTTACTAGCGGTGAAAGTGCCCGCACTGCCTCCGTATGGTTGATCACAAATCATATTACTGCCACTGCTGCTGCAACCTCCAGTCTGATTAGTAAGATAATAACCTGCAGCTGGGGTGAAGGTAAATTTTCCTGGGAAATCCTTTGCAAAATTGCATATTCCGCTAGCGGAGCAGCTAAATATGCTAATGTTCCCACGTGTACACCAGCCAGTGCCTGTGCATGTGCATGTATAAGTATCATTACTGACTGTACATGAGCCATTCGTATTCGCAACACCACTGTAAGAAGCTATGCCCCCCGCAGCATTCGCGACAAAGGTATATGCCACAGAACTAACGGCAGCAAAACTACAGGTGCAGGTGCGTGCGTAATTACTCGCTGCGCCAATTGTGCATGTGCAACTAGGCAAAGGTAATAAGCCAGCAAAAGTGTTAGGTTCACAAACATTGTTATTTGCTAATGGGGCCGCGTGCGGAAAGATATTGTTGTTTGCAGTATAGTACTTTTGTAATGTGTTCCTAGCCTCAGTCGCAGCACGTTTTTCAAGCTCAGCCATCAGCTCATCAATGGTGATATACGTCAGCTTATCGTTAAAATAATAAGGCTGAGTGTAATCCGTATTATCAGATCTAACCGCATGCAAGTCTTCCCCCATATAAAAGTCTTCATCATAACCGTCATAATCTTGGTTAGAGTTTAATGCGCTTTTATAAGTAAATTTATCCAAATACTCTGTCACATTTGCATATCCGCTAGACCGATTTTGGTCAGGCAACGGCGCGCCTGGGGCAAAAATAATGACCGCCACCTTATCTGAGACTAAATTACCATTTTTATCATAAACCTTCAGCCAACTATAAGTGGGGCTATCTATGATAGATGGGTTGATAACAGGGTCCCCTGAAGGGCTGTATATATGCACTAAGTTTTTAGAAACGGCATACCATAAAGGTTCACCCGTGCCGTCAACAAACTCTTTAGCTAAGCCATTAAGCAGGGTGTTGCAACTTTTGTAATCGGCCATCTTCCAAGGCAATCTGCCAATTAAGTGGTTAAGTGAAGTTGTCCCACCTGGGCAATCACTCTGACCATCATAGTTACTATCGCCATTTCTATCTGGATAAGGCATTAACCCTGGTACACTAGAGTGATTCACCGACCAGTTCAGCAAAGCTGCTTTCGCCGCAGCGAGTGCTTGCAAAGTAGCGGTGGCTTCTTTGGCGCGTAGCTCATTGACGTTAAGTGATTTAACCATATAAGCCAATATCACTAAGGTTAAAATAAACACCATGATTATCAGCGACGCGCCGCGCTGATTTAATTTTAAATGTTTCGTTTTGAATAGAGTCCGAAGCTTATGCTTCATAATTATTCTGGCCTATTTCTCAGCTTGTTTGCTTCTGTGGTGCTGCTTTCTATCAGCCCTGTCTCTTGCAAATTCAGTCTTTTGGCTTTTTCTACTACTTGTAATTCTATAATTTGCTCAGTCTCTGGCTGATACATTTGCCCCGCTTTTAGATGAATTTTTTTCCCGCTGGCTGGAATATTCACCTCCAGCCCTTCTGGATTAGCGCCTTTCTTTAAGTGGCCGCCCCGATTTAATCGCCCTATGCTGACATCATCCACCATGCTATCTTCTTGCACAGATTGCTTGTTCACCCATAGCGTGGTTGCCCCGTCACTGCGCTTAACATAGCCTTGCAAAGTAATAGGATTACTAGGTGATGCCGTTTCTACTTCATCAGGCTTATCTTGTGGTACCAGCACTTTTAGCTGTTGGCTTTGCCTTAAACTATTTAGGCTGCTGCGCTCACTGGGTTTAGTAAATAATCTGCCAAATTGCCCTGTGGCTTCGGCCTGCGCTGGCAAAGCCGATATGGCCACCAGCCAGCCAGCTAATAAGCTAACGGCTAATTTATATAATGTTGGGCTAGGCTTCATTGTGGCGTTACCGCTTGTACATTGCTAGGTTCTCGCAAAGTCAGCCAATCTAAATCGCATTTTGCATGTAAGTTTGCTACCAGCTGCTTACCGATATTGCCCGTTGAATTTAGCCTAGTCATTTCACAATCTCGCAAAATAAAGTCTTTTTCATTTTTTGGGCTTAATTGTTCTGTGAGTTGCAATAAATCTTCCTCATGTAACATATCAAGCTCTAAGGTCATCACTGATCTGTTCAAGACAAAGCCGCCCATACTCGTAACAAAACTAGGCTTATACGGCGCCTCCAAACCTATGCTGTATTTAATACTAAATAATTTAAAATTCTTGTGCTGTCTACGCAACTCATCTACCCATTCAATGCGGCGCTCTTCACCTACAAAGCCTTTACTAATCAAATTTTTATATCCTGGCAGATATTCAGTTATCACCTGTTTTTCCATGCCCGATGATAAATAGCGTTGCTTGGCTGAGCTTAGTGAATCCTGCTGAGCCTGTAGGGCTTGTTGCTGGGCATTACCATAATTGTAGGCCCAAGCACATAGTAACAAGCCTATGAGTATCGCCAACAATAAAACCATCAGCGAAACTCGTAATTTTTTCCAATCCTGCTTGTCTATTTTCATGGTGATTTCACCCTTGCAGCAGCTTTGCCCTCAGGCAGTTTAAGCATGAGCTTAAGCTTAAATATAGCAGGCTGCACTTGCACGGTCTGCTCATCAGTGGTGCTGCCTTGCAAGCTGACAAATGAACTCACGTTGACTGGCTCTTGCAAGACTTCGACCATTGCCACTTGAGGATTAGCGTTTAATGCTGCGACTAACTTATGCGTGCTGTCTAGTGCGCTACGGTAATCTCCCGTAAAGCCAGTTATTTCTCCTGTAACAAGTGCCAGTTCATAGAGCTGGTTTGCATCTATAGCTATTGCTGGCAGGGCTGTGGCATTTGCCGATACTTCATTGCCAGCTAATTTAGTCATATTATCGGTATCTTGAATTTTGACGTCATTAGTCAGCGTCCAGCGCAATCTATTGAGTTGTATTTCAGGCACTTTTTCTAATGCCGCACTGACAACCTGCATCATGCGTCTGGGAGATTTTGGGTAAGTTGCCAGTGTTTTATCTAGCTCGACCGCTAGCTTTAAGTCGTCCGCGCCTATTGTGGTCACCGGAAAGTTTTTAGCTACTTCGTCGTATTTATGTTGTTCTGCAGCCGTATCTGCTAAGGCTATTTTGTATTTGGATTGATAAGCTACGCCTTGATAAAAGAGCACGCCAGCCGCCACTAAACCTAGCATGGTGATTGATAAAGCTGCTATGTAAATCAGCCGTTTTAATTGATTAAACTGATAGGTTTTAGTCAACTTTTCAGGCGCAAGATTATCTACTTTATACCCACTAGCCAATAACTGCATATGCAACAACTCAGGCATTTGTTCAATTAATTTGGCTGGCAGGCTAAGTTTTTTTGCAACAGTAGTCAAATTCACATCAGTGCATGGTATTGCCTGCTCTTGGCTCACTTTTTCACCAAGCGCTTGTGTTGATCCATCTACACTGAACAAGACTAAATTTAGTGACGTATCACGCGTAATAAAACGCTGACTAACCAGATAAAGCCGAGTTTTCTCAATTTCCGCGCCTAGCTGACCAGCTAGCATAGGCACATTAGGCAATAAACGGCTCATGCGTAAACGGCCATTATGTAAATAGGTTTGGCGTAGCCCTGAAGACAGTTTTTCGCATAACAAAATATGCGGCGCAGTGAGTTTAAGTTTTTTTACTAGCACTTGACTGAGCATAGGCAGTAAATGCACCCCTGCTAGATGAGCGCTTTGTGCCTGAATAATTTTCATCCAATCTTGCAAGAAATCCGTATTATTCAAAGCCACAAATAAATATTGGTCGTCTTTACGTTTATCTAGCTCACGAGTGACAAAATAGGCGGTACGGTACTCTAATCCTCTATAAAACTGACTTAGCTTACGACTAATCAACTCATTTTTAGCTGTGCCAGAGGTATGTGGGATTTTTTCTAAACGATAGTCTTCTTCAGCCGCATCAGCGATCAAATATACTGGCATGGCTGGATGTTGTTGCAGGTATTCAGCAAAAGCCTGATGACCGGCTATATCATTAGCAAATAACTGCTGGTCTTGTAATTTTCGTGCATACCAATAACCCACCAGCAAATGCTGAGCAGTGGCGCACAAGACTAATTTAGTTAAAGCACTTTTAAGCATATTGATATTAAATAACTACCGTCTATATTTTGAGCATTTATATTTTTAGTTTGCTAAATGAATCGTAAACTGGACCTAATACTGAGTACATAATAAAGCCTAATATCAGCCCTAAAACCACCGTGAGTGCAGGCTCTATCAATTTTAACAACTTCTGCAAGGCGTCATTGACGTCACGGTCATAAAAATGACTAATATTTAACAATGACTTATCTAAAGCGCCCGTGCTTTCGCCAACCTTAATCATGCGTACCACTAAATGCGGAAATAGCCCTGCATTATGAAAACTCTCAGACATAGAATCACCCGCACTAATTTGCGCATGGGCACGGCTTAGCGCATCGGCTACAACCCGATTACCGACGATGCGCTCACAAATTTTAATGGCATCTAAAATGGGGATGCCTGTTTGGTACATTAAGGCAAAATAACGGGTGAACCTAGCCATAATAATCTTCTGCAAAATTGCACCCGTCAACGGTAAATTAAGCTTAATCCTATCAAAGCGATAACGGGCCGCTGGATTGGCTTTAATGATGGTGGCAAGGGCTATCACGAGTAAAATGGGCAAGCCAATCAATAGCCACCAATAGCTGACAAAGGCGTTAGAAAGCGCTATCAAAATCTTAGTATTTAAGGGTAACTCTTGCCCCATATTTCGCAAAAAAGAGGTCATTTGCGGGACTAAATAACTCATTAAAAATGCTACCGCACCAAACACCACTAGGCTTACAAAAGCTGGGTAGGCTAATAATTTTTTAGTTTGCCCCATCAGTTCACCTTGCCAGCGTATCGTTTCAAATAGATTATCAAACACTAAAGGCAGTTGGCCAGTTTGCTCGCCAGCGTGCACCAAGCTTACAAAAACTTCATTAAAAATATCAGGATGCTCAGCCAGCGCCTGTGACAGCAGTTTACCGCCCTCCACCTCAACACTAATAGCACCCAATACTTTTTTCAAGTATGGATTATCATTAGTTTCACGCAAGTCATTTAAACATTCTAATAGTGGCACACCAGCACTACTCAACTGATGCATCTGAAAGCAAAACATCACCAAATCTTTATTGCTGACTTTGCTGCGGCTCAACACGCTGCTTGATTTTGCCACGATACGAAAAGTGATTAAATCCAAGCCCATGCGCACTAAGCGCATTTCTAAATCCACCTCATTTTGCGCGTCTATTTGACCATCGGCTGGCCGACCTAGCTGATCTATCGCTTTATAATTAAAGGCAGGCATATTTAAACTAACTATGTAAGCGACTAGTTAAATCAATCACGCGGACGACTTCAGCTAGGCTGGTGTAGCCTTCTAAAACACGGCGTATGCCATCTTGTGCCAGCGTGACAAAGCCCTTATCAAAGGCTTTTTTTTGCAACTCATCTAAATGTGCGCGTCTTGAAATCAAGGCATCCATATCGCTATCTATGCGTAGTAATTCAATAATGGCCATACGCCCCCGATAGCCATTATGATTGCATTGCCTGCAACCTTGAGCTTTAAATATTTGTGTTTCGTCAGTCGGTTTTAATCGCAACATTTTGCGCTCTACTGGATCCGGCTCATGCGGTTCTTTGCAATGCGGGCACAATACACGCACCAAGCGTTGCGCCACGACACCAATAATATTGCCCGCCATAATGTCTGGCAAAACCCCTATGTCTAGTAATCTTGGAAATACCCCGAGTGCTGAATTAGTATGCAAGGTAGTAAACACCTGATGGCCTGTCATGGCCGCGCGAAAAGCCATAGTGGCGGTATCTTCATCACGCACTTCACCTACCAAAATAATATCTGGGTCTTGCCGCATGATAGAGCGTATGCCGTTAGCGAAGTCGACTTTATTGACCTCTGCCACGGAAGTTTGCCGCATCATTGCTACTGGATATTCAACGGGGTCCTCTAAAGTCATAATGTTGACTGCTTCGGTATTTTGAAATGACAGCAAAGAATATAAGGTAGTGGTTTTACCACTCCCTGTTGGGCCTGTGACAATGACTATGCCTTCGGGGCGCGTCATCATCAGCTTCAACTCCTCCAAAGTTTCTGGGCGCAAGCCCATGCGTTCCATAGGGATAATAGACTTTTCGCGGTCTAACACACGCAATACTATATTTTCACCATTGATGGTAGGGTGGCTAGACACCCTAAAATCAATGGGTCGGCCACATAAGTGCATGCCTAAACGACCATCTTGCGGGGCGCGCGTTTCAGCGATATCAAGTCCACTTAGCACCTTAAGACGCACCGCTACCCCACCCCAATAGCTTTTGTGCAGACTGCGTACTTGTTGTAATACGCCGTCTATCCGATAACGAATTCTTAAAAAAGCATATTCAGGTTCAAAGTGAATATCAGATGCGCCACGTTTTACCGCATCCATCAATAAAGCACCAACTAAACGTACCACAGGCTGGGTATATTCATCGCTGCCAGCACCCAAGCTGGCATAATCGATTTCACCTGTTTCAATTTCGCGCAAAATGCCATCAACGGATAGTTCATAGCCATAAAATCGGTCTATATATTCTTCCAGCTGCGCTTCGGTGGCAAGCAAGGGTTTAATTTGAACCACCCCCCCCAACATTGCACTGAGCTGGTCTACTGCCACCACATTAAACATATCCGCCATAGCGACTATTAAAATTTTTGCAGCATCTTCATAGGCGATAGGTAGTAATTGATAACGACGTGAGAAATCTTCTGGGACTAAATGCAAGGCCTCTTTATCAGCCGCAATGTTGGATAAATCTATACTTTCATAGCCTATGGTATCTGCGACCACATCACGCACTACGGTCTCAGTGACAAACCCCAATAACACTAGCTGACGACCTAGCGGCAAACGGCTGCCTTCTTGTTCAGTCAGCGCAATACGCAGCTGATCTTGACTAATCAGCCCTTGCTGTATCATCAATTCGCCTAAACGAGGTTTACGCCGCCTTTCAGCCATTGCTTATACTCGCCGTGTTCGCTGTCATGGATGTGCTTAATGTCATTTTAAATGCTTGAAGTTTATTGAAGCTCGCGAATTCTTGCTTCTAATGCCGACCTATTTGGACTAGGGCTACCAAACTGACTGACTAATTCTAATGCGCGCTCATATTGCTTTAAGGCAAGTTTAGGCTTACCCATTTGGTCTAAACTAACGGCCAAATTAAATACATAATCGGCATTATCTGGCGCAAATCGGCTGGCATTAAAATAGGCCTCTTGTGCTAGAGCCCATTGATTTTGTTCTGCGTAAAAATTGCCCAGTGATGCCTGTAAATTGGCCGCCTCAGGCTGACGCGCTAGCATATTTTTAATGTGGCTTTCCAGCGACGCTGGGTCAGTATTAGCAGACGGGTTAATGCTGCCAGACTGGGCTAGGCTATTTGCTGGCTCAATCTCTAATACTTTTTGGTACCAGCCAAATGCATCGGCGTCACGACCTTGCCGCTGGGCTATGGCGGCCATGCCGAGCAAGGCATCCACATTGCGTACATCGCGTTGCAGCACCTGTCTATACTGCTGCTGAGCAAGACTGTCATCACCACGACTATAAGCCTGATAAGCCGCCATTAATATGGGATCTACACTAGGCCCTGATACTTTAGTCATCACTTTAAGTGACTTGCGTTTAGGCTCAGACCCTAACTCAGATGTTGGCTGCCCTAGATTCTCAGTATCTCCATCCAAATTATTATCTGTAGGTTTAGCACGTGCACGTTTTTTTCTTGGTTTTTTTGGCTCGGGCGCAATCGTATCTTCAGTCTCATTAGCTTCGGCTGTGACTGGCTTTTGATCAGCTCGCGCATTAGTTTTGCTAGCTAGATTAGCCTCTGCGGCTGGCAGTTTTTCATTGATGGCTGCTGGGGTTTGTATAGGCGCATCATTGCTGGTAATTTCTGCCACCTGTACAGGCTGAGCCTCAGGTAATGGCTGGCTAGGGGTGACTAGCTGCACTTCAGGTGCTAGCAACACTTTTATATAACCATAACCTTGCAGCCCCAACCAAATGAATACAGCCCCTAATACAGAAAAAATAAGCAGGGCAAATTTTGGGCTGGCAGCATGGCCTTTTTTATTGGCCACAAATACCTTAGCCGCGGCTTGCTGCTTGAGGTCAACTGGAGTTTGCGACGCTATCGCTAATTTCTCGTCTGAGAGCTTTAGTGACTTAGCATTTATCTGCGGCACTTGGCGCATTTCTGAAGATGACTTAGACGCCTTCTCTTCAGTTTTACTCTCTGCTAATTTAGATTTAGATTGCTTAGTTGGCATCAATGCCTCGCTCAGGCCAGCTTCTTCTTCTAAAGAAGGCTCGCTACCTAAAGCATCTTTTCTCAGCTTGCTGTCATCTAGGCTTTTTTCTGGAGTAGTCTTATCTTCAACGCCTGCTGCCATATTATGCGCTGCGTTCTGTTGCGCTTCTGCTGGCATTAACTCAAGCATTAACGCCTGATCAGCCACGTAATCACCCGCCTGCTTTTTGTCTTTCTCAGCCTGCTTATTTTTATCTAAATGATCTAATGCCTTAATGAGTAAGCTCATAGCAAGCGCTTACCTTTCACTTGCCGTGTCTGATTGCAAAGCTCTTTCCAAGGCCTGACTAGGCAGGTATTGCTTGTAACTAGAAAGCTCATCACTCTCTAAGCTAGCATTGCTGATTACTGTTGGTCGTAAGAAAATAACCAGCTCGGTTTTACGACTACCATCATTTTTACCAGTAAATGCCTTGCCTAGCAGAGGGATTTTAGACACGCCAGGCACTTTATCGGTATAGTTGCTGGTCTCATCCTGCATCAACCCTCCTAATATCGCCGTACTCCCGCTAGCAATTTGTAGCAGAGACTCCATTTCACGCACTTGTATCACTGGAATTGTACTTGCCGTGTATATTGGATCGGCAACTGTACCTATCTTACGCGATACCATGGGTCGCACATTGATATTCACATTGCCATTATTATTGATTTGTGGCGTCACCGTCATCACCACCCCTACTGGCACCGTGTGCACTGTCGAAGTATAATTTGTAACTGCTGCACTACCGCTAGTACCAGCGATCGTGTCCGATTCAACTGTAAAATAAACTAAATTATTTACCGCTTTTAGTACAGCGGTTTGGTTATTTAATACCATCAACTTTGGACTAGAAAGCACTGCCGTTTGACCAAACTGCTCTAGTAAGTTGATAGAAGCGGCGATATTACCAAAGATGCTACTAGGATTAGCATAAGCTGCCACAAAGCCTACTGTTGGAGTCTCTCCTAAAGCATTTTCACTGGTTGTAGGCAATCCCGTAGTACTACTTACTGTGACTTGTGAACCTAATTTTTGTCCAAATGAAAGTCCACCAGTAGAGCTGGCAATTTTTGCCCAATCTATGCCAGCCTGATAAGTGTCATTTAAGGTTACCTCAACGATCGTAGCCTCTATCAATACTTGACGCTTCACACTACCCATGACTTTATCTAAAAATTCCTGCACTTTTTCGTGCTGCTTATTGGTGGCACGTACATTAATCATGCCAGCCTCACGGTTGACTATCACCGTGCCCGCGAACAATGTTTTATATTCTTTTGTGGCTTCTTCTCTTTGCTTTTCTGTATTCGTAGGAGTTGCCAGCTCAGCCTCATTCTTTTTAGCCGCTGGGCTATTGTTTGCATTTTTTTGATTGGTTTGACTGGTTGCAGGTAAGCTATTAGTTCTTGTAACAATTATTTCTTTGTCAGTTTCCGCTAAAATATCTTTAATGTTTTTTTCCAAAGTCTCCCAAAAGTTATTTTTTGATTCACTGGTAATAGATGTACGTGAACTGTTAGTACCCCCACTAGAAGAGCTGCCTGCACTATCTACTGCACCTTGCCCAGTGCTGGATATCTCCGCGGCGGCACCGATAAATCCTGAGGTATTACGTGAGATATTCACGTAATCAATGGCGTAGCTTCTTAGTACTGGTTGATCAGGCATAATGCTAAGCACGTTGCCTTGTATCTTATAAGTTAAATCGACTTGCCTAGACAGACGCTCCAAGATGGCAGGCAAGGTTTGATCTACCGCATTTAAGGTGACATTGCCTTGAATAGAGGGATGAATATCTATATTGACCTTGCTATCACGGGCGATGGCAAACAACACTTCTTTAACTGGCGTGTCATAAACAACGATGCTATACACTGGCTCTTTGGCCTTGGCTTTAGGCGGTGGCAAATACGTGTTTTTGGTGACGGGTTTAGGGATGCTAGTTGTGACTTTATTTGCAATTGAGGCATCGCCCGCTGATTGCGCAGTGACTTGGCCATCAATATGCCCCTTGGAAGGCTGCACGCTAGATTGATGGGCGCATCCTGACATTGTCAGCAAAAGCATGGTACCGTTTATGGATAATATTTTTTTGATGTTTCCCACAGCCTGCTAGCTCCCAACCTTGAATACTTAACAAATAATAATTCATTCACATTTTGCATTATGTAACAAAAAAAGCAAGCTTCTTGTCCAGAGAATATCAAATAATTACAACGAGTTAAATGTAAACTCTAGTGCGCTTGCTCAATGTCACGATTAATTCCTGCCACCGTGCGTAAATAGGGGTGATTATTTTTAATTGCTTGTGGTAATTTGTTCAAAGCCAGTTGCGCATCACTGCGCTGAGCAAATTGCCCATACAAAATCACATTGTAAATATGCTGGTATTGTTTTTTTTGATACAAATAAATGCGATCTATCTCTAATTGCTGACTGATGCTTTCGAGCTCTGCGTCTAATTTTGCCTCTATCGGTAAAGATTTAATCTGTATGGTCATGGTGCTTGGCTGACTGCTAAATAACCAGTTTTTGGTGACTTCTTGACGTTTTTCTAACAAAGAGAGCTTGAGCTCTGCTACAGACTTTGCAGCTATATCAAGCGTATTGGGGCGGGTAGCAATAGTATTTGGCTGAGCTATAGGTGCTGATGCCTGTTGTTCGGCAGCGCTAGGGATTGCTGCTACTGGGCTTAACGCGCTCACCGCGGCTTGAGCAAGCTCGGACTGAGCTGTTTTATTTTTAATCTTACCTATACTAGCCATAGGCGCTGGTTTAGACTGATTTTGCCGCAAGCCATAGCTGATGGCCACAATCAATAAAATAATCAGGCCGATTGACCAAAAGAAATAGGTCTTATGTTGAAAGGTTGGACGGCCAAATTCACTGTCTTGTATTGCCGCTTTGACATGCTTAGGCGTCACTAGATAGACATTATCAGCAAACGCCGCCAATAAGGCTTTATCTGCCAGTATATTCACGCGCCTAGCTAAGCCTTTTGCTGCGCTAGCCAGTTTTTTAATCGCTGCATCTGAAAATAAATGTGGCCCATGGTAGCCCGCCGCGCGCAATCTTAATAGCAAATATTCACTAATATCTTTAATTGCTAAGGGCTCTAAATGAAAGCTGTGGGTGATACGTTCACGTAGTTGGCGAATATGAGCTTTACTCAAGTTATCATCTAATTCTGGCTGACCAAATAATACGATTTGTAATAATTTATCTTGCTTGGTTTCTAAGTTAGATAGCAAGCGAATTTCTTCTAAGGTGGCAAGTGGCATACCCTGCGCTTCTTCTACAAAAATCACCACTTGCCGACCTTGTGCATGTCGCTCCAGCAAATGCGCCTGTAGTTGCTGCATGACTTTTAAGCGGTCAGCGTTTTTGGGTAATTTAAGTTGCAGTTCAAAGGCAATGGCGTGCAATACATCTTCTGGCGCCACGCTGGGGTTGGCTAAGTAAATACTTTCTATTTTTTCTGGCAATATGCTTTGCAGCATGCGACACAGCATGGTTTTACCACTACCGACCTCACCTACCACCTTGATAATGCCTTCACCATTGGCAATGGCATACACTAGGGCATCTAATACTGCACCACGGTTAGCGCCAGAAAAGAAAAAGTCTGTATTCGGGGTGATTTTGAAAGGCGGCTCTTTTAAGCCAAAATGCGCATAGTACACGTTCTATCCTATCGTATTTTAGCTAAAATTTAACTGCTGGCTGTCGCATTTATGCGACTGTAAAGTGTTGATCGATTGATATTAAGTAATTTTGCCGCCTGACTTAAATTACCATGCGTCAATTGCATGGCAGCACCAATATAAGCTTGCTCCCAAGTTTTAAGCACTTCATCTAAGCTGACATTAGCTTGTCGTTGTAGATTTCGCCGCGCTAGCTGCATCATGGCCGATTCATCGTTAAGATTTAACGCTTCAGCATTTGATACTTCAGCGCTAGGCTCTGATAAATCAAACTCGGCCAGCAATTGACTGGCGTTGACTGTTTTACCAGAATATTTTGCAATTAACCTAACCGTGATATTACGCAGTTCACGGACATTGCCATGAAAATCATAATCTAACCAATGCGCTAGCGCTGCCTGGTTTAACACAAAAGGGGCTTGACCTATCTGTCTGGCATAAAACTCCGTGAAATGATCGCGTAATAGATGTTTATCTTCCCCCAAATCTCGCAGTGGTGGGACGCGTATCACAAACACACTCAGGCGATGATACAAATCCGCCCTAAATTTTCCAGCACGTACTTCTGCACGCAAATCTCGATTGGTGGCAGCAACTATACGTGCCTGACTTTTACGGGTGTGTGTTTCGCCTATGCGCTGATATTCACCATTTTCTAATACCCGCAACAACTTAGCCTGCAACTCTAACGGTAGCTCACCTATCTCATCCAAAAATAAAGTGCCATCACTCGCGTCATCAAAATAGCCAGTATGGGCTGAAGTAGCTCCCGTAAATGCGCCTTTAGTGTGGCCAAACAAAATAGATTCAGCCAATAACGGTGAAATGGCCGCACAGTTGATAGACAAATAAGGTTGTAAAATACGCTTACTAGAATAATGAAAACTACCCGCAACCAGCTCTTTACCACTGCCAGATTCACCCTCTATCAGCACTGGAAAAGGTGAATCTGCAAATTGTTTTATTTGTGTGCGTAAGGCCTGCATGGGCAGACTATTACCTAACAAACCGTCATAGTCATGCTCGGCATTGAGCTCAACGTCTTGTACTTTGAGCGCTTTTAACAACATATCTTTTAATGCTTCAACATCACATGGCTTGGCAATAAAATCTAAGGCGCCTAATGCCAGCGCACGCTTTACGTTAGCATCATCATTTTGACCAGACAGCACGTGTATTTTGATAGTTGGCGCATAGGCTAAAAGTGCAGCTATCACTTTAAAACCCTCTTCTGGCGTATGCGCAGAAGGTGGCAAACCTAAATCTACCAAGGCTAAATCTGGGGGAGTTCCTAACTGCTGTAGCAGACTTTTTAGTTGGGCATATGATTCAGCGACGCACACTTCAAAATGCCTGCTTAGTACAAAATGTAGCGTATCCCTAATCATGGGATCATCATCAATAATCATTAAAACTGGACGAGCTGACGCCATCAACATACCTCTAAAGAAATCAAGTGCCACTAAATTTAATATCACTATAGCCTTAAAGACTTTAGGCATCAATTATTTTACTCGTTGAATTTACAAGTAATTAATTATTTTTTCCGAAAATATTAGCGCGCAGATTTCGCTACATCATCCAACTTCACAGAAAACTAGCCAAAAATAACTTGGCTATCGCTTAATCACAAGCACTAGTAGTTATCGGCACAATTTAACAATAGATGAATAGTGCAATGCTGGTCATCTAGCACCATGATAGTGCATGCCACTCAATTGGCCATCATCATCAACATCATGGGCGAATGACTAAGCTTATGATTTAAAACATCATTAATTTATATTATTGGCTGGCATAGTAATTGCTTTTTAGTCAATAGCGAGAAAGCGGTCATTTGCAATTAACCGCTAGAGTTTGAAAAAGATGACTAGGGTTCCGGCTTTTTTAGATAAAAGTGTCTGGTCCGAGAGTTGTCGGCCCATCAATATGCGGCTACACGGAGGGATAAAAGCCCGGGAGGAAGCGTTTATATAAATGCCGCCTTCTCGACTTTTTACCAACCTAGGAGCCAGTCATGCACAATACCAATGTCATCCAACGTTTTTCTGCACGCACCTTATTAACCGCCAGTTTATTGACCGCATCTTTACTATTTACCAGTTTATCTAACGCTGCCGCTCCCTTAAAGGTCGGCTATAGCGACTGGCCTGGCTGGGTCGCCTGGCAGGTAGCCATTGATAAGGGCTGGTTTAAAGAAGCTGGGGTCGATGTGCAATTTGAGTGGTTTGATTACGTCGCTTCTATGGACGCTTTTGCCGCAGGCAAAATTGACGGCGTCACCGTCACCAATGGTGACGCATTAGTCACAGGGGCTGGTGGGGCGAAAAACACCATGATACTTTTGACCGATTATTCTAATGGTAATGACATGATTATTGCCAAACCAGGCATTAAGACGATTAAAGATTTAAAAGGCAAAAAAATTGGCTTAGAAACTGGTTTTGTGGAGCATCTTTTGCTGTTAAAAGGCTTAGAAAAAGCTGGCATGAAAGAGTCTGATGTCGTGATTGTCAATACAAAAACCAATGAAACCCCTCAAGCGCTAGCTTCTGGCGACTTATCTGCCATTGCCGCCTGGCAACCCAACTCTGGCGAGGCCATGAATCGCGTACCTGGTTCTAAACCCATCTACACTTCTGCCGATGAACCAGGCTTAATTTATGACGTATTAACGGTCAATCCAGCCAGCTTATCTAGCCGCAAGGCCGATTGGAAAAAAGTGGCCTTAGTGTGGGATAAAGTGGTGGCCTACATCAATGACCCAAAAACCCAGGCAGATGCAGTAAAGATTATGGCGGCAAGGGTAGGAGTTAAACCAGAAGCCTATTTGCCACTATTAAAAGGCACTAAACTACTGAGCTTGGCCGATGCTAAAAAAGTATTTGTTAAGGCCGATGGCTTTAAATCAATTTATGGTTCTTCAAAAATATCTGATGACTTTAATGTCAAGTATGGCGTTTACAAAAAGCCTATGGATATACAAAAAGCCATTGATGCCAGTTTAATGGCTAAATAGTGTTGATCAATTTTAGCCATTTATTTTTCAGTGTTTAGGTAGCAAAATGAGCCCATCCTCTTGGTTTGCTGTACGCAGAGAATTATCGCCGCGCTGGCAAAAATGGCTGGGGCTATGCTCATTTTTGCTGCCCTTGCTCATTTGGTGCGCGGTCAGTTACCTGCCCTTTATTTGGCATCCTATGGTCATGGTCAGTGCGCCTGGGGGAGTGGATTATTTTCAGGTAGATATGTTGGTTGAAAAGTCTGTGTTTAACGATGAACTCGCCAATATGCAAAAGGCTGCTCTGCCATTACCTGTGGGCTCGCCTGCCAATCCCATTTACTTGCCAGCGCCACATGCGGTAGCCAAAGCCCTTTACAGTGCATTTACCACCGCCCCTGAGCAGCGTGACGGCAAGTGGCTACATGAAAGCTTGTGGCACAGCATAAAAATTATATTTTGGGGGTTTTTCATCTCTTCACTGATTGGCGTGCCCTTGGGTATTTTATGTGGTACTTACAGCGCAATATCGCGCATTAATGAGCCCTTTATTGAGTTTTTTAGATATTTGCCCGCCCCTGCTTTTGGCGCCTTAGCTGTGGCGGTTTTAGGTATTTATGACGGCCCTAAAATTGCCATCATCGTCATAGGCACACTTTTTCAGCAAATTCTTATTATTGCCAATACAACGCGCAAGCTTGATTACTCTCTGCTTGAAGCGGCGCTAACCTTGGGCACCAGTAAATTCAAATTATTAGTACACGTCATTATTCCCGGCATTTTGCCTGAGCTTTATCGTGACCAAAGAATACTACTAGGCTGGGCTTGGACTTACCTGATAGTGGCAGAATTAATTGGTACGTCCTCAGGCATTACTTGGTTTATCACCCAACAAGCGCGCTATCAACATTTTGACAATGTGTATGCCGCCATCATCATTATCGGCATCATAGGCTTAGGGGGTGACTTGATTTTGGCGAGTTTGAGCAAGCATTTCTTCCCTTGGGATAGACCAGCTAATAAAGAATAAAGGTCACGCCATGAACACAAATGAACATTTACCCAATTATTTAGATCAATCAGATGCGGTTAAAAACCGTTTTGATAAGCTTAAACAGCGGCAAGTCATTCTGGAAGTCAAACACTTAAGCAAAATCTATAAAACGGCGCAAGGCAGCGTGACTGCGCTCAACGACATTAACTTCAAAACGCACAGGCGAGAATTTGTCTGCGTCATTGGCCCGTCAGGCTGCGGCAAATCAACCCTGATCAGGATACTGGCTGGGCTAGAACCGCATACTTCTGGTGATGTGTTGCTTGACGATAAGCCGATTCATGGCCCTGGGCGTGACCGTGGCATGGTGTTTCAGGGCTACACTTTGTTTCCTTGGCTGACGGTTAAAAAGAACGTGATGTTCGGCTTAGAAATGAACAATGCGAACACTGAAGAAGCCGCGCGCGAGGCCAGTTTATGGTTGGAATTAGTCGGCCTAGATAAATTTGCCCATGCTTATCCGCATGAGCTCTCTGGCGGTATGAAGCAACGCGTCGCCATTGCCCGTGCCTTGGTCAATAAACCGCGCATATTGTTGATGGATGAGCCTTTTGGCGCATTGGATGCTCAATCTCGCGCCAAAATGCAGTCACACTTGTTAGAGATATGGCGCAATGTTGATGTAACGATTGTATTTATTACCCATGATTTAGATGAAGCAATTTTTTTAGCAGACCGTATTTTGGTATTAAAAGCGCACCCTGGCGAAGTGCAAGAGTTGATAGAAGTGCCAGTGCCAAGGCCACGGATTGCAGGTGATTACGCCAGCCCTGAGTTTTTGGCGACCAAAGCTAGATTAGAGGCCTTGATACATCCGCCAAAATCTTTGGCTGAGAAAGAAGCTGAAGAAATAACCATTACGCAACACATGATTCGCTTTGTGAACGTTGAAGACAATGTGGAATAAGGTGAAATGCACGCTAAAACCAACCATGACTTTGAGTACTTAAAGATAAAAAATGACATTTAACCCAACAAAAATATTGTGGCAAGAAACCATACCAGGCGGCAATCACTGGTCTGGCCTGATGCGCAGAGGCTCTGCCTTGCGATTGACTGATTTACAAGGCGGGGCAAATGTAGCGCTGCTGTTTTATAACCTAGAAGATAAGCTAGAGCGTTACAACATGCCAGATACCTTAAAAGCCCAACATACAGCTTTTTTAACCACAGGCAATGTCTGTTATTCAGATATGGGACGGGTGATGTGCTCGTTTATTCATGATACGGTGGGCTGGCACGATACCATGTGCGGTCTCTCAGATGCCACACTGATAGAGCAGAAATACGGTACTAGCAATTATCAAACGCAACGTAACGACATGCAGCGCAATGCAAAAGATGGTTTATTAATCGAGCTGGCCAAACATGGCTTAGGCCCTCGCGACTTAGTCGCCAACGTCAATTTATTCAGTAAAGTCAGCGTAAATGATGACGGGGGCTTGGTTTTTAATGCGGGCCATAGCAAAGCTGGTGATGTGGTGGATTTACGGTTTGATATGAACCTGTTAGTGGTGCTCTCTACCGCGCCACATCCCTTAGATACCGCCAGCGGCTATCAGCCAGCGGATGTATCACTCACGGCTTGGCACGCTGGCCTAGCGGCGGCAGACGATATTTGCCGCAATACCTGCGAGCAAAATCAGCGTGGCTTTATCAACACTGAGCGCTTTTACGCCAATTAGGATGAGCCATGTTTACTGAAAGCAAATTACTGATTCAAGATGCAGTTATCAATGAAACCTGTCTGGCTGGCGAGCCTTGGACCGGCATAGTAAAAAAAGGGCAAGCTTTTCGCATTTTAGATTTACAGGGCAACCAAGCGGTAGATACGCTGTTTTACAATGCCAATCAGGCGAGTGAGCGCTACAGCGCGGTTGATACTATTCAACGTCAAGGCCAGCTTTACCTCAGTGCAGGGTCGGTACTGTATTCCAACCAAGGTCAGCCTATGCTGCGCATTACCGCCGACACTTGTGGACGCCATGACACCCTTGGCGGCGCTTGTTCGGCAGAAAGCAATAGCACACGTTATGCCTTATCTAAGCGTTATATGCATAGCTGCCGCGATAGTTTTATGCATGCCATCAGCCATGCGCCCTGCCTGATTGAACGCAATATTACTAAACGAGACATCAGCGCTAACATCAATTTTTTTATGAATGTGCCAGTGACTGCGGACGGTGGTTTAAGCTTTGCAGACGGTATTTCAGCGGCTGGTAAATATGTAGAAATGCGTGCCGAGATGGATGTGCTGGTGCTCATCTCAAATTGTCCGCAGCTCAACAACCCTTGTAACGCCTATCACCCAACGCCCATTCAATTATTGATTTGGGATTAAGTGCACACATTAACAGCCAAAATAGCGTAGCAGGACGACCTGATACGGATTGAAAACAGCGAGACGGCTCGCATAGTAGTGAGAAATTAACATGTTTAAAAAAGTCTTAATTGCTAATCGCGGAGAAATTGCTTGCCGCGTGATTCGCACCCTTAAAAAAATGAACATTCAATCTATTGCGGTTTATTCGCAAGCAGATTCAGGGGCAGGCCATGTGTTAGAAGCCGATATTGCCGTGTGCATAGGCCCAGCACCAGCCGCAGAAAGCTATCTAAATGCCGATAGAATTTTGCAAGTGGCCCTAGAAACGGGGGCGGAGGCTATCCATCCTGGTTACGGCTTTCTCTCAGAAAATGCCGATTTTGCCGAGAAATGTGAAGCGCAAGGCATCGCCTTCATCGGGCCAAATGCTGCACAAATGCGTGCTTTTGGCTTAAAACATACAGCACGGGCGCTAGCGCAACAGCATGGCGTACCTTTGTTGCCAGGCACGGGCTTACTGACCAGCGTTGCACTAGCCCATCTAGAAGCTGAAAAAATAGGCTATCCCATCATGCTAAAAAGTACGGCTGGCGGCGGTGGCATTGGTATGCAGTTAATTTGGCACCCAGACGAGCTAGAGGCTGCGTTTGAATCGGTGCAGCGATTATCACGGGCAAACTTTAAAGATAGCGGCATCTATTTAGAAAAATATGTACAAGCGGCACGCCATATTGAGGTGCAGATTTTTGGCAATGGCCTTGGCAAAGTCATCGCGCTTGGTGAGCGTGATTGTTCTGTGCAGCGCCGCAATCAAAAAGTCATAGAAGAAACCCCAGCACCGCATATTGTCGATGAGGTCAGACAAGCGCTATGTGCAACCGCGATTAAATTAGCGAGCGCCTTAAATTATCGATCGGCTGGCACGGTTGAATTTGTCTATGACAACGACACCAACGAATTTTACTTTTTAGAGGTCAATACCCGCTTACAAGTTGAACACGGCGTCACCGAATTAGTCACGGGGGTAGATTTAGTCGAATGGATGATACGCATAGCCGCTGGTGAAACCCATACGCTTGATGCTTATAGCCACCGTCCATCGGGGCATGCTATTCAAGTACGCTTGTATGCGGAAGACCCAAACAAAAACTTTCAGCCTTCAAGTGGTGTATTGACTGAGGTTAAATTTTCTAGCGCAGCGCGCAATGACACTTGGGTAGCAACTGGCAGCGACATCTCGCCCTTTTATGACCCGTTGATCGCAAAAGTATTAGTCCATGCAACAGATAGAGACACGGCTGTGGCTAACATGCGCAACGCCCTAGATGAAACCGCTTTATATGGTATTGAAACAAACCTAGCATATCTGCGCCAAATACTCGCAGATAGCGTATTTCCAGCAGGCCGCCAAACAACTCGTTACTTAAATAGCTTTACATACCAGCCACACAGCATAGACGTGCTAGAAGGTGGGGTAATGACCACCATACAAGATTATCCCGGCCGCACAGGCTATTGGGCTGTGGGTGTGCCGCCTTCTGGGCCCATGGATCATTTAGCCTTTAGGTTGGCAAATAAGCTAGTGACTAACGCCGAAGGCACAGCGGCATTAGAAGTCACCTTGATAGGCCCAACACTTAAATTTAATACCGATGCAGTGATTGCCGTCACTGGGGCGCCGATAGACGCCAGTTTGGATGGTGAGCCCCTCAAAATGTGGCAATCGCACTCCATCAAAGCAGGTAGCACACTGAAATTAGCTAAAGTGCATGACGCGGGCTGCCGCAGCTATTTAGCGGTACAAGGCGGGTTTGATGTGCCAGATTACTTGGGTAGCAAATCCACCTTTACTCTGGGTCAATTCGGCGGGCATGGCGGCAGAACTTTGCGCGTCGGCGATGTGCTGCATATTCCGCCATTAGCTCGCCCATACTCTGCCAAAGCCGTGCCGCCAAGCTTGCACCCTGTTTACAGCAAGCAATGGCAAATCGGCGTGCTGTATGGCCCACATGGTGCGCCTGACTTCTTCACAGACGACGACATTACCATGTTCTTTAGCACCGATTGGGAAGTGCATTACAACTCTAATACCACTGGCATACGTTTGATTGGCCCCAAGCCGCAATGGGCGCGCCAAGATGGTGGCGAGGCGGGTTTACATCCGTCCAATATCCACGATAACGCCTATGCCATCGGTGCGGTCGACTTTACTGGTGATATGCCAGTCATCTTGGGGCCAGATGGCCCAAGTTTGGGCGGTTTTGTTTGCCCCGCCACCATCATTCAGGCTGAATTATGGAAAATGGGCCAGCTCAAAGCGGGCGATAAAGTACGCTTTGTCCAAGTCACCCAAGAAGACGCCTATATATTTGAACTAGCGCAAAATGCCATGATTGCCAATACTGGGCTTGCCAATGCTAGCACTGAGCTCGCGCGGCTAAATGTGAATACTTCAGCCCTACATAGCCCAATTTTGGCTGAAATAGCACAGACCGCAGAGCAAATTAAAGTGGTGTATAGGCAATCAGGTGATAAATACCTGCTGATTGAATACGGCGAACTGGTACTTGATTTAAATTTAAGGTTCCGCATTCATGCCCTCATGCAATGGCTAGAGGCACAATGCATCCCAGGCATTATTGACCTCACGCCTAGCATACGCTCACTGCAAGTGCACTTTGACAGCCTAGTGTTGCCCGTCAAACAATTAATTACCATGCTACAAAAAGCTGAAGCTGACTTAGGCAACATCAACGACATGGAAGTGCCAACCCGTATCGTGCATTTACCGCTGTCTTGGGATGATGGCGCCACACAATTAGCCATAGAAAAATATATGCAATCGGTGCGTAAAGATGCGCCCTGGTGCGACTTTTCATCAGGCAATGCTAGCAATATTGAATTCATTCGGCGCATTAACGGCTTAGCCAGTATTGCAGAAGTTAAAAAGATTGTGTTTGACGCGAGCTATTTAACGCTGGGCTTAGGCGATGTTTACCTAGGTGCGCCAGTGGCAACACCAGTCGATCCGCGCCATCGCTTGGTGACGACTAAATACAACCCTGCCCGTACTTGGACACCAGAAAATGCCGTTGGAATAGGCGGTGCTTATATGTGCGTTTATGGCATGGAAGGGCCTGGCGGCTATCAGTTTGTCGGCAGAACCATACAAATGTGGAATCGCTGGCATCAGACCAAAGACTTTAAAGATGGCAAACCTTGGCTGTTGCGCTTCTTTGACCAAATTCGCTTTTATGAAGTGGCTGCCGATGAACTATTGCAAATGCGCGAGGATTTTTTGCATGGCAAGTTTCAACTGAATATAGAAGAGCAAACTTTCCGTCTAAAAGACTACCAGCAATTTTTGTCTCAAGCAGCCAGCTCGATTAAAGCCTTTAAAACTCAGCAGCAAAATGCTTTTGATGCCGAACGCGAACGCTGGATAGCCAATGGCCAAGCGAATTACAGCCAAGAAACCGAAACGAACAGCGTCTTAGATGTGCTAGATATTGCAGCAGGTAGCCAAGCCGTTGCCTCGCACATTGCTGGCAACTTATGGCAAATTAAACGCAAAGTTGGTGACTTGCTGCAGGTAGGGGATGTCGTTGCGATAGTAGAATCCATGAAAATGGAAATCGCCGTCACCACTAGTGTTGCTGGCAAGGTCAGTCAAATTTTATGTGCTGAAGGTATGTCGGTCTCTGCGGGGCAACACCTCATCGTCATTGAACAGGAATAAAAAATAATATGAACTTACAAATCTCACATTTACGCAGCTTGTATCTTAAAGGCAAGCTGACCCCCAGCGACCTAGTAAAACAATTGCACGTAGCCATTGGCAATGAAGACAGCCGCCATATCTGGATTAGGCGCTTAAGCCTCAATGAACTGATGGTCTATGCGAACAACTTAGCAGAAAAATCCATCGCTGATTTGCCTTTGTATGGCATACCCTTTGCGATTAAAGACAATATCGATTTGGCAGGCATAGCAACGACTGCGGGCTGCCCAGAATACGCCTATACCCCCACTAAAAGCGCCACTGTAGTACAAAAACTGATTGATGCTGGCGCTATTCCTATTGGCAAAACCAATTTAGACCAATTTGCAACAGGCCTAGTCGGCACACGTTCACCCTATGGCGCATGTCAAAACAGCTTTAAGCCCGAGTATATTTCTGGCGGCTCAAGCGCTGGCTCTGCGGTTTCAGTGGCCTTAGGCATGGCCAGCTTTAGCTTAGGCACAGATACGGCTGGTTCTGGCCGCGTGCCTGCATCGTTTAATAATTTGCTAGGGCACAAACCTAGTTGCGGCTTACTGAGCACGCATGGCGTGGTACCAGCCTGCCGCAGCTTGGATTGCCTATCTATCTTTGCGCTTACCGCTGCCGATGCCGCTACAGTGCTAACAAGCGCGCAGGGCTTGGATGAAGCAGATGCTTATTCACGTAGCGCTATGCCTGAAGTAAAAACCATAGATCATCAAAAGTTTAGCTTTGGCGTACCTAAGCAAAATCAATTAGCTTTTTTTGAGAATAAAGAAACGCCTGTATTATTTGCACAAGCTATTAAACAATTAGAATCTTTGGGCGGTACTGCGGTAGAAATTGATTTTGAGCCATTTTTACAAACAGCGCGTCTGCTTTATGAAGGCCCTTGGGTGGCAGAGCGATATGCCGCCATTCGTGATTTTTTCGACGCTCAGCCTGAAGCGATTTTTCCTGTCACTCGGCAAATTATTGGCGGTGCCACTAAGTTTAGCGCAACCGATACTTACCTTGCCCAATACAAGCTAAAAGCCCTACAACGCGTAGCCCAAAAGGTTTGGCATAGCATAGATGTATTGGTCACGCCTACTGTAGGCACCATCTACACCATAGAGGAAGTCAACGCCGACCCCATAAAATGTAACTCTAATTTGGGCTACTATACTAATTTTATGAACCTACTGGATTTATCGGCAACGGCCGTGCCAACGGGATTTCAGCAAGATGGCCTGCCGTTTGGCATCACCCTTTGCGCGCCAGCCTTTAAAGATATGCAATTACTCGCTTTAGCCGACCGAATACAAACACTATCGGCCACAACCTTAGGCGCAACTGGCCTGCCGTTTAGCCAATAATCACACTCACACTAGAAAGAACTATATGACGCATCATGAAAAATTTATCCAAGTAGCGGTCTGTGGTGCACACATGTCAGGCTTGCCACTCAATGCACAATTAACCAGCTTAGGCGCTAGCTTTGTCGAGGCAAGCCAAACCGCACCAGAATACAAGTTATATAAATTAAACGATTTTAGCCCAGCACGCCCAGGCCTGCTGCGTGTTGCCCATGGCGGTAGCGCCATTAGCTTAGAACTATGGCAACTGCCCATTGAACATTACGGCACATTTGTCTCAGGCATACCAGCGCCGCTAGGCTTTGGCACTGTCACACTGGCCGATGGCCGAAGCGTCAATGGGTTTTTGTGTGAACACTATGCCACATTGAATGCCATAGATATTTCACAACTAGGCGGCTGGCGAGCTTACTTGCAAGAAATGGCCAGCTGACTGCATGCGTGCTAAAACTAGCCAGAGCCATTACTAAGGGTTATTAATGAAAAAGGCTGAAACTTTAAGATTCAGCCTTTTGTATGTATTGGGGAGGTATTATAAGGTCAGCTTCAGTCAGATAAAAGACACCTCACATTTAAGCGTCGCCTAGTTCTTCCATTTTTCCTTATAAATCAAATAGTTTTTTTTCCACATATCTGCACCAAATGCCCCACCACTTTGATGTGTGATGGCAATAGGCCAAGTGCCAAGGGTTAACCCCACTTTTCTTGCAGTTCTACAGAAATCCATATCATAAAAATGGAATTTGAATATTTCATCAAAATTACAATTGCTTTTTCTGAGCAAACTTTTCCTAGTAGCCAGCAATACCCCATCTAACAATTCACAACTCACTGGAAGTGCCCCATAAAATGACACGTGACCAAATGGCTGCTGTCCGTGGGCTACCGCCCCACTTAAATTTTCCTTGTCCCATACGAAATTGTCGTCTACGTAGAGCCATGCTGGTTGCTTGCTTAAGATTCTGCGATTGCCTGCCACCCCAATAATATCAAAATTATTTAATCCCTCAATTATTCTATGGCTAAAGAAGCTATCATCTATCCATACATCATCATGAATAAAAACAAGATAACTATCTTCATCTGCATTACTAATAGCTTGGTTGTAGACTGATGGCAACCCTTTTTGGTTATCAAAGGTGATTTTAGGAACTATTTTTTTATCAAAACTTATTCTTCTAAGTGAGTGGCCAAGTGCGGCGTTATTCCAGAAGCTTTCTTCAGAATGCCTGGTAGCCGCTATCACTTCAATTTTAATATCGGTTATTCTCTTCATATTTTTGGGTTAGCAATAAAAACATATTGAAGTGGGATGGCGTCTCTGCCAGCTTCGTCAGGATTAACACCCGCTCTTTTAGAAATTAGTTTCAATAGCTCAATAAAATTGTCTCGTTGCGGTTCCTTAAATATTCTCGGCTGAATATGATTTACAACAAACCCTGTATCAAAAAATAGCTCGATTAATGTTTGCCTCGTAAACCACCTTAAATGTGTTTTATCTAACAAACCACTTTCTTCATAACGAAAGTGTCCAATATTCAACCTTACCTGCAAACTCCAGTGCTGAGCGTTTGGTACGCAACAGACTATTGAGCCTGTAAGCGGGATGCAACTCCTAATTCTTTTTAGCACTTTCCATGGGTCTTGCAAATGTTCAAGGGTATCACCAAAAACAAAACAGTCAGCAGCAGCTAGCTTATTCCAAGTTTCATTATCAATAGTCTCGATATTGCCAGTATAAACCTCGTCACAATAGCGCTTTGCTAAGCCTGCATATTCCTCATCAATTTCTACGCCTATATAAAAACAATCGGGGTTGTTATTTTTATACTCCCTTGCCAGGGCTCCACTAGAGCAACCGATTTCAACAACGCGTTTAGCATCATGTGGCATAAGTTTCAATAAATCAGGATTGTGAGAATCATGAACTGGGGTTTGTTTCATGTCTACCTCAATAAAAACTTGTGATATCTAATATCAATTACACCATTTTTTACATACTATGCTAATGAAGAAATTATATATCTCTGCATCCATTGATACCAATGGTTTACTGAAGGATATTTATAATTATGTTGTTATAACTTACATAACCTTTAATTTAATTTCAAGTTAATGGTTATTGCATATAGATAATTACTATTAACCAACAGCAAGGGCAGAGCCCGCAGTTCTACAAAGTGATGGAGAATAGTTCCAATATGATTTTTGGCCTATCGAGGTTATTAATATTACTAGGAAATTTGGGGTGGCTGATGGGGCTCGAACCCACGACAACAGGAATCACAATCCTGGACTCTACCAACTGAGCTACAGCCACCATAGAGACTTTAAACATACATGGTCTGCCCGACAGGAATCGAACCTGTAACCCCCAGCTTAGAAGGCTGGTGCTCTATCCGGTTGAGCTACGGGCAGATGATGGTTACAAGGGTAATATACTAATTTTTAGTTAACGTCGTATAAAACTGTTCGGGCTGACTTTCAATTTATTGACTTGAAGTTTAAAAATTCAGCTCAATAAAAATTTGGTCGGCGTGGAGAGATTCGAACTCCCGACATCCTGCTCCCAAAGCAGGCGCGCTACCAGGCTACGCTACACGCCGAAGGGCAGAAATATACTGCAAACCGAGCTGTAGGTCAATTCTAATATGTTAAAAT
>CAIRBH010000006.1 GCA_903876765.1 uncultured Pseudomonadota bacterium | reverse complement strand
TCTTAGCTTCTCGTTAGCGCTTTGCGTTAGCGAGGTGCGCATTATACAGAGCTTTTATCACCCGTCAATCATAAATTTGAAATGTTGCTCATTTATTATTCATAGCGGGGATTTCTGATAAATTGCTAGTAATACTTTGGTTGCGGGAACAGGATTTGAACCTGTGACCTTCGGGTTATGAGCCCGACGAGCTGCCAGACTGCTCCATCCCGCGTCCGATTCGACATTAGTGCCGTCGAGAGGTGAGACTATAGCAAACCTAGCTATTTCGCGCAAGGACATTCACTGCTTTCTTGCTAACTATTTGTCAGGGAGGTTAGGCAGACGAGAAAAATTAGGGCTGATTGATGAACGATTTATTTGATAAGGCTGCGCACAAAATCTAAGTCTTCTTGAGTGTCTACGCCAGTTGCAGGCGCGTTGTTAGTAATAGCGACTGAGATCTTATAGCCCTGATGCAACACCCTAAGCTGCTCTAGAGATTCTATTCGCTCTAGCGCGCTGGGAGAAATGCTAGCGTATTGCTTAAGAAACTTAGTGCGGTAAGCATATATACCAATATGCCGATAAGCCGTGTTGTGCAGGGCCAATTCATTTTGATCAAAAGAATCTCTGGGGTATGGAATGGGTGCGCGGCTAAAATATAGAGCATTAGAGGCTGCATCCAATACCACTTTCACAATATTCGGGTTCACAAAATCGGCTTTTTTGTATATGGCATGGCAAGCGGTTGCCATCACTGCATGCTTAGCATAGTCGAGTTGAGTCGCCACTTCGGTGATTAACATAGGTTCAATTAAGGGTTCATCCCCTTGCAGATTGACCACAATCGCATCATCCGCCCATGCAAGCTGCTGGGCCACCTCGGCAATACGATCCGTGCCGCTGGTATGATCTGAGCTAGTCATTAAAGCTTGATAGCCTAACTGCCGCACCGCCAGTAAAATTCTACTGTCATCGGTTGCAATGACTACCTGCTTGGCGCCACTTTGCTGAGCGCGCTCAGCTACCCAAGCCACCATAGGTTTGCCCGCAATATCAACTAGTGGCTTGCCTGGCAATCTAGTACTGGCGTAGCGGGCAGGTATGACAACATAGAACTCAGGGGTATGCTTTACACTCAAATCATGACTCACATTATTCAATATTTTCGTCATCAGCTAGTTGGCGGGCTTCGTCTTCCAGCATCACAGGAATGCCATCTTTGATGGGATAGGCGAGTCTAGCCGACTTGGAAATGAGTTCATTTTTGGCTTTATTGAAGATAAGCGGCCCTTTTGTGACTGGGCAAACTAAAATCTGTAGCAGTTTTGTATCCATGTTAAGTTCTCAATTTTTGCAAAATAAGGGTCAGCAACTCGGTCTTCATTGTACTACTTAGTGTTGCCGTCACTGGCAAATACCATGCGTCTACAGTCAAAAACTTTTGGCATTTTACGGCATCTTTTTCTGTCATTAAAATAGTTTTTCCTGAAAACTGCGTAAAATCTTGTGCGCTAAAAGCGTAGTGGTCGACAAATGCCATCGTTTCAAAGCTTAGGCCTAGAGCGGTTAATAGATCAAAAAAACGCTGTGGATTACCTATGCCAGCAATTGCTATTAACTTTTTATCAGCGAAATGACTCGCTGGCTTAGCTATTTTATCGTCAGCTAAAGAGCGCAACATATCACCTTTCAGTTGCATACCAAACACCCTTGAGCCTAGTACGGCAGAAGAAGTTACGCGCTCATCACCACCACAAACAATCACCGCATCTACAGATTGCAATCTTGAAACGTTTTCTCGTAAGGGCCCTGCGGGTAGCAAGCATCGATTGCCGAACTGCCGTACAGTATCTACTAGGGCGATTTCTATATCGCGCTGCAAAGCATAGTGCTGTAAGCCATCATCACTAACAATCACATTACATTGCGGGTTGGCTTGCAGCAAAGCACGTGCCGCGAACACTCTATCAACCCCCACAAAAACTGGACAAGCACTACGCTTCGCAAGCAAAACAGGCTCATCGCCAATAAGCTGAGGATTGCTATGGGCAAACACTGCTTCAGCTTCTTGAGGGACGCCACCGTAACCACGGCTGATAATGCCTGGCATATAGCCAGCTTTTTGCAATTGCTCAACCAGCCATAGCACCATAGGCGTTTTACCTGTGCCACCAACACTGATGTTGCCCACCACTATCACTGGCACAATTAAGCGTGTGCTGTTTAGCCAAGCTATGTTATATAGCCATTGACGTAGATGTATGACAAGAAAAAAAAGCCCCGCCAGTGGCAATAGGACAATATGCCAGTAAGTAAAAGTCGTCCATTGTTTTTCTATCCAGCGATGCATAGCGCTCACTCAAATAGCCAGTCGGCTAGCTAAACTGCTTTTGATAGAGTTTTGCGTAATGGCCACCCTGCTCAATAAGCGCAGCGTGCGTGCCGCTTTCCACAATTTCGCCCTGCTCCATGACCATAATGCGGTCAGCATTCTCTATGGTACTTAAGCGATGGGCAATCACTATGCTGGTGCGATTTTGCATTAGGCCGTCCAAGGCGGCCTGCACATGCTGCTCAGACTCGGTATCCAAGGCCGAAGTGGCTTCATCTAGCAGTAAGATAGGTGCGTTTTTCAAAATTGCCCGTGCAATAGCGATGCGCTGACGTTGTCCGCCAGATAAACGTACGCCACGATCGCCAATTTGATTCTGCAAACCATTGGGCAGTTGCTGGATGAAGTCCCAAGCATGAGCCGCTATCGCCGCATTGATGACGTCTTGTTCAGTTGCATTACGTAATACGCCATAAGCAATGTTATTGAACACCGTGTCATTAAATAAAATCACATCTTGGCTCACCAGAGAAAACTGTTGCCGTAAATCAGCTAATGACAAAGATTTCATATCTATGCCATCTAGCAACACTTGGCCTTGTTGCAACTCATAAAATCTTGGTAGCAAATTCACCAGCGTGGTTTTACCGCCCCCTGAACGTCCCACCAGCGCCAATTTTTCGCCTGGCTGTATAGTAAAACTCACGGCTTTTAGCGCCTGACGCTTGGCGTTCTGATAGGTAAGACTGACTTCTTTAAATTCAATGGCACCTTTGCTGCGAGCGCAAGTTTTAACACCTTCATCCAGCTCAGGCTGAATGTCCATCACACCAAATACACTTTGCGCGGCAGCCAGAGCCACTTGCACATCTTCGTTCATCGCTGTGAGATTTTTAATAGGGGCAATTAACATCAATAAAGCGCCCACAAAGGCGGCAAACTCACCTGCACTAAATTTGCCCACTGCGTAATAAACAACCAAGCCTAACGACAACGCCGCCAGCAACTCTACCACCATGCTATTTAGGCTAGATAAGCGCGCCAAACGAATTTGCATGTGCCGATTTTTAGCCACCACTTTGCCAAAACGTTCATTCTCATAGGCTTGAGCGCCAAATATTTTAACTATTCGTTGACCAGAAACCGCTTCTTCCGCGACTTTAGTCATTTCACCAATTGAGGATTGCACTTCTTTGCCAGCATTGCGAAGCTGCGGCGTCATGGTCTTTAAATAAAAGGCCATAATCGGTGCGACTAAGGCAAAAATCATGGTCAGACGCCAATCTAGATAAAGCATATAGCCGATTATGCCTAGCGCTGTCAGTGTGTCACGCACCAAGGTTAATGAGGATTTTGTAGCGGCATTGGCCATTTGCTCTATATCGTAAGTCAACTTTGAAATGACGATACCGACTGATTGCTCGTCAAAGTAGCTAATAGGTAGACGCATCAGCTGACGAAAAGCGTCTATGCGCACATCTGCCACCATGCGGCGAGCAATCCAGCGCATAGAAAATCCAGAAATAAAGCCAGAAAAAGCCCGTACAGTCAATAAGCTAAATAGCATAAAAGGTAAATAGCCGACTTTATCCGCAGATTGTTTAACAAAGCCCTCATCAGTGACTTGCTTGATGGTTGCTAAAAAAGCGGTATTGCTGGCCGATAGCAAAATGAGCGCAGCAATGCCGACTATAAATACTGGCTTGTATTTCCAGGCATAGCTAAATAAGCGTAGGTAAAGGACTTTTGAACTGGGGGTGGTAACGGCCAATGCTTTTACTCAATTTTCATAGACTTAGGGTTTAACATCAATGGCCATGACTTGAAAATTCAAAGCTTAAACACGGCAGTCATTGAATTTTAAAAAATGAATTTAAGCGCCTGCTTTTGATTGAGTAGCAAATGTAATGTGGGTATAGCCTGCTGTGCGTGCAGCTTCCATCACGTTAACCACAGACTGGTGGGTACTTTTAGCATCCGCATTAATAATAATAGTAGGCTCTTTACCGCCATTAGCAGCAGCTTGCAAGGCTGCACTGATGCCAGCGACTGATGTGTCCGCTAAAGCCTTACCATTGACAACATAGCGACCTGCCGCATCCACCCCGACTTCTATCGTCAGCGGCTTTTCTTGTGGCAAGTTGGCTTCTGCCGTAGGCAGATTGATTTGCAACTCACTAGTACGAGAGAAGGTAGCGCTCACGACCAAGAAAATAATAATCACTAGCAGCACATCAATTAAAGGCACTAGATTCATCTCTAGCGCTTCGTTGCTTTTTCCACGTTGAAAATTCATATTTGCATCACTCAGGTATCAGAAAAAATAAACTGGCTATTTACGTTCACTCTATTTACGTTCGCCGTGAATAATCTCAACTAATTTAATGGCTTGCTGCTCCATACCCACTAGCAAGTCATCTACTTTTGAGCGGAAATAACGATAGGCGATCATGGCAGGCACCGCCACCACAATACCCGCTGCCGTATTGTACAAAGCCACTGAAATACCACGGGCAAATTGCGCAATATCATGGCCAGTACTGGTAAACGCACCGAATAATTCCACCATACCAATCACTGTCCCCAACAAACCAAGCAATGGCGCAACCGTGGCTATCGTACCTAAAGTGGATAAATATCTATCTAAATTATGCGCCACCGCACGACCAGTTTCTTCTATGGCTTCTTTGGTCACTTCGCGTGAATTTTTTGCATTAGCCAAGGCGCTAGCAAACACTTGGCCTAGCATAGAATGCTGCTCTAAACGACTAATGGTTTCTTTGGTCACACCACCCTTAGCTAGCCAAGCTTGTAATTCTGGCAATAAATCAGGCGGGGCGACGGTACTCTCACGCAATGCATAAGTGCGCTCACCGATAATTGCCAGCGCTACCACTGATGCAATAATGAGCGGCCAAATTGGCCAACCTGCAGCTATAATAATTTCCCACACAGTACGACTCCCTCAAATTCAAAATATCTACTAATTATGCTAAAAACAAATTGCAACTTAATTCCCTGCGATACTTTAGCTTGTCAGCTGCTTTTGGGCAAGCTAGAACTTTGCAGGATTGATTAATACTTGTCATAGCTTAACTCTAATAAGTGTCCAGCCAATAGCGCTGATAGCGATTGCGCCAGCTTGATAGGTAAATTTGACTGGTATTTTTTTTTGCATCTTTAATAAAACTTAAGTCTATGGCCCCTTGGTAGTCAGAGCGGTATAAAAGACCGCCAGCCGCCCGATAGCGCTCAAAAACTTCCATGTTGGGGTGTTTATAGCGATTTAAATAGCCTGGGGTAAATACACTCACGCTAGGCGATACGGCTGCTATAAATTCTTCGCTAGAGGATGTTTTACTGCCGTGATGTGGCACCACCAGTACATCACTTTTCAACCTGGCGGCTTCCCACTGCAGCAACTGCCGTTCATCAGACTTTTCAATATCGCCCGTCAATAATAAGCTGCCTGACTGACTATTTATTTTAAGCACACAGCTGCGATGATTATCTTTTATTTTTGCATCATCATAGCTGGTAATCACGGGATATAACATTTCAAAGCTTACACCGTCCCAAGTCCAAGTCTGCCCAGCATAGCAAGGCAGCCTGTTTTGCTGTGTTGGCAAGCCTACATTGGCGGGCAGAGAACTCGCCAACCAAGTGACAGGTATTAAGCCCAATACCGAGGACATGCCGCCACTATGGTCATTGTCGTTATGGCTCACCACAAAACCATCTAATTTTGCAATGCCTTCGCCACGCAAAAATGGCACAACAATGCGGCTACCCGCATCACTTTGCTCGTTGTACTTTGGCCCAGCGTCATACAGCAGCCGATGCCGCGCGGTTTGCACTACCACACTCAAACCCTGCCCCACATCTAACACTGTCACTTTCATATCTCCAACTGAGGGCGATAATGGCTTAACCAGCAGTATAGGTAAAAAGCCAAACACCCCCAGCCAACGCATAGGAAAGCCGCGCGGCAGCAATAGCCATAGCACGCCGACTAAGGCTGGCAGCAGCATCCAAGCGGCAGGCTCATGTTGTTGCCATGTCGCCATCGGCCATTGACTCATGGACTTAAGCAGATACATACAAACTTCTAATATGCGGTAGGCGAAATTGAGCGGCCAATCCATAGGCAAAAAGCTACCCAACAGAGCTAATGGCGTGACCAAAAAACTAATTAAGGGAATAGCCAAAGCATTGGCAATAGGCGAAATAATTGAGGTTTGATTAAACATGACTAGCAATAACGGCAGCATACCTATGGTTACGACCCATTGCGTCTGCAATGCTGCTTTCAGCCAAGCAATCTGGCCTATACGCCCACTTAAAGCATAAGCCAACATGGCGACTGCGCCAAATGATAACCAAAAACCTGGCGCATCGACCGCCCAAGGGTCTAGCAAGACTACCATCAATAGGGCTATTGCCAGTACTTGTGTCATGACCAATTGCCGGCCAGACCATAATGCGATAGCAAATACCAAAAGCATATAAAAAGTCCGCTGCGTGGGCACAGAAAAGCCAGCAATCAAAGCGTAAGCCAATGCAGCAAGTACGCCAGCTATAGTGGCGGCTTTACGTGTGGCTAGAGCTAATACTAGCTGAGGATTGCGTCGCCAAAAAAACCTCACCAAACTAAAGGCCAAACCTGCAAGCATGGTAATGTGCAGGCCAGAAATAGACATTAAATGCGTAGTACCTGTACGCAAAAAAATCTGCCAATCATCGGCGCGAATTTGATTGTCATCGCCCATCACTAGCGCTTGAATAATGCCCGCATAAGGCTTATCAGCGAGCACTCGCACTATGCGCCGGCTAGTCGCTTCTCGCAAATACTCAACTATATAGCTGGGTTGCCAAACAAAATTGCTGAGCTTTTGCATACCAGTTTTGCTTTTAATATTACCAGTGGCACGTATATTTTCACCCAGCGCCCATGCCTCAAAATCAAAGCCATGCGGATTAATCGTAGCATGTGGGCGCTTTAAACGTACCACAAGTTGCCAGCGCTCTCCCACATCAAAAGGGCTTTCTGGCACTACAGCCTCAAGCTCATGGCTGTAATCTTCAGCTTTATCATTGGCGTTTTGATGACTCGCATAATAATTTAGGCTAATATGCCGCGGCACAACAGCTGCTTGTGTGAGTATTTTTTCTACATCAAAACGAAAGCGTAACCCATGCGCCGTGACTTCAGGCAAACTAGCCACCACCCCTTGAATTTGAATAGGTTTTTGTTCCCAGTCATGTGGCAATTCATCATTCATGCGCCAAAGCGCAAAACTACTGGCCCAGCAAATACCCAATAAAAAAGCCGCCATGCTCAGTAAACAGGATTTTAAATAAGGATATGAAGTGAAATAGCTAGAAAAGCGCGCATGAAAATGAATAAAGAGCGTAAAACTGGCCACGAAAAATAGCAGCCCTAAGCCATATAAACTTGGCAATCGCGCCATTTGCTGCACTAAACAAGCAGCAAATACAAACATTAGCGCAACCCTAGTCATGGACTAAACTAAAGCACTAGTATTTACAATGGCTGTAGCTTGCCATCAACCAGTTGATATTGCCGCTGCATTTTTCTAGCCAGCTCTAAATCATGGGTGACCACGACTAAGCTTCTTAGTTGGCTTTGATTCACTTCCAACAATAAATCAAATACCGCATGTGCCGTCTGACGATCAAGATTGCCCGTAGGCTCATCTGCCAAGATACATTGCGGCTTAGTGACCAAGGCTCGGGCAAGCGCAGCACGTTGGCGCTCGCCGCCAGATAGCTCGCCAGGCATGTGCTGCAGCCTATGCTGCAAACCAACCTTAGCTAGAGTTTCTGCGGCAAGCGCTAACGCCAAGTCACGTGCCATGCGCCTAATCAATAAAGGCATGGCCACATTTTCTAGGGCAGTAAATTCTGGCAACAAATGATGGAACTGGTAGACAAAACCCAAGGTATGGTTGCGCAAATGGCCTTTTTTGGCTTCAGTTAAATCGGCTAAGTCCTGATTAAGTATGCCCACTGCGCCAGCATTAGGCGCATCTAGCCCACCCAACAAATGTAACAAGGTACTTTTGCCTGAACCTGAAGTGCCGACTATGGCTATTTGCTCGCCCGCCTTTACCGCCAGATCTATGCCGTTGAGCACGGCCACCTCTAGGCCATGATAAGTCTTATGCAGCCCAGTGCATGAGACTACAGTATGCGCATCTGCCATCATATTAGCTGGCAGATTACTCATAGCGTAAGGCCTCAGCGGGGTTGATTTTACTAGCGCGCCAACTAGGGTATAAGGTGGCAAGCAAACTTAATAAAAATGACATGATGACGATGACTGTGACATCTGACCAAATTAAGTCAGAAGGTAGATCACTAATGGCATAGACCTCTTTTGAAAGGAACTGTACGTGGAATAAACCTTCAATAAACGGGATGATGGTGCTGATGTTAAGTGCAATGACAATGCCAAACAGTCCGCCCAGCAACGTACCGATCACACCAATTAAGGCCCCTTGAATAATAAAAATCAACATAATGCTAGCGGGGCTTGCCCCCAAGGTGCGCATAATGGCAATATCCGCCCGCTTATCGGTCACCGCCATAACCAGCGTCGATACAATATTAAAAGCCGCCACTGCCACGATTAAAGTTAAGATAATGAACATCACGCGCTTTTCCATCTGCACCGCCTTAAAAAAGTTAGCATGCTGCTGCGTCCAATCGCTCACATAATACTGCCCCTTAGCCCTTGCATTGCCATTAAGCCTTGCCGCCATGCTGGCTGCTATGGCTGGTGCGCCAAATAGGTCATCTAGCTTTAAGCGCACTCCAGAAACCCTATCGCCCATACGATATAACTTTGCCGCATCCTCTATATGAATTAAAGCCAGACCAGCGTCATATTCATACATACCCACTTGAAATAAACCAACCACGGTAAATTGCTTCAACCTAGGCACCACGCCTGCGGGCGTAAACTGCCCTTGTGGCGCCATCACTACCACTTTATCTCCCATCTGTGCGCCCAAGTTATAGGCCAAGTCCGCGCCTAAAATGATGTCAAACTCACCCGCTTTTAGGTTAGCCAGTTGACCGACTTTCATATTACGGCCTAAATCGGCCACGGCATCTTCAGTCGCGGGCAATATGCCGCGAATAATCGCGCCTTGCACGCCTTGATCATAGCTCAGCATGCCCTGCGCCATAATATAAGGCGCACTAGCCAACACGTGCGGCTGTTTGGCTGAATAAGCCGCCAGCTGTTGCCAATCTGTTAGCTGATTGTTACTACCAGTAATTTCTAAATGCGAAGCCACGCCCAAAATGCGGGTGCGCAGCTCTTTTTGAAACCCATTCATCACAGAAAGCACCACAATTAGCGCCGCCACACCGAGCGCTATGCCTATCATGCTGGTCAGCGAGATGAATGAAATGAAATGGTTTTTGCGTTTGGCCCGCGTATAGCGAAGACCTACGAATAATTCAAAGCCAGTAAGCCGGCTGATTAATAATTTTAATTTATGCACCATAAGCTAAATTCTAACAGGCTTAACAGCATTGCTTAACAAGAAATTAAATGACTAAGCAGCAGAATTAATGTCGCACTTTCTAACTGTCCGATAGCAGGCACATACTTTCGGAACTAATGACCGAGCATTAACTGGCTACTGCCTATAATTTTCATCAAGAAGTGCAAAGCCAGTGCTTCAAGGTCACTAATCAGCGTTTATGCTAGACCGCCTAATCTTTATGGCACCATGCATGCTTTCTAGATATCGTTGTAAATAATGAGGATAGCCAAAAATATACTGAATGCAACTGCAAGAACTTGAATTAACTTGGATATAAACTGAATAAAATCAAATATTTGAATTTATGATTGAGCTAGATTGAATGTTACTGGACTATGTAAATACATTTACTGGTGCCCGGAGCCGGAGTCGAACCGGCACACCCATAAGGCGAGAGATTTTAAGTCTCTTGTGTCTACCAATTTCACCACCCGGGCGGATAGTAGGTCTACATCGAATTGCGGTGCGTATTCTAACACCATACTTATAATTTTTATAAGTAAAAAATGTGTTTTTTACTTATTTTATTCACAAGTTTTATTCACAAGCTATACCTACCATTGCCAAGTGCTGTTTATTTCTCTAGTCGAATCAATTCGACACGGCGATTAATATTGCTGCCCTCTTTTGGGTCATTTTCGGCTATCGGCTGACTAAATCCATAACCTTTAGCCGTTAATCGTTTTAGCGCTACGCCTTTTTTAACTAAATATTTAAGTACAGCTTGAGCTCTGGCTTCTGATAGTTTTTGATTATAGGCAGCCTTAGACGTATTACGTTGATCTGTATGCCCAGCTATTTCTACACTAGCATCGCCCCATTCTCGCAATATATTCAGCGCGTTATCCAATACTGGGTAGGACACGGGTTTAATTTTTGCACTATTAGTTTCAAATTGAACATCAGGCACCACCTTATTGCTAAGTATCTTTTTAGCTTCTGGCACAGCCGCCTCGGCTGGCTTGACTGGCTCTATGAGCTTGCTTGAGTTATTCGGGACTTTAGGAATAATATAAGTGGCACTCAGTGGTTTTGCATCCGCTAAAAGTGCAGCTTTATCGATAGATATCTGTGCTGGCGCTAATGATTGGCAAATATTTTCGCTGTTCATATAGTCTTCTCGGGCGTACTGAGGCAAATCACCGCGCGCTGCACCAATTTTATTAAGCAGCTGACCCTGCCCTGCATAGACTCTAGCATAAGCCATTTTAATATCGTATTGCGTATTGGCTAAACTGAGCTTAGCTTGAAAGTATTCATTTTCTGTATCTAATAAGTCTAGCAAGCTGCGTCTGCCTATATCAAATTGCTTGCGATAGGCCTCACGGGCATTTTCAATGGAATTTTTATGTTGCGTGCGGTATTTTTCCTGCTCTTGTAATTGCTGAATATCATTATAGGCAATATTCACAGTTTGGCGAGTATCTAGGCATGCTCGGTCTCGCATATCTTTAGAACTGTTGAGTTGCTGTGCGGCTTGATTAACTGAATTGTAATCAGCAAAACCATTAAATAAATTGAAGTTCATGGTGAGTTGCACTGAGTCTGCGGCCACTGAGTTAAGTCGCCCATCTGAACTCACCTCTAAATTTTTATGTGCTTGCAAATCCAGTCTGGGCATATAGCGCGATTGTTTAGTTTTTATGTCATCTTGGCTAGATTGAATACTTTCTATAGCTGATAGCAAGTCAGGATTTTGATTATAGGCAACCTTTAATGCATCAGATACAGAGGATTCAACACCCACATTAAAAAATGCTGGAGATTCCAACGTTTCTGTTGGAATTTCACCATACAATCGCTGTATGCGAACTGTAGCATCATGCGAATTCGTGGTCATTTCTAATAGATTAGCTTCAGCTAAAGCTAAGCGTCCTGCTGCCTGTTCTAAGTCTACTTTTCCTGCTACGCCAGCTGTCACACGCTCTTGAATGCGATCAAATAATTGCTTATGTACAACATAGTTATTTTTTGCTAATTCTGTAAGCTCAGTAAAACGCATAGAATCCAAATAGGCGCGCACAAACTCCAAAGTGATATTTTGCATAACACTCTGTAATTCATAATAACGCACTCGACTTACGTGACTTAAACGCTTCACTTCATGGTAGGTTGCAAAACCATCAAAAATCATCTGACTCAGCAGAAGATAGCCGTTATAACGGGGCTCAGCATTGCCATCAGTGACGCTTGTCAGATTTTGTTGTCTTGTGTAATTGCCAACAATATTGGCTTTCGGTAAAAAGCCCGCAAGCATCGCATCTTTCTCATAGTCCGATTCTAAAAACTGATGGTAACGTAATTGCACATCGGGATTAGCCGTGACAGTTTTCTCAACCATGTCTTTAAAGCTAACTACTGGGCCTGCAGCATAGGCATTGTTGCCAAATTGCAAACAAATAAAAGTAGTGATGAGCAATTTTATCAAAAAATGAGTAGCGTTTTTATTCAAGGTCATTTCGCCCTTTTATTTAATCTCGCTAAGTCCAGCAAAACCTGTGCCAATAAATATAAACTGGCCTCTAGCTAGCTTTATGATTCAAAAAGAATATAAAAATTTAAATAAAAATCTATTGGTTTAGCATTTAACTTGGTTGATAATAGAGCCCCTATCAAATTTGCCTATCATTTTAATGTCATCACCTACTGGCAGTAAATCCAAGCTTTCTGCACTCACACTGGCCGCCTTGGGCGTCGTGTTTGGGGATATTGGTACCAGCCCCTTATACACCATCAAAGAAGTATTTTCTGTAGGCACGCATCCCGTGCCACTTACTGAAGTCAATATGTACGGCATTTTGTCACTGATTGTATGGGCGCTGATTATGGTGGTGTCAGTGAAATATGTGGCTTTTATTATGCGAGCAGATAACCGTGGTGAAGGCGGCATTATGGCCTTGCTAGCGTTGGCTAGCCACAATGCTGCAGGCAACTTAAAAATGCAGCACACTATTATGTTGCTCGGTATTTTAGGGGCGTGTATGTTTTACGCAGATGGCATGATTACACCTGCTATTTCAGTGCTATCAGCGGTTGAGGGATTAGAGCTTGCCGCACCAGTGCTGCACCCGCTGATTTTGCCTGTGACTTTAGCGGTATTATTTATTCTTTTTTGGGTACAAAGTAAGGGCACTGCATTAGTAGGTGCTTTTTTTGGGCCTATTATGCTGCTGTGGTTTGGCACTTTAGGAGTTTTAGGCATCTTAGGAATTATGCAAAACCCCACTGTTTTGCATGCACTTAGCCCAGCCTACGCCTTGAATTTTTTTGCAGTCAGCCCTTGGATTGCTTTTGTCGCACTAGGTGCTGTAGTGCTTGCGGTGACTGGCGCAGAAGCGTTGTATGCAGATATGGGACATTTTGGCAGGTTCCCAATTCGCCTAGCTTGGTTTGGTTTTGTGCTGCCTGCTTTAATCCTCAATTACTTTGGTCAAGGGGCGCTGATATTGCAGCACCCTGAAGCCATTAAAAATCCATTTTACTTATTAGCGCCTGACTGGCTACTTTTCCCACTCATTATATTAGCTACCTTAGCTGCCGTTATCGCATCACAAGCAGTCATTACTGGCGCATATTCAGTATCTCGTCAGGCCTTGCAACTGGGCTATTTGCCTCGCATGCATGTTGAACATACTTCAGAAAGCGAAGAAGGGCAAATTTATATGCCGCGAGTGAATTGGGTTTTGATGCTAGGCGTGATGGTGCTGGTACTAAGCTTCAAGTCTTCAGGTAACTTAGCGGCAGCTTACGGCATCGCCGTGACGGGTGACATGGTAATCACCACCTTGCTTGCTGGTATAGTATTCCATAATATTTGGGGCTGGAGTAAATTACGCACCGCAGTAATTATCATGATGTTTTTGGTGGTTGATGTCGCGTTCTTTAGCGCCAACGTGCTTAAAATACCAGATGGCGGATGGGTGCCTTTAGTCATAGGCATCGTTATTTTCACCTTAATGCTGACCTGGAAATCAGGTCGCGATATGCTATACGCCAAGCTTAAAAATGATGCTATGGCCATAGATTCTTTTATTGAAGCCGTCGGTGCCCACCCTCCTACACGTGTTTCTGGTACCGCCATATTCATGACACCAAACCCAGATGGCGTGCCACACGCCATGCTGCACAACTTAAAACACAATAAAGTTTTGCATGACAAAATGGTGCTGCTCACCGTTAAATTTTTAGACTTCCCTCACACTTCCGCTAAAGAACGCGTCACTGTAGAGCCCTTAGCCTATGAATTCTACCGAGTTTTTGTCTATTACGGCTTTAAAGATGAACCTGACTTACCCCGTGATTTAGCCATGTGTGCTGAGCAAGGCCTAGTGTTAGACGCCATGGATACTTCATTTTTCGTGGGCAAGGAAATCCTCATCCCTAGCGGTAATTCAGGCATGGCTTTTTGGCGCAAAAAAATATTTATCGGTTTATTTAGAAGCGCTGAAACCATTACGAACCAATTTAAACTGCCGCCTAACCGTGTCGTTGAATTAGGTTCACAATTAAAAATTTAGCCCTAAATCAAGCAGCCAAGGCTGATTAAGTTAAGCTGCACTTTATTTGATTAGGGTAAAATAGCACTCGATTTATACTATTTACTTTACGCTTTTAATTTTTGGAATATTATTTTTCTTATCATGAATCCACTACAAAATATCATTGAAACCGCATTTGAAGATCGCGCAAACATCAACCCAGCCAATGCCAGTCAAGCATTAAAAGACGCTATTGCCAGCATAATCGCAGACCTTGATGCTGGCCGCTTACGTGTAGCTTCACGTATAGGCAACACGCAAAATTGGGAAACACACCAATGGATTAAAAAGGCTGTGCTACTGTCTTTTCGTCTTGAGGATAACACCTTGTTAGAAGGTGGCTGTACTAAATATTTTGATAAAGTGCCACCAAAATTTGCTGACTATACAGAACAAGATTTTAAAGCCGACGGTATTCGTGTTGTACCTAATGCCATGGTACGTCGCGGCTCATTTATTGGTAAAAATGCCGTGCTGTTGCCGTCATTTGTCAATATTGGCGCTTATGTCGGTGAAAACACCATGGTTGACGCATGGGCAACCGTAGGTTCATGTGCTCAAATTGGTAAAAATGTGCATTTAAGTGGCGGCGTAGGTATAGGCGGTGTATTAGAGCCTGTGCAAGCAGGCCCTACTATTATCGGCGATAATTGCTTTATCGGCGCTCGTTCTGAAGTGGTTGAAGGCGTGATTGTAGAAGACAATTGCGTCATTTCTATGGGCGTTTATATCGGCCAATCTACTAAGATTTACGACCGCGAAACGGGCAGCGTCACCTATGGTCGCATCCCTGCTGGCTCTGTCGTAGTTTCAGGTAATTTACCGTCTAAAGATGGTAGTTACAGTCTATATTGCGCGGTCATTGTTAAAAAAGTGGATGAAAAAACGTTAGGTAAAGTTGGCATCAACGAATTGCTGCGAGGTATTTAACGTAACTTAAAAATCAGTCTGCACATCATTGACTGACTTTATTGTATGACTACATTTTAAAATTTTAACGGTTTTTTGCATAAAATCATGGCACTTACTCAAAGTGTCATCCATATAAAATAGCTGCATCTAGCATTAACTTGCTTGATGCAGCTATTTTTCATTGTTAGTGCGTACTGGCATATTCCTTGCTAATAAAAATTTTATGTGGCTATTACCACACGTCTAAATCTGATAAAAATTTACCGATAAATTTTAATTTATTTCGCCAAACTAAATTTAACTACTCAAATATTTAACTACTCAATGAGCTATTACAGTCTAAAATTAATTGTACTGTCGCTACTACTTTGTAGCCTAACCGTAGTTATTACCATACACATAGTTGGCAAATTATTTAAATCCGCTAGCACTGAAATACGCCCTGTCTTTATTTTTAGCACTTTAGGCTTAGGCACTGGCTTTTGGCTAAGTCAAATGCTCGACTTACTAGCGGCACAAGCCAACCTACCAAGCGCATATAACTCAAGCTATATTCTGTATTCATGGCTTTTTTCACTGTTTTTTACATCTGTCATACTTTATGTATCAAGCAAAAAAACACTCCCCATTAAATCATTAATCACTGCTGGCGTGATAGCAGGTGTTAGTACAGGGCTGATCACCTATTTCATTACAGAATCTACGTATAATCCTAGCCTAGTTACATTGCACCCTATTACCTACTTACTTGCTACATTGCCAGCCATTGCTATTACCAGCATGGCGATCATGATTATTTTTTGGTTTAAGAGCTACACGGGCCCATCCCCACTGCTAACAAAATCCATATTTTCTTTCATTATTTCTTTAGCTTTCACTGGCTTTTACCTCATCCACATTGTTGCCTTAGAGATACCGCAAAATATTACCAGTAATACGCTGATGCTTTGGGACAGCAAATTGCTGAGCATCACGGTTGCATTAGGCCTGACTTGCATATTTTTAGTGGCGTTTATTGTTGCTATTTTTTATGACAAATTAGGCTACAACACCTTTAAATTTAACTTGTTTAAAAAAGAAGATTTAACTCAGCATGCCATGATAGACACCCTGACTAAATTGCCCAACCGTCACGCACTGATGAAGCAATTAGAATCTGCCGTAAAAAGATGTGAGCGTAGCGGCTTAGGCTTGGCTGTGGCTTTTATTGATGTTGACAACTTTAAAGAGATTAATGACACACTAGGCCACAAAATAGGTGATCAAGTATTACAAAAAATTGCTTCTAGGCTGGTCACCGCAGTTCGTGGCTGTGACGAAGTATCCCGTATAGGTGGCGATGAATTTGTTGCGATTATTGAGAGTGTAGAAAATACCGAAGACTATATTACTGTGGTTGATCGCATGATCAGCTCAGTGCGCAAATACTGCATGATTGATAACATAGAATTGAACTTATCCGTCTCCATCGGAGTTGCAATGCACGCTAATGGCGGCAATATTGAGGATTTAATTAGCGCTGCCGATACCGCCATGTATAGAGCCAAAAAAGATGGTAAAGATCAATTCCGCTTTTTTGACGCTGAAATTGCTTCATTGACAGATCAACTCATAGAAATTCAATATGATCTAAAAAAAGCATTGGCTAACAATGAACTACAACTACATTACCAAATAAAAATTAACAGCTTAACTAGAGAGCCAGTAGGTGCTGAGGCCTTGCTACGCTGGCAACATCCAACTAAAGGGTTGTTATACCCAGCCAGTTTCATGCATGCTGCCGATAGATTTGGCCTAAGCCATGCCATCAGTGAGTGGATTCTGGAAGAATGCTGCCGCGTGTTGCGCCAATTAAATTATAGATACATCCCTTTTGACATCTCCATCAATTTATCCCATAACCAAATATCTAATGCTAATTTTTTAGATGACGTCAAATTTATGCTTAAACGCTATGATTTGTCTGAATCTAGCTTAATTTTTGAATTTACTGAATTCAATGCCCTGAAAAATGAAATGCAATTTAATAATCAACTAGGGCAATTTAAAAAATCAGGGCTTAGGATAGCCATTGATGATTTCGGGACATTCTCTTCTAGCATCACTAATCTTCAACATTGGCAAGTCAATGAACTCAAGCTGGATCCTACATTCACTGCTGACATTCATAGCAACCGTAAAACGCAAGGCGTTATTCAAGCGGTAATTGAGCTAGCTCATGCACTTGAAATGAACGTAGTAGCTGAAGGCGTGGAAACAGAAGGTCAACGCAAGATATTGGCTGATTTAGGCTGCGACCAAATGCAAGGCTACTTAATATCGCGCCCCATGCCTAAAGATAGGCTGATTAAGTTGCTAAAAAATATCAGGCAACTTCTTGAAAAAAAATAACAATTATTGATTGCTAAAATCTCTGGTTAAAATCTATTTTTAAAATCTAAGGCCACACATCCTCAAGTCACCATTTCAGCCTTTAGACTAATCCTGTTAAAATACTACTTTAATTTCACTGACGCTATCAACCGTCCATAAGATTATAGTCATGCAACTATTCGGTATTCCCAATTGCAGTACCGTTAAAAAAGCCCGTGATTGGCTCGCTGAACATGGTCTCGCTTATGAATTTCATGACTTCAAGAAAAATGGTATTAGCCAACCATTGCTTGAAAACTGGCTAACACAAACCCCTTGGGAAAAGCTCATTAATCGCGCAGGCATGACTTGGCGCCAATTAAGTGAAGCAGAAAAATCAGCCGTGGTGGATAAAAACACGGCTATAGAGCTAATGCTAAATAAATCATCGGTGATCAAGCGTCCAATATTGGTAAAAAATGGCAAAATTGTATGCTTAGGATTTAGTGAAACAGCTTATAAAGAACAACTATGACAAACCCAACCAACCACAGCAACACCTTAAGTCTGGCCATAGACCTGCTAACGCGCCGCTCTAATACCCCTGATGACGCAGGCTGCCAAGAATTAATGATTGCTCGCCTAGCGCCGCTAGGCTTTAAAATCGAGCGTATGCGCTTTGGCAATGTTGACAATCTTTACGCTCGCCGCGGCACCAGCGCCCCATTACTGGTATTTGCAGGCCATACTGACGTAGTACCCACCGGCCCAGTCGAAAAATGGCACACGCCACCTTTTAAACCCACTATTAAAGAAGGCATGCTGTATGCTCGTGGTGCCGCTGACATGAAGACCTCGCTAGCTGCATTCATTACCAGTATAGAAGAATTTATTAGCGAGCATCCCAACCATACTGGCTCTATCGGCCTGCTGATTACCTCGGATGAAGAAGGCATTGCGGTTGATGGCACGGTTAAAGTGGTCGAGGCATTAAAAGCACGTGGCGAACTGATAGATTATTGCATCGTCGGCGAGCCGACCAGCAACAAAGTCGTAGGTGATATGATTAAAAATGGCAGACGTGGCTCGCTTTCTGGCAAGCTTGTCATTAAAGGCGTGCAAGGCCATATTGCCTACCCACACTTGGTCAAAAATCCTATTCACTTGGTGGCCCCTGCCATTAAAGACATGGTAGAAACCGTTTGGGATACGGGTAACGAATATTTTCCACCCACTTCATGGCAAATTAGTAATATGAATGGCGGCACAGGGGCGACTAATGTCGTGCCTGGTGAAGTAGAAATATTGTTTAATTTTAGATATTGCGCTTTAGTCAACAACGCGGGCAGCAGCGAACCCCAGTTGAAGCAGCGCGTCCATGCTATCTTAGATGGCCATCAGCTAGATTATGATTTGCAGTGGGAACATTCGCCTTCTTACATCACGCCGCGTGGTAATTTGGTTGAGGCGATCACTTCGGCAATTGAACAAGCTTATGGCGTAAGCCCAGAGCTATCGACTACTGGTGGCACCTCTGACGGCCGCTTTATCGCCGATATTTGCCCGCAGGTGATAGAGTTTGGCCCACTTAATGCCACCATACACAAATTGAACGAATGTGTGGCCGTCGCTGATATTGAGCCACTCAAAGTCACCTATAAACTCACCATGGAAACACTTTTGAAGTAAGTCGCCGAAAACGATAGCGTAAACTTAGGTTTACACCGTGTTTTCTGCGCACACTAAAACTAAGCTTATGACAACTCCCCAAACCACCAATGAACTACAAACCATACGCGATTGGCTGCGCTACGCCGTTAGTCAATTTGAGGCTTCTGACGTTTTCTACGGCCATGGTACAGATAACGCCTATGACGAGGCCGTTTGGTTAATCATGAGTGCATTGCATTTGCCTATGGACACACTCAATAACTTTTTAGATGCCAAACTCACCAGCAGTGAGCGCAGCAAACTGGCCAGCTTTATTCAGCAGCGAATTAGCCAACACACGCCTACTGCCTATTTGCTCAAGGAAGCTTGGCTACAAGGCCTTAAATTTTATGTGGATGAGCGTGTGCTTATTCCACGCTCGTTTATTGCAGAATTACTCCATAGCGATTTAAGTCCATGGATTGAGTTTCCTGAAATGATAGAAAGTGCGGCAGATATCTGTACGGGGAGCGGTTGTCTGGGCGTATTGCTGGCCAGCGTTTTCCCTAATGCCGCGATTGATGTCATAGACATTTCACAAGATGCCATAGATGTCGCTAACATTAACATCGCTAACTATGGTTTACAGGATCAAATCACCGCCACTCAATCTGACATGTTTAGCGCGCTTAAAGGCAAAAAATATGACGTCATTATTAGCAATCCACCCTATGTAGATGCGCCATCTATGGCGACTCTACCAGCCGAGTATCAAAATGAGCCACAGCTTGCGCTAGGTAGTGGTGTTGCTGGCTTGGACCACACCCATACCCTTTTGCGCGAGGCAGCCCAGTACCTCAACCATGACGGCATACTCATAGTAGAAATCGGCCACAATCGCGAGGCCTTAGAAGCGGCCTATCCAGACATGATATTTAATTGGCTAGAAGTATCTTCTGGCACTGAATTTGTATTCTTACTCACTAAATCACAACTGTCTTAAAAGATTACCTAAAGACATTTCCCAACATCATCAGGCTCACCTATTTTGCAAACAAACAATATCATTGACTGGCAAGAAGCTGGTAAAACGAAAACCAGCTTATGGCACTCAGAAAACGCTGCTCCTATTCCTAAAAAAGTACAAATTGCCGACGATACCATCAAAGCAGATGACGCTTACAAGCTTTGCTGCGAGGGCACAGCGCTACTTTGGCGCGGCGACTTTCAAAACGCCAAATTACTCATGCAAGCACTATCGCGCAGAATAGACCGCCCACGAAAAAAACCCAAGAAAGCGGGCGAAACCATGCTTGAGGCGTTTCATTTACACCGCCAAGCACAATCGCAAAAAGCGCGCATTCTAGGCATGTTAGTCATAGAATTAAACGTGGGCTACAACATCAGCCTGCGCCGCGCACCAGACGTAAAAGCCGCCTGTGAGCACGCTTACGGCAAAAGTAGCAAAGGCATAGTGGTGTCATTGCGTGAAATTCTAGGCTTGGTCGGTGCCTACGAATGGAGCAAAAGTGGCGTAGACATTAGCGTCATTAATAATAAAATTTACCCTAGCTATGGCGTGTTTTCACCGATACGCGGTGAATATTTAGACTTAGTTGATGTTACACCTTTACCTATTCCATGCAATCTTGCCTTTGATATTGGTACTGGCACAGGCGTGTTGGCGGCAGTGTTGGCTAACCGCGGCATCACAAAAATTATTGCTACCGATAATTCACATCGGGCTTTGGATTGTGCGCTAAAAAATATTAATTTATTAGGCCTAAAAGCTAACGTCACGCTGCTAGAAGCCAACCTTTACCCCAAAGATAAAGCAGGAATCGATAGCTATGGCAAAGCAGATTTAATTATCTGCAACCCACCCTGGCTACCAGCGCACCCTAGCTCTGCGCTAGAATCGGCTATCTATGATGAAAAAAGCCAAATGCTTAAAGGCTTTTTAAATGGCTTGGCAGAGCATTTAAGCGCTCATGGCGAAGGCTGGCTGATATTATCTGACTTTGCTGAACACCTAGGTTTAAGAACGCGCAATGAATTATTAGGCTGGATAGCTGCTGCTGGGTTAAAAGTAGTAGATAGGGCTGATACCAAAGCCCGACACAGCAAAACCTTAGATGCAAGTGACCCACTGCATCTGGCGCGTAAAGCTGAGGTTACCTCTTTGTGGCGATTAGCCAAACTAGATTAAGTCTCTACCAAAAATTGAGCGCAATATGAAACATAAAGTCAGACATTTACTAGGCATTGCCAGTGTTGACCACACTGAACGTGCTATCGCTATTACTTGGGCGCAACGTCTGGAATGGCCAGTCTTAGTCCTCGCGCTTTGGATTCCCATACAATGGTATCTAGAAGAAACAGGCTCGGTGAGCTTGGCAACAGCACGCTGGTTTGACTGGGCAATCTGGCTGGTATTTTTGTTTGAAACTACGCTGCTGACCATACTGGTGCGTGATAAAAAACGCTACCTACTAACCAACTGGATGAACTTGGTGATTATTTTCACTGGCATACCGATGGAGTGGACTTATACGCCGCTGGTCGGTGTACTGCGTAATCTGCGCCTGGTACTCATGCTATTTTTACTGATGCGTCTGTCTAATCGCATTCGTAATTACCTCACCCGTGGCCATTTAAGCATCATGATGTTAATCACGGCCATAATCGTCGCACTGGCTGGCATTATCATCAGTCGACTAGACCCTAGCATAGGCACTATCTGGGATGGCATGTGGTATGCCTGGGTGACCATCTCGCATACCGGCTATGGCGACATCGTGCCAAAAACCGCCACAGGACGGTTTTTTGGCGGCATATTAATTTTTATAGGGGTAGTACTCGCTACCGTATTTACCGCTAACTTATCTGCATTTTTAATCGGCAGTGATGTAGGCAAAGTCACCCGCGATGTTGAAAAAGTAGATCAAGATGCCGAAGCTGGCATACAAGAAATTATGGCTAGACTAGACCGTATTGAACAACTGCTGGAAGAAAAACGCCCTTAATTGTAGATGGCTGGCCCACTCATCATGACTAGCCTCAACATGACTAGCCTCGACCTCGATTGCGGTCACTTTTTTTCTGCATGGCTGGTGCGGCCAAATCACTAGATTGACGCACGCGTCGGTTGTCATTTTTTCTAGGGGCAGGTTTTTTTAGGCCATCTTTTCGCGCCGTATCTGATTTAGCACGATACGGCCTAGCCTCACCGCCAGCGGCGTCACGTGGCGGCCTATCTAAAGCGCTGACACGCTGTTTACGCACTTTGGGCATAAACACTGTGGTGGCTTTTAATTTTTCACGTTGCGTAAGCTGTCTAAGCGGCGCACTAGGCACAGGCAAATCAGCCCATTCCAGCAAGCCGACGACTTCTTTTTGTTCTAGCTTTAACATAGTGCCGCGCTTGACTCTTGGTGGCAAATTAACGGGTCCAAAACGCACGCGCATCAAACGGCTAACCGGCAACTGAAATGCCTCAAATAATCGACGCACCTCGCGATTGCGGCCTTCACGCAGTATGACTTGGTACCAATGATTTGCCCCTTCGCCGCCTTGCGCGGTAATGCTATCAAAATTAGCAGGGCCATCTTCTAGCTCTATGCCTTCTTTTAATTGCAACATTTGGCCTTCAGTAAGCTCGCCAAAAATTCTTACCGCATACTCACGTTCCACTTCATAGCGAGGGTGCATAAAACGATTAGCCAGCTCGCCTGAGGTGGTAAAAATCAGTAAGCCACTGGTATTCATGTCTAAACGACCAATCGCAATCCACTTAGCATTTTTAATTTTTGGGAGCTTGTCAAACACGCTGGCACGACCTTCAGGGTCGTCTTGGCTAACAATCTCGCCTTCTGGTTTATGGTAAATCAATACTTGCGGCAACTCCGCAACAAAGGGTAGCTTTAAGGGGCGACTGTCTAAACGCACTGTGTCATGTTGACTCACCCCTTGACCCGTGCTGGCAGGTGCTCCATTGACAGTGACACGGCCACTTGCAATCAGCGCTTCCATATCGCGGCGTGAGCCTAACCCTGCTAACGCCAATAACTTGTGTAGTCGCTGGGTTGGCTCTGGCGCGGCATTTTCATCAACGGCCAATTTAGTAAAGCTGGTTTTAGGGCGGCGCGGCATTGCCTGCGGATCGCGTTGCGTTTTAAAGGGACGAGCCATAAGGATAAACTATTGATGGTAAGGGCTTATTTTACCGCACTTAAGCGCAATCGCTCCAGTTTATATCGTTGGCCTCATGTTTCTAAATCTAATTGCGGGTTCTGTTGAATAAATTCTTCCATAGGCGGTAGTTCAGCCAAAGAACGTAAATTGAGATCATCGAGAAAGTGTTTGGTGGTGGCGTACAATGACGGACGACCAGGCACTTCGCGCTGCCCGACAATATCCACCCAATCGCGCTCCTGCAATTGCCGCATGACGTTGGTGTTAAGTGCCACACCACGAATTTCCTCAATATCACCACGTGTCACAGGCTGCTTATAAGCAATAATAGCTAGGGTTTCTATCACCGCACGTGAATACTTAGCCTGTCTTTCTGGATTTAACCGCGCTAGAAATGGCGCATACTCGGCCTTAGCTTGAAAACGATAACCAGTGGCCACCTGCACCAAATCCATAGTGCCATCCTGCCAATCTTGCTTGAGCTCATCGAGCAGCATACGTAAAGTGGTACGCTCCATGCGCTCGGCAAATAAATGTGTCATATCGTCTAAAGACAATGGCGCAGGCGAAGTTAATAAGGCCGCCTCTAGCACTTTTTTAAAATCGCCTATATGATGGATTTCACTCATGACTGGTAATTTGCACGTAAATAGGTGAAAAAGGCGCTTGCTGGGTCATACGCAGCAAGCCTTCGCGTGCTAGTTCTAGTATCGCCAAAAAACACACCACTAGCTTGGCAATACCATCTTGCACCACATCAAACAACTCAGAAAACTCCAGTAATTTATCCGCCTTTAAGCGACGTAAAATAATACTCATGTGCTCACGCACAGAAAGTTCTGCCCGACCAATTTTATGGTGCTGATAATGGCTAGCCCGCTTGACCACATTGCGCCACGCTTCGGCCAGGTCATCTAAACTCACTTCAGGCGGATTGATTTGGCTAATATGTTGGTAATAAGCGCTGGCAACGCTGATATCCTCTCCGACTTTGGGTAGCTCATCTAGCCGCTGTGCGGCTAATTTAATCGCTTCGTACTCCATTAAACGTCTTACCAATTCCGCTCTAGGGTCATCTTCAGACGCTATTTCGGCAGGTTTTGGTAGCAAGAATCGTGATTTAATCTCAATTAACATCGCAGACATCAGCAAGTAGTCACCCGCTAGTTCTAGCTTAATTGCCTGCATTTTTTCTACATAAATCATGTACTGGCGGGTCAAGTCGGCCATAGGAATATCGAGAATATCAAGATTATGCTTGCGAATTAAATACAGCAATAAGTCTAATGGCCCTTCAAACGACTCCAGATAGACTTCTAAGGCATCAGGCGGGATATAAAGGTCTAGCGGAAGCTCGGTAAAAGCTTGGCCTTTTATTTTCGCATTCAGTGGCGTTTCTATCACAATATTATTCGAATATAAAACGGGCTAGCTGTAATTAAGCCCCATGGCATCACGTACATCGCGCATGGTCTCACGGGCTAATTTGCGGGCTTTTTCACAACCTTCAGCGACAATATTTTTGACCAAAGTCGGGTCTTCAGCATACTCTGCGGCACGCGCTTGTATTGGCTTTAACTCAGTCAACACGCCTTCAATCACTGGGCCTTTGCACTCAATACAGCCAATACTGGCAGTTTTACAACCCGTTTGCGCCCATGCTTGGGTATCTTGATTGGAGTAAATTTGGTGTAATTGCCAGACTGGGCATTTAACTGGGTCACCTGGGTCGGTACGTCTTACACGCGCCGGGTCGGTCGGCATGGTTTTAATTTTTTTAGCTACCGCATCCACGTCTTCACGCATAGAAATAGTGTTGTTATAAGATTTAGACATTTTTTGACCATCTAAACCTGGCATTTTGGAGGCTGGGGTCAGCTTATACTCTGGCTCTAGCAATATCATTTTTCCGCCGCCTTCTAGGTAGCCCAGCAAGCGTTCTTTGTCGCCCATACTCATGCCCTGCTGCTCTTCTATCATCGCCCGTGCTGCGTCTAAAGCCTCATCATCGCCACTTTGTTGGTAGGCTATGCGCATTTCTTCATACAAAGCGGCGCGCTTGCTGCCCAGCTTTTTAATAGCTGCTTCGGCTTTTTCTTCAAAGCCTTTTTCTTTGCCGTAAATATGGTTAAAACGACGGGCGATTTCACGGGTAAATTCTATATGTGGAATCTGGTCTTCACCGACGGGCACTTGCGTTGCTTTATAAATCAAAATATCTGCGCTTTGTAGCAAGGGGTAACCCAAAAAACCATAAGTCGATAAATCTTTACTGCTTAATTTCTCTTGCTGGTCTTTATAAGTAGGAACCCGCTCTAGCCAGCTCAGTGGGGTAATCATAGATAACAAAGTGTGTAATTCTGCATGTTCTGGCACGCGAGATTGAATGAAAATAGTCGCGTTGGCTGGGTCTATGCCTGCTGCCAACCAATCTATGACCATTTCCCAAACGCTTTCTTCTATGATCTCTGGGGTATCGTAATGGGTAGTTAAGGCATGCCAATCAGCGACAAAGAATAAACATTCATGCTCATGTTGTAACTTAAGCCAGTTTTTAAGTACGCCGTTGTAATGCCCTAAATGCAAATTACCTGTAGGACGCATGCCTGATAAAACACGTTCAATTGCCATAATTAACCTTGTAAAATCTTACTTAATAAACGTTAAAACCCTAAAAAAATATATTCGCGATTGCTTGTATCATCAGCATGACAAATGGCCACATGATTTTATCAAGAATGTGGGTAAATAACAGGATTATTAATATAATAAAACCATAACGCTCAAGCTGAGCATACTTGAGCGCAAGCTTATAGGGCAGTAAACTGATGGCAATACGCCCACCATCTAGCGGCGGAATGGGGATTAAGTTAAGTATCATCAACACCGAATTAGTTAAAATGCCAGACACGCACATTAATGCAAATGGCCGCAGCATGGGCTCTGGTATGGCAAAACTAAATTTAAGTCCCAGCGCCCACAAAGTTGCCATCAACAAATTAGCGGCAGGCCCAGCCGCCGAGACCCATAACATATCTTTTTTAGGCTGCCTTAAACGATTGAAGTTGACAGGCACGGGCTTGGCCCAGCCAAAGAAAATACCGCCAAAATACATGGTTAAACTGGGGATGAGCACGGTACCAACGGGGTCTATGTGTCGCAGCGGATTAAAGCTAATACGCCCTAAGTCATGCGCGGTATTATCGCCAAAATATTTTGCCACATAGCCATGGGCGGCCTCATGCACAGTAATCGCCAATAGCATGGGAATAACAGACACGACTATTCTCTGCGTTGGATCCAGCGTTATTAAGTCATTTAATAACTGATATAAGTTATTGATATTCATAGGTAATATATTTTTTAGTTTTAAAGTTAAAGGCCAAATGGAGCCAAATCACCCAGGCCAGCGCGAATTAATACTGGGCTATCGCCGGTCAAATTAATAACTGTGGTTGCGCCAGCGACACAATGCCCTACATCAATCACCAGATCTACCCTGTGCTCTAGCTTGTCGCGAATATCCCAGGCCTCACTAAGCTCGGCAGCGTCACCTGGCATATACAGCGTCATGCTTAACAAGGGTGCATCAATCGCCTCTAGTATCGCTTGCACCACAGTGTGTTGGGGCACGCGCAGACCCACAGTGCTGCGTTTGGGGTGTTGCAATTTGCGCGGTACTTCACGTGTGGCATTTAAAATAAAGGTATAAGCGCCTGGCGTATTGGCTTTAAGTAGCCGAAACTGGCTATTGCTGACGATGGCATAGTTACCTAATTCACTTAAATTACGACAGACCAAGCTGAATAAATGTCGCTCATCTGCCCCGCGAATTTGCCGTATACGGGCTTGAGCATCGCCATTGCCTATCATACAGCCTAGCGCATAGCCAGAATCGGTGGGATAAGCAATCACGCCCCCGTCACGCAAAATGTCTGCCGTGAGCCCTATTAGCCGCGCCTGCGGATTATCTAAATGAATATTGAAATATTGCGACATGGCATATATTGTTCATTGATTTAACAAGCTGTCTTTAGGCATATTCGCAGCATTTAACTGAGCGCGCTTATATTAGCCAAGCCATTATTAACCAATCCATGCTGAGGCCAGTCTTGCCAGACGGGCACGCAATTGCTGGGCAAATCAGCTAAGCGGCCCATTTCCATAAAGCTAATCCCTTGACCATGGTAGTCTGAACCGATTGACGACTTTAAGCCAAATTGATGCGCCAATTTAGCAAATTGCTGATACTGCGGTGGGGTATGGCTACTGGTCACCACTTCAATGGCCGCACCGCCATAACTTCTAAATTCATGCAACAGCTCTAGCATATTCACCGAGCCTAAATCATAACGGCCAGGATGGGCAATCACCGCCATACCGCCACTGGCAGTAATCAAATCTACCGCTTGCGCTAAATCCATCCACTGCTGCTCGGCAAAGCCAGGCTTACCTCTGACCAAGTATTTTTTAAATACCGCTTTAGTATCTTTGGCATAGCCGTTTGCAACTAAAAACCGAGCAAAATGCACCCGCGTCATAATGCTTTGCTTGGCGAGCAATTTCGCCCCTGCATAAGCATTTAAAATGCCCACCTTAGCCAATGCCTCGCCCATTTGCTGAGCGCGTAAATCACGAGCAATGCGGACTTGCGCCAAAGCAGTTTTTAAGGCTAAGAATTCTGGATCAATATTTAAACCTACGATGTGCAGGGTGCGTTTTTTCCAAGTCACAGAAATCTCCACCCCGTTAATCAATTGTATACCGTGCAAAGTAGCAGCTTCTTGGGCTAAGGCTAAGCCGCTTAGATCATCATGGTCAGTCAGCGCCAGCACATTCACGCCATGCTGCGCGGCATGGGCTACTAATTCAGCAGGGCTCAAAAGGCCATCTGAAATATTAGAGTGGGAATGTAAATCATAAATAAGTGACATATAGATAAGTGAGATGCTGTAACTACTTAATAGGTAATAAATGATTAGACTTAAAAAAATACGTCTTGCGACACAGCATCAATCATAGCAAAATAACGACTCACGCTAAAGCACTGTTATTCATTGAATTTTTTAAACCTAGCCCTAACCCTGAAAGTGACTCACCCCAACCATGAATAAGTTTCTATTTGACCTATTTCCAGTCATTTTATTTTTTATCGCCTTCAAGTTTTTTGGCATTTTCCCTGCCACAGCTGTTGCCATCCTCGCCACCATTGCCCAAATCATCTACAGCAAAATACGTCACGGTAAAGTTGAAAAAATGCTCATTGTCAGCGGCCTTATTATAAGTATACTGGGCGGCGTGACCTTAATCCTACATGACACAACTTACATCATGTGGAAGCCTACGGTCTTGTATTGGGTGCTAGCCGCCGTACTACTGACTTCTAACTTATTCTTTAAAAAGAATTATATTCAACAAATGATGGCAAACATGATTAATGCCCCTGCTAGCATTTGGACCAAGCTTAATTTGGCTTGGGTGATTTTTCTAGTGTTACTCGGCATACTTAATTTATATGTCGCTTTTAACTATGATGAAAACACTTGGGTTAATTTCAAATTATTTGGGGTCACGCTGATTATGTTTATTTTTATCATCGCCCAGACTTTAGCCCTAAAAAACTATTTAATAGAACCAGTTGAAGATAAAAGCGAGAAAAGTTAATGTGGTTCGCAATCATGGCAGAAGATAGGCCCAATAGCCTAAAAAAACGCCTAGCAGCAAGGCCCGAGCATCTTAAACGCCTGCAAGCCCTGCAAGACGCTGGGCGCTTATTGATTGCTGGGCCTTTCCCTGCAATCGACGCCATAGACCCTGGCCCTGCTGGCTTTACAGGCAGCTTAATAGTCGCTGAGTTTGCCAACTTAGCCCAAGCCACTCAATGGGCGAACAACGACCCATTCGTCAGCGCTGAGGTTTATCAGCAGGTGGTGGTCAAGCCGTTTAGAAAAACCTTGCCCAATTAAATGTTGACGACTATTAGCTCGCTTATTTACCAATGACTTTAATTGAAGAAATGACACTGCGCTTACAAGCGCTTGCCCCGATTAGCCTAGATATTCAGGATGAAAGCGCTTTGCACGCAGGCCACTCAGGCAATGCAGGTGGCGGACACTTTAAGCTCAGCATGACAAGCTCGCATTTTTGTGAAAAATCGCAGATAATGCGACATCGACTTATATACCAAACGCTGGCAGAGCTTATACCTAGCAAAATTCATGCATTAAGCATTCATGCGTTTGCCCCTGATGAACAATAACAACCAGCCTTAACACCTTAAAATAACCTTCTATTACGATTAGGAATCTTGCATGAAATTTACCCAAACTTTAATTGCTGTAGCCATGTTAGCTTTAACGCCAGCCGCATTTGCTACAGATGCGCTAGCCACAGTCAATGGCAAGCCAATTAAACAATCTATCTACGATTACATCGCTAAAGATGCCGCAGCGCGTGGCCAAAAAGTCGATGCCCAAGTCAAACAAGCCATCACCAACAAGCTCATAGATTCTGAACTGGTCTATCAAGAAGCACAAAAACTGGGGCTAGATAAGCAAGCGGACTACCTTGCTCGCGAAGAACTATCACGCCGAGAACTACTCACCTCAACATTCTTACAAGATTTTGTGAAGAAAAATCCTGTTTCAGATGCTGATACTAAGGCTGCTTATGAAGAGTACAAAAAAGCCTATGGCGACAAAGAATATAGTGCTCGCCATATTTTGGTAAAAACTGAGGCTGAGGCAAAAGACATCATTGCGCAACTTACCAAGGGCGGCGATTTCGCTAAAATTGCTAAAGAAAAATCATTAGACCCAGGCTCTAAAGAAAAAGGCGGCGATTTAGGCTGGTTCTCGCCTGCTTCTATGGTAAAACCTTTTAGCGATGTAGCGATTAACCTACAAAAAGGGGCTATTTCAACCAGTCCAGTGCAAACGCAATTCGGCTGGCACGTGATTAAACTGCTTGACACCCGCGCCGCTCAACCACTGCCTTATGACAAAGTAAAAGATGGTCTGCAAAAAAATCTACAACAGCGTGATTTAGAAAAAATGATGAGTGAATTGCGCACTAAAGCAAAAGTTGATGTTGCAAAATAGATAGTTAGCAGGCTATTGCCTGATTGACTAGCGCCATGTATTTAACTTACATGGCGCTATTTTTTTGTACTCACTTGATGAACAGCAATTTATAACGTGAACATTTGCTGTTGTCTAAGCGCTTGTATAGGCCACTTGATGCCAGCCTCGGCAATTTCTTGCATAATAATCTGGTCTTCACCTGGCTTGAGATGCGTGATAAAAACTTCTACAGACTGCTGACCGCTTTTTACATTGAGCTTACTCAGCTCCTCAGCGAGCATAGATGGGCAAAGATGCTTAGATAATTTGGCAAGTTCAATTTCATGGTTACTAAATGCAGTTTCAATAATCAGATATTTAAGGTTGGCAATCTTATTCACCTCATCCCAGAGCGCATCGCAAGCCGTCGTATCGCCAGTAAACACCAAGCTCAGTTCATCACCCTCAAGATGGTATGCCACGGCAGGCACAACATGATGAGCCGGCAGTGACCTTATTTTTCTGCCATCTATATTAATCGTTTGACCCAAGCTTAATTCTTGATAACGTAATAAGGCGTTGGCTTGATTGGGAATTTGAGTGAAATCTGGCCATACTACCCAATTAAAAATATGCGCTCTTAAGATCGCGATAGTCTCTGCAATGGCATACAGAGTCACTGGACTCTCACGGAAGCCCATCACGGTATCAAGTAATAATGGAATGTATGCAATATGATCTAAATGCGAATGTGTTACAAAAATATGATCAATCGCGAGCAACTCATCCATAGATAAATCACCTACCCCTGTGCCAGCATCAATCAATATATTGTTATCGACTAACATTGAAGTGGTTCGCAAGTCAGTACCTATGCCACCGCTACAACCTAGTATTTTTATGTTCATTGTATATTTCAGCCTTTAATTATTTGACTGATTGGTTAATTTAGGGAGGCTAGATATTTAGTTATCTAATATTATTTTATCACTTAGTTTCAAAATTAAAAACACCATCCCAATCATCCCCAGGCGGAAATTTGCTAAAGAAAGCGATTCTTTCTAGGTAAATTGCATATAAATAACGCCCTGGTTCTGACTTTTGCAAATAAAGAAAGGTGAGCTCGGCTAATTTCCAATTTTGACTACGATAAAAGCCTAAGGCCTCGTGGTAACGCACCAGCTTAGATCTAGTCGCGGGATCAATCACGTCCCTTATTGCCACAGGCTCAAATATAGCCACTGGTTTATCTCTTCCTTTCACGCGCACAAGATCTAGCTCACGGTATAAATAATCAGTGGCTTGCACCTTGGTAAACTCACTCACCACAATACAAACACCATAATACTTAGTTAAACTCTCAAGTCTTGAAGCTAAATTGACCGAATCCCCCATAACGGTATAAGCCATGCGAAATTTTGAGCCCATATTGCCAACCACCATTTCGCCAGTATTGATGCCTATGCCTATACTCAAGCTAGACAAGCTTTTAGATAGCAGTTTTTGCTGCAATCCCTCTAGTGCAGCAACCATGCTCAGCCCTGTTTGAATTGCATGTTTTGCGTGATGATGGTCTGCTAATGGCGCGCCCCAAAACGCCATAATTGCGTCGCCAATATACTTATCTATGGTGCCACGATGACGATGTATCACATGGGTCATAGGTGTTAAAAAGTCATTCATCAAACGACTTAATTGCTGCGGATCTAAACCTTCGGCAATCGCAGTAAAGCCGCGCACATCAGAAAAAAGCACTGTCATCTCTCGATCTTGTGCCTCTAAACTAAATGTATTGGGATTTTCAGCCATTTCATTGACCAACTCGGGCGGTATATATTGGCCAAACAATGAGGTTAATTGACGCTTAGCGCGTGATTCAACAAAAAAACCATAGCTCATGTTAATCACATAAATGCCCACTATCATGAGTAAAGAAGATGCAATAGGCAACACTAAATTGCCGTATTGCCAGGCGGCTAAATTTAAAATCAGTATGAACATGCTAACCAGCAAGGTGATGATGGTAGCCATAATTGGCTTCAACTTAGGCAATAAGTATGCTAAAAATAGCCCCAGCAGCAATAGCATGAGCAACTCTAAGCCCTGTGTATAAGCAGGCTTTTGTTTGATATTGTTATCCAATATACCTGCAATCATATTGGCGTGTATCTCTACGCCAGCATAAACATTTTGTACTGGGGTTGCGCGTAAATCCATTAACCCCGCTGCCGTAGTACCAAGCAAGACAATTTTGTTGTTTAATATAGCTGGATTGACTTGCTGGTTGAGTACATCTGTAGCCGACAAATAAAGAAAGCTGCCTTGCGGGCCGCGATATGGAATGAGCGCAGTGATTTGCCTATTTACTGGTATCTGATGCTGCCCCAATTTAAGCCATTCTATGCTTGCATATCGCCCGTCAGCTTCAATAGGCCCGGCTTGAATCTGCAAGCCAGCAGCGTTGTTAAGCTGGTCGGCCTTACCCGAGGTTGCGGCATGTGCCACCACTAGAGAAAATGCCTCATAAAGCTTGCCATGGTATTGAATTAACATCGGCACTTTACGTGATATACCATCTGCGTCAGGGTCGGCATTAAAATGTCCTGCGTTATTTGCATTATTTTGCAAAACCGCTAAATTTGCACCAAAACCAGTTGCCTCCATCAGCTCACTGTTGTCATGATTAATATCCCCCAGTATCAATGCCGCTTTAGGCAAACGGCCCGTTGTTATTGCCTCTTTATTAAATGAAAAAAAGTAGCCCAATACTACATGATGTCTTTTTAAACTATCGGCAAATATTTGGTCGTAATCTAGGCTAGGTTTTAAGCGTTTTATTGTCTGATTAAAGGCTTGGTTGCTAGGCAGATATTGAGCGTTAATTTCCTCTAGGCGTTTGAGGCCAGAACTTTCATCTTTCTCTGCAAATACCACATCAATCCCCATCACCTTGACATGGTAGTGATCAAATAGCTGGTCAACCAAATGTGCTAGCTTGTTGCGACTCCAAGGCCACTGCCCTTGCTGCTTAAGGCTTTTTTCATCAATATCAATAATCACAATACGCTCATCTACTTGTCCTGGCATGAACATATTTAGCCGCATATCATAAGCAAAATTTTCTAGGCGATTGATGACAGTGATGTTATATATGCCAACCGAATGAAGTAACAGTAAAAGAATAACGGCACTACTCAAGGCAAATCGCACTGCATGTCGTGATAAAAGTGTTAAGATTTTCATCGGTATTTTTTTAACATACTAAACTAATGGCTATGGTAACTTTTTTAGGTTTATCTTTAATACAAAGCTATTAATATAATGCTATGATTTTATTACTGATTAACAGCATATCGCATATCCTATTTTTTTAATAGCAAGCTCGCCATCCACTGTCATGGCGCCCAATAACCCACCTTTTTTTGATTGCCCTTATGAACTACACCCCCCCTTTAGAAATTGCTAGCAGCAACCATACAAAAATAACGGCTAGCGTGATCTGGCTGCATGGCTTAGGCGCTGATGGCTATGATTTTGCGCCTATCGTTGAAAAACTTGGGCTAGACCATATAAAATTTATTTTACCGCATGCGCCAGAGATGGCTGTCACCCGCAATGGTGGCTATATCATGCCGGCTTGGTATGATTTATACGGGCTGACTGGCAATAGCCAAGAAGATGAAAATGGCATCAAAGTCAGCCAGCAATACATTCATTCACTGATAGAAAATGAAATTAATCACGGCATTGCCAGTGAACGTATAGTGCTGGCAGGCTTTTCGCAAGGTGGGGCAATTGCACTGTACACCGCCACCAGATACCCACAAAAATTGGCAGGGTTACTCGCGTTATCCACTTATTTACCCCTTAAAAGCAAGCTCAGCAGCGAAGCGCACCCTGCAAATGCGGGTATTCCCATATTGATGGCCCACGGCATTGTTGACGACGTGATTAGCCTAGACATGTGCAAATTATCACTCGCCACATTACAAAAGCATCATTTTGCCGTGGATTGGCGTGAGTACCAGATGGCGCATTCAGTATGCATTGAAGAGATTAGCGATATTCGCGCATTTTTACAGCAGGTTTTGCCATAGGATTTGGTAGAATATACAATTGATTTCATCTCAATAATTGCTATGACTGACGCTAAAGCCAAAATAACCACAAAACTCTCTATAAATCATGCGGCAGAACCCGCAATTGAAGCGCCAGAAAATTTTGAGCAAGCTTACGCCGCTTTAGAAAGCATAGTCGCACAAATGGAATCTGGGCAGCTGCCCTTAGAGCGTTCATTGGCCGCCTATCAGCGCGGTAACGCATTACTGCAATATTGCCAACAATCTCTTGTAGACGTAGAGCAGCAAGTACAAATTTTAAATGAGCGTAATCAGCTGTTACAGTTTAAATCTCAAGACCCTCAATGATGAATAGCTTGCAACTGGCTAATGGCGGCGCACTGGCTTTTGCAGACTGGGCGCTAGCTAAGCAATCACGCATACAACAGTTGCTGGATTTAACTTTGCCCAGCGCTGATTTAGCCCCACAAACCTTGCATAGTGCCATGCGCTATAGTGCCCTAGGTGGCGGCAAACGCGTGCGCGCTTTGCTTTGTTATGCGGCCTCTGAATTATGTCATGGCGATGAAGCCATGGCCGACGCCGCAGCCTGTGCGGTTGAGCTGATACACGCTTATTCTTTAGTGCACGATGATATGCCATGCATGGATGATGATGACTTGCGGCGTGGCAAACCAAGTTGTCACAAACAATATGACGATGCCACCGCCTTGCTAGTTGGGGATGCTCTGCAAAGTTTGGCTTTTGATGTGCTGTCTAGGCCACTAAACGCTCATCAAGCCACACTGCAAGTGAATATACTACAAGTTTTAGCTCGCGCCTCAGGCTCATTGGGTATGGCGGGTGGTCAAGCCATAGACTTAGCCGCCGTTGGCAAGCCGCTCACACAAGCTGAGCTTGAATCTATGCATCAGCTAAAAACTGGCGCACTGATACAAGCCGCCGTATTACTTGGCGCAGCAAGTGGCTCAGCCTTAGAGCTAGCTGCCGTGCGTACTTTTGCAACAAATATCGGCCTGGCATTTCAGGTCGTCGATGATATTTTAGATGTTGAATCGGATACCCAAATATTAGGAAAAACAGCTGGCAAAGATGCCAATAGCAACAAACCGACCTACGTGACTATACTAGGTTTAGCGCTAGCTAAGCAGCACGCTCAGCATTTACATGCCAATGCAATCAACGCCCTTAGCCCTTTTGGCAATACCGCGCTTAGACTAAAAGAATTGGCAGACTTTATTATGCAACGTAGCTTTTAACTAGCCTCACTATGACCACACATTTTATTAATCCATTTTGGCCTACACGCTTTTGACTACACTACTCAATTCCATAGACTCACCAGTGCAACTAAGGCAGCTAGGGCGTAAAGAGCTGTTAACGCTTGCTGAAGAATTACGCACATTTTTAATTGATAGTGTGGCTAAAACTGGCGGACATCTAGCTTCAAATTTAGGAGTGGTTGAACTCACCATCGCCCTGCATTATGTATTTAATACGCCTGATGATCGCTTAGTTTGGGATGTCGGCCATCAAACCTACACCCATAAAATATTGACTGGCAGACGTGATGCCATGCAGTCTTTACGAAAAAATAAAGGCATCGCTGGCTTTCCGCGTCGCACTGAAAGTGAATACGATACTTTTGGCACGGGCCATTCTAGCACTTCGATTTCTGCCGCGCTGGGCATGGCAGTAGCAGCGCAAAAAGCCGGCATTGAAAGACGCGCGATTGCAATTATCGGTGATGGCGCAATGACCGCTGGCATGGCGTTTGAGGGCTTGAATAACGCTGGCAGCATGAACGCTAATCTATTGGTCATACTTAACGACAATGACATGAGCATTTCTAACAATGTCGGTGCGCTCAATAACTACCTCACCAAGCTGCTGTCTAGCCGCTTTTATAATACGGTGCGTAGCTCAGGCAAAAAAGTCTTATCTACCATGCCACACATGATGGAATTTGCTAGGCGTGCCGAAGAGCATGTCAAAGGCATGGTCATGCCAGGTACACTATTTGAAGAATTTGGTTTTAATTATATAGGCCCCATAGACGGCCATAATCTTGACACCCTAATTGACACGCTGGCCAACATCAAAAAGTTAAAAGGGCCGCAGTTTTTGCACATAGTTACGCAAAAAGGCAAAGGCTTTGAGCCAGCAGAACTTAATCCGAATAAATTTCATGGCATAGGAAAATTCAACCCATACAACGGTGAGGTCATTGACAGCGCACTTAAGCAAACTTACACGCAAGTGTTCGGCGATTGGCTGGTAGATATGGCTGACCAAGATACCAGACTAGTTGGCATTACCCCCGCCATGTGTGACGGGTCTAGCTTAAATGCCTTTGCCAGCAAATACCCTGAGCGATATTTTGACGTAGGTATTGCCGAGCAACATGCCCTAACCTTTGCCGCAGGCTTAGCTTGCGATGGATTAAAACCCGTAGTAGCCATTTACAGCACCTTTTTACAACGTGCTTATGACCAGCTTATTCATGATGTTGCCTTGCAGAATTTACCCGTTTTACTGGCTATTGATCGTGCTGGCCTAGTAGGCGCAGACGGCCCCACTCATGCTGGCAGCTTTGATTTAAGCTTTTTAAGGTGCATCCCTAATGTCGTTATCATGGCGCCTAGTGATGAAAATGAATGTAGGCAAATGCTGTTTACTGGCTTTCAATACAACGGCGTAAGTGCAGTACGTTACCCAAGGGGCACTGGGCCTGGGGTCGCCATTGAGCAAAAAATGCTGGCTATCCCCATAGGCCAGGCAGAAATTAAGCGTCATACCAGCAATACTAATGCTAAACCAAAAGTCGCGATTCTGAGCTTTGGTAGCAGACTGCATGCCTGCCTACAAGCTGGCGAACAACTAGATGCCACTGTGGTTAATATGCGCTTTATTAAGCCTATAGACCAATCTATCATTGAAAAACTTAGCCAAGACCATGACCTCATTGTCACTGTAGAAGAAAATAGCCTGATGGGCGGAGCAGGCTCAGCCGTACTTGAAGCTTTGCAGGGCATACAAATGAACAATAAGCGCTGTATAAAAACCTTATGTTTAGGGCTGCCAGATCAATTTATAGAGCATGGCGATCATGAAGCTATGCTGGCGGCATGCGGCCTAGATGCCATAGGTATTACTAATGCAATTGCTCCCATAATAACCTAGTGTTATACTCAACTATTATTAAAATTCGCCATCTTAGGATATACAATGAGCCAAGCTGCACCCGCAAACCCAATTGAAGACGTACAAAATACCGCAGATACGCGCCACATCGCTATTGATAAAGTAGGCATTAAAGCGATACGTCACCCAGTCATAGTCAAAGACAAATCAGGCGGCGAGCAACATACTGTTGCCATGTTTAATATGTATGTGCATTTGCCACAGCAATTCAAGGGGACGCACATGTCGCGTTTCGTTGAAATTCTTAACATGAATGAACACGCTATTTCCATAGAGTCATTTGAAACCATATTGCGCGAGATGGTCAAGCGCCTAGAAGCCGAATCTGGCCACGTCGAAATGGCTTTTCCATATTTTGTGAACAAGGCAGCGCCTATTTCTGGCGTTAAGAGCTTACTCGATTACGAGGTTACTTTTATTGGCGCAATTAGTCACGGCAAAATTGAAATCACCGTGAAAGTATTAGTGCCAGTCACTAGCTTATGCCCATGCAGTAAAAAAATATCTGACTATGGTGCGCACAATCAACGATCCCACGTCACAGTTACCGCGCTGATTAACGACTTTATTTGGATTGAGGATATTATTGATCTGGTTGAAAAACAGGCGTCTTGCGAGCTTTATGGCTTACTCAAACGGCCAGATGAAAAATTCGTCACCGAACGCGCCTACGATAATCCTAAATTTGTTGAAGATATGGTGCGTGATGTGGCCGCTCAGTTAAATGCCGAAACTCGCATTATTGCCTACACGGTAGAAAGTGAAAATTTTGAGTCCATACACAATCATTCTGCTTACGCATTGATTGAGAACGATAAACGCCAAGCTAAATCCTAACCAAACATGCCTTTTGTGGCTGCTAGTCGCTTAGTCAGCTTTAAGCCTAGGCCTATCACCAACAAACCTAATAAAGGAAAAATAGCAGCCAGCATGAATGTTTGCTGGCCGCCCAAGTACTGCAAGGCATAGCCACCTGCCACACCGCCTATGGTGCCGCCTATGCCGTAGGCCACACTATTGTATATAGCCTGACCTTTTGCTTGGTGACGCCCATTAAAAAACTGGCTAATCACCTCAACAGAAGCGGCATGAAAGCTACCAAAAGTTGCAGCGTGCAAGGTTTGCGCCAGAATTAACATCGAAATGCTATCTACCGCCAGCCCTATCATGCCAAATCTAAGCACAGCCAGCGCTAAACTGGTCAGTAAAATAGTTTTTAGGCTGTATCGCACCATGATTTTTGGCATCAATAGAAAAATGCCAATTTCGCACAGCACACCTACCGCCCACAGCAAACCTATCATGGATTTGCTGTAACCATGATCACTCAAATAGATAGAGTAAAAGTTATACAGCACGCCATGCGCCGTCACCATCAGCGCACAACCCACCAACAAAGCAATCACATTGGGCTGCTTAATCACTTGCCAAATTGAATAATGATCATGCTCATGTGCCAGTATTTTGGGGTCTGGCAAGCTATGCGCCAGTATGAATAAGGTCATTTGCACTATCAGCAAAAACCACAATAGACTTTTAATGCCAGTTAAATCAATTAAAAAGCCTAATATCACCGCCGCCACTATAAAACCTAAAGAGCCCCACATACGAATACGGCTGTAATGGCCGTTACTGGTGGCCAAGTGCGCTAAGGTCAGCGATTCTGCCAATGGCAAAGTTGAGCTGGTGAACAAGCTTAATGCCGCCATCACAAAAAATAGCCAATAAAAACCATGTGCCCAAAACACAGCAGTAAAGCCACATAAGCCTAAAAAGGACGTCAGTTTGATCCACTGCACACGCTTGCCAGTATGGTCAGCCAACCAACCCCAAAAATTGGGGGCAAAAATACGGCTGATTTGAAACAATGACATCAAGATGCCAATATCAGCAGGACTAAATTGCTCGGACTTTAAATACAAACCCCAGTAAGGCACAAATGCCCCAACAAAGAAATAGTAAGTAAAGTAAAAGCGAGCCAGTCGCCTATGAAGGTGGGTATGCATATAGTTTAGATGACTTAGATGATAAAAAAAGTCGGCAATCGCCGACTTTTTTTATACGCAATCCCTAAGCGATGATCATGGCATAAAGCTGATCTTTTAATAAGGCGCGTTGCTTTTTATGTGCCAGCAAGGTCTCATCTGCGACGGGAATCCCCTCGCCCTCTAAACGTTCAACCTCTTTAGTGACCGTATGATAGGACTCAAACAGCTTTAAAAAATGGGCGTTTTCAATTTTTAGACTGTGTATTTTTTCGCGATGCTCTGGAAATTCGTGTGCCAAATCGTGATGCTCAATATTCATAATACTTCCTTATACAATAAAAACTTAAATAATTTTTGGCGTTGTCGTCACTACATCGGCATTTTGAGCACGGTGCCGCAGCGCGTGATCCATCAATACCAAGGCCAGCATTGCCTCTGCAATCGGCGTGGCTCGCACACCCACACAAGGGTCATGGCGTCCTGTGGTTTGCATCGTCACCGCTAGGCCATTTTTATCAATAGAGCGGCGCTCTTGCGGAATGCTAGAAGTGGGTTTCAACGCCACATTAACCCGTATTTCTTGTCCAGTAGAAATACCGCCCAAAATCCCGCCCGCATGGTTTGTTACAAAACCTTGTGGGGTCATTTCATCAGAGTGCACGCTGCCTCGCTGTGCAATCGCGGCAAATCCCGCACCAATTTCTACACCCTTAACCGCATTAATACTCATCATGGCATAGGCAATTTCTGCATCCAGTCTATCAAACACAGGCTCGCCCCAACCGACAGGCACCCCCTCGGCGACCACGGTAATGCCAGCCCCTATAGAGTCACGCGCTAAGCGCACTTGATCTAAATAGCTGGCCAATTGCGGCAAAATTTCAATATTAGGTGAGAAAAAATCATTATCTTGATGGCTGAGCGCATCCCAACTGACAAACGGGATTTCAATCTCGCCCATTTGGCTCATATAGCCGCGTACGGTAATGCCAAAGCGCTCATGCAGCCACTTTTTGGCAATCGCCCCAGCCGCCACACGCACCGCTGTTTCACGTGCACTAGACCGCCCACCGCCACGATAATCACGCACACCGTATTTTTGCGCATAAGTATAGTCCGCATGACCTGGACGGAAAGTATCCATGATTTTGCTGTAGTCATGGCTGCGTTGGTCGGTATTGCGTATCAACAAGCCTATAGGCGCGCCAGTCGTTTTGCCCTCAAACACGCCAGATAGAATCTCCACCGCATCGGACTCTTGGCGCTGCGTCACATGGCGTGAGGTACCTGGTTTGCGCCTATCTAAATCTAGCTGCAAATCTTCGGCACACAGCGCTAATCCTGGCGGGCAGCCATCTACAATGCCGCCTATGGCTGCGCCGTGCGACTCGCCAAATGAAGTTAAGGTAAAAATTGTGCCAATAGTGTTACCAGACATAATACTGTTCTCTAATGAATTGACCTGATTTTAACATACTGACGCCCTATCAAGACAGCCGGTATCAATACACCAAGCCCTTAATCCACTGCCCATAAAGCTGTTTTGCCACTTTATTGAGAAAAAAACAGTGCAAAGGCAAGTTTTCTTGCATCGCATTTGCCGTTTGCACGGCAGGACTGCTGGCAGATTCAAGCAATTCGTCAAGGCCATGTTCACACCAAGTTTGCACCATCTGCGCCGTCACTTCTACATGCGTTTGCAAGGCCAAATGTTTGCCTATGGCATAAGCCTGATGTTGGCAATGCGGGCTTGATAACAAGTGAACCGCGCCTTCAGGCAGGCTAAATGTTTCGCCATGCCAATGAAAGCTATTAAAAATTTCAATTTCACCAAACCAATCGCTTGCAGCTTGGTTTTGGCTCACGACTACCTCGCCCCAACCAATTTCTTTAAAGGCATTTTTTTGCACAACACCGCCTAGCGCTTTGGTCATCAACTGACCACCTAGACAATGCCCAAGTAATGGAATATCGGCGGCTTTTGCCTCGCGAATCAACTCCAACACTGGTGCAATCCAAGGCAGGTCATCATTGACACTCATGGGGCCGCCCATTAGCACCACGCCACTATATGGCAAGACTGATTTTGGTAACAGCGCAAGTTCATGGCTATTCACGGTTTGCCAAGGGATGCCTTGTAATGTTAAAAAATCGCCTAAATAACCTGGGCCTTCATGTGCCACATTCTTAAAAATTATGACAGGCTTTATGTCTACCGGCTTGTTCGCTAAATTCATTTTAAAATACCTTTCTAAACTACCTTATATTGCCCTATTTCAATATTATCTATACTGTATGGACCAATGGCATAACGTATCAATCTTAGCGTAGGAAAGCCAATTTTTGCCGTCATGCGCCTCACTTGCCTATTTTTACCCTCGCAAATTTTAATTTCTAGCCAACTGGTGGGTATTGCCTTTCGTTCGCGGATGGGGGGCGTTCTCAGCCACAAATTTTGTGGCGCTGGCATTCGCCTGACTTGAGCAGGTTTTGCGATAAAATCTGTTAAATCTATACCTAAACTAAGAGGCAGTAAGTCGCTATCGCTAGGAACACCCTCGACCTGTACCCAATATGTTTTAAATTCTTTGTGTTTTGGGTCACTTAAACGATGTTGCAACTGGCCATCATCGGTTAAAATAAGTAAACCTTCGCTATCTGTATCTAGTCGTCCTGCGGCGTATACATGGGGTACAGGGATAAAGTCTTTTAACGTAGGGTGCTTGTCATGCGCACTAAACTGGCAGACTACGTTAAAGGGTTTGTTAAATAAAATAATCATTCGATCAGCTTAAATTATTAAAAACATCAGGTTAGGAAAACTAAATGGCTACAAAAAATACGATTACTGGCAAAATTATCGTGCCAACTGCAGGCGAGAAAATCACCGTTAACGCAGATAACTCACTGAATGTGCCAGACCAGCCCATTATCCCATTTATTGAGGGTGATGGCATAGGCGCAGATATTACCCCGCCTATGATTAAAGTAGTAGATGCCGCCGTCAATAAGGCTTATGGTGGCAAGAGAAAAATCTCATGGATGGAAGTTTATGCTGGCGAAAAAGCCACGAAAGTTTATGGCGCTAACGATTGGTTGCCAGCTGAGACCATGAGCGCAGTGCGTGACTATGTTGTGTCAATTAAAGGGCCGCTGACCACGCCAGTAGGGGGTGGCATACGTTCATTAAACGTTTCGCTGCGCCAAGAATTAGACTTATACGTATGTTTACGGCCTGTGCAATATTTTCCTGGCGTGCCTAGCCCAGTCAAACACCCAGAAAAAACCGATATGGTGATTTTTAGAGAAAATACCGAAGATATTTATGCGGGCATAGAATGGGCGGCAGGGACCGATGAAGTAGAAAAAGTCATTCAATTTTTAAGCGACATGGGCATGCGTAAAAAAATTCGCTTCCCTGAATCTTCCGCGATTGGCATTAAGCCTGTTTCTATTGATGGCAGCAAGCGCTTAGTTCGCAAGGCTATACAATATGCCATCGATAACAATCGTAAATCTGTCACGATTGCCCACAAAGGCAATATCATGAAATTTACCGAAGGTGGCTTTAGAGACTGGGGTTACGAAGTTGCTAAACAAGAATTTGGCGCGGTTGAAATTGACGGCGGCCCATGGTGCAAATTACCTTGCGGTATGATCATTAAAGATTGTATTGCGGATGCTTTTTTACAAGAAATTTTATTACACCCACAAGATTATGACGTCGTAGCCACGCTTAACTTAAACGGTGACTACATGAGTGATGCACTGGCAGCGCAAGTAGGTGGTATAGGCATCGCACCAGGCGCTAACTTAAGCGATACCGTCGCTATGTTTGAGGCCACGCACGGCACAGCGCCTAAAATAGCTGGCAAAGACCTTGCCAACCCAAGCTCCATCATACTTTCAGCCGAAATGATGTTACGTCATCTAGGCTGGACTGAAGCGGCCGATTTAGTCATTCATGGCGTAGCAAAAGCCATCTTGGCTAAACGTGTCACTGGCGACTTCTCAAGTGAAATGCAGGGCGCAACGCAAGTAGGTACTGCGCAATTTGGTGAAGAAATTATTGCGAATATGTAGTTTATTTAAAAAAAAGCGGAATAAAATTGAGGCGTATAAAGGCTTATAGCAATGAATAATATAAGGAATTATGATGGCAGCCAATATTAAACCGACCAAAGAAATCACCTACGCTTGGGAAGGCAAAGATAAAAAAGGCAAAATTGTCACGGGTGAAATGCGCGCTACTGGTGATTCTTTTGTCAATGTCACATTACGTCGCCAAGGTATCACTGTTACAAAAATCAAAAAACAAACCGCAACCAACATCAAAGGCAAGGTGACGGATAAAGACGTGACTTTATTCACACGGCAACTTGCCACTATGATGAAAGCTGGCGTACCGCTGCTGCAATCTTTTGATATTGTCGGCAAAGGTCATAGCAACCCCGCCGTTGGCAAATTATTAATGGATATTAAATCTGATATCGAGACTGGTAGTAGCTTGAGCGCAGCTTTTCGCAAATATCCACTTTATTTTGATGTGTTATTTTGCAACCTGATTGGCGCTGGCGAACAAGCAGGTATTTTAGACACCTTGCTTGATCGCTTGGCCACTTATAAAGAGAAAATCCAAGCGGTTAAATCAAAAATTAAATCCGCCTTGTTTTACCCAATTTCAATTATTGTGGTGGCATTTATCATTGTGACGGTGATTATGATTTTTGTCATTCCTGCATTTAAAGAGCTATTCGACGGCTTTGGTGCAGACTTACCAACGCCTACGCTAATAGTGATGGCTATTTCTGAAATATTCGTTAACTGGTGGTGGGCAATATTTGGCGGCATAGGCGGTGGTATATGGTTTTTCTTATACACATGGAAGCGCTCTTTAGCAATGCAGGCGACCATGGATAGGCTAGTTCTTAAATTGCCAGTATTTGGCCCGCTAATCAGAAAAGCAACAATTGCCCGCTGGGCACGCACTTTAGCCACCATGTTTTCTGCTGGCGTGCCTCTAGTAGAGGCTTTAGATTCTGTGGCTGGGGCAGCTGGTAATCGCGTCTACTATGAAGCTACAAAGAAAATACAAGGCCAAATTAGCACGGGCACTAGCTTAACGAATGCCATGCAAGAGAGCGGCGTTTTTCCCAGTATGGTCATGCAAATGGCTGCGATTGGCGAGGAATCAGGTGCTTTAGATTCTATGCTGAGCAAAGTCGCCGACTTTTTTGAAGCAGAAGTCGATGATGCAGTTGATGCTTTAGCTAGCCTAATGGAACCCGTCATCATGGTAGTACTAGGCACACTGATCGGTGGGCTAGTGGTTGCTTTATATCTGCCTATCTTCAAAATGGGCTCAGTCGTTTAGCCGCCATGATTGATTTAAACATCAAAAAATAAACGCCTATCAAGCCAGCGTATTATTTTCCAGCGTGTTATTTTTTTAGCGCCGCCTGCATAGCACGCTCAATTTCCTTGTAAGGCTGTGCGCCTAACATACGCTTGCCATCCGAAAAAATAAGGGTAGGCGTACTGGTTATGCCAAGTTTTTTAGCTAACTGACCTATTTTTTCTAATGGCACTTCACAACTGCCATTGGTTTTAGCTAGCTGATTATTAAATATCCAATCTTCCCATGCTTTAGCGCGATTACTTGCACACCAGATTAATTTAGATTTAGTCGCAGCATCAGGGTGCAACTGCTCTATTGGATATAAAAAAGTATAAATGGTGACATCGGTAATATTCACCAGTTCATTTTGCTCTAAACGCTTACAATAAGGGCAGTCAACGTCAGAAAAAACCACCAATTTACGGCTGCCATTACCTTTTACTATCTTAATCGCCTGCTCAAGCGGTAAGCTAGAAAAGTCAATTTTCGTCAGCTCATCTAAGCGCTCACCAGTAATGTCTTTTTTAGTCTTAGGCTCAACGATATGGCCTTCGGCAATCAAAAAAGTCATTTTTTCATCGGTGTAAACGATTTGCCCACCCATAAACACCTCATACAAACCAGCATAAGGTGTCTTATTGACACTTTCTACTTTAAATTTTGGATATGCTGCCTCAACCGCTTTCTTAACGCTAAGCTCATCAGCCATCGCGTTGCTGATTAGCGCTGTGAGCAAGCTTAAGCCTAACAAGTGTTTAAACATACAATTCCTTAATGGATTAAAATTTTAATTAACGCGTATTTAATTTAGCAGAGTTAAATCTACTCAGCTGCAGCCCGCATTAGTGCTTCTATGTCTGCGACAGATTTAACCGCACTGGCCGTCAATACCTCAGCCCCATGCGGGGTAACGAGTACATCGTCTTCTATTCTGATGCCTATATTCCAAAAATGTTGAGGGACATGGTCTGCTGGACGAATATAACAGCCTGGCTCTACAGTAAGCGTCATGTTGGCTTGTAACATACGCCAGTTAGCCTGTTTGTCCTGAGATTTTGCTTGTGCTTTCGTCTGTTTATATTCACCCGCATCATGCACGTCTAAGCCCAGCCAATGCCCAGTACGATGCATATAGAACTGACGATAATCGCCCGTTTCTAGCACTGCCTCTTTACTACCTTTGCATAATTTAAAATCAATAAACCCCTGCACCAGCACGTCTAATGCCGCCTCATGCGGCGCGTTCCAATGGTTGCCAATTTTAACTTGGGCAATCGCTGCCAGCTGGGCTGACAACACCAGCTCATATAGATCTTTTTGCGCAGCAGTAAATTTTCCATTGATAGGAAAAGTGCGAGTAATATCTGAAGCATAACCATCTAATTCGCAACCAGCGTCTATTAGCAATAAATCACCGTTATTGAGCTGTGCATTATTGGCATTGTAATGCAAAGTACAAGCATTTGCGCCGCTTGCAACGATGCTAGTATAAGCGGGAGCTTGTGCGCCATGGCGGTAAAACTCATGCAAAAATTCCGCCTCAACTTGGTACTCCATCATGCCCGCTTTAGCATATTGCATGGCTCTATTATGTGCGCCAGCTGCAATATTGGCTGAACGGCGCATTAAATTTATTTCATAGCTTGATTTATACAGGCGCATTTCATCTAATAAATCACGAACATCGGCAATCTCATGCGGCGCACTAAGGCCATGCCGCGCTTGAGTTCGCAAGCTTTTTAAACAAGTCATCACTCGGGCATCATCAACGGCACTCTCGCTTAAGCTAAAATATAATTTAGGCTGATTTGCCAGCAGCTTTACTAACACTGCATCCAGTTCATTGATTGAATATGCCTCATCAAAAACAAAGATTTCGCGAGCTGCCGCTGCACCATAGCGAAAACCATCCCAAATTTCGCGCTCTATATCTTTATCGCGACAAAACAAAATAGATTTCGGCGTATCCCCTGCAATCAGCACCAGTACAGATTCTGGCTCTTTAAACCCTGTTAAGTAATAAAAATAACTATCAAAACGATAGGCGTAGTGGCTATCTCGATTACGAATAACCTCAGGTGCATTGAATAGGATGGCTACACCCTGCCCCATACTCGTAAGTAGCTGTTCGCGTCTGGCTTTAAATTCTGTGATATGAGTGTTCATGCTATGTTTAACTAAGTTTAATTGTGTTTAACTTTGATTGATAGGCGTGGTTGTTGATGGCGTGGTTGCTAACTATCATAAGGCTTGATGTTGCCAGTGCTGCTCTACACTGGCTAATCGCTCAGGCGTACCAATATCATGCCACATCCCTTGATAATGCTCAGCGGTCATTTGCTTGTGTGTAATCGCCTGCCGCAGAAGCGGCGCTAACTTGGCTGGGGTGCCAGGGACAATACTAGCAAATAAGTCTGGATCATAAACCCCTACGCCAGAAAAAGTCAGCATTTGTGCGCCTTGATTTTTTAATACACCAGCTTCAATGGCAAAATCGCCGTTAGGGTGTTGCGGCGGATTATCAACTAACACCAAGTGCCCCAAGCATGGCAGCGCATTATGCGTTAATTTTAAAGAGGCAAAATCAATCTGGCTAAAGGTATCACCATTCACCACTAAAAATGGCTGCTTGCCTAATAATGGTAAGGCATTGGCAATGCCACCAGCAGTTTCTAATGCGTTTTTTTCAGGGCTATATTCAATATACATACCCCATTGACTGCCGTTACCTAGGGCTTGTTCAATTTGCTCGCCCAAATAAGCATGATTAATTACCACTTGTTTAAATCCAGCTTGCGCTAAGCGCTCTAGATGCCAAACGATAAGCGGCTTACCCGCCAGCTTAATCAGTGGCTTAGGCATAAAATCAGTCAATGGCCGCATACGCTCGCCGCGGCCTGCGGCTAATATCATCGCTTTCATTGAATCACCTGCATTAGAAAGTGTAGCCTTCTTTTGCTTTTACATTTTCTAATTGATTGAGCAACCTCAACATAGGCCTTAATTCTACGTAGCGCTCACAGACTTTGCGCAAGTGACTCATGACCAAGGGCATATCTTGTAAATAGGCATTTTTGCCGTCTCTATGGCTCAGTCTAGCAAATATTCCTAACACTTTAATGTGCCGCTGCGCGCCCATCCACTCAAAATCGCGATAAAACTCACTAAAATCATCAGGTACTGGCAAGCCCGCTTTTTTTGCAGGCTGCCAATAACGCACTGCCCAATCAATGAGTTGATCTTCTTCCCAACTGATATAAGCATCTTTTAATAAAGACACCAAATCATAGCTAATAGCACCATACACGGCATCTTGAAAATCTAGCACCCCAGGGTTATTTTCTTTGGTAATCATTAAGTTACGCGAATGATAATCTCTATGCACGTAAACTTGTCCTTGCGCGAGTATGTTTTTATTTAACACCGCAAAGGTATTGTTTAAGACGGCTTGCTGTGCCTCATTAAGTTCCACATGCAAATGCTTGGCCACATACCATTCAGGGAATAGCTGCATCTCGCGCATCAGCAAAGCTTGATCATAATACGGCAACACATCAGGTTTGCTGGCTAGCTGCAATTTAATCAGCGCATCTGTGGCAGCTAAATATAATTTAGGTGCAGTTTTTGCACTTAGATGCATCAGATAAGTGTCATCACCCAAATCACTGAGCAATAAAAAACCTTGCGCTAAATCTTGGGCAATAATCTTGGGCACATTAAGCCCAGCTGCCGCAAAAAGTTGGGCAATATTAACAAAGGGCCGACAATCCTCTTGTGCTGGCGGGGCATCCATGACAATCAGACTGTGATAGCCTAAATATGGCACGGCAAAGCTCACTCTAAAATACCGCCTAAAACTGGCATCCGCTGAGGCGCTAGTCAGCGAAAAGTCGGCCTGTTGTAAAACGGTGTTTAGCCAAGCTGAAAGTTGTTGTTGTCTATCATCCACGAGGGTCTATCCAATGTTATATAATGTGATTGTATAATCGCTGAAAGTTACTAAGCCGCAGTATCACCTTAAGTGTTAAAGGGCTGGTAAAATACGCTTTACTGATTGCCAAAAAAGTCAATTTATGAGATTTTATCACTGATAAAACATATCGTTAAAATAAACATTCTACCCAGACACCCGTGCCACTATATCAACTATTCCCTAGCTTAATCACCCTGCGCTTAATGATAGCAGCGGCCTTGACATGCTAAGACAAAAAATACTCAGTAGTTTGACGGCAATTTCATTGGTTTACAGCCTAATAGCCCATGCAGAAAGTGACGACAGCGCAATAACTGCCGATGCGGTTGTCATCAATGGCGACAAACTAGAATTGCATATTGATAGGAATATGCGTGCCATAGGCAATGCCTCTATCAGCCGTGGCAAACAAACCATACTCGGCGATGTGATAGATTACGATACGCAAAATGACACATTGCATGCCACTGGCAATGTAGGCCTCAACCTTGGTGACTCTAAAATAAATGGCTCAGAGTTGCACATGCAGTTAGCCACCAGCATTGGTGAAATTAAAGACGCTAGCATTACCATGCTTAAACCCGCCAGTGCCAGGGATAACTTTAGCACTTCGCAAAATCAGGCTATGGATGGCAGAATCGACTATACGACAACAGGGGTGGCTGCGGATAATAGTGCGCAAAACAATGTCGAAATGTTTCATTTAGCGCCAAATTCACAACAATATGCTGCACAAGCTCGGGGTGATGCCGACAGCATATTCTTTGAAGGTCAAGATAAAAAACGACTGATCAATGCACGCTATACCACTTGCCAAGCTGGTGTAGATGACTGGTACATCAAAACCAAAGAACTAGACCTGAATAACTACACAGAATCTGGCGTGGCTAAAAATGCCTATATAGAGATCAAGGGGGTGCCAGTACTCTACACCCCATGGATAGGCTTTTCATACAGCAATCAGCGTAAAAGCGGCTTGTTAGCGCCCACCTACGGCACCACCTCAAAAAGTGGTTTTGAAGTATCAGTGCCGTTTTACTGGAATATATCCCCCAATATGGATGCTACTCTAGCAACGCGCGCCTTAAGTAAACGTGGCGTGCAACTGCAAGGGGAATTTAGATATTTAGATGAACATTATTCAGGCATTGATAATCTAGAGTATTTAGGCAGCGACAACCAAACTGGTAATAACCGATATTACGCCTCGCTAAAACATCAGCACGATCTTGGCAGTGGCTGGTCTGCTGGCTACAGCCTTGAAAAAGTTTCTGATAACGAATATTTTTCTGATTTATCTACTCGCATTGTCACCACCAGCCGCATTAACTTACCACAACAATTTAACATTGATTATGGCAATGAAAATTGGCATTTTAATGGCCTAGTACAAAAATTTCAGACTTTAGATAAGGTATCATATCCTTATGAACGTCTGCCGCAAATGACCTTAGCTGGCAACAAATATTATGGTGACGTGAATGTCAATCTATATACGCAAGTCGTCAAATTCGACACCAACATCAACGACCCCACTGTAAAACCCACTGGCAATAGACTGACGCTATACCCTAGCATTAGCCTGCCCATGCACCAGACTTATGGCTATATCACGCCAAAAATTGGTATTCATCACACCAGTTACAACCTTAACAACATTGCCGATAATCTTGAATCACAACAACGGACCTTGCCTATTGCCAGCCTAGATGGCGGCTTATTTTTCGACCGAGATTTCAAAATATCTAACCGTGCCTATACGCAGACCATAGAGCCTAGATTGTTTTATGTCTACATTCCCAATACAAAACAATCTGACATCCCTATTTTTGACGCCAGTTCAGCCGATTTAAACTTCAGCACCTTATTTAGAGAAAATCAGTACACGGGTAACGATCGCATCAACAATGCTAACCAGCTCAGTTTAGCGCTCACCACCCGTTTGATTGAATCTGATACTGGCATACAAAGACTTTCAGCTTCTATTGGCCAGCGCTATTATTTTGCAGACCAAAAAGTTGCATTACCCACTGAAACCTTACGCAAAAGCAACACCTCAGACATTGTGCTTGGTCTCAGCTCGTATTTAAAAACCACTTGGAATGTCAATGCATTTTGGCAATACAATACAGCCAACGCAAAATCAGCACGAACCACAGTCGCCAGTCGTTTTACCCCTGAACCTGGCAAAGCGCTTAACTTAAGCTATACCTACAGACAAGATACATCTAGCAGCGATGTATCAAATGGCATTAATCAATTTGACCTGTCTGGCCAATGGCCGCTCGGTCAAGGCTGGTATGGCATAGGGCGCGCCAACTACTCTATACAAGAGAAACATATCATCGAAACTCTTGCTGGGATAGAATATAATGCTGGCTGCTGGCAAACAAGGACGCTGGTTCAACGCGTGAGTACAGCCACGGCAAATGCCAACTACGCGCTATTTTTTCAGATTGAACTAGGCGGTCTGGCGTCAATTGGCACTGACCCACTCGATGTGATTAAACGCAGCATCCCAGGTTATGTCAGCACAGGAGTTATTCCTGACTCTTATCAACAACACAACTACGAGTAACTATTTTGCGCACCTTTATTAAATCTCTCATACAAGCTTTATTTTTAGCCAGCGCGCTCACCGCTACTTGCCAATTCAATGTACAAGCGGCAGAAGTGGTGAAGCTAGATCGCATCGTGGCTATTGTTGATCAAACGGTAATTACTGAGCAAGAATTAGAAAGCCGCATTGCTACCGTGACAGCACAATTTCAAAAACAAGGCACAGTATTGCCCGAAGAAAGTATTTTACGTAAGCAGATTTTAGAGCGACTGATTACCGACACGCTGCAAATTCAATATGCTGCTCAAACTGGGCTAAAAGTAGATGACAATCAACTGGATAAAACCATAGTGCGCATTGCCGAGCAAAATCAAATGAGCTTAGCGCAGTTTAGCGAAGCCTTGGCCAAAGATGGCGTCAGCATGACTAAATTTAGGTCAGATATTCGTAGCGAAATTACCATAGCCAGGCTGCGTGAACGCGAGGTTGATGGCCGCATCAACGTCAGCGAATCTGAAATTGATAACTTTTTAACCAGCCAAGCCGCAAATACAGAAAATCAAGATGAATTTGAAATCTCCCACATTTTAATTCGCACTCCAGAAGAAGGCGCGACAGAGGACATACAAAAAGCTAAAACCAAAGTAGAAGCTGCTATCAATGAACTCAATCATGGTAAAAGCTTTGCTGAAGTATCTGCCAGCTACTCAGACGCCCCCAATGCGCTAGAAGGCGGCAAGCTAGGCTGGAAAAGTGGTACACAAATGCCAAGTTTATTTTTAGACGCCCTCAAAACCATGCAAGTAGGCGATATTTCTGCGCCGCTGCGCAGTCCGAATGGGTTTCATGTGCTCAAACTCAGCAATAAACGCGGCGGCAATTCGCCTCTGGTCATTCAACAAACCCATGCGCGGCATATTCTTATCAAGCTTTCAGAAGTCATGTCAGAAAAAGAAGCTAAGCTAAAAATGGATAACATTAAAGAACGGCTAGATAATGGTGAAAAATTTGAAGCCCTCGCCCGCCAATATTCAGAAGATAGCACCGCGTCAAATGGCGGCGACTTAGGCTGGGTCAACCCTGGTGACACAGTGCCACAATTTGAAAAAGCCATGAACGAGCTCAAAAATGATCAAATCAGCCCACCAGTGCTCACGCAGTTTGGCTGGCATGTGATTCAGGTCATAGAACGCCGCGCCCAAGATATGAGTAAAGAAGCAGCGCGCTTAAAAGCTCGCCAAGAGATTCGCGCTAAAAAAGCCGATGAAGCTTACCAAGATTGGATACGCGAATTACGTGACCGTGCTTATGTTGAACTTAGACTTGAAGACAAATTTTAGTCTGCTCGCTTAAAAATCCACTAGGTCTAAACAATAGTCATCTCGTGAGCCATTTATTACCGACTATCGCCATCACCGCTGGCGAACCCGCTGGCATAGGTCCTGACCTATGTGTGATGCTGGCCCAGCACAAACTCGCCGCCAAGCTTGTGGTGATTGCCGATAAAGACATGTTGCAAGCACGCGCCGCACAGCTAGGACTAAGCCTCAGGATCACAGCCTATACTGAAAACGCCAACCAAGCGCACCTAGGCAATGGCAGCTTATGCGTTTTGCATGTAGCGGCCAATAGCAAAGTGCAGGCAGGCCAACTCAATGTAAAAAATAGCCCATACCTAGTCCATACCTTAAAAACAGCCTGCTTAGCTTGTATTGATAAGACCTTTGATGCGATGGTGACGGCACCTGTGCACAAAGGCATTATTAATGAAGCTGGCATTGCGTTTACTGGCCATACCGAATTTTTAGCTGAGCTAACTAAAACCCCACAAGTTGTCATGATGCTAGTCGGTGGTGGTATGCGAGTGGCACTGGCTACCACGCACTTAGCCCTAAAAGACGTACCTGCCGCTATTACGCAACAAAGTCTAGAAGCCACTATACGCATTTTGCATCACGATTTAATAGAAAAATTTAGCCTAAAAAACCCGCGCATTTTGGTGGCTGGCTTAAACCCACATGCAGGCGAAGACGGCTATTTAGGCATGGAAGAAATTGAAATTATTAACCCAGTACTAGCAAAACTACGCGCTGAAGGTATGCAGCTAATAGGGGCGCTGCCCGCCGATACCTTATTTGCAAAACACCAGCTAGATCAAGCTGATGCGGTGCTTGCCATGTATCACGACCAAGGCTTGCCCGTGCTCAAACATGCGAGCTTTGGTACGGGCATCAATATTACGCTAGGCCTGCCTATTATTCGCACTTCGGTGGACCATGGTACCGCATTAGATTTGGCGGGCACAGGCCGTATTGACCTGGGCAGCATGCTTGCCGCCATTGAGTTAGCGATCATGCTAGCCAATAACACCGCTCAAATGCCTAACTAAAACATCATAAACAGATGAAACATATCGCAAAAAAACGCTTTGGCCAAAACTTTTTGACCGACCAAAGTGTGATAGCTAGTTTAATTGAAGCCATTGCACCCAAAGCGAACGACCTCATGCTTGAAATTGGCCCTGGCCTTGGCGCACTGACTAAGCCGCTATTACAAAGGCTCAATCTTTTGCACGTGGTAGAAGTTGATCGCGACATTATCGCTTGGATGCAAACCGAATATGCCAAGCCCGCTTACGCCAGTCATGCCATTCATATTCATAATGCCGATGCGCTTAAGTTTGACTTCACCAGCTTAGGTGAGGATTTGCGGGTTACTGGCAACTTGCCCTATAACATTTCTACGCCTATTTTGTTTCATCTGCTAGATAACGTTGCTCACATTACAGATATGCATTTTATGCTGCAAAAAGAAGTGGTAGAGCGCATGGTGGCAGCCCCCTCTACCCCAGCCTACGGCCGGCTTAGCGTGATGTTGCAATACCGCCTGCAAATAGATTATCTAATCACTGTGCCGCCAGAGGCTTTTGAACCAGCACCTAAAGTAGAATCAGCCTTTGTGCGCTGTGTGCCGCATGCAAATTTGCCCTTTGTTGCAAAAAATGAAGCGCTATTTGCAAAAGTGGTATTAGCCGCGTTTGGCCAGCGTCGCAAAACCTTGCGCAATACGCTCAAAGGCCTGTTAGATGATGATGGATTTAGCGCCTTAAACCTCAACTCACAATTACGTGCGGAAAATTTAAGCGTAGGCGATTTTGTCGCTATCGCAAACTATTTGAGCTGATATAATTTAGCCGTAAAGCTATTCTAACCATCATAAAATCAATTCTAAATTAGGGGAAAATTTTGCGTATCATACTTTTAGGCGCACCAGGCGCGGGCAAAGGCACTCAAGCTACTTTTATTAAACAACATTTTAATATTCCGCAAATCTCAACTGGCGACATGCTACGCGCCGCCGTTAAAGCTGGCACACCGCTAGGCCTAGAGGCAAAAAGCTTTATGGATAGTGGTGGCTTGGTTCCAGACGCCGTCATCATTGGCATGGTCAACGAGCGTATTAAAGAAGCAGATTGTGCGAATGGCTTCTTATTTGATGGTTTTCCTCGAACTATTCCCCAGGCAGAAGCCATGAAAAACGCTGGGGTTGCGATAGACTATGTAGTAGAAATCGACGTACCAGACAGCGCGATTATGGAACGCATGACAGGCCGCCGTAGCCACCCAGCCAGCGGCCGCACCTACCACATCAAATTTAACCCACCAAAAGTTGAAGGCAAAGACGACATTACCGGTGAAGATTTAGTGCAACGCGCAGACGAAGCACCAGACGTAGTGAACAAGCGCTTGGTAGAATATCACGACCAAACAGAACCGCTGGTTGAATACTATGGCAGCTGGGCGAAAACTGGCGCCGTTGGCGCACCCAAACATGTCAAAATAAATGGTTTGGGGGAGCTAGAAACCATTAAAGCGAATATTTTTGCGGCGTTGAAATAAACGCATTAAGAAATCTTTATGATAGAAGGTGGTTGCCATTGTGGACAAATACGTTACGGCTTTAATGGAATAGCCGAATATGAGACTAATTGCCACTGCACCACTTGCCAAAAAACCAGCGGCGCACCTTACGTCGCTTGGTTTACAGTTAAAAAATCTTCGCTACTGTTACTAAGTGGTAAACCTAAGCCTTACCAATCCTCTGCACATGGCGTAAGAATGTTTTGTAGCAATTGTGGGACACTTCTTTTTTTCCAATATACCAGCCATAGCGATGAAATTGACATCACAACTTGCAGCTTAGCCAACCCTGAGCTAATGCCCCCAAAAGATCATACTTGGGTTGAATCTAAACTCCCGTGGGTCATGATTAGTGACGATTTACCACAGCATGAAAAAAGTCCGCACGATTAAAATAATCACGGGCAAAATATGCCGCAGGCAACACTTAAGGTCGCCAAGGTATTATCTGTTGAATATATGCGATTAATCGCATTATTCACACGCCAAAGGTATAATCTTAAGTATTCATCTAAACCTTAAGAATAGCTAAATTATGCAGCAGCAGTACCCTTTCAAAGAAATCGAACAAGCCGCTCAAGCTTATTGGCAAGCCAACCAAACCTTTGCCGCCACAGAAACTTCAAATAAACCAAAATACTATTGTTTATCGATGTTTCCTTACCCATCTGGCCGTTTACACATGGGCCATGTGCGCAACTATACGATAGGCGATGTATTAAGCCGTTTTCACAAAATGAAAGGCTTTAATGTCATGCAGCCCATGGGTTGGGATGCATTTGGTTTACCTGCTGAAAATGCGGCCATTAAAAACAATACTGCTCCAGCAAAATGGACCTATGAAAACATAGAGCACATGAAGACTCAGCTTAAGCAATTGGGCTTAGGTGTGGATTGGAATCGCGAAATTGCCACTTGCAAGCCAGAATACTACAAATGGGAGCAGTGGCTATTTACCGAGCTTTTCAAAAAAGGTTTAATTTACAAAAAAACCTCTACCGTCAATTGGGACCCTGTTGATGGTACCGTGCTCGCGAATGAGCAGGTGATAGATGGCCGTGGCTGGCGTAGTGGCGCTTTGGTTGAAAAACGCGATATTCCGCAATATTTCATGAAGATTACGGCGTATGCAGAAGAGTTGCTCAATGATCTAGATAAGCTAGATGGTTGGCCTGAGCAAGTTAAAACCATGCAGCGCAACTGGATAGGTAAAAGCTATGGTTGTGAAGTGGAATTTCCAATTGTCGGTCAACAAGGCAACTTAAAAGTTTACACCACCCGCCCAGACACTCTAATGGGCGCAACGTACGTGGCAGTAGCCGCAGAACATGCATTGGCTACACAAGCGGCTCAACACAACCCCGCGCTAGCTGAATTCATCGCCGAATGTAAACGCGGCAGTGTTGCTGAAGCCGACGTTGCAACGGCTGAGAAAAAAGGCATGGCAACTGGTTTATTTGTTACGCATCCATTAAATGGCGAGCAACTGCCTGTTTGGGTGGCTAACTACGTGTTAGCCAGCTATGGTGAAGGTGCTGTGATGGCGGTGCCAGCGCATGATGAGCGTGATTTTGAGTTTGCCAATAAATACAGCTTGCCCATTAAAGCCGTGATTACACATAGCGTTTCAGACACATTGCCGATGATAGAGCATGGGATGTTATTTAACTCTGGCGAATTTAATGGTTTGAATTTTGAACTAGCCTTTGATGCCATTTCATCAGCGTTGAGCACAAAAAACTTAGGAAAAAAACGTACCCAGTTCCGCCTACGCGATTGGGGCGTTTCACGTCAACGCTATTGGGGCTGTCCTATCCCGATTATTCACTGTGAAAAATGCGGTGAAGTGCCAGTGCCTGCCGAACAATTGCCAGTGATATTGCCTGAAGAGGTGTTGATGGACGGCGTAGGCTCGCCAATTAAAAAAGACCCTAACTTTTATGAAACGACTTGCCCAACCTGTCATGGCAAAGCGACACGCGAAACCGATACTTTAGATACATTTTTTGAGTCAAGCTGGTACTTTGCACGCTATGCCAGCTTTGACAACAAAACCGCCATGGCAGACGAGCGCGCTAATTATTGGTTACCAGTTGACCAATATGTAGGCGGCATTGAACATGCCATTTTGCATTTACTGTATGCGCGCTTTTTTAACAAATTAATGCGCGACGTGGGTTTGCTTAACAATAACGAGCCATTCACCAAGCTGCTCACACAGGGCATGGTACTAAAAGATGGCACTAAAATGAGTAAATCCAAAGGTAATACCGTGGATCCGCAAGAACTGATTGATACTTATGGAGCTGATACAGCCAGATTATTCATGATGTTTGCCGCACCGCCAGAACAAAGCCTAGAATGGGCGGATAGCGGCGTTGAAGGGGCTAATCGCTTCTTACGCAGGCTGTGGAAAGCTGTGTATGACCATGTGGAACTGGGGGCGGTAAATGCCTACACTTCCAACGAAAACGCTACTGAACTGACTACTGATCTTAAAGCCATGCGCTTGCAACTGCATTTAACCATAGAAAAAGTCGCGGATGATTATGGTCGTCGCCATAGCTTTAACACCGCTATTTCATCGGTGATGGAATTAATGAACGCCTTGGCAAAAATTGAAAGAGTCGATGAAACAAGTCGCCAAATTCGCCAAGAGGTTTTGCAAAATGTGGCCTTATTACTCTCACCGATAGTGCCGCATATATGCCAAGATATCTGGGCCGAACTATGCCCACAAAGCCATATTTTAGAGGCTAACTGGCCTGTTTCTGACCCACTCGCCATGGTGCAAGATAGCGTTGAATACGTCATTCAAGTCAATGGTAAATTACGTGGTAGCATCACGGTAGCCAAAACGGCCAGCAAAGACTCTTTAGAACAATTGGCCTTACAGCAGCCTTTCGTGCAAAAATTCATAGTAGCGCCTATGACTGTACGCAAAGTTGTTGTTGTGCCAAATAAGCTCATTAACATTGTTGTGGCATAGCACAAGGGGGTAGGCACCATGCAATATCAACGCTTGAATATTATGCAACACAGCCGCTTGGTGTTAGCGCTACTGGCTAGCTTAATGCTTTCTGGCTGCGGCTTTCAGCTACGTGGTGTCGCCGAACTATCGTTTAAAACTTTGTACGTTCAAGGCGCTACACTGAGTATTTCTAGAGAGCTTGATCAATCATTTAAAGCCAATGGCATACGCATAGTGAATAATCAATCTGACGCCGATTTATTATTAGAAATGTTAAATGAGACAAGTGAAAAGCGCATTCTGTCTTTAAGTGGCGGCGGCAAAGTCCGTGAGTATGAGCTTGATTATCACGTCAATTTTAGAACGCGTCAGCCAGCCAACCCTATTTGGAGTCCGCCACAAAGCGTACAATCACGTCGAGACTTCTCATACAGTGATGAGGCCTTGCTGGGTAAGCTCGATGAAGAATCGCAATTAAACGCTGATATGCGTAGCGATACGGTACGCGAAATATTGCGCAGGCTGTCGGCCATTAGATTAACCGTTAAATAGCCCATGCAATTAGCTCAGGCGCAACTTGAAAAACACCTCAATCAAGGCTTACAGCCCTTATATGTCTTGGTCGGCGATGAGCCCTTAGCTCAACAAGAAAACTTAGACGCCATTCGCCTTGCAGCCCGAACACAAGGCTTTGATGAACGTAATAGCCTAACTGTTGACCGCGCTTTTAATTGGCAACACATTCAGGCTTACGGCCAATCTATCTCCCTATTTTCTAGCCAACGGTTACTAGAAATTAATATCCCCAATGGCAAGCCTGGGGTTGAAGGGGGCAAAGCGCTACAGGCCTTGGCCAGTGCTAGCCTGCCTGATACTAGCGTGGTGATTATTCTGCCAAAATTAGAGCGTGAAGCTAAAAATAGTGCCTGGTTTAGCGCGCTAGAAAAACAAGCCATCGTCATCGCACAAGATACGATCAGTGTGGCGCACTTACCCAACTGGATAGCCAATAGACTATCATTACAAGGGCAACACACTAGCCAAGCCACGCTGGCATTTTTGGCGCATCAGGTAGAAGGTAATTTACTGGCGGCTAATCAAGAAGTGCAAAAACTTGGGCTGCTCTATCCGCAAGGCGAGCTGTCTGATGCAGCGGTGCGCGAGGCGGTACTGAATGTTTCGCGCTACGATGCTTTTCAATTAGGCGAAGCCGTGCTCGCTGGTGATGCAGGCCGCACAGCACGCATTTTACAAGGCCTGCAAGATGAAGGTGAAAACGCTGTCGCTGTCATGAGCCCCTTATTGTGGGTATTGCGGCCATTGCTAAGAATCAAGCAGGCTGAATTACGTGGAGAAAATGTCATGAATGCCATGAGCAATGCTCGCATTTATGGCGATAGGCAGTCGTTAGTCAAGCGCGCCTTGGCAAGATTAAGTGTGCGCCAATTAGAAGCAGCCCTGCAAAAGCTTGCCGATATTGATAAAACCGCTAAAGGCGTGATGCTAGGCGATGCTTGGCTTGAGATTTCGCGGCTGTGTTTTGGCTTGGCTAGGGTGCGCGGACGATAAACATGGCGCTTAATGCAGCTATCGCTAACGCCTGACTGATATTAAAAAGTATAATCAGGCCTAGGTATAAATAGATATAGACATAAATATAAATAGATATAAAAATCATGGGCAGCAAAATCATGGATATTAAACATTACATGCAACAAATCGGCATAGCGGCTCGTCAGGCCTCGCGCCAAATGGCCAGTGCCGATAGCAGCATCAAAAACCTGGCATTAAGCCATATTGCCCAAGCAATTTTGCATGAAAAAACCGCCCTGCTGGCCGCCAATAAGCTTGATGTAGATGCCGCGCGCGCCAACGGCCTAGATGACGCAATGTTAGATAGGCTGACCATTACCGAAAAATCTATCGACAGCATGGCAGAAGGCCTGACGCAAATAGCCAATCTTGCCGATCCTATTGGTGAAATGAGCGATTTCAAATTTAGGCCCAGCGGCATACAAATTGGCAAAATGCGCGTGCCATTGGGCGTGATTGGCATCATCTATGAAGCTAGGCCTAACGTCACTATAGATGCGGCTGGGCTATGCATTAAATCTGGCAATGCTGCTATATTGCGCGGCGGCAGTGAGGCTATACATTGCAACCAAGCACTAGCCAAACTGGTACATGAAGGCCTAACTGCAGCAGGCTTACCTAGCACAGCAGTGCAAGTGGTAGAAGTGACCGACCGCGCTGCGGTGGGCGAATTAATTACCATGAAGCAATATGTGGATGTCATCGTACCGCGTGGTGGCAAAGGCCTGATTGAGCGTATCAGCAATGATGCGCGCATTCCTGTCATCAAGCATTTAGACGGCAATTGCCATGTTTATATAGACGATGATGCAGATTTTGATAAAGCCTTACGCATCGTTGAAAACAGCAAAACCCAACGCCTAGGTACCTGCAATACTGCAGAATCATTAGTCATTGCACGCTCTGTAGCGCCAGCCATGCTGCCTAAAATCGCCGCCATGCTGAGTGCGCACGGCATAGAAATTCGCGGTTGTGCGGAAACTTGCGCCTTAGTCAAACAGGCAAAACCTGCTAGCGATGAAGACTTTTATACCGAATATTTGGCGGCTATTATCTCTTGCAAAGTGGTCGCAGGCTTAGATGAGGCGATAGCGCATATTAACCAGCACTCATCACAGCATACCGAATCCATCGTCACCGAAAACTACACCAAGGCGCGTCAATTCTTGCGTGAAGTGGATTCTAGTAGCGTGATGGTGAATGCCTCTACCCGCTTTGCCGATGGCTTTGAATATGGCTTAGGTGCAGAAATTGGCATATCCACTGACAAACTGCATGCACGCGGCCCTGTGGGCTTAGAGGGCCTGACTTCGCTCAAATATATAGTACTGGGCGACGGCCAAGTAAGAGCTTAAATGCCTACCATAGGCTTATTAGGCGGCACGTTTGACCCCATCCATTTTGGTCATTTAAACATGGCGCAAGCACTCGCAGTAGCGCTTAAGTTAGATGAAGTGCGTTTTATTCCTGCCGCTGTCCCACCTCATAAGCCTGCACCCTTAGCCTCTGCGCAGCACAGAGCGGCCATGGTCAAGCTGGCTATTAGCGGCAACCCTATGTTTAGCTTGGATGATAGAGAATTGCTCAAAACTGGCCCGTCGTACACCTTAGATACGCTGATCAGCTTACGCCAAGAACTGGCTAAAAACACCCGCTTAATATTATTTATGGGCAGCGATGCCTTTAGCCAATTTAATACTTGGCATGGTTGGCAACAGATTATTCAGCTTTGCCATATTGCCATTGTGCAACGGCCACTAGATGCCGCCTGCCCAGCCTTAAATGGCGAGCTAGAGCGTTTTTTACAGCAGCACCTCACCACAAATGTAGATGACTTAAGCCACCAAGCTATTGGCTGCATCATCATGCAAGCGATTGCACCAATGGCTATTTCGTCTAGCGCCATTCGCCAGCTAATACGGCATCAATATGCTGTGCGCCAATTAATGCCTGATAGCGTGCTGGATTATATTCAAAGCAATAAGCTCTACCAGCATGGGCTGTAATCGTTTGGCGGCATTTTATTTTTTAAGCCTAAGCTAAGGCCATCATCCAAGGAAATACTCGTGTTAAATTCTATCCATAGTAAAAAGCGCATATTTGTTTTGCTGACGCTAATGGCAGTATTAACCACTGCTTGCGGCACTAACCCAGTGACCAAAAAAAGAGAGTTTCAACTTGTCTCTGAATCACAAGAGATTGCAATCGGCAAACAAAATTATGGCCCTGCGCGTCAATCTCAAGGCGGTGACTACATCCTAGACCCTGAACTGACCGCTTATGTACAAAGCATAGGCAATAAATTAGCAGCTGTTTCTGATAGAAAATTGCCCTACGAATTTACCATCATCAATGACTCTACGCCTAACGCTTGGGCGATGCCAGGCGGCAAGATTGCTTTTAACCGTGGCTTACTTTATGAATTGAATAATGAGGCGGAATTAGCCGCGGTCATCGGCCATGAAATGGTGCACGCTGCGGCAAGGCACGGTGCTAAGGGCATGGAACGCGGGCTGTTTTTACAAGGGGCGATGATTGCTGTGGGCATAGGCGCGCAAAACAATGACTACGCTAAGCTGATTGTCGGTGGCGCTCAAGTGGGCACGCAACTTATCAGCAGTAAATATGGCCGTGATGCAGAAAGTGAGTCTGATTTATATGGTATGCACTACATGAAAAAAGCTGGATACGACCCTAGTGCCGCGGTCAAGCTACAAGAGACTTTTGTGCGGCTAAGTGCAGACCGCAAGAGCAACTTCATAGACGGGCTATTTGCCAGCCACCCACCCTCGCCTGAACGTGTGGCTGCCAACAAAGTGACTCTGGCGCAAATTGGCGCTGGCGGTGATTTGGGCAAAGAGACTTATACGCAAAAAGTCAGTCATCTTAAAGCTACGCAAGCCGCTTATTTAGCTTATGATGAAGCGGTAAAAGCACTGGCCGCCAAAGACTTTGCCAAGGCCAGCCTATTAGCCAAGCAAGCCATTGCCGGCGAACCGCGTGAAGCACGCTTTCAAGAATTATTGGGTGACATTGCCTTAATGCAGAAAAAGCCAGAACCAGCTTTAGTGCTTTATGATAAAGCCATCAAATTGCAGCCCGATTATTTTAAACCGCACATACAAAGTGGCATCGCACTATTTAATATGGGCAAAAAAGCCGAGGCAGAAGCGTTTCTGAAACGGGCAAATGAGCTATTGCCGACCGCGCCAGGCCACGCTTTACTCGGGCAAATTGCTGAAGATCGCGGTGAAACAGCACTGGCCTTACAACATTATCAAGTGGCTGCCGAGTCTAACTCTGATATTGGCAAAGAGGCAGCGGCGCGCAGCATACGCCTAGACTTACCGCGTAATCCTGCCAAGTATCTTAAAGCTGGGGTGCAGGCCGACAGTGCTGGTAATTTATTTGCGGTCGTGCAAAATAACACGCCAGTTGCCATCGGCCAAGTGCATCTGCGGCTAATCAAACGTGATGCGCAAACAGGCCGCATTGCAGCACAAAGCGCACCTTTAATGATGCGAACTGGCCTGGCGGCTGGCGGGCGGAATAAACTGGCCTTGGGTCAAAAAATCAGCAACCCGCAAGAGCTGCAGTTATATCAAATATCCGTGGAATACGCGCAAATCATTGAGTAAACAGCCCATCAAAGCTTAGTCTGAGTTTTAAGCGCCTAGGCTAAAATGGGCTTGGGTTTGCCAGCGCACAACACTTAGACAAGGTGCGGCAATACGTTTTTGCAAACTAGCCAAATTCTCCTCAAACATGCTCATGTGAGGGTCTATCTGGTTGGCCACCCAGCCAGCAAGTTTGAGGCCGCGCGCTTTAATCAACTCTACCGTCAAAAGCGCATGGTTAATGCAACCTAGGCGCATACCCACCACTAAAATTAGAGGAATATCAATTAGCACAGCCAAATCTGCTAGCGTTTGGCTGGCATTGAGCGGCACTAGCAAACCGCCTGCCCCCTCCACTATCACCACATCGGCTATACCATCAAGCGCTTGGTAGGCATCGGCAATCACTTGCAAGCTGATACTAACCCCAGCTTGTTCGGCCGCAATATGTGGAGCGATGGCAGCAGCAAAACGATATGGGTTGATCATATCTAAGCTGGCGCTGACATTGCTCACATGCATTAAAGCGGCGACGTCTTCGTTCATCAGCACGCCATTTTTATGGTACTGGCAGCCCGATGCGACTGGCTTCATGCCTATGCTTTTAAGCCCTGAGGCCGCAAATTGCTTGACTAATGCACTCGCGATATAGGTTTTGCCAACATGCGTATCTGTACCTATGATGAAGTATGACTTTGTCATTCAGTTGGTTTATGCCTAGTTTTGAAGCTAATCGGCGATACGCCATGCTCAAATAAGGCTTTGTCTTGGCCGCGCCACGCATGGCCATACACCACCTCAAAAGTCGCGGGCAATTTACCCGCCAGCCTAAATTGCTCATAGTTAGCCGCAAGCTTTTCTAAAAAACCTCGGCCTAGCAAGCCGCGTGCACGGCTATGTGTGGCGTTATTTGCCCCTATGCTTTTAAGGTCATGCATCACACTTTTTGCATCATCATAAGTCAGCGTAAAGCGCTCCACATCAAGTACAGGTGCACTGAACCCAGCTCTAATTAGGGCATCGCCGATGTCATGCATGTCGAGGAATCGGCTCACGCTAGTCACCCCGTTTTGGCCACTGCTTGCAGCTCGCAACTCTTTGAGCGTATCTGGCCCAAAGGTACTAAACATCAGCAAGCCTGCTGGTTGCAATACCCGATAAAATTCTTGTAGTGCTGCATCTAAATCATTACACCACTGAATGGCCAAATTAGACCAGACTAAGTCCATACTGCGACTTGCCAATGGCAGCGATTCTATATCCGCGCAGAGCAAATGGTGTTTTTCACTAGTCCATAAACTTTTAATCTGCCCGATTAAACCAGTATGATGGCCTGCCGCTCTGGTCTTTTCTAACATGGGCAGGGCAAAGTCCAGTGAAACCACTTGTGCGCTTGCAAAACGTTTGCGCAAATCGTGACTGGCCGCCCCCGTGCCACACCCAGCGTCTAATATGGCTTGTGGGGCGAGTTTTACTAAGTCTAGGCGACTTAGCATTTCCTCGCGCACTTGCTGCTGCAAAATAGCCGACGCATCATAGCTGCGGGCTGCGCGGCCAAAAGAGGCTCGCACGCGGGCTTTATCTATGTGGTAACTATCCATAATCAGCATACAGCAATTAAATCTGCGGCTCTAAAAACTGCACCAGCGCATCAACAAACTGTGCTTGATGCGACAAAAAAGGCGCGTGCGAAGCACCAGCTATCACCCGTAAATAGCATACTGGTAAATGTTGCGCCATCCAATGTGCAGCCTGTACTGGCGCTAAGGAATCACGATCGCCATGCACCAGTAATATTGGCTTTCTTAAATATTGGATTTCGGCACGTAAGTCGGTCTCTAGCAAGATATCCAGCATGCGATATAAAGTTTGTGCGGTCGGCGTGGGCCGTTCAGAAAATTTTTGCCGTAGTAGCTTAACCGTCGCCCTAGCATCGCTTGCCCCCATGCACTGCAAGGTTAAAAACTGCGTCATGGTTTTATGGTAATCCTCATTGACATTATCAGCAAAATTACCGAACACTTCAGGCTCTATGCCCGCATCCCATGTTTTTTTGTATTCAATATTTTCTTTATCAAAACTTTTATTGACAAAACAGGGCGTACTGCCGACCAGCACCAGCCGACGCACCAAGTCAGGGTAATCCAGCGCAATGCGCAGAGCGATTTGCCCGCCTAGAGACCAGCCGACTACATCTGCATTCGCGGGCATAATTTCGGCGACTTTTTCTGCCAAACTATGCAAATGCACAGGTTCTATCGGCCGACTCATGCCCATACCTGGCAAATCAATAATATGCAGGGTGAAAAATTTACTTAAGCGTTTGACGATAGGCTGCCATACCGCACCATTCATGCCCCAGCCGTGTATGAATAGTAAGTTAGGGCCAGCGCCCATGGTTTCTATATGAATATTATTGGCTGTCATGTTCATAAAACAGTTTCCGCTTGATTAATCGCTAAAATTAATTTTTTTACATCGTCTAAACGATGCGCCGCCGATATTGAAATGCGTAATCTTGCTGTACCCTGCGGCACTGTAGGTGGCCTGATGGCGGGCACTAAAATACCAGCATTTTGTAAAAATGCACTCAGCGCCAATGCGTCTTGATTGCTGCCTACCAGCAAAGGTTGTATCGAGGTTGCGGATGGCAGCAAGCGCCATTTTTTACAATGTAGATTATGTTTAAAGTACTCAATTAAACTGAACAAATGACCACGCAAATCATCGCCTTGGGCAATCAGATTAATGGATGCGCTAAGCGTGGCAGACAAGGCTGGCGGCGCAGGTGTTGAATAAACGTAGCTTTTGGCGGTTTGAATTAAATAATCTACCACCACTTGCTCGCCCGCCACAAAAGCCCCCGCCACACCAGCAGCCTTGCCTAGGGTGGCCATCATGATAATACGCGGTGACTTTAAGTGAAGGTGATTGAGCGAACCTTGGCCATGCTCACCTAGCACACCAAAGCCATGCGCATCATCCACATAAAGGTAGGCGTCGTATTTTTCGCAAAGAGCTAAGTATTCTGCAAGCGGTGCAATATCGCCATCCATGCTAAACACAGCATCCACCGCAATTAATTTATGCTTTGCTGTGCTTAATTTAAGTAAGCCTTCCAGCGCTGCCACATCGTTATGCGCAAAACGATTAAATTGCGCCAGCGAATAATAACTGCCGTCATTTAAGCAGGCATGGTTTAATTTATCGGCAAAAATCGCATCACCACGGCCGACCAAAGCCCCCAGCACGCCGATGTTGGCCATATACCCAGTAGAAAATAATAAGGCTGCGGGTAGACCGACAAATTTAGCTAACTGCTTTTCTAAATCATCATGATAGCGATGATGGCCAGTAATTAAATTGGATGCGCCACTGCCTACACCAGAATCGCCTGCCGCCTGCTGCATGGCAGCAATCAGCTTGGGGTGATTAGCCAAGCCCAGATAATCATTGCTGCAAAAAGACAAGTAAGGCTGGCTGTTCGCCACAATATGCTCGGCCTGCGGCGAATCTAACAAGCGGCGCTGGCGCAGCAAGCCTTGTGCCTGGCGTTTATCTAGGGCTAATTGCAGTGATGCCAGCATGTTAAATACGATTAATGCCTAGTTTGGCGAACAGTTTTTTATCTTCAGAAGCTTCAGGATTTGCCGTTGTGAGTAATTTTTCACCATAAAAAATACTATTGGCGCCCGCTAAAAAGCATAGCGCCTGTATGCCTTCATGCATAGATTGCCGCCCCGCGGATAAACGCACAAAACTAGTTGGCATGGTAATGCGCGCTGCGGCGATGGTGCGGACAAATTCCATCGGGTCTAGTGCTTCTGTGCCATGCAAGGGCGTCCCTTCAACTTGCGTCAGCAAATTAATCGGCACACTTTCAGGGGGGCGCTCCATATTAGCCAGCTGCGCTAATAAGCCAGCACGCTGATTGCGCGATTCGCCCATGCCTATAATGCCGCCACTACATACGTTAATATCAACATTACGCACTCGGTCTAATGTTTCCAGTCTATCTTGATAGGTGCGAGTGGTGATGACTTCGCCATAAAATTCAGGTGCGGTGTCTAAATTATGATTGTAATAATCTAACCCCGCTTGTTTTAGCTGCTCGGCTTGACCTTCTTTTAACATGCCTAATGTTGCGCAAGTTTCCAAACCCATCGCTTTGACTTCAGCAATCATTTTTAACACGGGCTCGAGGTCACGCTGCTTTGGTCCACGCCAAGCTGCACCCATACAAAACCGGCTAGCGCCATTGTCTTTTGCTTCTTGCGCTGCAAGTAAGACGTCGTCTAGCTTCATCAATGGCTCACTTTCTACCTCGGTATGGTAGCGCGCTGCCTGGGGACAATAGCCACAATCTTCAGAACAGCCGCCAGTTTTAATCGATAACAAAGTGCTCACTTGCACTGCATTTGGGTCAAACTGGGCGCGATGCACGGTTTGTGCTCTGTACATTAAATCACTGAAAGGCAGCTCGAATAATGCGACAATATCAGCTACAGACCAGCGATCGACGGTATGCCTATCGCACGACTGAGCTAGATTAGCGCTTAAGCTATCGGTGTTAATCACGACAGATGCGGTGGATGCGTGCATGGAAATTCCTTTTTAGTAGCTTGATTTATAATGGGATTATACCTTGTCCATGAAAAGTGAGGCAAACTTTGAACATCAGCTTAAATATTAATCATTTGTTCTTTAACAGGCTGCTTGGTCAGCATTGCTTGCTATGCGCCAGCCGTAAAGCCAACCAGACTGGCCTTTGCAATGAATGTTTAAGAGACTTACCTTGGCATAGTGCGGCACACTGCGAGCGCTGCGGTTTACCCGCAAATAGCAATATCTGTGGTCAGTGCTTGAGCACACCACCTTATTTTGACGCGACGCGCAGCGTATTTAGCTACGAATTCCCTGTCAACTGCATGATGCAAGCCTATAAATATGGCGACAAGTTAAACCTAGGTCAATTTTTTGGGCAAATGTTGGCTGAAACAGTATCCGCAGAAAAACTAGACATAATCATGCCCATGCCTATGCACCGGGTTAGATTAAAAGAACGTGGCTACAATCAGGCGCTAGAAATTGCTAAGGTATTGGCAAAAACTCAACATAAAAAGCTAGATTACCGCTCTGTAGAACGGCAAAAACTCACTCCTGCGCAAGCTAGCCTGCCTTTGAAAGATAGGGTCAAAAACATAAAAGGGGTGTTTAAGGTCAATGTAGTAGAAAACATCAAAAATAAACGTATCGCCATAGTGGATGACGTGATGACGACGGGCGCCAGCCTCAATGAATTAGCTAAAACATTAAAACAAGCAGGGGCCAGCCATGTAGAATGCTGGGTAGTCGCAAGAACACTACCAAAACTCTAAAATCGCTGCCTATATGTTTACCATTGTTTTATTTGAACCAGAAATCCCACCTAATACTGGCAACATTATTCGCCTATGTGCTAATACTGGCGCGCAATTGCACTTGGTAAAACCGTTAGGCTTTAAGTTAGAAGACAAACAACTCAAACGAGCTGGCCTAGATTATCACGAATACGCCAGCCTAAAAGTACATGAGAATTGGACCGATTGCAAAGCCGCCTTGGCGGGCAAGCGCTTATTTGCCATGACCACCAAGGGCAGCACACGGCATAGTGACGTGCGTTTTCAGGAAGATGATGTGTTTGTATTTGGCCCAGAAACGCGAGGGTTACCAGAAGAAATTCGCCATGAATTTACCGCCGAATATCGATTGCGCCTACCTATGCTGGCCAATAGTCGAAGTTTGAATCTATCTAATTCAGCCGCGGTCATCTTATATGAAGCTTGGCGACAGATAGATTTTGAGGCTGGCGTTTAATCCTTCTTTAAAAAGCAGCGATGACAAAACTCTGATGACTGGGCGCTAGACTAAAAACCTTCGGCTTTTTGCTCGCGGCCTAATAAATCTACCACGGCGTCTTTAGCAGTTTTGCCATGCGACAACACCTGATCCACTTGATAAGTAATCGGCATATCAACCTGCATGGTATGGGCGCGACGCATAACTTCTGCGGTGGTATTCACCCCTTCTGCCACATGACCTAGCCCATGCAAAATATCAGGCAAGGATTTACCACTGGCGAGCTGCAAACCCACTTCTCTATTTCTGGAATACTGGCCAGTACAAGTCAAAATAAGGTCACCAGCACCCGCTAAACCCATAAAGGTTTCTGACCTAGCGCCCAAGGCCAAACCAAATCGAGTCATTTCGGCCAAACCTCGGGTAATCATCGCTGCACGCGCATTATTACCAAACCCCATACCATCTGAAATGCCAGCGGCAATCGCCATGATGTTTTTCACCGCGCCACCCACTGAGACACCGATCACATCCGTACTGTTATACACACGTAAATTAGCGCCATGTATCAGCAACGCTGCTTGATTAGAGAATGCTTCATCAGCCGCCGCCACCGTCACCGCGGTCGGCAAGCCACGTACCAATTCAGCAGCAAAGCTGGGGCCAGACAAAGCGCCCCAATGCTGGCCTGTGACTTGAGGATTGCCTAATTCTTCCAAAGCGACTTCGTATGGCAACTTAGCAGAGTGCGGCTCTAAGCCTTTATTTGCCCAAATAATGGGTAATTGACAACCTAACTTTTTAATATCTTGAAGTATGGCTCTAAAGCCTGCGGTAGGCACGACAGATAAAATTAAATCCGCACCACGAATGGCTGCTTGCAAATCATCCTCAACCTGCAATTGCTCATTAAATTTAAAATCACCCAAATATAGCGGATTAGCACGGGCTTTACGCATACCAGACACATGGCCAGCATTGCGCGCCCACAATGACACTTGATGACGCTGGCTAATATTCATGGCAAGCGCTGTACCCCAAGCCCCTGCACCTAGCACCGCTATCTTTGCCATCTAATTACACCTTAACATTGAATAAAAAAAGCCACTTAATCAACACCCCAAATGCTTGCAGCTAGCATATAGCCCGTCATCCCATCTCTGTGTTTGATCTTAAGCCAACCATTATTGAGTTTTACATCCACCACATCTAGCAGCACGTCTTTTTCTAGCGTGGCCATTAAAGCAGAATTGGCATCGGCCGCTAGCCTAATTTCGGCTTTGCTAGCGGTGACCATAACAGTACGCTTACTTGATAACTGCTTGGCTTCTACCCAATTTAAGCTGCCTTGCGCGTCCCGTATTTTAAGCCATTCACCCAAGTTGACCACCACCTCAACAGGGTAGTTTTGGCTTAGCAACAGTACTTTTTTGGCGGCACTTGAGGGCGCGTCATAAAGCACCGCCTTAGGCACGGCAACTGAGCGAAAATCCAGCGCTAAAGCCGCAATTGGCATGAGCGCTAAACATAATACGAACAGATTTTTTTTGCCGAGTAAGGGCATAAAACTAATGTTTTGCTGCGGCTTCGGCGGCTTCTGCTTGCTGTTGTTTTTGTTGTGCAAATAAGGCTTCAAAGTTAATTGGGTTTAATAATACTGGCTGAAAGCCCGCACGTACCACCAAATCAGAAACCGCTTCACGGGCGTAAGGGAATAAAATGTTAGGGCAAGTAATGCCGACTATCATTTCTAAGTTTTCTTCAGGCACATTGCGGATTTGGAATATGCCCGCTTGCGTCACTTCAACCAAAAATACAGTTTTATCTTCAATTTTTGAAGTGACCGTGACTTTAATTGCCACTTCAAACACGTTCGCTTCTAGCTGTTGGGCAAAATTGCTTAGCTCTATGCCTATTTGTGGTTGACTACGATCAGTAAAAATTTGCGGGGCATTCGGTATTTCTAATGAGGCATCTTTTACATAAATTTTTTCTATGCTAAAGCCAGCTTGTTGTGGTTGCTGCTCTTCGCTTGCTGCTGCTACTTTTTTATCTTCTTTTGCCATGATTTTCTTTAGTTTCTAATTAAATAAAAGGTTGAGTGAATTGTTGCTTGGTAAAAACGTCATTTTATCAGAGATTACTGCTTATCAGCGATTACTGGCCAGATTTCAAGCTTGCAACAAGCCGTCTAATCCACCAGCTAAATCTAAGGCGCGCAAATCATCAAATCCGCCTATATGTCTGTCATCAATGTAAATTTGCGGCACAGTTCGGCGGCCAGTTCTTTGCATCATTTCATCGCGTTTTTCTGGTTGCAAATCTATACGAATTTTATGAATCTCCTTCACGCCCTTGCTAATTAGCAGGCGTTCTGCATTGATGCAATACGGGCAAACCGCCGTGGCATAGATGGTAATATTAGGCATCAGGGGCCTCTTTTCCTACTGTCGTTTTATCAGCCGCCTCAACAAACTCAGCGTCAACTACCGCCACTTTAGGCGGCTTCTTGCTTGCTTTGCTGGCCGTTGCTGAGTTGCTAGCACCGCTTTTATTTGCAGCACCAGTTACCACAGGTAATTTAGCCTCTAACCATGCGTCTAAACCGCCATGCAAATGATGTAATTGACTAAACTCGTCAGCCCGCAAGATATCACAGGCTTTAGCGCCACGCATCCCACGCTGACAATTGACTAAAATAGGTTTATTTTGATATTTTTTTAACTCCCCCAAGCGCGCTACCAAGCTAGCTAGGGGGATGTGCATGGCTTCGGCGATATGTCCACTAGCAAATTCTGCATCGTCGCGCACATCTAACACCAAAGCATGCGATCGATTAATTAAGGTAACTGATTGCGCTGGACTTAAATTAGCGACGCCCCCAGCGCCTTTTTTAAGGCTAGGCCATAACAACATAAACCCTGAACCTAAAACCAAACCAATTAATAAGATATTACTTTGAATAAATTGCACAAATTTCCTCTCTCATTTTTATAGGTTGAATACCAAGTGATTAGTCTCTATATTCAATCAGCGTGTCATACAAATTTTATAAGGCGATTTTACGTGTAAATACGCTAAAATAGTCATATTACCCCGCTAAACTTCAAACAAATTTTAAGGCAACCTATTATGTCAGCGCCATTAAAACTCAGTTCAACAAACACAACTGCCGTATGTCTATTGATTTTAGACGGCTTTGGCTATCGAGAGGCGTCTACTGATAACGCCATTGCACTAGCACACAAACCCAATATAGACGGGCTTTGGGCCAACTATCCGCACACCTTGATTAATGCCTCAGAGCATTATGTGGGTCTGCCAGATGGGCAAATGGGCAACTCAGAAGTTGGCCACCTGAATATTGGTGCTGGCCGCGTGGTATTTCAAGATTTTGAACGGATTAATAACAGCATTGCCAAGGGTGAGTTTTTTGAACATGCCGTATTAAAAGCCGCCCTACTCAAGCTTAAACACAACAATAAAGCCCTACACATATTTGGCCTGCTATCTGACGGCGGTGTACACAGCCACCATATGCACATCCACGCCATGCTAGAAATGGCAGCCAAAATCGGCTTAACAAAAGTCTATGTGCACGCTTTTTTAGATGGCCGAGACACGCCTCCTGTCAGCGCTTCGCCTTATTTGGCTGCGCTGGAAGCGAAAATAAAAGCCTTAGGCGTAGGAAAAATCATTTCTATCAGTGGCCGCTTTTATAGCATGGACCGCGATAAACGCTGGCCGCGTGTAGAAGCTGCTTATGCGCTGATTACCGAAGGCATAGGTGAATTTAGCTACCCAACCGCAGAACAAGCGCTGCAAGCAGCTTATGCACGTGGCGAAAATGATGAGTTTGTCAAGTGCACCGCCATCAGAGCCGAAGGTGAGGCACATACCCACTTAGAAGACGGCGATTTAGTCGTCTATATGAACTTTAGGTCTGACCGTGCACGCCAGCTCACCCACGCCTTATTAAGTGAAGAATTTGACGGTTTTCACCGTCGTCACGTGCCAAAACTATCAGGCTATTTCACGTTGACCATGCATGACGTAAAAGAAAGTAAAGCGACTGCGATATTCCCGCCATTTGCTGTAAAAAATACTTTTGGTGAATATTTGTCTAGCCTGGGTTTAACCCAATTGCGCATTGCAGAAACTGAAAAATACCCCCATGTCACCTTCTTTTTTAATGGTGGCGAAGAAACCGTATTTACTGGCGAAGACAGAGTTTTAGTGCCTTCACCACCAGTAGCCACCTATGACATGCAGCCTGAAATGAGCGCATTTGAACTGACGGACAGGCTAGAAGAGGCGATTTTGTCGGGTAAATATAACGCCATTATTTGCAATTATGCCAACGGTGATATGGTTGGCCATACTGGCAACTTAGAAGCCGCAATTAAGGCGATTGAGGCTTTAGATATATGCGTTGGGCGTGTAGTCAAAGCCATGCTCAGCATGGCTGGCGAAGTGCTCATTACCGCCGACCATGGCAATGCAGAATTAATGTTTGACGCTGAAAACAATCAACCCCACACCCAGCACACCACCAATAAAGTCCCTTTAATTTATATAGGTCGCCAAGCAACGCTGGCTAATGATGGTGCGCTATCTGACCTCGCCCCTACTTTGTTAAATATGATAGGCGTAGCGCAACCTACTGAAATGACAGGTAAAAATCTTGTTCAGTTTAAGTAATCAAGCACATTGAAGCGCATGAATATATCTCACTATAGGCCACATCTCACTTGGCTGGCCACGCTGGCGGCATTGCTAATGATTAGCTCGGCTAGCTATGCCGCAGCAAAAACTGAGCCTGCCAAGCAAACCTTAACTGAGGTACAGCAAAAATTAGAAACACTGAAAAAGAAGCTAGACCATACACAAGAAGCGCATCAAGACGCGGCTGACGCCTTAAAAGAAAGTGAAGTCGCCATCAGCCAAGCCAACAAAAAACTGTTTGAAATGAGCCAAAAACAGCAAGAAAATCAAACGCTGCTGGTTAAATTAGCGTCTGAATCTATGAGCACCAACCTAGCCTTAGATGAGCAGCAAAAACTGCTGAGCAGCCAGCTATATCAACAATATATATACGGCAGGCAAAGCTACGCGCAGATTATTCTGCAAAATGAACACCCCAGCGCCATGGCCCGTGATGTTCAATACTTCTCTTACATTGCCAAAGCACGCGCTGAATTGATTAATAAAATGCAAGGTAACCTGAATAAAATTAATCAGCTGAATGAACAAACTACAAGCACCCTCAAAGAAGTGGCTGAATTAAAACAAAGACAAATAGAGGCGCGGCGCGTGTTGCAAAGCCAGAAGCAAGCCAAATCTAAAGTAGTGCAAACCCTGTCGCAACAAATTGCCCAGCAACGCGTAGAAATTAAAAAGTTAAGCCGCGATGAAAAACGCCTTTCTCAATTGGTAGAACGTTTAGCGCGATATACGCCAGCACCCAGCAAAAAAACGCTCAGTAAGCATGATGAGGCAACAAAACCCAATGCCACTTTGCCAGCTGAAACCAGCAAAACCCCTAGCCAGAGCAGCCTTAGCAATAACGCAGAACCCAGCCCAGAGCGCTACTCCAGCAACTTTGCGGCACTCAAAGGCAAGCTGCGATTGCCAGTGCGCGGCGATGTGAGCAACCGTTTTGGTAACAGCCGCGAAGATTCTGGCATCTCTTGGAAAGGCCTATTTATTAAAGCCAATGAAGGTGCAGAAGTAAAATCTATCGCCACGGGGCGGGTAGTATTTGCTGACTGGTTACGTGGGTTTGGTAATTTAATTATTTTGGACCATGGCGATGGCTATATGAGCTTGTATGGCAACAATCAGGCGGTATTAAAACAAGTGGGCGACACCGTCCGCGCTGGCGATACTATTGCCTCGGTAGGCAACAGTGGCGGCAATCAAACCAATGGTCTTTACTATGAACTCCGAAAGCAAAGTCGGCCATTTGACCCGCTGAGTTGGAGCAATCTAGATTAGAGTGACATGAGGGTGATTTCACCATTATTTTTGGTGCGCACTTCAATATCAATGGCCATGTCCACCCGTATTGCATACGGGCTAATGGCTGCCCAATCAAACTTAAGCTCTTTTTCTACTAGGCCAAATACGCGTAATGAGCAATCAGTTTTGCGGATATTAGGCTTAATGCCCAGATCTAACACAGGGAAGTTATTCACTCGGGTTTGTCCAACTGGAATGCAATTACTCGTTCTGGCGGCGCTTGGCTTTTCGCCTCATTTAGCAAGGCTAATTTTGGCTTCTATGGGTTTTTCCAATCTGGCATAGTAAAAGCTCTAAGCTAGAATTGCTAAATTTTTGTAAGGTGGCGGACTATTTTTGCTTTTTAATGCTATCTAATTTAAAGCTATCTAATAATAACAAACCTACGCCTAAGCATATAGCGCTATCGGCCACATTAAAGGCTGGCCAATAGTGGTTTTGGTAATGAACGCTAAGAAAATCCACCACATAGCCTAAGGTAAATCTATCATAAAGATTACCCGCCGCGCCGCCTATGACTAGGGCCAGGCCACAACAAAAAAGCTTCTCGACACGGTGTTTTTTTATTAAATAAACCATCACCACAATGGCGACCATAGAAATAATACTAAAAAACCATTTTTGCCAACCGCCAGCTTTGGCCAAAAAGCTAAACGCTGCGCCTTCGTTGTGATAACGTACCAAATCAAAATAGCTATTGATAGTCAGGCTGTCACCATACATAAAAGCGCCTTGTATTAGGTGCTTGGTGTACAGATCCAGCGCTATCACCAGCGCACTCAGTGCTAGCCAGTTACGCATAAGTTCGCACTTCACCAGCACCAAACAAATTGCTCACACAACGGCCACAAATTTTTGGGTGTGCTTGATCTAAGCCAACGTCTGCACGGTAATGCCAGCAACGGTCACATTTAACGTGTGCACTTGCGGCCACTTTAAAGCTTAAGCCAGAACCAACTTGTTTTTCCACCTTTGCTTGGGAAGTAATAAAAACAAAACGCAGTGCCTCTTGCAAACGCGCCAGTGAGTCATAAAGCAGTCCATCGGCAAAAATTGCGATTTCAGCCTGCAATGAAGAACCCACTTCGCCAATACTGCGCTTATCTTCAATGGCTTTATTGGCATAAGTGCGTACTTCAATGATATTTTGCCAGTCAGTGATTTGTGCATCGCTTAAACCATGCGCTGGTAATTCATACCACACCTCCTCAAACACTGTTGCCTCTTGATCTAAGCCTAAGGTTTGCCAAATTTCATTAGCTGTAAAGCTGAGTATTGGTGCCATTAAACGCATCATACATTGCGTAATGTGGTACAAAGCACTTTGAGCGGCACGTCTTGCGTGCGAAGTCTCTCCCGCGGTATAAAGCCTGTCTTTGAGAATATCTAAGTAAAAACCACCTAAATCTTCTGAGCAAAAGCTGACGAATTTTTGCACGGCTAAATGAAACTCATATTTATCGTAATCTGCCAAAATTTCTTTTTGCAGTTGCTGCGTTAAATATAAGGCGTATTGGTCAATTTCTAGCCATTCGCCCACGGGCAATAGGTCTTGATTGGCATCAAAATCAGCGATATTCGCCAATAAAAATTTCATAGTGTTGCGAATACGGCGATAGCTTTCTGACACGCGCTTTAAAATTTCATCTGAAATAGTCAGTTCGCCAGAGTAATCAGTCGAAGCCGTCCATAACCTTAGAATATCAGCCCCATAGTTATCCATCACCTTTTGCGGCGCAATCACGTTACCCTTAGACTTACTCATTTTATGCCCCGCACCATCCACCACAAAACCATGCGTCAACAAAGCCCTATAAGGCGCATGGCCATCAATCGCACAACCCGTTAATAAGCTGGATTGAAACCACCCACGATGTTGGTCAGAGCCTTCCAAATACAAATCAGCGGGGTACTGCAATTCTGAGCGACGCTTTAACACCGCCGCATGGGTTGCGCCTGAGTCAAACCACACGTCTAAGGTATAAGTGACTTTTTTGTAACTTTCGGCATCAGCTGGCGCATGTTGCGCCAAAAATGCCAGTCCATCCAAACTGAACCAAGCCTCTACGCCAGTTTGTTCAACCAACACACAAGCCGCTTCAAGTAAATTAGGGGTTTGTGGATGTGGCTCGCCCGTTTCTTTATGCACAAAAAATGGCATAGGCACGCCCCAATTGCGCTGGCGTGATACGCACCAATCTGGGCGATTTTTAATCATCGCCTCTAGGCGGGCACGTCCCCAGCTTGGGAAGAACTTAGTTTCATCGACAGCTTTATTAGCAAGTACTCTCAGTTTCTTATGCGAGTGAGACGGAAATTTTTCTGCATTTTTCATTTCCATTTCATTTGAAATTCCACTAGGTGGATTATAGTAATCCATGCCAATAAACCATTGGTGTGTCGCCAATTGCATCAGTGGTGTTTTATGACGCCAGCAATGTGGGAAGCTGTGATTCAATCGCGCAGAGGCAAACAGCACACCATTTTCTTGCAGTTTCGCCAAAATCACCTTGTTGGCTTCTTGACGACTCAGGCCGCGAATCTCGGCAAACTCAACCAAATCACTGCTAAAAAACTTGCCATCGCCACCCATTAAAATACGTGGTTTTTCTTGCGGAAAGTTAGCGCGCATCACCAACCAGTCGTCATTACCGTGGGCTGCGGCGGTATGCACCAGACCAGTACCAGCATCGGTCGTGACGTGTTCACCACAAATAATCGGCACTTGGCGGTTATCGAACGGATGTCGTAATTGCAAGGCGTTTAATACTGCGCCCTTGCATGAGGCTAGCGTTTTAGCACCCGCCTCGCTGTATCTAGCTAAGGTGGCTTGCGCCAAATCATGAGCCAAGATTAACAAGCCCTTGCTGGTTTGCACTAAGTCATAATCTAGCTCAGGATGCACACTGACCGCTTGGTTAGCGGGCAATGTCCAAGGCGTTGTCGTCCAAATGACCGCATACACATCGCCCAAGGCTTTAATAAAATCCAGCAATTCTAGGCCAAAGGCTTTAACCAAAGCAGGCTTATCTGCCACCTTAAACCCCACGTCTATCGCAGGCGAATTTACATCCTCATATTCCACCTCAGCCTCAGCCAGCGCCGAGCCACAATCTACGCACCAATGTACCGGCTTGCTGCCCTGATACAAATAGCCATTGGTATGAATTTCACCCAAGGCACGCATGATGTCGGCCTCGGTTTTATAGTCCATCGTCAGGTAAGGATTATCCCAATCACCCAACACGCCTAAGCGAATAAAATCTTTCTTTTGGCGTTCGACTTGCTCTGCGGCGTATGCACGACATAACTCACGGAATTTGGCAGGGTCTATATTTTTGCCGTGGTTTTTCTCCACCACCAACTCAATCGGTAAGCCGTGGCAATCCCAACCTGGCACATAAGGGGCATCAAAACCACTCATGGTTTTTGATTTAATAATAATATCTTTGAGAATTTTATTAACGGCGTGACCAATATGAATGTCGCCATTGGCGTACGGTGGCCCGTCATGCAAAATGAATTTAGTCTTACCTTTGCGGGCTTGGCGTATGCGCTGATAGAGCTTTTTGTCGGTCCATGCTTGTAGCCATGCAGGCTCACGCTTAGCCAAATCGCCACGCATAGGAAACGTGGTTTCTGGCAGGTTTAATTTATATTTATTCTGTTCTTTATTTTGCTCTTGGTTCATGTCAAATCTCAAATAAATCTCTCGCAACTGCGACATCTTTTTTAATTTGCGCTTTTAGCGCATCTAAACTGGCAAACTTCATTTCTTCACGTATTTTGTGTAAAAATTCCACATGCACATGTTTGCCGTATAAATCACCTTCAAAATCAAGTACATGGACTTCTAGCATTAATTTAGCCGTGCCTGCAATAGTGGGTCGCACACCTAAATTAGCCACGGCGTTGAGGCCGTCTAATTTTACCGCATACACGCCAGTTAAAGCCGGCCGTTCATGCCACATGTGCACATTGGCAGTTGGAAAACCTAATTCTCGGCCACGTTTAGCCCCGTGCACCACCTTACCACTGATGCTGTAAGGACGCCTTAATAGCTCAGTTGCAGCAGGCAAATTACCCGCCGCTAAGGCCAGCCTTACCCGCGTGCTAGACACTCTAGCCTCTTGTAAATCAACTTGCGGCAAGCTCACCAGATTAAATTTGGCCGCCGTAAAATCTAACACCGAGCCTGCTCGCATGGCGCCAAATCTAAAATCATCGCCGACCAAAATAGATTGGGCATTTAATGAATCTTGCAAAATCATTTGCATAAATTGCTGCGGGCTTAGTTTAGCAAAAGCTTGATTAAAGCGGCACACATAGGTGTTTTCTACCCCTGCTTCGGCAAAATGCTCTAGTTTTTCACGCAAAGAGCTGAGCCTAGTAGGCGCGGTTGCCGCAGAAAAAAATTCACGTGGATGCGGCTCAAACGTCATCACGGCAGAACGCAGATGATTAGCTTGTGCTGTTTCTACTAATTTTTTTAATAAGGCTTGGTGGCCTAAATGCATGCCATCAAAATTACCAATGGCAACCGCGCACGGCAATTGCAGCGTTTTTGGAAAATGCCTAAAAACACGCATTTAATGTATCACCCTACGTATGTAATCTCGCGGTCTAAAGCCTAGCAACATTAATGTAGCAAAATAACTGACTGCGCCCAAAATCACCAAACCAGTAATGGCCATTAGCCGCTTGATTAAGTGCAGGTGTAGCCACACACTGGTATCGCCTTTGGCGTAGTAAAGCGCAATGGCCATTACCACTAGCGCCAGCGCCAGCTTCAGTAAAAAGACTGACCAACCTGGTTGCAATTGGTAAATATTAGCTTTTCGTAAGTGGTAATAGAGCAAGCTGGCGTTGATACAGGCCCCTAAACCTATGGATAAGGCCAATCCAGCATGTCTAAAATCTAAGGCAAAGACAAATACTAAATTCATTAATTGGGTTGTGAATAAGGTAAATACAGCAATCTTGACCGGCGTTTTAATGTTTTGTCTAGCATAAAAGCCTGGCGCTAAAATCTTCACTAAAATTAGACCCAACAAGCCCACACTATAAGCAATAAGCGCTTGCTGTGTCATGAGTGCATCTATGGCAGTGAATTTGCCATAATGAAATAAAGCCACCACTAAAGGCGCTGACAACACTGCCAAAGCAACCGCCGCTGGCGCTGCTAAAATAAAGGTTAAACGTAGGCCCCAATCGAGTAATTGCGAATATTCCGCATTATCTTGGCTGGCGTAAGCTTTAGATAAACTGGGCAGCAATATCGTACCCAACGCAACACCGAGCACCCCAGTCGGAAACTCCATCAACCTATCCGCGTAATACAGCCAACTGACGCTACCCGTTTTTAAAAATGAGGCAAAAATTGTATTAATAATCAGCGAAATTTGCGCCACTGATACCCCTAATACTGCCGGCCCCATCAGTTTTAAAATGCGCCAAACGCCTTCATCATTGCGTTTAAGCTCAAATTTTGGCAATAAGCCTATCTGCTTTAAAAATGGAATCTGAAAAATTAATTGTAAAAAGCCGCCAAAAAACACCGCCCAAGCCAGCACTTTAATCGGCTCGGCAAAGTAATCGGCAAAAAACAATACTGCAACTATCATGGAAACATTTAGCCAAACTGGCGTAAATGCAGGAATGCCGAACTTGTTATAAGTATTTAACACGCCACCGGCCATAGAAACCAGAGAGATAAAGAAAATATACGGAAAAGTAATGCGCAGTAATTCTATAGTTAGCTGCATTTTGGCATGATCTGCCGTAAACCCAGGTGCCATTAAGGTGACGATAGCGGGGGCAGCCAGCATACCTAGCAAAGTCACCACAACTAAAATAATGCCCATCCAAGTCGCAACACGATTAATTAAGCTATGCGTGTCGTCAAAGCTGCGCTGGCTTTTATATTCAGCCAATATAGGCACAAATGCCTGACTAAAAGCGCCTTCGGCAGACACTCTGCGTAATAAGTTGGGGATTTTAAATGCCACGATGAAAGCATCGCTCAACATCCCCGCACCAAATACGCGAGCAATCAGCGTATCTCTGACAAAACCTAATATACGAGAGACAAAAGTCATGCTGCCGACTTTGGCTAGTGCTTTGAGTAAATTCATGAAGAGCTTTTAATAAAACCGCAATAAAATTGATGTACCAACCACATATTGAGTGATTTTAACATGCTAGCCGCTATCTCGCCGCAAATGCCATGATATTTAGCGCATTTTAACTTGCAATAGTTTTATAAAATGGCTATTATTATGGGCTTCGTATTTTGAATAGCTTTTAGGAAAATCTCAGATGGCAAATACCGCACAAGCAAGAAAACGTGCTCGTCAAGCAGTTAAGCAACGCGCTCACAATGCAAGTTTGCGTTCTACTTTGCGCACCGCGATTAAAAAAATCATTAAAGCAGTAGAAGCTGGCGATAAAACCGCAGCAGCAGCAGCATATAGCGAAAACGTCAGTGTGATTGACCGCATTGCTGATAAAAACATTATTCACAAAAATAAAGCTTCACGTCATAAAAGCCGCTTAAATGCTGCAATTAAGGCCATGGCTGGCACAGTAGCTGCACCAGTTGCAAAAAAAGCAGCAGCGCCTAAAGCTAAACCAGTCGCTGAGGCTAAAGCAAAAGCAGCGCCTAAAGCTGCAGCTCCTAAAGCTAAAGTAGAAGCCGCACCTAAAGCAAAAGCAGCGCCTAAAACTAAAAAAGCAGTCTAGTTAGCCAACAATATAGCTTCAAGTATATTCAGCTAACATAGCAAAAAAGCCGAACTGATGTTCGGCTTTTTTATTGCAAGTTTAATTCACCCACACATTAATCACCAATATTTAAATCAGCACGCACCTGCATGGCCTGTTTAATCGCCTCATCACGGCTAACATTAATCACTGTAAAATGCCCCATTTTTCGACCTGGGCGCGCCTCTTGCTTGCCGTACAAGTGCATTTTAAGCTGGGGATTATTCAAGGCCTTTTGCCATGCGGGCGCAGCAGCAAGATCTTCAGGCCAAATATCGCCCAATAAATTAACCATCACCGCTGGGCTATGCTGCCTAGTACTGCCTAAAGGCAGACCAGTCATTACGCGCACCTGTTGCTCAAATTGACTGGTGACGCAGGCATCAATAGTGTAATGGCCGGAGTTATGCGGGCGTGGCGCCATTTCATTTACCAGCAACTCGCCATCACATACAAAAAACTCCACGCCTAATACACCAGTGTAGCTCAACTTCTCGGCAACTAAGATTGCTAATTTTTGGGCTTGATGGCTGACCGCATCTCGGCCGCGGGCTGGCGCAATTGAAACGTCTAATATGCCATTTAAATGGCTATTCTCTGAAGTTGGAAAAGTGGCTAAGTTACCTTGTGCATCACGCGCCAGCACCACAGAGACTTCATAGTCCAATTTCAACATTTTCTCTAGGACGCATTCTTCACGCTCAAATGCTATAAAAGCAGATTGCGCTTCCTGCTGATTCTTAACTCTAGCCTGCCCTTTGCCATCGTAGCCAAAGCGCGCAACCTTTAAAATAGCAGGGTAAATATCACTATCATCATTGGGTAAATCAGCTATTTCGTTAATCACCGCATACGGCGCTACTGGCAAGCCAGCATGCTTAAGAAAGTTTTTTTCGCTGACGCGATGTTGTGCAATAGCTACACTGTAGGCACTGGGCCTAACTGGTTGAGTTTCAGCCAAAAATAATAAAGAGTCTGCTGGTACATTTTCAAACTCTGTACTGATGGCCGCGCAAGTATTCGCCAGCTTTAATAAGGCAGACTGATCATCAAATGCTGCACAAATATGCACATCAGCGATTTTACCCGCGGGGCTATTGCTATCTGGATCTAACACCGTGACTTTATAGCCCATTTCATGGGCGGCAATGACAAAAAAGCGTCCTAACTGGCCACCCCCCAGCATGCCTAGCATGGCTGGCGGAAGAATAATTGGGGTTTGCGCTATGTTTTGATGGGTTGTCTGATAGTTCATATATTAAATGCTATTGAATTGATATTTAACTCACAACGTACACTATTGAGGTTGATCACTCAATACCATGAGCTGAACTTTATCTGTTTGTTTTGCACGAAACTCCGCTAATTTCTGTGCCAAACCAGCATCATGATTCGCCAAAATAGAGGCAGCGAACAAGCCCGCATTGGCCGCACCAGCATCACCGATGGCAAAAGTAGCAACCGGTATGCCTTTGGGCATTTGTACGATAGAAAGCAGTGAGTCTTGCCCTTGCAAATGTTTAGATGGCACTGGTACACCTAAAACGGGCAAGGTGGTCTTAGCGGCCACCATACCAGGCAAGTGTGCCGCGCCACCTGCACCAGCAATAATCACTTGATAGCCTTTTTTAGCCGCACTTTCGGCAAAACTAAACATTAAGTCAGGGGTACGATGTGCTGAAACGACCTGCGCCGTATAGGCAATATCAAAGTCAGCGAGCATTTGCGCGGCGGCTTTCATAATCGGCCAATCACTATCTGACCCCATAATAATGGCTACTAATGGTTGTTTTTTCATGCATATTCCTTACATTTGACTTGTAGTATTGGCGCTAAAGTAAGACCAAATTATCTCTATGTATCAGCTCAGACTCTTCTACATAACCTAATATCTGTTCAATCTCAGCACTTGGCTTACGCATAATGCGCAGCGCTTCATTCGATGAGTAATTAACTAAGCCACGGGCAATCTCGTCACCATCGACATCACAGCATGCCACGACTTCGCCGCGCTCAAAACTGCCTTCCACCGCAATCACGCCAATAGATAACAAGCTTTTACCGTCTTGTTTAATCACCCTAACAGCACCCGCGTCTAGCGTTAATTTACCACGAAGTTGCAAATGGTCAGCTAGCCACTGCTTGCGTGCAGTTGTTTTCATTTCTGTAGTTTGCAAATGCGACCCTATGACTTCACCCGCCGCTAAACGCAGCAGCACATCCTGCTCCCGCCCTGAGGCAATCACAGTATGAGCGCCACTTCGGGCGGCGCGCTTGGCAGCCAGCACTTTAGTGAGCATACCGCCAGTGCCAACATCGCTGCCAGCACCCCCTGCCATGCGCTCTAATGCAGCATCACCAGCCATCGCATGTTGAATAAATTGAGCATTGCTGTCTTTACGCGGATCTGCCGAATACAAGCCTTGCTGATCAGTTAAAATCACCAGCACATCGGCCTCGATTAAATTGGCTACTAATGAGCCCAAAGTATCGTTATCACCAAAACGAATTTCGTCTGTCACCACCGTGTCGTTCTCGTTGATAATAGGGATGACTTTTAAATCTAGTAATGTGCGTAAGGTACTACGTGCATTCAGGTAGCGCTTTCTATCGGCCAAATCATCATGGGTAAGTAACACCTGAGCTGTATGCAATTGGTGTTTACTAAAGCAACTTTCGTACATTTGCACCAAGCCCATTTGGCCAACGGCAGCGGCAGCTTGTAACTCATTGACTGCGGTTGGGCGCTTTTTCCACCCAAGGCGTTGCATACCTTCAGCCACCGCACCGCTAGAAACCAATACCACTTGCTTACCCTGAGCCACTAATGCAGCGATTTGTGTCGCCCAGGCGGCGATAGCCAGCTGATCTAAACCATTGCCACCATTGGTGACCAAGCTAGAGCCGACTTTAACTACAATCACTTTTGCGTCTAAAACCAAGGATTTCAACTGCGCCGTATGCATGTTATAGGTCTTTTATTTCCACAGCTTTACTAGCGACACTTTCATTAATGAGTCCACTTTCTTTAAAAGCACTATTGGCCGCCTCAGCTTCTAATGCCAAACGCTTACTTTCTTCAATGTGCGCCATGATTGCGTAGGTAAGCTCTTTACAGCCTAGGCCGCTAATGGCTGAAATAGCAAACACTGGGGCTTTCCAGCCATAATCTTTGACGAATTTTTTAACAACCGGTACTGAGTCTGGCAGCATATCTATCTTATTAAGTACCAACCAGCGAGGCTTTTCATATAAGGCTAGGTCGTATTTTTTAAGCTCTTCTACGATGGCCTTCGCTTCATGTACTGGATCTACCGCCTCATCAAAAGGGGCAATATCAACCAAATGCAATAACAAAGAAGTGCGTTGTAAATGCCGTAAAAACTGATGGCCTAAGCCGGCGCCCTCTGCTGCGCCCTCGATAATGCCAGGAATGTCAGCAATAACAAAGCTACGCTCAGTATCTACACGCACCACCCCTAAATTTGGATGCAAGGTGGTAAATGGATAATCGGCTACTTTTGGTTTTGCCGCAGAAACCGAACGAATATAAGTTGATTTGCCCGCATTAGGCATACCCAGCAAACCCACATCAGCCAACACTTTAAGCTCTAAATACAGCTCGATTTCTTCGCCTGGGTCGCCCTTAGTACATTGCCTAGGAGCACGGTTTAAACTGGATTTAAAATGCACATTACCTAAGCCTCCCTTGCCACCTGCAGCCATCTGCGCGCGCTGACCATGCTCACTTAAATCCACCAACATTTGCCCGCTTGCTTTATCAGAAATGACTGTGCCAACTGGCACGCGCAACAACATTTCCTCACCTTTTGCACCGTAACATTCTGCACTACGGCCATTTTCGCCACGTTGCGCCCGAAAAACGCGTGAATAGCGATAATCGACCAAAGTGTTGATATTGCGATCTGCTTCTATGTAAATAGAGCCGCCACGGCCGCCATCACCGCCACTAGGGCCACCCAAAGGCTCGTACTTTTCGCGGCGAAACGTAGCAACACCGTTACCGCCATCACCTGCATATATTTTAATCGTTGCTTCGTCTATAAATTTCATAACTACAGTTTACCAAATAAAAAAGCCCCATCAAACGATGAGGCTTTGAATATTGTTACTTTAACTTAAGCAGCAACAATAATGCTTACTGTGTGGCGTTTTAATGCACCTTTAACAGCAAAAAATACTTTGCCATCGGCTTTTGCATACAAAGTATGATCTTTACCCATACCGACATTGTCACCTGCATGCATTTTTGTACCGCGCTGACGCACGATGATGCTGCCTGCTGTCACTACTGTTTCGCCAAAGGCTTTTACACCTAGTCGTTGTGAGTGTGAATCGCGACCGTTACGTGAACTACCGCCTGCTTTTTTGTGTGCCATGATTTAATCCTTAAGTCTTATTTATTGCTTTGATTATTCAGCAGCTTTAGCGACTTTCGCTTTTGCTGGTTTTGCTGCAGCTTGACCTGCAGCCAATATTTCACCAATTTGAATTTCAGTAAAACTTTGGCGATGGCCTTGTGTTTTACGATAATGTTTACGGCGACGGAATTTGAAAATCATGACTTTATCGCCACGACCATGCGAAAGCACGGTAGCTTTAACCGTTGCGCCATTAATAATGGGTGAGCCTATGGTTGTCGTCGTGCCATCTGAAACCATTAAAATTTGATCTAGCGTCACAGTGCCGCCAACTTCAACTTCTAATTTTTCAACTTTTAATCTTTCGCCAGCTATGACGCGATATTGCTTACCACCAGTTTTGATTACAGCATACATGATTGAGCCTTAAATTACGCTTTCTAAAGAACTCGGCATTATACGCAAATAATGTAGCAAAGCAAACCATAATCGCAGTACCAAGCAAAAATTATCGTACTGCTGTGAATTCATCATGCCTTTAGCTATTTAATGCACTTATCACCAGCCTCAACATAAACAAAAGCTGACTGTTTCAAAAGCGGTCTGTGTTAAGATTAGCAATCAACTTTCACGGCTTACTATGGCTAAAGCAAACATGAATACACCAAGTAGCGATCTGACTAAATCTACGCCTATAGATAGCATACAGGCTTGCATCCTAACAGATATTGCGGCAGTGAATGCCGTTATTCAGCATTCATTGCACTCAGACGTTGTTCTGATCAATCAAGTAGCCCATTACATTATTAATAGTGGTGGCAAGCGTTTGCGGCCAATACTGGTGTTGCTATCTGCGGGCTTGTTTGGCAACATTAAAGCGCAACATCACCAACTGGCTGCGGTTGTCGAATTTATACATACCGCCACATTATTGCATGATGACGTGGTGGATGAGTCCGCCAAACGGCGCGGTCAGAATACCGCTAACGCCTTATTTGGCAATGCTGCCAGCGTATTAGTTGGTGATTTCGTCTATTCACGCGCCTTTCAAATGATGGTGGCTGTGCAAAATATGCGCGTCATGGAGGTGCTTAGTAACGCTACTAATGTCATCGCTGAAGGTGAGGTTTTGCAATTACTCAATGTGCATAATGCAGATATTAGCGATGAAGCATATCTACAAGTCATACACTACAAAACCGCCAAATTGTTTGAGGCTGCAACTAGGCTAGGAGCCATTCTGAGCGACGCCAGCCCAGCTGATGAGGACGCTTTAAGTCAATATGGCAAGCATGTAGGCACAGCGTTTCAGCTGATTGACGATGTATTAGATTTAAGTGGCAATGCCAACGAAATTGGCAAAAACTTGGGCGACGATTTAAACGAGGGTAAACCCACTTTGCCGCTAATATACGCCATGCAACACGGCACTGCTGCTGAAGCAGAGGTCATAAAACGCGCGATTGAGCATGGCGGATTAGACGATTTATCCATCATATTAAGTGTAGTTGAACGAACTGGTGCGCTCAGTCATGTAAGAGAACTTGCCGCAGCTGAAGCCCAATTAGCCTGCGCCGCTATTGCCCACTTCGGCGAATCTGCTTACAAGCAAGCTATGTTGACCTTGGCAAGATTTGCCGCTTCAAGAAATTATTAATTACCAGCAAGCTTGCCAGCGAATGGGCTACGGGCTAATTTAAAGTTATTTTCTCGCCGCTGTCAGCGTGGTAATAAGTCAAATGCGCACAATCACTGGCCCCTGAGGTCAGTGAACCATCAAACAGAAACCGACCATCCACGTCCACAACTGCATAACCATTATGATACAAAGTCACTTCAGCAAGTTTGGGGTTGGGCACTGAGCTTTGACGCATAGCAAAGCTGATGCAGTTTTCCTCTTCCGCTTCGGCGTAAACTTCCCAATCACGACCGCCTGCTAGCTTGGCTAACCAAGCTGGCAAATCCACCTCGACACGGCATACCACAGCTTCTTCCCATTCTGGGCGGTTAAGTTCAGTTGCTAAAAACTCAATGGATTGTTGTTGATTTGTGTCTGTCATTTTTTTCCGCTTACTTGTTTTGGGCATTATATCTTGTTGCAATTAAATATATAGTCGCTATTTGCGGCTGAATTGACTATTTTCAAGTAGCCAGCCTATTTTTTATAGCTTCAAGCTATTCATAAAAATCAATTTAACCCAGCACCAGTTGCCACAAACATTTAACGGTGCGATGATGCGTTTAGCTTAAAAATTATCTATTATCCGTATCTTAATTACCTAGTTTTCAAGGATTATCATGTTCAGTGGATTTGCTACGATATTTTCTACATTACAACAAAACAGTGAGATTTTCATTACAATTTCGGTCGTTTTTGGACTAATGGTTGGTAGCTTTTTAAATGTCGTGATTCATAGATTACCCAAAATCATGGAGCGCGAATGGCATCATAACTGCCTAGAGCTGCAAGGCAAAGAGGTTGGGGTATCCGATCAATATACGCTCGCCAAACCGCGCTCAGCTTGCCCCAACTGCGGCCACAAGATCACTGTGTTAGAAAACATACCCGTGCTTAGCTATTTATTCTTAAGAGGCAAATGTAGCAGCTGCCACACCAGCATCAGCATACGCTACCCCTTAATTGAAGCGCTAACAGGGCTTTTGATAGGCCTAGTCAGCTGGAAGTTTGGCTATTCTTGCACAGCCTTTTTTGCTTGGCTATTTTGCTTTGCGCTGATATCACTGACTTTTATCGATTTCGATACGCAATTATTACCTGACGACATCACCTTGCCCTTGCTGTGGCTGGGCTTGCTGTTCAATCTGAATAATGGTTTTGCTAGTTTAAATGCTGCCGTCATAGGCGCCATCGCTGGCTACCTAATCTTATGGTCAATTTACTGGGCATTTAAACTAACTACTGGTAAAGAAGGCATGGGCTACGGCGACTTTAAGCTGCTGGCTGCAATTGGCGCCTGGTTTGGCTGGCAATTACTACCTGCCGTCATTTTATTATCCTCAGTTCTAGGCGCAATCATTGGTATCAGTCTCATTGTATTCACAAAACGAGGGCACGAGGTGCCTATGCCGTTTGGGCCATTTTTAGCCATAGGTGGTATAGCCGCATTATTTTTAGGGCCGCAACTTGCTAGTTATTATTTGGCTTAACTGATGTTTGTCGTTGCACTCACTGGTGGCATAGGCTCAGGTAAAAGTGAAGCCGCAAAACAATTTGCAAATATCGGCATACCCGTGGTCGATTTAGATGTGATTGCCCACGAACTCACCGCTATTGGCGCACCTATGCTGTCTGACATTGTACGCATTTTTGGTCAGGAATTTTTAGCTGAAACTGGTGCACTTAACCGTGCAAAGTTACGTGAGCACGTATTTAATCAGCCTAACGAACGATTAAAGCTACAAGCCCTCATCCATCCAGCTATTCACGCTAACGCTTTAAAACTACTCCAAGACCACGAGGATGGTTTACACCCACCATACCAAATTTTGGTGGTCCCACTGTTATTTGAAAATAATCATTACGATGATGTCATCAACAAAATTTTAGTCATAGATTGTGACGAAACGCTACAAATTCAGCGCACCATGGCACGCAGCAAAATGACGGAAGCTCAAGTAAAAGCTGTGATGAGCGCTCAAGTAACCAGAGCTACAAGGTTAGCGCTTGCAGACGAAATAATAAAAAATAATGGCTCAGTATCAGAATTGCATGAGAATATCAGCTTAATACATAAAAAGTTCATTAAAACTTGCATAGTTAGTCAATAACTTTGATAATCCAGCTCAACTGACCTTGCATTAACCTACTTAATGAGTCGTCTAATCTAACATGCCAAGCTACGACTATCCTTTCAATGAGCGTATACGCACCTTACTTCGCGTAGAGGATTTGTTCGCCAAACTTTTACACAACATTGAATCTGAACATGAGTATCAACATCACTGCGCCTTAATCACACTGTTGCAAATTCTCGATGTCATCGACCGAGCAGAATTAAAATCTGATTTACTGCAAGAATTAGACCGTCAAAAAACCGTGATGACAACACTCATAGGCAACCCAGCCATTGCAGAAAACACATTAGAAAGTATCTTGCAAAACATCAGCGCAGCTTCAGCAGGATTGCGCACAGAGAACACCAAACTTGGTCAGACTTTGCGATCTAATGAATGGTTAATGAGCATTAAGCAACGGGCGGGCATTCCAGGTGGCGTATGCGAATTTGATTTGCCTTCTTATCATTATTGGCTTGGACTTGGCGAAGCCAGTCGCAGAGCCGATTTTAGTCTATGGCTAAAACCACTATTGCCTATGCATGATGCCATAGGCATTATTTTGAAAATCCTGCGTGGCAGTGGCGTCACTAGCAAATTATTAGCGAGCAATGGGGCTTATCAACAAATGCTAGCGGGGGCTAAGCCCGCACAAATGCTTAGAATTGTTCTGGACAATGGCATGAACTGCTTTCCAGAAGTCAGCGCCAATAAATACGCCATTAACATTCGATTTAATAGCCTTGACTCTACGCAAAAATTACAGAAATATGATGAAGATGTTAGCTTCTCACTCGCCCTTTGCAACTTGTAATCACTGGTTTTATCGCTAAATGGAATCCATAAAAAAACGTTTAGTAGCTTGCCCCAAGTGTGGGAATTTATCCGAATTTTCGCCTAATAATGCCTTTCGGCCTTTTTGCAGTGAGCGTTGCCAGCTGATCGATTTAGGCGTATGGGCAACTGAAGGCTACAGCATCCCTGAGGCGATCACCCATGATGATCTCGATGACCAAGCATAATCACGACGGACTTTAAAACGAATACTTGACTGATGAAAAACTTTAATCTTTACCCATTATTGCTATGTCTGAGCTTATGTGGCGGTCAAGCTCAAGCCTTAGATAGCGGCAAAAGCGCTGAACTGGTGTTAATAGAAAATGCCTGGGTGCGGCCAACCAGCCCTGGACAAGAAGTGGGCGCGGCGTACATGACTTTGTTAAGTAAGCAAGATGTAACGCTGGTCAGTATAGATAGCGATGCTAGTCACAGCATAGAAATTCATAATATGACAGTAGAAAATGGCGTCATGAAAATGCGCATGTTAGACAAACTCGACCTAGTCGCTGGCAAACCTTACAAACTGGCGCCTGGCGGCTTTCACTTAATGCTGTTTGATTTAAAAAAACCGCTATCAGTCAATAATCAAGTGAAGTTTGCGCTGACGTTTAAGCATAAAAATAAAACGACTTTCAAGCAAGGCATCACAGCCACAGTGCAAGAGCCGCATTAGCTCCAAATGCCGCGCAAGATGGCGATGCCATGGGCGCCATAGCTTCTAGCTGTATGTAAATCGGCTGGTTGCAGACCGCCAAGGGCATACACTGGCAGTGCGTATTGTGCAATTAAAGCGCTAAATTGATCCCAGCCTAATGGATGCGCTTCCGCATGACTCAAACTTAGCTGCACTGGCGATAGCATCACGTAATCTAGGCCCAATGCGGCGGCTTTAGCCAGCTCTTGGCTATTATGGCATGACGCGCCACTTAACAAGCCTGTGGGCTTAGCTGGCAGCTTCATTAAAGCTTGCGCAGTAAAGTGTATGCCAGCTAGGTTTAATAACTTGACCAAGTTTAAATCTGCATAATAGGCATTTGAATTGATAAACACTTTTGCTTGATAAGGTCTAGCCATGTCAATCACGCGTTCAGCGAATGAGTAAAAATCTGTCACTGACAAATGCTGCTCACGCACTTGTATCATCATCAAGCCATTTTCTAAAGCCTGTTTTAATCGTTGAAAAAATAAAACTTCACTCATCTCACTTAAATGGGTAATGCCGTACTGACTAGGCAAAGTCAATGCCTGCAATATAGGTGCATTAGCTGGTAGCATGGGCGTCACCGTGATTTTTTCAGGCCGCTGCCAGCTAATTTTTTGACGTTCTAGCCCCGAGGGTTCGCCTAGCCATTTTGTTACGATAAAAAAATGTAACTTCACTGTTTTAGCTGGCGCCTCTAATTTGCCTGCCAAGTCATATTTTTCAGGGTAGGCAAAACTACGCGTCAACCATGGATAGCTCGCGGTGACAACGATACCCAATTCTTCTTGCAGTTCACGCTTTAGAGCTTGTTCTGATGTTTCGTTATCTTCTACCTTGCCGCCAGGAAACTCCCAATACCCCGCCCAAGGCTTACCTAACGGCCGCTCAGCCAATAATACTTGTCCATCTTCACGTTGTATAACGCCTACAGCGGCATGAGTAACCTCATGATCTGGCAATGGCTTTGCAGCATCAGGACCGATAGTCTGCATTAATTTTCACATAGTCATAAGAAAAGTCGCAGGTCCAAACCGTGCAGCTAGCAGAACCTCTAGCCAAATCAACTCGCACTAAAATTTCCGCTTCTTTCATCACGGCCGAACCCTGCTCTTCTTGATAAGCTGCGGCTCTTCCACCATGTTCAGCTACTAACACGTCGCCCAAATACAGCTTGAGTGCGTGCACGTCTAATTGCTCAACGCCCGCATAGCCAATGGCTGCCAAAATGCGCCCCAAGTTAGGGTCAGACGCAAAAAATGCCGTTTTGACTAAAGGTGAATGTGCAATCGCATAAGCGACTTTGCGGCATTCTAATTCATCACGTCCGCCTTGCACTTGTATGGTCATGAATTTCGTCGCCCCTTCACCATCGCGCACAATCGCTTGTGCAAGCTCAATCGCCAAGTCAGTGAAGGCATCACGTAATGCATTAAAATTGGCACTAGATTCAGTGATTTCAGCATTACCCGCTTGATTAGTCGCCATTAAAATCAAGCTATCATTTGTAGAAGTGTCGCCATCCACGGTGATGCAATTAAACGACTTATTGACCGCATAACGGGTCATACTCTCCAGCGCTGATTGGCTAACATTAGCATCAGTGGCTATGTATGCCAGCATGGTTGCCATATTGGGATGTATCATTCCAGAACCCTTGCTGATGCCAGTGATCGTGATACGCTGACCGTCTAGCATGAGGCTACGCGAGGCACCTTTGGCGACAATATCTGTGGTCATAATTGCTTGCGCGGCATTCAACCAGTTATCTTCTTTTAGGTTTTGTATTGCCGCTGGCAAGGCCGCAATCAGCTTATAGGCGGGTAAGGGTTCTAAAATAACCCCAGTAGAAAAAGGTAATATTTGATTAGCTTGCAAGTTGAGTAATTGACCCAAAGCTTCACAAGTTTGCTTGGCGCGACTCAAGCCGTCTTCGCCTGTACCCGCGTTGGCACAACCAGTATTGACTAGCAAGGCACGAATATTTGCAGGTTGCGCTAGAAATTCTTTACACAAAATAACGGGGGCGGCACAAAACTGGTTTAAGGTAAAAACGCCAGCCACTTTACTGCCTTCTGCTAAAGTCATCACCAGCACATCTTTACGATTGGGTTTACGTATATTCGCCTCGGCAAAGCCTAATTTAACACCCCTAACAGGCAATAAAGATGATGCTTGTGGAGCAGTTAATTTAACTGGCATAAATACTTCCTTTCTATCTTTTTTTCATAGTTAAAAATTATGCGCGACGCCAATTCGTGCCTAGTGCAGAGTCTTCTAAAATAATGCCTGCATCTGCCAGCTCTTGCCGAATACGGTCTGCTTCTGCAAAATTTTTCGCTGTTTTAGCTGCGGCACGCTGTAGAATTTTACCGTCTATACTCCGGCTATCTAATGTGGGTTCAGTTGCCTGCTGCAAGCTAGAACTTGCTATCGTACCTTGTAAAAACTCACTGGCATTGCGGCCCAACAAGCCCAAAACACCTGCCAAGTTTTTTAATAAAGTGGCTGATGCCAAAGACTTTGTTTTATTGACATCATTCGCCAAATCAAACAATACCGCCATAGCTTCAGGGGTGTTGAAATCATCATCCATCGCGAGCTTAAACTGGGCAGCCTGCGGATGCTGCCAATTGATTTCCGTATCTATCACTGGATAAGCACGCAAGGCGGTATAAAGGCGGGTCAATGCCGACTTTGCATCATCCAAGTGCTGGTCAGAATAGTTTAGCGGGCTGCGATAATGCGCCCTTAAAATAAAAAACCTGACTACTTCTGCATCATATTTTTCTAACACTGTGCGTATCGTGAAAAAATTGCCCAGAGACTTAGACATTTTCTCGTCATCCACCCGCACAAAGCCATTATGCATCCAGTAATTGACCATTTGACAGGGTTTGCCATCATGGCTATGCGCGGCTTCTGATTGGGCGATTTCGTTTTCATGATGCGGAAACTGCAAATCCTGACCACCCCCATGAATATCAAAATGCTCACCTAGGTGGTGCGAACTCATCGCAGAACATTCAATATGCCAGCCTGGCCGACCTTTGCCCCAAGGCGAATCCCAACTAGGTTCGTTAGGCTTTACCGATTTCCACAACACGAAATCCATAGGATCGCGCTTGTTGCTATCCACCTCTACCCGCTCGCCCGCTCGCAAATCCTCTATAGACTTACCAGACAACTTACCGTAACCAGCAAAGTGATTGACCGCATAAAACACATCGCCATTATCTGCTGCATAGGCATAGCCTTTTTCGATTAAGCTGGCAATCATGGTAATCATGCCCCCAACAAAATCAGTGGCTTTAGGCTCAATATCTGGCGGTATGACACCTAACTTTGCGGCATCCTCATTCATCGCCTGAATAAATCGCTCAGTTAATTGGGCAATGCTCTCTTTGTTATCATTTGCGCGCTGAATAATTTTGTCATCAATATCGGTGATGTTACGCACGTAATTCACCACGTAAGCACTAGCGTGCAGCCAGCGACTTACCATGTCAAACACCACCATGACGCGGGCGTGGCCCAAATGACAATAATCATAGACCGTCATGCCACATACATACATGCTGACTTTACCCGCATTAATTGGCGTAAATACTTGCTTTTCACGTGCAAGCGTATTATAAATTTTTAACATAAGTGGATGATTTATTGAGGCTAGAATTGTAAATTGTGTTGAATATCACTTAATTAAATCTTAAACAAATCTCATATAAATTAAGTGCCATAAGAAAGTTATTACGAAATATATAGCATTAAACCCAAATGAACTATTGGATGTTGGCTAGGCTATTGATAGAATTACGTTTTGTCAGTTAACTAAAAAAGTATATCACAATGAATAAATTTATTTCTTTGCTAAACGCCATAATTACCAAGTCCGTTTTGATTTTATCTATCAGCCTATTCATGCCAATAGCCCAAGCCGATGAGCTTAAAGACATTTCTCAAATGGCAGATCAAGGACAAGCTGCCGCGGCAATAGAAAAACTCAATACTTACATTACGGCCAACCCAAAAAACGCGCAGGCATTATTTATGAAAGGCGTTTTATTGGCTGAGCAAGGTCGCCGCGATGAAGCGATTAAAATCTTTTTAGATGTTACTGAAAAATTTCCCAACCTGCCTGAACCATACAACAATTTAGCGGTGCTGTACGCTGATCAAGGGCAATTTGATAAAGCCAGAAAAGCGCTAGAAACCGCAATAAAAACCCACCCAACTTACGCAACTGCCCATGAAAACCTAGGCGACATTTATGCCCGTATGGCCTCTGAAGCTTACGATAAAGCCTTGCAGTTAGATACCAGCAATACGCGTGCCAAGGGTAAATTATCGCTGATTAAAGATTTGTTTGGTACTGGCAACAAAACTACTATAGCGTCAAAAGAGCCAGTCAAAGCTGACACAAAAGCCGTCAGCTCAGCTACTACAGCAGACGTGAAAAAAGCTGACGCCCCAAGCACAAAAGTGGCGGCAGACACCCCAAAAAATAACGAAGAGAGTCTAACTTCAGCGGTAAATAATTGGGCGCAAGCTTGGTCATCAAAAAACCTTGAACAGTATTTTGCAAGTTACGGCGCTAGCTTCCAACCAGCCAAAGGTCAAAGCCGCAAAGCTTGGGAGCAACTACGTAAAGAGCGTATTAGTCGTCCATCTAAAATTAGTGTTAGTTTGTCTAACATCAACATCACTACGATAGATAACAATAATGCCAAAGTACACTTTAAACAAGCTTACCGTGCAGATGGCAAACCTATTTACACCAGTAAAACACTGATGATGAAAAAAGAAGGCGAGCGCTGGTATATCCAAGAGGAAATTGCAAAAAATTAATACCTTCTGCGCGAAGTGAACTTAACTTAAGCACACTTCGCCAGTTTTTGTAAATTTAGCGTAACAGTCGCTATGTATTTTTTAAATACAAATTTTTAAGGTAATTGATTACTTGATGCTTTTAAATAAAAGTTTAACCTATGTACTTCTAGCAGCAATAACATTGATGCCGTGGAATGCGACAGCCATTAATAACTACAGCCTAAGTAATTTCCTGCTTGAGCCTAAATTGAACAACTTAAACGATTTAGCAGAAAATTTACTGGTCAAAAGTTTGCTAGAAGTGACCCAGGGTAAAAATCAACAGGCTTTAAATACTGTAGACGAACTCATCAGTAAAACGCCTAATTTCAAGTTGGCCTATCTCGTGCGTGGCGACTTGCTTATGGCGCAAGCGCAAAGCTTGCAAGCGTTTGGTAGCGCAAATGCTAATCAGACCGAAGCCATTAAAGATCTGCAAGATGAAGCGCGTGTTCGCATTGACCGATATCTTTCCCATGAAAATTTAGATAAAGTGCCAAATTTATTATTAGCGCCCAATCAACAGCAAGGCCATGTGATTGTGGTTGACACTGATAAATCACGCCTTTATTTATATAAAAATGATGGCGATAAATTAAGCTATGTCGCCGACTTCTACGTCACTGTTGGTAAAAATGGCGTGGACAAAAAATCTGAGGGTGATAAGCGTACGCCTATCGGTGTCTATTTTGCCAAACCCAAACTCACCCAACCCTTAGCCGATATGTATGGAGATGGCGCATACCCGCTCAATTATCCCAATGAATGGGATATGCAACATAATAGAAGTGGCTCTGGGATTTGGTTGCATGGCACCCCAAGCGACACATACAGCCGTCCACCGCGCGCCAGTGATGGCTGCGTTGTATTAACCAACCAAGACTTAAAAACTTTAGCGCCTATTTTACAAACGGGTAAGACGCCAGTAATTATTGCAGAACACTTAAAATGGACAAGCACAGATCAATCTGACGCGGAAAAGCAAAGCCTACAACTCGCCATCGATGCCTGGCTTAATGACTGGAAATCACAAGATACTAATCAATACTTATCACACTATTCTCATGCCTTTTCAAACAATGGCATTAATTATCAGCAATGGGCTGAGCATAAATTTAGAGTACAAGCAAACAAGCCCAAAGTAGATATTTCACTGTCTAACATAAGTATGTTTGCCTACCCTGATGGCGATAAGAAGCTGGTAGTTGTTGATTTTATGCAATATTTCAAGAGTCCTGCATTAAGTAATAAAATGCAGAAACGGCAATACTGGATTAAGGAAGATAATAGCTGGAAAATTATTTCTGAAGGGTCGGTATAGACTGGTAGGCTATTGACCTCACCATATTAACCAATACTCTGCACTTTGATCTTCCCACTTATCAGCATCTATTAAGTATCATCTAACTGTATGTACAGGCTAATTTTAAGGAATCTCATGCGACACATTCAACAGTATCTTATCATCGCACTCATCACTTGCGCTGCCTTTGTCAGCGAACTGGCCCTCGCCGCTAATCCACAAGTCATTTTTGAAACTAATCGTGGTGACTTTATTGTGGAACTTTACCCAGAAAAAGCACCTAAAACGGTGGCCAACTTTATGAAATATGTCGATTCTGGTTTTTATAAAGACACCATTTTTCATCGTGTGATTAATCGCTTTATGATTCAAGGGGGCGGGTTTTCAGCAGATATGTCTGAAAAACAAACTTTAGCGCCCATAGTCAATGAGGCAGCTAATGGCTTGCTCAATGAGCCTGGCACGATAGCCATGGCAAGAACTAGCGACCCTAATTCGGCTACCGCACAATTTTTTATTAATCTTGAAAATAACGTCCCACTTAACTTTCAGGGTTCAGACCCTGATTTAATTGGCTACTGCGTTTTTGGTCGCGTACTTAAAGGCATGGATGTGGTGCGTGAGATCGGTGCCACGCCAACCAAGAACCTTGGCCCTTATTCTGACGTACCAAAATCAACCATACTCATTCATCAAATTAAACTCAATACCAAGCCACTTTAGTGCTGGCTTATTTTCTTCACCTTGTTATTAACACTCTTTTAAATTAAGGATATTTTGTGGTTAAACTACTTACCAATTTTGGCGAAATTACTTTAGAACTGGATGCCGCAAAAGCACCCATTACCGTGGCTAATTTTTTACAATATGTAGACGACGGATTTTACGATGGCACTATCTTCCATCGCGTCATTGATGGATTTATGATTCAAGGTGGCGGATTTGACGATAAAATGCAGCAAAAAAAATCCGCAGATGAAATAAAAAATGAAGCCGATAATGGTCTCAGTAACGACCAATACACTATTGCCATGGCCCGCACCTCAGCACCGCATTCTGCCAGCAACCAGTTTTTCATTAACGTGGGTAACAATGATTTTTTAAATCACAGCGCGCCAACCAGCAGCGGTTGGGGCTACTGTGTATTTGGCAAGGTCACAGCTGGCATGGATGTTGTCGATAAAATTAAAAAAGTGGCAACAACAACCCGACATGGCCATCAAGACGTACCTGTTGAAAATGTCATCATTAACAGCGCTGCTCGCTGCTAAATTAGCTAGTTTTAGTCTATGGCTATTCACTGATAATTTAATAGACTGAGTTTATTGTGAAAAAAACCGAGGATAAATCAGGCTCAAACACAATAAACTCCAGCATAGTAGGTGCTAGCATAGTAAAGCCCGATCTGTTTATATCAGACTTACACCTATGTGCCAGTCGCGGCAAAATTACTGAGGCATTCTTAGACTTTCTAAAATATACCGCTGTAAATGCAAATGCACTCTATATTTTGGGTGACTTATTTGAATTCTGGGCAGGAGATGACGACATTGATGACCTGCAACATCAAGCCGTCATTGATGCTTTTTATGCCTTAGCTCATGCTGGCGTAAGGCTGTATTTGATGCACGGCAACCGTGACTTTCTCATTGCTGAGCGATTTTGCAGCGCCTCCAATATCACCCTGCTAGATGACCCTACTATGATTGATTTACATGGCCAGTCTGTGCTGCTTAGTCATGGCGATAGCCTATGTACAGATGACCTAGCCTACCAAGAATTTCGTAATCTAGTACGCGATGCTAAATGGCAATCAGATTTTTTAGGCCTACCTTTAGCGGCGAGAAAAGATCAAATACGCAGTATTCGAGAACGCAGTGAAGATGAAAAGCGGCAAAAATCATCTGACATTATGGATGTGAACCCTGACGCCGTGAACAACTTACTCCAAAAGTATCATTATCCAAATGTATTCATACATGGCCACACACATAGGCCGAATAAACATCTCATCCAGCTAGATGGACATGCGATCACACGCTGGGTACTAGGCGACTGGTATGAGCAAGGCAGTTATTTAAGTTGCGACCAATCTGGCTGTAAGGCTGTCAAAATAACTATGATTTAAGGCTGATATCCTGGGATTTTTGTTTCATCAACCACATCAATTTGCTCAGCTTCTAAAAAGCACAGTGCATATTTTAGATATATTTTCTCACGTATAAAGAGGTCAAATAAATCTGGGTCTATATGATGATCTAACTTTAATTTACCTAGTATATGCAGTGATTCGGTCAATGTTTTCGCTTTTTTGTAAGGCCTATCATTGGATGTCAGCGCTTCAAAAATATCCGCTATGCCCATGACGCGAGCTGGCACTGACATCTGCTCGCGAGTTAAGCCCCTAGGGTAGCCTCTACCATCCATGCGCTCATGATGACCACAGGCATACTCTGGCACGCGTCTTAGACTTTTAGGGTAAGGCAGAGACTCCAGCATGCTAATCGTGACGTTGATGTGATTGTTGATAATCATGCGCTCTTCGGCGTTTAGCGTGCCCCGCTCAATATTGAGGTTTAACACTTCATTGTCAGTTAAGAAAGGCATCTGTGCGCCATCCGCATCCAATATTGGCATAGCGGCAATATCACGCACACGCTGCTGATCTTGTGGTGTCATAAATTCAACACCATAATTAGCTTTACGTAAAAATTCACGATCTTCATTGCATTGCCGAATAAATGCCAAATGCGCCGATTCAGGCGCAGCAAGATCTTCAGTATGCCCAAGCTTAAACAAGGCTAGCTGCCTCTTGAGCATAGCAGATTCTGCTTGTGCTTTGAGTAGCTCAAAGCGCTGGTCTATTAATTGGATACGATCAAACATGGCAGATAACTTTGTCGCTTTGTCCATGACATGATCAGGGGTAGCGACTTTACCGCAGTCATGTAACCAACCAGCAATTTTTAGCTCATAAACCTCTTTTTCGCTCAAGGTAAAATCTTTAAGCGGCCCAGTTTTAGCATCAATCGCCGCTTGCCCTAGCATCATGGTCAGCTCAGGTACACGCCGACAATGTCCGCCTGTGTATGGCGACTTCTGGTCAATTGCCTCAGCCATTAACTCAATAAAGGCCTCAAATAGGGCTTTTAATCCCTCGATTAAATTTTGGTTAGTCATTGCAACCGCAGCTTGCGACGCCAAGGACTCAGCTAAACTTTGATTTGCTACGGAAAAAGGAATGATTTGCTTAGTCTCATTATCAATGGCATTGATAAGCTGTAATACACCAATGATTTCACTCTCATGATTTTTCATGGGAATTGTTAGAAAAGACTTTGAGTGGTAGCCTGTTTCTTCGTCGAAGTTACGCAAGCCTGTAAAGTCAAAATTTTTGGCTTCATAGGCATTTTCAATATTGACAGTCCTATCATTTAAGACGGCGTATGTTGCTACTGTGGTTAGATTTTGTTGTCCATTATTTAAATATAAAGATAGTGGCGAAAAAGGGATTTGTTTTCCTGTGCTGCCACCCAGCGCAATATTGAGTGTTTTATTGCTCATAATTTCAAACTTAAGCTGCCTATCATCAGTCACGGTATAAATCGTACCGCCATCAGCATTGGTGATTTCTGTAGCACCCAGCAAAATCATTTCCAAGAGACGCTTATTGTCACGCTCTGCTGAAAGCGCAACGCCAATTGAATTGAGCCGCTCAAGCTGCTTGAGTAAATAAGGTAGTCGCTCTGCCATATTAGTTTTTAATATTTTGAACCTCAGTCATACGTACATCAGCTGCAAGCTTATCTAAAACCCCGTTGATATATTTATGCCCATCTGTGCCGCCGTATATCTTGGCCAACTCGACACCTTCGTTAATGACAACACGATACGGTATACTCAGATCAAACATTAGTTCACATCCAGAAATTCTTAATATTGCATGTTCTACTGGACTTAATTCAGCAATGTTTCTATCGATGAAATTCGCCATCTTTTCATCAAGCTCAGCCACATGGCTATTGACGGACTCCAATAGCGACTTGAAATAAGATTCGTCTGCCTTACTGTAATCAGGGTCTTCTGTCATGTCACGATAGACAGAGGACAGGTCAGTTTCATTGAGCATGCCACGGTAAACTGCCTTCAGCACTAATTCGCGTGATTTTCTGCGATTTTTACCTCTACTCTTTTTCGCTGCAGCTGTTTGTTTCTGGAGGTTTTTGTGTGTACTCTTTTCGCTCAACAAGCCAGTCACCGGTTGTGCAATATCGATTAATCCCTTAGCGGTCATTATAGCGCCCGAATCAAATTAGCCATTTCAACAGCGACCTGAGCCGCTTCTGCGCCTTTTACATGCATACGAGCAATGGCTTGATCGTCATCTTCTGTGGTTAAAACTGCATTTGCCACAGGAATGCCTGTGTTGAATTGTACTTCAGAAATCCCACGAGCAGACTCATTTGAAACCACTTCAAAGTGGTAGGTTTCACCACGAATAATGGCCCCTAAAGCCACTAGCGCATCAAACTTTTCGCTAATTGCCATGTGCTGCAATACCAATGGTGTTTCTAAGGCACCTGGCACGGTGACAATAGTAATTGCATCTGTTGCTACACCTAAGTTTAAAAGTTCAGCAGTACACGCACTGAGCAAACCATCGCCTATGTCACTATTAAATCTGGATAGCACCACACCAATTTGCAGACCCGTTCCATCCAAATTTTTTTCAATTTCTTTCACTATTTATCCTTATTATTCTTAATGAATAGCTTTTATTCATATTGTGCGTATTTTACCGCATATTTAGTCACATATCTTAATGAAATAAGCCCCAAGCCTTTTGCACTGTACTCCAAATACCGTAGCTTATCGGCAGTAAAACTAAGGCCCAAGCCACAACAACCAACATAGGATGATTGCTAGCTGGTAAAGTTGCAGCAGACTTATTGAACGAGGCTGGCGCTGATTTTTCATGCGCTAATTTGCGCTCAGCTTCTAGTTCTGCATCCGTCATATAGTATTTTTCATCAACAGGTTTAACTAAAAAGTTTGCAATAAAGCCAACCACCAATAAACCTGCTAATACGATAAAAATCGGTGCGTAGATTTGATCAAAAGGCACATTAGCTTCTAACCTAGTGTCGTGCATGTAATTGACGACCACAGGCCCTAAAATGCCAGCGGTAGACCATGCCGTGAGTAAGCGACCATGAATTGCCCCAACAAACTGAGTGCCAAACATATCCGCCAAATAAGCAGGGATAGTGGCGAAACCGCCACCATACATAGAGGCAATCACACAAAAACTGGCCACGAATAAAGCCAAAGATTTAAAGCCAGCCACATAAGTGGCGGTGCAATACATGATGGCGCCCAAAACAAAGAAAATATAATAAGTGCGTTTGCGGCCTAATTTATCTGACGAAGTTGCCCAAGCAAAACGCCCAAAAATATTAAATAGGGAAATTAAGCCGACAAAACCTGCCCCTACAGCTGCCGCCGCAGCTGTGAGTAGCTCATCTTTCTTAATATCAGCAAAGCCTATATCGGGCTGACCTATCAGTGCACCGCCAAAAGTTTCTTGCAACATAGGTGCAGCCGCCCCTATGATGCCTATACCTGCCGAAACGTTCATACATAACACCAACCAGAGCAACCAAAACTGAGGCGTCTTATGAGCATTTTTAAGGTGTACATGCCTAGATGAAATCATGGTATTACTTTGTGTAGCAGGCGGCGTCCAGTTAGCTGGCTTCCAGCCAGTTGGCGGCACCCGATAAGCCAAAGAACCACATAGCATAAAAACAAAATAAATGGCGGCCAGCGCTACAAAAGTCTGCCAAACGCCTATGCCATTAGATGTGGCAAAATAAGCCATTAATTTAGTGGCCAATGGCGAGCCTATCATCGCCCCCCCACCAAAGCCCATAATCGCCATCCCTGTAGCCATACCACGACGATCAGGAAACCATTTAATCAGCGTAGAAACTGGTGAAATATAGCCCAAACCTAGACCAATGCCACCAATAACGCCACTGCCTAGCCACATTAACCACAATTGATGAGCATATACGCCGTAGGCGGAAATAAGCAAGCCACCGCACCAGAGCAGCATAGACACCAAACCAGCCTTGCGCGGCCCCTCACGCTCTAGCCAGCCACCCCACAATGCTGCCGAGCAACCAAGCAACACAAAAAATAAGGTGAACATCCAGCCCAAATCAAACTGCGTCCAATTACAATCTGTTGCAAACAGGGCTGTTGCCGTACCACTTAATTTATCTGAAAAGGTCGCGGCTCCTGCGGCACAAGCCTTGATTGGCGTGCCATCTTCTCCCATCAGCACTTTGCCCAAGGGCTTCCAGAACACACTAAATCCATACGCCATACCTATGGATAAATGAACCGCCAAAGCCGCAGGCGGCACTAGCCAGCGATTAAAATTAGGCTTTGCAATAATGCGCTCTTTTGATAGAAAATTTGCCATTCCGTCCTCACTAATTAAGTATTATTTTTAGTAAAAAAATATTATGTATCATAATGTAACAAAATAAAATAAATGGCAATTTTCTTATGCGTGGGTTTAATATTTGTCATAAATAAGTCACATTAAGGTCATAAACTAACAGTGTGAATTATAAAAAGTTACATAAGGAAAATATATGCCCGCCAATATACTGGTTGTTGAAGACGAACCCGCCATTCAAGAGCTACTTTCACTTAATATCACTCAAGCTGGCCATAATGCCATACGTGCCCTAAGTGTAGAAATTGCGCAAAATTTAATGCGTGAAACCATTCCAGATTTAATCTTACTAGATTGGATGCTGCCTGGCATGAACGGCTTAGAATTTGCCCGAAAATTGAAATCTGATGCTCAGACGAAATCTATCCCTATCATTATGCTAACCGCGCGTGGTGATGAATACGACAAAGTACGTGGCCTAGAAGTCGGTGCTGATGACTACGTGACCAAGCCATTTAGCCCGCGTGAACTCAATGCCAGGATTAAGGCTGTGCTGCGCCGCCGCGCACCGCAAATGACAGATGACCCAATAGAGCTCAATGGCTTACGCTTAGACCCAACCACGCATAGAGTCACTGGCAACCAAAAAACCATAGATTTAGGCCCCACTGAATTTAGGCTGTTGCACTTTTTTATGACGAATACCGAGCGTGTGCATACTCGCAGCCAGTTACTGGACAAAGTGTGGGGTGACCGCGTATTTGTTGAAGATCGTACTGTCGATGTGCATATCCGGCGCTTACGCAATGCCCTATCCGTTTCTGGTCATGAAGATCTTATTCAAACCGTGCGCGGTGCTGGATACAGATGCTCAAATAAGAGTGACTAAACGATCATTGTTCAAATTGAGCTATAAATATCCTCTAATTTTTTAATTCCTAGCTATAATTAAGCACGTTAATTTTTTGAAAAAATTCATCCGTGCAAGATATCCGTTGGAAAGCTGGCTTATTTATTTGCGCATTGATAGTCATCGCTCTATTCTCATGGCTGGTTAGTGACGTCACCACAGCGTTACTTATATTCTCAACTAGCTTATTAGTTTATATAGCCAACCATATTTTTTGGTTGCAACATTTACAAACTTGGTTTAAAAAACCCGCGCTCAAAGACATCCCTGAAGGGTTAGGTTTGTGGGAAGATGTTTTTAACCTTTTGCTAAAATATGAGCGCAATAATACAGCGAACCAAACCCAATTAAATTCTGCACTAGAGCGCTTTAACTTAGCCACCAGCGCCATGCCTGACGGCTTAGTCATACTCAGCAGTAGCAACGAAATTGAGTGGTGCACGCCTAATGCAGAAAATCAACTTGGCCTAGATTTAAAGACCGACAAAAACCTGCCTATCGTTAACTTAATTCGCAACAGCCATTTTATTTCCTATCTATATAACGAACAATATCATGAGCCATTTAAGCTCAAGTCTTGGCGTAACCCAGACATGGTGTTAGAAATCCAACTCATTCCATTTGCCGATAATCAAAAATTATTAATCAGCCACGACATGACGCAGCTAGAAAAAGTAGATGTCATGCGTCGAGATTTTATTGCTAATGTTTCACATGAACTTCGCACGCCGCTAACAGTAGTAGGTGGCTTTTTGGAAACCCTCATCGACATGGAAGGCGCAGTACCAGATAAATTAAAACCTTACTTTGCCATGATGGAAGAACAAACCTTAAGAATGCGCCGCATTATTGAAGATTTACTGACCTTATCTACCATAGAAAGCAATACCGAAGAGCCTGACAATAGTCAGATCGATATGCCTAGTTTACTAAAATCCGTACAAAATGATGCCCTAGGTTTGAGCCAAAGTTTAAATAAAATCAAACACAACATCCGCCTTGTAGTAGACCCTAAACTTAATTTAACTGGCTCTATGGATGAACTTCGCAGCGTATTTAGTAATTTAGTGAGTAATGCCATTCGTTACACGCCTACCAATAATGCCGATAAACCAGGTGAAATAGAGATTAGCTGGGGATTGCAAGGTGGCGAAGCGATATTCTGTGTGAAAGACTCGGGCATAGGCATAGAACAGCGGCACATAGATAGACTCACCGAGCGCTTTTATCGTGTAGATCGCAGTCGCAGCCGCGAGACTGGCGGCACAGGCTTGGGCTTATCTATTGTTAAGCACATTTTAATTAGGCATCAGGCTAAGTTAGAAATTAGCAGTGAGTTGGGCGTGGGCAGTACATTTAGCGCAATATTTCCTAAATCACGCATCGTGCAAGCAAAATGAACAATAGTGCAAAGCAGCGGCTAATTTTACTTTTAGTAAGCTGTCATTTAGTCGCTTGTGCGCTCAACTCCCCTGTGCAGCGCAAGCCTATTCCAGAGCGCAGCGACAGAAGCTCAGGCAATCAATTGGCTAAAAGTGATTTTGATCGCATGGCCGATGTTGAAATATCTGAGAATATGCAAAGTTTGCGTCATTTAATGATTAAACTCTATAAACGTAACCCACATGAGCTTGCGAAAAGTACTAGCGATAATGCTGAAAAAATGGCGACATGGGTCATAGACGGCGAGCAGCAACATCATTGCTTATTTAAAGAGATAGACAATAAACAAGGCACTGAGGCTATTTTTTTAGCGTTCAAGCCTGAATATAAAGGAGACCGTGTGCTACCTTTTATTGTCGGTCTGCAAACCATGCTATTGCAGGCGCATGGCAACAAAACAGATTTCTACCTAACCGATAGCATAGACCCGCAATTTCTGTATAACGTGGCTAGAAATATTGAAATAGCCACATGGAAACTATCAAACGCAAGAGATGAAGCTGGCAAACTGTATTTGCTAAGCAATGAAATCAACGACACCGAGAAAAACTTATCTTTTGAACGCGAATTTGGCAAAATGATAGGCCGCACAGATTTATATGCCATTGCGCTAGCAGAAAAGTCAGAACGGCTTATTTCACGGGTCATGCAAAACTTGGCAACTGCTATTTTCTTGCCTTTTATACCCTAGCAGCACAGCACCGTCAGGCTAGAGCAACACTTTCTCTATGCCGCCCTGATTGACTTTTTTCACATAGTCTTGCATCCAATGTTCACCAAGAATATGCTTCGCCATCTCTACCACAATGTAGTCCGCCTCTATCCCCGTATCTTCACCATACCTAGACAAGCCTTGTAAACAACTTGGGCATGAAGTCAGTATTTTTACTTTTTCTTCTGGCGCCCCTACCGTTAAGCCCAACTTGCCCATGCCTTTTTCTAGCTCTTCTTGCTTGCGCATTTTGACTTGCGTAGCAATATCTGGCCGCGCTACGGCAAAAGTACCGCTCTCACCACAACAACGGTCATTCAGTTGTACATCTTGCCCCATCAGCTGATTGGTCACTTCTAGCGGTTTGTAGGTCTTCATGGGCGTATGGCAGGGGTCGTGATACATATATTTTGTCCCCGTCACGCCTTTGAGCTTAATGTCTTTTTCCATGAGATATTCATGAATATCTAGCAATCTGCACCCTGGAAAAATCTTTTCAAATTGGTATTTTTGTAGCTGATCCATACACGTACCACAAGACACAATAACAGTCTTAATGTCTAGATAATTCAGCGTATTGGCCACACGGTGGAACAACACGCGATTTTCTGTCGTAATCGCCTGACCTTTATCATGGTTGCCACTAGCGGTTTGCGGATAGCCACAACACAAATAACCAGGAGGTAATACCGTGATTGCGCCCACTTCATAGAGCATGGCTTGAGTGGCTAATCCAACATTTGAGAACAATCGCTCAGAACCACAGCCTGGAAAATAAAATACCGCTTCAGAATCTTCTGTGACTTTTTGCGGATTACGGATAACTGGAATCATGCTGTCATCTTCTATGCCCAAAAGCGCACGTGAAGTTTTAGTCGGCATTTTTTTCGGCATAGGCCGATTAATAAAATGTATGACCTGGGCTTTGATTTCTGGCTTACCTACAGTTGCTGGCGGCCTGATTTTATCTTTTAAAAGATGAAACTTTTTAGCCAAACTATGTGCAAAATTTTGCGCTCTATAGCCTATAGTCACCATTAAAGTGTGCATCATCTTAATGGTTGCTGGGTCTTTAGCATTTAAAAAAGCCATGCCAACTGCCGTGCCTGGGTTGAATTGTTTTTTACCTTGCTCACGCAAGAAGTTACGCATGGCCACAGACACATCGCCAAAATCAATATCCACAGGGCATGGGTTTAGGCATTTATGGCATACCGTACAATGATCTGCCACATCGTTAAATTCATCAAAATGCTTAAGCGAAATTCCGCGCCGCGTTTGCTCTTCATATAAAAAGGCTTCAATGAGCAATGAAGTGCCTAAAATCTTATTGCGTGGGCTATACAACAAATTTGCCCGTGGCACATGTGTGGTACAAACTGGCTTGCATTTACCACAGCGCAGACAATCACTAATCGAATCGGCAATTTCACCAATGGCTGATTGTTCCATAATGATAGATTCTTGCTCAAGCAGACCAAAGCTGGGTGTATAGGCGTTTTCTAAGCCAGATCCTGCTAATAATTTGCCTTTGTTAAAGTGTCCATTGGGGTCTACTTTATTTTTATACTGAGTAAATGCCGCAATGGTTGAATCCTCCAAGAACTCCATCTTGGTAATACCTATGCCATGCTCACCAGAAATGACGCCATTTAAGCTTTTAGCCAAGGCCATCACACGCCCAACAGCCTCATGTGCAGTGTGCATCATGTCATAATCATCAGAGTTGACAGGAATATTTGTATGCACATTGCCATCACCGGCATGCATGTGCAGTGCAATAAATACCCTAGACTTTAAAACGCTTTTATGAATTTCATCACAACGATTTAATATTTTTTGATATTCTCGCCCGGCAAAAATATCTTCCATAGGGCGCAGCAGCTCACGCTTCCAAGAAATACGCAAATCATAAGATTGCACGGCACGAAATACGTTTTCATATTGGCTCAGTGACTCGCCTAGCGGCCCCAGCACGGTGACAGGGTCATCTAGTGTATTCAAAATCATGCGCCAATGCGCGCGTAAATCACGCAACAATTGCAAGGCAATCACTTGTTTTGATTGCACCATTTGCTTATCTGCATTGCCATCTTCATCGGCCTGCAAGGGCAACTCGCTTTGCATAAAGACTTCAAGCGCATCTAATAGCTGTAATTTATTGTTGATCGATAACTCTATGTTAATGCGTTCAATACCATCAGAGTAATCGCCCAAACGCGGCAGCGGAATGACGACATCCTCATTGATTTTAAAGGCGTTGGTATGCTTAGCAATGGCGGCCGTTCTAGCACGATCTAACCAGAATTTTTTGCGCGCTTCGGCCGACACGGCAACAAAACCTTCGCCATCACGGGCATTACATAAACGCACAATATATGAAGCAGCTTCGCCCACGGCATTTTCATCATCAGAGGCAATATCCGCAATCAATACCATTTTTGGGCGCTGTTGACGCGCCGCTTTGGTGGCGTAACCTACTGCTTTAATATAACGCTCATCCATGTGCTCCAAGCCAGCCATCAATACTAGCGGGTCTTTCTTGGCGGTAGCATCTAAATAATTTTTAATCTCAACGATAGCAGGGACGGCATTGGATACATGGCCAAAAAACTCTAGCGCGATGGTTCTGACGTGTTTAGGCATGCGGTGCAAAATAAAAGTCGCACTGGTAATGAGTCCATCGCAACCCTCTTTTTGTATGCCAGGTAAGCCAGACAAGAACTTATCTGTCACATCTTTACCCAAGCCCACTTTACGAAAGCTAGGGCCAGCAATTTCTAAAATTTCAGGTTCTGCCAGCAGGGTTTTCATGTCCTCTGCATAGCGGCTCACTTTAAAGCGCGCCATGGCAATATCATGTATTTTGCCAAGATTATGGTCTAAGCGCTCGACTTCTAGCCACTGCGCGTCTGGCGTCACCATACGCCATGAGGCAAGATTATCTAAAGCGGTGCCCCATAATACGGCTTTTTTACCGCCTGCATTGACTGCAACGTTACCACCAATACAGCTAGCATCAGCACTGGTTGGGTCACAGGCAAATTCTAGACCAGCATCACTTGCCGCTTCCATCGCCCGACGGGTGACCACACCAGCCCCACATTCTATGGTAGCCACTTGCCTTAATACGCCAGGCAGGGTGCGCATTTGCACGCCGCTATGTTGATCTAATTTTTCTGTATTGATTACCGCCGACATCGGGGTGAGCGGAATCGCCCCGCCCGTATAGCCAGTGCCGCCGCCACGAGGAATAACTGTTAGACCGAGCTCTATACACGCCCGCACCAAGGCGGCAATTTCTTTTTCAGCATCTGGATTAAGCACTACAAACGGATATTCAACCCGCCAGTCGGTAGCGTCAGTCACATGAGACACTCTAGCTAAGCCATCAAACTGTATATTATCTTTGCGGATAATTTTGCTGAATTTGTGTAAGGCTTTTTTACGCAAATCATAAGTTTTGCGAAAATCGTCGGCAAATTTCTCTACCGCCTTTTGTGCAGCATGCACCATTTTTTGCACTTTAGCATTAGGCGTGCCGCTTGCGTTGCGCTCATCAATCGCTGCAATACGGTGCTGTAGCGCATCAATTAAAGCCTTGCGGCGCTTGGGGTTTTCTAGCAAATCATCTTGCAAGTAAGGGTTGCGTGACACCACCCATAAGTCGCCAAGCACCTCAAATAACATACGTGCGCTGCGGCCAGTTTTGCGCTGGCTGCGTAACTCATTTAGGGTATCCCATATATCTTCACCCAGAAACCTAATGACAATTTCACGATCTGAAAAAGAGGTATAGTTATATGGAATTTCACGTAAACGCTTGCTAGATTGCGGCTCGGCGTTTTGAATACTGCTAGGTAGAGGTGCGTTCATTGGCTTTTAGATAAATAGCTTGGCTATTAAAAATTTGATTATAACATGCACAATCACCGCAAATAAGCGTATCTATTTCATGGTTATTCACAATGGCTTGCTATTCTATAAAGGCGTAAGCAGTTTCAATCTGCCATTAGCTAAAATAAGTTAGACTACTGATATGCGGCCCTTATCAAAAAAAATATTGTTAGCAATGATTAGCACAGCCTTACTCAGTGTGGCTGCCCTAAAATGGCTGCCAAATAGCACTGCGCCTGATGTCACTTTTACGACGATTGAAGGTAAAAAAATAGCCATGGCAGACTTGAAAGGCAACCTGGTACTGGTGAATTTTTGGGCGACCACTTGCTACACTTGCATTGAGGAAATGCCTGATTTAGTCAGGATCTATAAGCTATACCACGCACGCGGCCTAGAAGTGATCGCGGTTGCTATGCCTGACGACCCCCCTGCTCAAGTATTCAATTATGTCCATCAACAGCAATTGCCCTTCCCCGTCATGCATGATGGCTTTGCCGATATAACAGAAAAATTTGGTGGTGTTGATTTAACGCCCAGCACATTTATTTTTGACAAGCAAGCTAAGCGTTTACAACGTACAATTGGCAAATTAGATTTTGTGCAGTTAGATCAATTATTAAACGCTGAGTTATCAAAATAAGCGCTCAGTCATCCTGTTATAAAGGCGGTTAAAACAATGTTGTGGGTTAAAGCGTTTCATATTATTTTTGTCACCAGCTGGTTTGCTGGTTTATTTTATTTACCAAGATTACTGGTCAACCACGCTATGGTGACAGACAGCGCCACCTCTGACAGACTAAAACTCATGGAGCAAAAACTCTATCGATTTATGTTGCCGCTGGCGATATTGGCGATAGCCTTTGGCCTGTGGTTGTGGCTAGGTTATGGTATTTCAGGTCGCTGGATGCACCCAAAATTAACGCTGGTAGCGCTGCTGATTGGCTATCACCTTTATTGTGGCAAGCTAATCAATGACTTTAAACAGGGCAAAAACCAGCGCAGCCATATATGGTACCGCTGGTTTAATGAGTTGCCTGTACTAGTGCTCACCATAGTCGTCATATTAGTTGTCGTTAAGCCTTTCTAGGCAAATAGCATAGATAGATTGCATGGAAATTTTTAAATCTCATTTGCTGATTAAAATGTTGGATAAATCCAGCAGCACACCGCAAGGGCGCATCCTTAGCTTATTTGATATTCTGGACGATTGGCTAGCTGCGCCTAGCATACATCTGCAAATTAGCACCGACAGCGAAGAACCCCAGCAACTTATTAGCTATTTTACCCAACAAGCGCTTGCCTTAGGCGCTAGCCACCCGAGTATGCTAGCTGAGCATATCGTACTGATTGCAATTAACGCCACCCAGCAAGAAATTAATCAGCCTGGCACTGGTAGTTTAGCGCATGCAAAAAAAGCAGCCAATGCGCTTATTTTGGCGCAAACTGAAAAAGATGGGTCTCCATTAAAAGCCCTAGGCGTTCTAGGTAAGCAACTAGGTACTCAACTAGAGGCTCAATCTGCCAGTTACGGCATTGCGGCAAGCTTGCTGTTGCTGATAAGCCTAGGCGTCATGCTATTACCCAGTTTATTAAACAGTCACTTTTTGCAAAGCTCACTCGCTGATATCGGCCATCATGGCTCTAGCAGGCAAGCTTTGCTCAGCAGTACCAATTTGAGTGCGCAAGATGCCGCCACGATGTATGCCAAATATGAACAAATGCGCAACGGCACCTGCCAGTTTCCAGAAGCGCTGCAAATCCCTGACAAAGATAAAGCGGTGTATTTAGAAAACGTCGTGGGCGGCAAATTGCCAACCAACCTCAATGATTTGGCGATTGCGAATATTTATCTTGAGAAAGTTCGCTGCAACTTCACCCCCATGCTCATGGCGCATTCTGCCAGCTAAGCTTAAATAAACATTGCACGCCAGTTATACAGATTAGTATAATAAAACCATGTCTCTACTACGTGAAAAAATACTCGCAACTGCCACGACTTTGTTTCAAACCCAAGGGATTAATTCGACCGGCGTTGACAACATCGTTGAAGTAGCGGGCACGACAAAAATGACGCTCTATAAATACTTTCTCAGTAAAGAATTACTGATACTCGAAGTATTAACCCAAAGCCATGAAAATTTTCAAAATTGGCTAAATGACAAACTCAACAGCCAAGCAAAAAAACCTAGCGATAAAATACAAAAACTTTTTGAGTTTATTGAAGTATGGGTCTCGGCGCCCGACTTTATTGGCATGGGCTTTATCAAAGCCTCGGCAGAGTTCCCCAATGAAGATAATCCAGTGCATCAGCTATCGTCTGAGCAATCAAGACAATTTAGACAGTACATTACCAGCTTAGCAGCTGAAGCCAACATAGAAGATGCGCAAGGATTAGCCCTGCAACTATCGCTATTATTCGAAGGTGCAGTGCAAGCCGAACAAATGAAACGCGGCTCTGGCGCCATGAGCTATGCCAAAAAAGCTGCCAAAATATTGATAGACGGCGCGCAAAAAAAAAGCGCTAACGCCTAAATCTGCCGCCACCACTGTCAAGTGGCTTGTTTTAAGTTACTTGCCTGCTATAGGCAAAAAATAAGATAATAAGCCTTTCATCTCTAGCTCATCCTCATGCATACGCTAATTTGTGGCTCGCTCGCCTTCGACACCATTATGGTGTTTCAAGATCAATTCAAAAACCATATTCTACCCGATAAAATTCACGCGCTCAGTGTAGCGTTTTATGTACCAGAAATGCGTCGTGAATTTGGCGGCACGGCGGGCAACATTGCCTATAACTTGCAATTACTTGAAGGCAATCCATTAATTATGGCCACCGTAGGTGAAGATTTTGCGAGCTATAGTCAGTGGTTAGAACAAAACAAACTCAATACAAAACATATCAAAACCATCGCCAACAGCTTTACCGCTCAAGCGTTTATCACCACAGATACCGATGACAACCAAATTACCGCCTTTCACCCTGGGGCGATGACAGCGTCACAGCAAAATAGCGTCAATGACGCAGAAAATGTCAGCCTAGCGATTATTGCCCCCGACGGACGTGAAGGCATGTTTGCACATGCTCGTCAATGTTTTGCCGCTGGCATTCCATTTTTGTTTGACCCTGGCCAAGGCCTGCCTATGTTTAACGGTGAAGAGCTGCTGCAATTCATAGCAATGGCTGATTACTTAGCCGTCAATGACTATGAATCGCAAATCATACAAGACAAAACAGGCCTCACTTTAGAGCAACTCGCACTACAAGTAAAAGCGCTCATCGTGACGCTTGGCGGCTCAGGATCACAAATTTATGCCGAAGGTCAACGCTATGATATTCCCTGCGTTAAAGCCATGCGCATCGTTGATCCAACCGGCTGCGGCGATGCCTACCGTGCTGGCCTAGTGTATGGCATAGTAAGAGGCTGGGATTGGCCTAGCTGCGGCAGATTGGCTTCTACCATGGGAGCGATTAAAATTGAAAGCCGTGGTGGGCAAAACCATCAACCAACACGGGCTGAGATAGAAGCCATTTATACGCAAGCGCTGGTCAATGAAACTAAGTTAGATGGCATTTAAGCCTAAATCAATAGATTACTTTTAGAGGATATCACACATGAAAACGATACAATTAATATCAATCGCTTTATTAAGTTTATGGTTGGGCGCTTGTGCTAGCTCAAATTCTGGCGCCGTTTACAGCCGAGATGAAGCGCGTAAAGTACAAACCATTAGAACTGGGCTGGTTGAAAGTGTGCGCCAAGTCAAACTAGAAGGCACTAAAACACCCATAGGCACTGCCGCAGGTGCTGCTGTCGGTGGGGTTGCAGGCAGTTCGCTGGGCAAAGGTGATGGCAATATCATAGGTGCGGTGATAGGCGCGGTGGTCGGCGGCATTGCAGGCTCGGCCATTGAAGAAGGCATCACGCGTAAAGATGCGCTAGAAATTACTGTAAAAGTAGATGGCGGCCCATTACTTGCCATCGTACAAGAAGCTGACGAGCAATTTAAAGCGGGTGATAAAGTGCGTTTAATTGAAACTGGCGGTACAACGCGCGTCTCGCATTAACTCCCATTAAATAGCGCCAGTTAGCTGGCCTGCTGTCAATAAACGGTCATATTTCTGTCACCAGAATTTAATCTTTAGCCATTAAAGTCTCCCTAACTCAAAGGAGACTTTAATGTTAAACAAAGAATTACTGTCAATTGTAAATCCTGCCGTACAAAGTTCTAAGCACGTTGATCTATCTATACCAGAACAAAGACGCCTGAGCATTAGCCTAGCTCGCAATCAGCTTGAAATCGAAGAAGCGCAGCGCTTGCGCTACAAAGTATTCGCTGAAGAAATGGGCGCGCAGCTATTAGGCGCTGGCGGTCTAGACGTTGATGGTTTTGACCAATATTGCGACCATCTTATTGTGCGTGATAGCGATACCAACCAAGTGATAGGTACTTATCGAATTCTAAGCCCTTCAAAAGCCAATGAAGCTGGTGGTTACTACTCTGCGGGCGAGTTTGATTTAAGCCGACTAGCGCACCTATTTGACCGCACCGTAGAAGTCGGTCGTGCCTGCGTTCACCAAAATTATCGCAATGGCGGCACCATTACCATGCTGTGGGCTGGGCTAGCTAAATACATGCAAATCCACAACTACGAATACATGATAGGCTGCGGTAGCGTCAGCATGTCTGACGGCGGCCATGCCGCGGCAAGTTTGTACAAAAAATTAGCAGAGGATTATTTAGCCCCTCTTGAATACCGCGTTTTTCCGCGCAACCCATTAATCAATGACTCATTACGCACTGATATGCAAGTAGTCTGCCCGCCCTTAATTAAAGGTTATTTACGGCTTGGCGCCTATATTTGTGGTGAACCAGCATGGGATCCCTATTTCAACACAGCCGATATGCTGGTAATGTTACCCTTATCTAAAATCAACCCAAGATACGCCGCACATTTTTTAAAATAAGTCGATTATTTTGACAGTATGCGCCGTATCAACCGAGACTTTGCCAACATTTAACACGAGTAACATCAACACCAATAGCATCACACGCGGCTTTAGAATAAGCCGCTTGGCGGCCCACACCTTAGTTGGTTTGTGTATTGTGTCTTTAATATTTCCGCTAGGCAGCAAACATTTTAAATTGGCAATTATTCAATGGTGGTGCAAACATTTATTGTCTATTTTTAACGTCAGCTTAGTCCGTCTAGGCGATAGCCCGCCATCATACAAAACCGCTAGCAACAACATGATTATCGCCAACCATATTTCTTGGCTAGATATTCATGCCATCAACAGCATCTTACCGCTGACTTTTATCGCCAAATCTGACATTAAAAATTGGCCAGTATTAGGCTATCTAATTAGCAAAGGCAATGTGCTATTTATAGAGCGTGGCAAACGCCACCATGCCACACGCATCGTTGACATCACCACCCGCCATTTAAAAACGGGTGACAATCTATGTCTATTTCCTGAAGGCACTACCACCGACGGCACAACCATCATGCCCTTCAAAGGCAGCGTCGTGCAATCAGCAATTGCCGCGCAATCGACTATTTGGCCCCTTGCCATTCGCTATCCGCACCCAGCTGGCGGTATTAATACTGCCTTAGCTTATGCGGGAGAGACTACCATGGCACAATCTATGCGGCAATTATTGCGGCAAAAACGTCCAGTGGTAGAACTGCATTTTCTTACACCGATTGTGACCGCCGAACTGGCCGAGCACCAGCAAAACCGACGTGATTTAACCCTGCACATTCAATCGCTTATCACTCAAAAATTAGCGTTGTAATTTGATTGGCTTATCCAGCGGATGCGACTCTACTTGCCTAATCTCTTTTGTTTGCAAGTTCATCGCGGTGAGTTGCCCACCCCACAAGCAACCCGTATCTAGGGCGTAAATATTAGGCCTGCGCTGCAAGCCCAGTGCTGACCAATGACCAAAAATCACTTGTACCTCTTGCGTGGCGCGGTTAGCCACATCAAACCAAGGCACAAACCCTTTAGGCACATCGGCCAACTCACCCTTAAATTGAAATTCCATTTCGCCTTGTAAAGTACAAACGCGCAGCCTAGTCATGGCGTTGGTCATCACCCGCAGCCTTTCTATACCAGTCAAATCAGCTTGCCAACGATTGGGCAAGTTGCCATACATGTGCGCTAAAAAATCTAAATAGTTTGGCCCTTGTAGTGCTGCCTCTACCTCAGCGGCGTAGTGCATGGTTTGTTGCGCCGTCCAGGCTGGTAATAGGCCAGCATGTACCATTAAATAATATTCGCCTGGCGTAGGCGCCGCATAATAAGCCAATCGTTGATGGCGCAACCAATTGAGCAGCAAGTCTTTATCACTGGCGGCCAGCAAGGCATCTAAGGTGTCACCTTTATGCGCTCGGACAAAGCCTGCCGCCACTACTAAGGCATGTAAATCATGATTACCCAACACCACCTTCAAACAATCTTGATGCGCGTAACACCAACGCAATACCTCTAGCGAGCCGCTACCACGGTTGATTAAATCACCCACCAACCATAATTCATCGATTTCTGGATTAAACTCAATACGCGCCAATAATGCCTGAAAAGCATGATAGCAACCTTGAATATCACCAATCGCGTAGCTTGCCATCAATCACTCGCCTGCAATAAAAAACCACTTAGTCGCCTAAGTGGTTTTTTGATTGTCATCAAGCTCACTATTAAAACCAGTGATTAATTTAAAAACTATTAAGCCAGCATCCGCCTCATTAGCCTTTGTTTGCTGCGGCTGGCTTAGCTTCAGCCGCTGGCGCAACTGCATCTGCCTTAGGTGCTGGTGCTTTAAAGTTAGCGCCGCTGGCATTAGCCATGTGCGCCACTGCACCAGCAATTTCACCGTCGGTCAAGGCTGGGTTGCCGCCGCGTGCTGGCATGGCTCGAATACCGTTAATCGCATGGCTGACTAGCACATCATAACCTTGCGCTATACGCGGTGCCCATAAGCCTTTATCGCCAATTTTAGGTGCATTCATTAAGCCCGCGGTATGGCACATGCCACACACTGCTGCCACCACTTCTGCACCAGTTTTATCTACATGAGGGCCAGCATCCGCCGCCGCCAGTTCTACCGTAGCCACAGGTTTAATGTTTTCTTCAACTTGCGCAGTTGCCGCAGCCGATTCCGCCACCACTGCCGCAGGCGCACTTGCCACGCTAGACGTTTTAGCGATTAACGAAATAATTAAAGTAAAAGCTAAAATAGTACCTGGAATAACCAAAATTAATTGCCAAAACGTAGAACCTTTATATTCATTACTCATAACAGTGATTTCCTAAGGATGGTTTTATATTGGCAAGATTATACCTGCACTTTAACTTAAGGTAAAAGGACTTGCCCAAGGTAAAAAAGGCGTGACGGGCAATGCTTTGCTATAATGGCAAATTGATTGCGCCCGTAGCTCAGCTGGATAGAGTGTTGGTTTCCGAAGCCAAAGGTCCCGCGTTCGAATCGCGGCGGGCGCACCAATTAAAAAGCCAGCAGCAAAATTGCTACTGGCTTTTGTCATTTATATTAAATTATGGCAGTACTTGATTAATTTCAATATCGACCGCCGATGTACCATCTGGTTTAACCACTTCAGAGATGCCCTGCAAATCACCCGCCCGCGCTTTAGCGTCGCCACTTTTTGAGACTCTCGCTACCACCACCACTTCGCTCGCTTGCGAAAGTTTAACATCAGACATCAGCGTAGTACTGTCATCTAACTGATAAGCGTAAGGCAAGTCTTTGACCGTGGTACGCACTATAGCAAGTGGCATAGGTGCGCCTTTAGTAGGCCGCGCAAAAATAAATACGGTAGCCGCTGGGTCAATTTTATTAGCCAATGCTGACGCTAAACTTACCGTGCCCACTAAATTGGCGGCACTGGCGGCAGGCACACTGGCAGGCATTTCTGCCGCTATAGGCAGGCTGGTATCAGCTGTAGGCATGGGCATATCCGCTGCCACTATCGCCATAGGCCGACCTATCGCCAAGTAAAGATAAATAGCTAAAATAGGGATGATAATCATCAGGCTAAAAGCCAACCTTACATCTGGCTTAGCTGGCGTTGCAGCTTGCTCAGAATAGGCTAGCTCATCCAGCATACGGCGTTCTAGCTCGGTTTTGGCTATCGCATATTGCTCGGCGTCTAGCATACCGATTAGCTTGTCTTGCGCTATCTCGTCAAACTGCTGGCGAAAAATCTCGCGTTTTTCCGCCTCGCCAGTGGTTTTGACCGCAGCACTAGGCCACATTAAAGGCCGCACTATAAAAGTGAGCACCATGACCAGCAATAATATGACTATCGCAAAAAATACCAACATTAGAATTCCTTCATTGACTTAAATTGACTTACTTTAACAACTCGCTCACTTGACGTGCTTCATCCGCAGTCAATGGTACATCTGCTGTCATTTTTTGACGTCTGCGCAACATGGTAAATAAGCCGATAGCACCAGCCAACAGCAAGCCAAATGGACCTAACCATAACAAAGAGGTGGCTGGGTTAAATGGCGGTTTATAGCGGACAAAATCACCATAGCGCACTACCAAATAGTCAATAATAGCCTGATCAGTCATGCCTTTAGCGGCCATTTCACGGATTTCTTGCTTGAGGTCTTGGGCAAGCTCAGCGTGCGAATCGGCGATGGTTTGGTTTTGGCAAACCAAGCAACGCAATTGTGTAGAAAGCCGCTCTACCTGCACTTCTACCGCGGCGTTAGGCTGCAAAGGTTGTGCTTCTTGCGCCAACAAACTGGGCACTTGCAGTGCGCATAACAAAGCAAGTAAGCGAATGATACGTATTGAGGTCATTGTGCTTGCAACCTTTTAACTAGGGGAATAATTTTGTCACGCAGCGCATCGTAGGTCACTGGGCCAATTTGTTTGTAAGCGATCACGCCAGCTTTATCAATCACATAGGTCTCTGGCACGCCATACACGCCATAATCAATCCCCACACGCCCATCAGCATCAACCGCCACAGTTTGGTATGGGTTGCCACCTTGATCTAGCCATTGCTGGGCTTCGGCGCGGGTATCTTTGTAATCCATGCCGACAATTGGCACAAAGCCTGCCTTAGACATTTCCACTAAAATCGGATGCTCATCGCGGCACGCGGCGCACCAAGATGCCCACACATTAAACAACCAAACTTTGCCCAACATATCTTTAGGCGAGAATTTAGTTTCTGGGTGATCTAAAACTGGCAAACTAAATTGCGGCGCGGGTTTTCCCACCAGTGGCGAAGGCACTTCACGCGGATCAAGAAATAAACCCTTAAACAAAAACCCGACCACCACCAAAAAGATGAGCAAAGGAATTAAGCCGCGTTTCATACTTTGGCCTTTTTACTATTTTTTGGCTGCTGACTACTTTTCACTTCTTTACTGGGGGCACGTCTTTTTAAACGATAGCGCTTATCAGCCAAGGCCAAAAAGCCACCGAACGCCATCATTAAACAACCAAACCATATCCATTCCACCATAGGTTTGTGGTAAATGCGCACGCTCCAAGCGCCGCCTTCTAGCGGCTCGCCCAGTGATGCGTATAAATCATGCAACAAGTGTGGGCTAATGCCAGCCTCAGTCATCGGCATATTGGTCACGGTATACAGTCTTTTTTCTGGCTCTAGTATGGTGCGCAATACGCCGTTTTTAGTTACATGAATTTGCCCATGACTAGCCTGATAATTTGGTCCAATGCGATCAACCACCCCATCAAAAGTAAAGTCATAACCAGCTAAATGCGCGACGTCCCCTGGCAGCATTTTAACGGCAATTTCAGATTCAAACCCTTTGACTATGGTGACGCCTAACACAAACACAGCAATGCCCAAATGAGCAATTACCATGCCCCACCAAGCGCGTGAATTGGCTTTAATGCGGCCTAGCAATGGCAAATCTGACTTCGCTAAGCGTTGATAGACCAATTCGGCACTGCTGGCAAAAACCCAAAAGGCTAAAAATAAACCCAGGCCTATCATGGGCGTTAAATTGCCTAGCATTAAAGGCAAAATCACTGCGGTGGCAAGGCTAATGCCAAACGCCCAGCGTAAACGCAAGGCTAATTCTGGCAAAGCGGCTTCTTTCCAGCGTGCTATTGGCCCTACGCCCATTAAAAAGATGGCAGGGGCCATCAGTGGCGCAAATACCGCATCAAAATAGGGAGGGCCTACAGAGATTTTTCCTAAATTAAGCGCGTCTAAAAATAATGGGTATAACGTACCTAGCAACACAGACAAGGCAGCCACTGCCAGCAACACGTTATTCGCCAGCAAAAAGCTTTCGCGCGAAATCACATCGAACTTGCCGCCACGCCCGACTGTTGAAGCGCGCCAAGCAAACAATAATAAAGAGCCGCCAATCACAATCACTAAAAACGCCAGAATAAAAATGCCGCGTCTAGGGTCGGTGGCAAAAGCATGCACAGAAGTGAGCACGCCTGAACGGACTAAAAACGTACCGAGCAAACTTAAAGAGAAGGCGCAAATTGCCAGCAACACTGTCCAAGCTTTAAAGCTGCCACGTTTTTCTGTGACGGCTAATGAGTGTATAAGCGCAGTACCGACTAACCAAGGCATGAATGAGGCATTTTCTACTGCATCCCAAAACCACCAACCGCCCCAGCCTAGCTCATAATAAGCCCAGTTACTGCCCGCCATAATGCCCACGGTTAAAAATATCCATGCCAGTATGGTCCAAGGGCGAGACCAGCGCGCCCAGGCGGCGTCTAGCTGACCACCTAGCAAGGCCGCAATAGAAAAAGCAAACGCGACAGAAAAGCCAACATAGCCCATATACAACATAGGCGGATGAAAAATCATGCCAGGGTCTTGCAATAAGGGGTTTAAGTCGCGGCCATCTAAAGCGGCTGGAATTAAGCGCTCAAAAGGATTGGACACCATCAACATAAACAGCAAGAAGCCTACGCTGACTAGTCCCATCACGCCTAAAATTCTGGCACGCATATCATCGGGGATATGCTTAGAAAATAGGCTGACCGCAACAGTCCAAATACTTAAAATAAGCGCCCATAACAATAATGAACCTTCATGCCCACCCCACACAGCCGCAATACGAAACTGCAAAGGCAGCTTAGAATTTGAGTTGTTAGCAACATACAAGACCGAGTAGTCCATAAAGGCAAACGCGTACACCAAGCACAAAAAGGCCAAGGCGATGAGAATAAACTGAACGCGGGCTAATGGTTTAGCCAGCCCCATCCATACGGCATTACCCCGCGCCGCACCAATAATAGGAAAACTACCCAACACCAGCGCAACTAGCAACGCTAAAATGAGTGAAAAATGGCCGATTTCAGGAATCACGTGTACATCCTTTTAATATTCAATGGGTATTACAGTGTTACTTGATTGCTCAGTATTGCTCAGTACAAAAATTTTGTCGCAATCATCTTGCTACTTGTTCGGCATGACCAAAGTCTTGCTTTGCTGTTGGGCACTTTTTAAAGCAGCGGCGGCTTCTGGCGGCATGTAATTTTCATCATGTTTAGCCAGCACTTCACTGGCAACAAATTGCCCATCCGCTGCTATTTTACCCTGAGCTACCACGCCCTTGCCTTCTTTAAACAAATCGGGCAACACGCCTTTATATAATACTGGCACAGTTTTAGCGGTATCCGTCACCACAAAATGTATGGTTAAGCCATCGTCACCGCGTTTAATACTACCCACTTCAACCAAACCACCGATGCGAAAGCCAGTGTTTTTTGGCACCTCACCCTTAGCCACTTGCGTTGGCGTGTAAAAAAACACCATATTGCTTTGAAACGCATTCAATATCAGCATGGCCGCCAATCCTATTAATGCCAAGCCTATGCCTATTAATATAAAACGTTTATGCCGTGCTTTAAGAGCCATGGTAATCCTTAATCTTGCGCCAATAATTGAGATAAGCGCAAAGCCTGTTGGCTGCGTTTACGCAGTGCTAAGACCTCCCAAATCAGGCATAGTGCAGTAAGTCCAAAAGAAAACCACACATAAAATGCGTAGCCGCCCATATTAAAAAACGCTGACCAGCTTGCCCATTGCATTATGCCTGCCCTCCTGTTGATAACGCTTTTACCCAATCCGTGCTGCGCTCCCGCTCTAACATAATACAGCGTACTCGCATCAAGGCCACGGCGATGCTATACATCCAAAATGCCAGCGCCATCAGCAGCATCCCTAGCAACATAGTCATCGCCATTTTAGGGGCAACACCCATATTAATGGTTGAACCTTGATGCAGGGTATTCCACCACTTCACAGAAAAATAAATAATCGGCACATTGACCACACCGACCAAGGCCAATAATGCCCCAGCGCGGTCGGCGCGGCGCGGGTCGTCAATTGAAGACTGCAAAGCCATAAAACCTAAATATAAAAACAGTAAAATCAGCTCAGAAGTTAAACGCGCATCCCATACCCACCAGGCGCCCCACATAGGTTTGCCCCATAACGAGCCTGTGACCAAGGCCAGTAAGGTAAAAATCGCACCTGTAGGGGCTAAAGCTTGCGCCATCATGGCCGACAACCTAGCATTAAAACCTAAGCCTAGCGCTGCCCAACCCGCCATGACGATATAAATAAACATAGACATCCAAGCGGCAGGCACATGTACAAAAATAATCCGATAGGCCTCGCCTTGCTGAAAATCAGTCGGCGCGATGGCAAAACTCACATACAAACCAGCGATGGTCAATAGCACCGCCAACGCAGCAAACCAAGGAATCATTTTGCCAGCTAAAGGGTAAAAGGTTTGCGGGGAAGAATATTTAAACCAGTGTATGTGCATATTAAATTTACTCTACAGAAATGCGTAAGGCGGCCGCAGTGGCCAAAGGGGCTAGTACCAAAGACAATAAAGAACAGGCTGCCAACAAAGACAGATGCGCTTGAGCGCTCATACCATGCTGACTGGCCGCCACCGCCCCAGCCCCAAAAATCAGTGCTGGAATATACAATGGCAGCACCAACAATGCAACCAATAATCCACTGCCACGCACGCCTAAGGTTAGCGCCGCACCAATAGCACCGATTAAACTCAACGCTGGCGTACCTAGTAATAACGAATAAACCAACACCAATAAGGCTTCATTTGGCAAAGCGTATTGCAAGCCTATTAGCGGTGCGAGCAACACCACGGGCAAGCCACACACTAGCCAATGCGCTAGAATTTTTGCCGTGACTAGCCAAGCCAAGGGTTGAGGCGCAAGCAACATTTGCTCTAAAGTGCCATCGGTAAAATCTGCTGCAAATAAGCGCGATAGTGAAATCATGCCAGCCAATAATGCCGCCACCCATAACACACCTGGGGCAATGCTGCTCAAGACGGCAGCTTCAGGGCCTATGCCTAGTGGAAAAAGGCTAGAAACAATCACAAAGAAAAATAGCGTCGTAGCAATATCAGACCGCCTACGTAACGCCAGCAGCAGATCACGCTTAAGCACCGTGAGCCAAGCACTGGTCCAAGCATTAGTCTTAGCATTGGTTTTGCGCGTGTTCAAGCGTTCAGCCTTAAAGTTTGCGTATTGCGCGCATTAATCGCAACATCTTGATGCGTGGTGATGATGGTCATGCCGCCATTGGCCATGTGCTCACCCAATCGTGTTGCCAGCACCTCGGTTGCAGCCACATCTAAGGCGGCAAATGGCTCATCTAAAATCCATAATTGACTTTGCGTTAGCCACAGCATCGCCAGTGCTACCCGCCTTTTTTGCCCTTGAGACAGCACCCGTGCTGGCAAATTGGCACAGCGCGCTATGCCGATTGCACTCAGCGCTGCCAAAGTCTGTTTGTCCGTCACATCATTGCCAGCTAGACGCGCTGAAATTTGCAAATTCTCTAAGGCCGTGAGGTCATCTTTCAGGCCATTTAAATGGCCGATATAAGTTAAATTGGGCAAATAATTTTCTGCATTTTCTTTAATTTTTTTGTTCTGCCAAAAAATCTCGCCCTGCTCTGGCATTAACAGACCGCACAGCATTCTTAGTAAACTACTTTTACCAGTGCCATTTTCGCCCAATACATAGAGCAAGCCGCCAGCGCTCAGTTCAAAACCCACGCGCTTAAATAGCAATCGGTCGCCACGCACGCAAGCTAGATCCTGCGCTATTAACATATTAAACGGGCCAAATAAAAATGAGTGGGTTGAGAATCTACAGCGACAGAATAGCCGCCACGAATTAAGGAATACTTAATGATGCTTGTGCACAACAAAGAACAATGATTCATATTTTCCAGCATGGTGATTGCGTTGGTTGGGAGGGCGAGATTTAAATTTAAATTCGCGACAAATACAATTCACTGCATCAGCCCATAGGCTCAATCATAACATACTGAAATAAGTAAAGAGATGAAATCACAAGCGTCCCAACATGCTATTGGGCAGCATGACCCCAAGAAAAATCGTCTTGGCTGCTTAATTGCTACTTTTACTAGCAATTAATAATAATGGGCCGCTCGTGCAAAAGTCTATACGCATTTATCCAGTCAATTTAATTTGACCGCAATCATAATTTTGCTTTATCTTTGATTTTCTTGAGATGGCCCATGCTTAGCATTATTAGGCTTGCAATCAAGGGGCTTATCCTCAGGTGCCCAGCACGTTCCCGTCACCTTACCCTCTGGAGAGGTAAAACTACACTCCTGATTTGCTTGCAATGACTTACAAGCATCTAGCGCTTCTTGTGGCGGTCTGGGCGGAGGACCCTGACGATTATCCTGCTGTGCAAAAATAACTACAGAAGAACACATTAATACTACTAATAACACACACTTGCCCAATAGATTTTTTCCAAAGTTCATAAATTGCCCCTCTGTTATTGAATATAAAGTTTTAGATAATGACTACTTATTGCTCATACACTTAGCCCCGTAAAACAAGATTAAGTACTATGATTTTACTTACTATTTTATATTTTTTCAACAAGAGATTTTAGTCAAATCATCAGCAATCTAAGCTAAAAAGTAAGGGGGCTAATGATTTTAAAACGGACTTTGCTCAGCAAAAATTAAACCGCTTTCTGGGTAAATGCACGACTAACCCCCACTAGCATATATTCAAAAAAATAATATCAAATCTAAAAATAGTACTTTAAAGCATGATCAATAAATGGCTAAAACTAAAATTGATCAGGTTAGACTTCCTTGATTTCATTACACATTCGATAATGTCTAGGATAAAACCCGGAGCTTTATATCAACTGCACCCACCCCTTAAAGTGAATTCTATTTTACTAAAACGGGTGAACACAATACACGCCAACTGCAGATCTAAAATCTTGGACAGTATCCCCAGCCTCAAAGTCGTAGTAGGTGTAACTGCTAGAAGACCAAGCCCGGTCAGATGTCCAGCCTTCAGGCATTGAACGTCCTATACCGCGATAGATTAATAGATATTCTCCTAGATTTTCTAATTCATTTATAGTAGGCAAGCGCCATGTTCCTTGAGTGTAGTCAAGTGCAGTTGATGTGCTACAAATGCTATTCGCGGGAGGCCAGTTTGCGTCGGTCAAATAAGCCCAAATTAATCCATTATGGCTAACATAGCCTGATGGAAGCGTAGATGGGAACACTGCTGTCACCACCCCTGAGTCGGCTGAGTTAGTCGCAGTTGCCCCACTCACAGTAAAGTAGTTAGCTGTGACACCATCCAAGGTATAACCACTCGCAGCGGTTAATGTCACAGTCGCGGTATAGGCGGTGTTATACGCAAACGTACCACTGACTGAAGGACTCCACGTTACAGTACCTGTATAACCAGTACCAGCAGTTGTGGTTGTTACTGGGGTGGCACCTGCGACCGGTGCAGT
>CAIRBH010000005.1 GCA_903876765.1 uncultured Pseudomonadota bacterium | reverse complement strand
TGGTTCGCGGTCAAAGACCGTTCCTACAGAATCAATGGTCAATTTTTTGTTCGCGGTCAAAGACCGCTCCTACAGAATCAATGGTCAATTTCTGGTTCGCGGTCATAGGCCGCTCCTACAGAATCAATGGTCAATTTTTTGTTCGCGGTCATAGGCCGCTCCTACAAGAGGCTGCGGGATGGTTGTGTAGGAGCGGTCTTTGACCGCGAAAAGCGGCATTTGCATATTACAAATATTCTTCTACGGTAAACAATTTGCGGTGTTCGCGTATGGCAAAGCGGTCTGTCATGCCAGCTATGTAGTCGGCCACGGCGCGGGCTTTGTCTATTGCTGCGTAAGCTTGAAACTCATCAGGCAATAAACCAGTGTTTTGAAAAAAGCCAGTAAATAGCTCTTGCACGATACGGCTGGCCTTGGCGCTCATGCGGTTGACTTTGTAATGATGGTATAAATGTTGTCGTAAAAATTGTTTGAGTTTTTGATTTTGCGCAGCAATCTGACTACTAAAGCCGATTAACTGCGGTAATTGGCGAATGTCGCTGATGTTTTTGGGTTGATGTTGGGCAATATTGTGCGCGCTGTGCGTACATAAATCGACCACCAGCGTGTTGATCATGCGGCGTATGGTTTCGTGTATCAGACGTTTTTGTTCTAATTTTGGGTATTTGGCCTGCACAATGGCTAGATTATTGGCAAATAATTCTACCTTGGCTAATTGCGCGATGGTAATTAAGCCTGAACGCAGGCCGTCATCTATATCGTGGTTGTTATAGGCGATTTCATCGGCATAGTTGGTGAGTTGCGCTTCTAGACTAGGACTGGTTTTGTCTAAAAAGCGCTGCCCGACTGCGCCTAGTTGCTTGGCATTTTTAATAGAACAGTGTTTGAGTATGCCTTCGCGCACTTCAAAACTTAAATTTAGGCCGTCGAATTCTGCATAGCGAAGTTCTAGCTTTTCTACCACACGTAACGATTGTAGATTATGCTCAAAGCCGCCGAAGTCACGCATACAGGCGTTCAAGGCATCTTGCCCCGCATGGCCAAACGGCGTGTGGCCTAAATCATGTGCTAGGGCGATGGCTTCAGTTAAGTCTTCATGCAGATTTAAGGTGCGGGCAATGCCGCGTGCCATTTGCGCTACTTCCAGGCTGTGCGTTAGGCGGGTGCGAAATAAATCGCCTTCGTGGTTAACAAAAACTTGGGTTTTGTATTCTAAGCGCCTAAACGCGGTAGAGTGAATAATACGGTCGCGGTCGCGTTGAAAGGCATTGCGGGTATTGGAGGGGGGTTCGCTAAATTCACGGCCTAATGAAAGTTCAGGATTAGCGGCGTAGGGGGCGAGGTTTAGCATAGATATTATCCATTTTAGTTTTATTTCGCGGTCACAGACCGCTCCTACATTTACAAATGATGGGTGGGTTCTCGGTTTTATTTCGCGGTCACAGACCGCTCTTACCAATCAAGACCGCTCTTACCAATCAAGACCGCTCTTACCAATCAAGACCGCTCTTACAAATAATGTGATGATGTAGGAGCGGTCTGTGACCGCGAAAGATTAATGAACATCATTTAACGTCACCGTTAATTTTTCAGCGTCGTAATCACTGGTAATCACGGCTTTGCCTATGCCTTGCTGCAAGACTAGTCGGATTTTGCCATTTTCAACTTTTTTATCCAAGCCCATTAAGTCTAGGTATTTTGCTGCCCCGAGTTGGGGGGGGTGAATAGGCAAATTGGCAGCCAATAAACTATTTTTTATTCGGCTTACTTCATGATTGTTTAACCAGCCCATACGTTGCGATAAGTCAGCCGCCATCATGGTACCCGCGGCCACAGCTTCACCATGCAACCATACGCCATAGCCCATGCCGTTTTCAATGGCGTGGCCAAAGGTGTGGCCTAAGTTAAGCAGGGCACGCTCGCCTTGTTCATGTTCGTCTTTGGCCACCACATCGGCTTTATTTTGGCATGATAGATAAATAGCTTGGCTTAGCACTTGCTCGTCTAATTGCATGAGTTTTGCCATATTCACTTCTAGCCAGTCAAAAAAATCCGCATCGCGAATTAGGCCGTATTTAATCACTTCTGCGACGCCTGCCGAAAACTCTCGTGCTGGCAGGGTTTGTAGGGTATCTATATCGGCCAAGACCAGTTGCGGCTGATAAAAAGCTCCTATCATGTTTTTACCAAGCGGGTGATTAATGCCAGTTTTACCGCCGACAGAGGAATCGACTTGCGATAGCAACGTGGTAGGAATTTGAATAAAAGGTACGCCACGTAAATAAGTAGCGGCGGCATAGCCAGTTAAATCACCAATTACCCCGCCACCCAGCGCGATTAGGGTGGTGCTGCGCTCACAGCGATTTTGCAGCAACACATCGTAAATCGTGTTAAGTGTTTCTGTATTCTTATAGGCTTCGCCATCGGGCAAAATAATCGGGATCACCTTCACGCCAGCAGCCTCTAGGGTTTGGGTGAGTTTAGCCAAATACAAAGGCGCTACCGTGGTGTTGGTGACAATGGCGACGTGATGGCGCTTGAGGTGAGGCAATATCAGTTTGGCGTCAGCAATAAGATTTCGCCCGATATGTATAGGGTAACTTCTGTTGGCAAGTGCTACTGTAAGTGTTTGCATGGCTGGTTTATATGGTAGTTAATTGGATGAATTTACTTGCGTTGCGTTATTTTCGGCGTCTAATTTTTCTAATTTACGCTCTATATAATGGCTAATGTCTATGGCTGATTGGGGCCCAGTATCCACAATGCAATCGGCGAGTGCTGTGTAGATAGGGTTGCGCTCGTGATAGAGCTCTTCTAGTTTCTTTTTGATATTGGTGCCTTGTAGCAGTGGCCGACTTTTATCATTGCGGGTGCGTTGCCATAGGTCGTGAACATTGGCACGCAAGTAAACGACTTGGCCATTATTTTTTAAAATTTGTCGATTTTGTTCAGACAACACTGCGCCACCGCCCGTGGCCAACACGATATTTTTAAGCTGACTAAGCTCTTCAATGACGGCGGTTTCACGTTTACGAAAACCAGCTTCGCCCTCTAATTCAAATATCAGGGGGATTTTAACGCCAGTTTTTCTTTCTATTTCTTGGTCAGAATCATAGAAATCCATAGCCAATTGCTTAGCAATGAGGCGGCCTATGGTGGTTTTACCCGCGCCCATTAACCCTATAAAGAAAATATTTTTCAAAAAACTCACCTAATCTTAATAAACAAAATGCCCATCACGATGATGGGCATTTTATGACAATCTTGGCGTGCTGTCAGATTTAAAAAAACAAGACAGGCTATCATTCGCCAAGCTCAGGACGAACTGATGAAACCCGAAAAACATAGCTTTATAGACCCCCCCCTGTAACAGCGGCGCCTTCAAGCAGACATGACAATATTAGTTTGGTCTCTGTGTCTATCTGTGAGTATCTGGGTTAAATCTCTTTAACGTAAATTTAAGCTGTCATCCATCAGTTTTGGCGTGACAAATATCAGTAATTCTGTTCTATCATTTTGCGTAGTTTTACGTCTAAACAAGTTGCCCATGATAGGCAGGTCGCCAAAGAACGGTACTTTTTCTACATCATTACGCACAGTTTGCTCGTATATGCCGCCTAGTACAGCAGTTTCACCATTCCCCACAATTACCTGTGTATTGATACTTTGTGTATTAATAGACGGGATATTGCCGCCAACATAAGCACCTACACTGTCTTTTTTCACATCTAGTTCCATGATGATTTTATCATCTTGTGTAATTTGTGGTGTGACTTCTAAGCTGAGCACGGCAGGTTTGAATGATACGGTGGTCGCACCGCTACTACTTGCTTCTGTATAAGGGATTTCTGTACCCGCAGCAATTTTAGCTTTATGCTGATTTGCGGTAGTGATGCGAGGGCTAGAAATCACCTTACCACGTCCATCTGACTCCATAGCGGTGAGCTCTAAATTAAGCAATATACCAGCGGGTAAGTGAAGAAAACTGTAAGCAAAAGAGCCGAATGCATTAGACACAGGTAAGTTAGAATTTAAATCTGGCAAGCCATCTGAGCTAGTAAGCGTGTTGCCGCCTGTAGTTAAAGTTTGAATCGACCCGTTATGCGTTCCTTGAGTTATTTCACCGTCAGTATAAGCAGTGGGCCGATTGCCTAGCGAGCCACTCATAATGCTTTTGCTGTTACCCGCTGTTATTGATTGTGTAACGCCAAATCTAGCACCTAATGACTTGCTGTATTTGTCATCAGCAATCACTAGCCTAGACTCTATCATCACTTGCCGAACAGCGACGTCAGTTTTGTTGATAATAGCTTGTACTTGCTCAAGGTATTTAGGCGTATCTTGCACAAAGACGTTATTTGTTCTTTCGTCTGATACGGCAGAACCGCGTTTGGACAGAATTTTTTGTTTACTATCGGTGATAATTTTAACTAAATCTACCGCCTTCATGTATTTCAAAGTAAAGACCTCAGTGCGTAAGGTTTCTAGGTTTTCAATTTGTTGAGTGGCGTCCAGAGCTTGCTTCTCTTTCGTGGCCAACTCTTCGGCTGGCGCTACTAATATCACGTTGCCCGTTTTACGCACCGCTAGGCCTTTGCTTTGGGTAATGATGTCCATTGCTTGATCCCATGGCACGTCTTTTAAGCGCAACGTCAGGCTGCCTGTCACCGTGTCGCTAGTGACAATATTAAGCCCCGTAAAGTCAGCAATCACTTGCAAGACAGCGCGCACTTCTATATTTTGAAAATTTAATGATAATTTTTCACCTGCATAGCCTGCCTTAGCGCCTCGCACTAAGGCGTCTGGGTTGTCGGCAATGGGGCGCACATCAATGATGAATTTTTTATCCGCCTGATAAGCAGATTGCTCCCAATTGCCCTTAGGTTCTATCACCATACGTCCATTTTTGCCTTGCTTCATAGTGTCAACAAAAATGACGGGGGTATTAAAATTAGTGACGTTTAGCCGACGTTGCAAGCTCTCTGGCACATTGGTGTTAATGAAGTCCACCATAATTGCATTGCCTTTTTGCTTAATATTAATACCAGCAGACGCGTCTGATAAATCAACAATGATGCGACCTTCACCATTTTTACCACGGCTAAAATCTACATTTTTGATGGCATATTGCTGTTGCCCAAGGGCTGCTTCGGCAAACTTAGTTTCTATCCCTTGGTTGGCAATCACTTCATTAGCTTGCAAGATAATGGTCACTTCATTGCTATTTAATGACGAATTGTAAGTGACATTTTTCGCTAAATTGAGCACCATGCGAGTGCGCTCTTTAGCTTGTGCTAGGGTAATGCTCTTGAGCACGCCAAGCTCAGCTGGAATATTAGTTTTAGCCATGCCGTTGGCCACATTAGGAAAATCTAAAGCTATACGCGCTGGGTTATTTAAGGTGAAGCCCGCAGGCGTATTAGGCAGTGCTTGTGTGGTTTTAATACGAATAGCTACTTTGCCGCCAGGGATGCTAGAGAAATCTATCGCCTCTATTTTATTGCTTAAATTTGGCTGCGACTCTGCTGTAACTGAGGTCGACAGTAGCATTAAGCTTAATAATAGGCATATTTGTAAGAAGTTTGATATTAAAAAAGTTTTTTTCACTGTTTCACCCTGACTCTTAGCCCTAGAAAGATGAGTATTATTAAAAATGCCGCACCCAATTGCTAGCGATTATTTTGCAATGCTAATTTAGAGACGCGTTCTACCCAATCACCCGAAATATCGTCTTGCACAATTTCTTTTAGCACTAGTTCGCTTTCAGTAATTTGTGTCACTAAGCCAAAATTCTGACCGACAAAATTACCTATCTTGACTTGCTGTATGCCATTATCTGGCGTTTTGAGTAAGGCATAAGTTAAGTTATTTTTTGAAATCATGCCTACAAAACTTACGCTTTCGATTGCATAGCCTTCCATCGTCTCTTTAGGGCGCTTTAAATTAGGCTGCAACACACCAGATTTATGGATGACTTTGCGTGGATGAAATGGATCAGCCAGGCTGCCGTCAGCATTGAATTGAAATGCAATATACGTTTTGACTTCAGGTAGCGGCTTAATTTTAGGACTCATCGTATTGCCCGCATTTTGCATAAATAGTTCTAAGTCATCGCCTTCGCCACTGCCGCAAGCAATTAGCACTAGGCTGATTAAGCCCAAACATAAAGACTTCAAGGTGCTTTTTACTGAATTTAATGTTAATGGCATAGTCATTTTCGCGAGTAAACTTTACTTAGCCGATTTATCTTTAGCCATTTTTTCGGCTTTTTTCTTTTGCGCAATCTCATCCGCATCTAAATAACGGTAGGTCTTTGCTATGGCTTCCATGGTCAATAAACTGTCAGTGCTAGCGAGCTTAGAATTGCTATCTTTGCTGTTTGTGGCAATAGCGACATTATTTAAGGTAACGATGCGTGGCAATTTAGAAATGTCGGTAGCGAATGCACCTAACTGATGATAGTTGCCTATCACTTTAATAGAAATGGGCAGTTCTGCATAAAACTCCTCCTGTGTTTCTTGGCCTGGCTTAAATAGTTCAAACTCTAAGCCACGAGCTATACCCGCCTGATTTATATCTGACAGTAGGCCGTCCATTTGCGATTTATCTGGCAATTGCTTGAGCATAGTCCCAAAGGTTTTTTCTATCTCTACCATTTGTAGTTTGTATGCTTTTAAGTTAACGGCTTGCGCTTTTTTAGTTAAAAACACCTGCCGCAATTCTGTCTCTTTGGCTTTAGCCGCATCAATTGATGCGTAGGCTTCAGTCCATATAAAGTAATACCCTAGGATTAAGATCGCAAAAAATACAAGTGCTAACAGCACCGCCTTTACTGGTACAGGCAAGCTACCTAAGCTATTAATATTTAAATTCTTAAAATCCTCTAACTGCATACTAAATTTGCCCCTTCTTAGTGCTGGGGGCTGCCAATTCTTCGTCTTTGGGCGGTTTAATACTCACGCTTAGGGTAAATGCGTTTTGCTTGATATTGTTATTTAGTACAGACTTTATCTCGATTAAATTGGGTTTTTCTAGCCAAATTGAGCTAGAAAGACTTTTGACTAAAGTCGCAATACGCGCATTACTATCTGCAACACCTTCTATAGCAATCACTTCCCCCTGCTGTTTAATGCTTTTGAGGTACATGCCATCGGGCAACTGCCGACTCAGCTCATCGAGCACAATCACTGACTGACTGCGATTAGTTTGCAAATTTTCTACCACGCGCTTGCGCTCTAGCATGGTACTTATTTTGTCCTTTAAATCTTTAATATCGGCAATTTCTTTATCTAATTTAACTATTTCTGCATCTAATCTTGAATTGCGCGACATTTGCGCTGAGAGTTGCGTATTGATATATGTGTAACCTAGAAAAATAATAGCCGAGGCGGCAATAGCAAAAAATAATGCCAGTAAGCTAAATTCACGCTGGCGTAACTCTCGCTTGATCTGCCGATGCGGCAATAAATTAATGCGTATCAAACTGCTAACCCTTCGCGCATGGCAAGCCCACAGGCGATGAGCATACTGGCTGCATCTTTGCTGACTTGCTGTTGATTAAGCTTAGCGTCGATTGTCATGCCAGTAAATGGATTGGCAATCAAAGTATTAATTTGAGTTTGCTCTTGCAAAAGCGTCGCCAGCAGGGACATGGCTTCACAGTCACCTGCTAATAGGATGTGATCTACATCATCATATTTCGTGGTACTAGTGAAGGTTTGCAATGCGCTGGCGATTTCTGTCACTATCGTTTTTAAGAATGGCGCTAGCACTTCTATTTCATAACTATCAGGCAAGCCCCCTTTTACCTTTGCCAATTCAGCTTCTGCTGACGATAATCCAAAACGATTTTGAATTTCCTGTCTAAGCCGCCCACCATCAAAACTATGATCGCGCGTATAGACCGCTTTATTGTCATGCAACACTGTGATATGTATCAGCGCTAAGCCAATATTTACAATCATCACGGTGAGTTCTTGACCAGCATTTGGCAGCTGCTTTGCCACTAGTGTATAGGCTGCTTCTATGGCATAACTCTCTACATCTACTACTATCGCTTTCAGGCCAGCGCCTTCGGCCACCGCCACCCGGTCTTCAATTTTATCTTTATTTGAGGCGACAATTAAGACTTCTACTTCATCTGGATTATCAGCTATTGGGCCCAGTATTTGATAATCTATGCTCATTTCATCAATCGAGAAGGGGATATACTGGCTTGCCACAGACTCCACTTGCGCTTCCATATCCGCTTCAGTTAAACCCGTAGGCATTTGCACTTTTTTGCTAATCACAGCGGCACTGGGCAGCGCTAGCGCTACCCGTTTTTCATTGGTTGCAAGTGACTTCCATGTCGACTGCATAGTCTCAATAGACTTTTCAAGGTCATTGATATTGCCATCGAGTATTGCCTCACTAGATAAAGTCTGCGTGGCACAAGATTTGAGTTTGTAACCACCGTGACTATCGTCTGCCAGCTCCACCATTTTAATGGCCACAGAGCTGATATCTACGCCTACCAATGTTGGGGATTTTCTTTTTAAAAAACTAAAATTCAACAAAAACTCCTTACACGGCTGGCTGTTATGTGAACAATGCAATAATCTACGTTAAATCCTATCAATAACATTAAGATATGTAAACATATTTGTTATTTTTTAAGCACATGATAACTTTTTAAAGGCTTTATTTAATTGTTTATCAGCAAGCAATCTCAGAGCAATTTATAATGTAATGATATTCATACAAAAGATTTTTAACATATATGACTCCTACTAAATGGTGGCACTATCTTTTTCTAGCGGCGTTTGTTGCGGGGCTGTCGATTGTGGCCTTAGTGGCTATTGCTGCGGCACTTATCTACCCTGCGCTGCCAGCGCTTAATGCGCTGACGGATTATCAGCCCAAATTACCGCTAAGCGTATATTCAGATGATGGCGCTTTAATTGCTGAGTTTGGTGAAGAACATCGCGCCTACGTTAAGATTGAAAACGTGCCACAAAATATGAAAGATGCATTGCTGGCCATTGAGGACCGTCGCTTTTATCAGCATGATGGTATTGATACCACTGGCGTGCTACGCGCGATTAAAAACAATGTGCTAGGTAAAGGCCGTGAGGGCGCCAGTACGATTACCATGCAGGTGGCTAAAAACTTTTTTACTGTGCCCAATGGCAATCGCACCATGTTAACTAAGATTAACGAGGCCTTGCTCGCTATCAAAATTGAGCATAATTTGAGTAAAGATAAAATTCTTGAACTCTATATTAACCAAATTTATTTAGGCCAACGTGCTTATGGCTTTGCTGCTGCCTCGCAAATGTACTATAACAAGCCGCTAGATAAGTTAAATCTTGCAGAAACCGCGCTGCTGGCTGGCCTGCCAAAAGCGCCCTCAAACTACAATCCTTTTGTCAATCCAAAACGAGCCATTAGTCGTCAGCATGAGGTGCTGCATAATATGTTTCAATTTGGCTTTATCAAAGAGAATGTTTACCAGGCCGCGCTAAAACAGCCCTTGCGCTTTAAGGCCTCTAAACAGTCGCGCGATTTATCAGCCGAGTACGTGGCAGAAATAGTGCGTAATCAGTTATATGAACAGTACCAAGAGGGTATTTACAGTAGCGGCATCAAGGTTTATACCACCATACGCAAAGCTAACCAAGAGGCGGCAAACGCCGCGGTGCGCGAGGGGGTATTAGATTACGATGTGCGACATGGCTATCGCGGGCCTGAGAAAGTGCTGGATTTGGCAGGCTTATCCGCTGAGGATAAGAAAGTCGCCATCGAGTCAGCCTTAGATGAGCTGGAAGTATTTAATGGCCTAGTCCCCGCGATCATTACCAACGTCTCACCCAAAGCAATTTATTTGCATAGCAAAACTGGCGAAGATCTGACGGTGGCTGGTGAGGGCTTGGCTTTTGTAGACAAAATGCTGCGCGATAAAGATCCTGCTAAGCGATTGTTAAAAGTAGGCGCGATAGTGCGTATCACTAAGAGTAGAGACAGCTGGCGCATATTACAACTGCCACAAGTTGAATCTGCGCTCATTGCACTTGACCCTGAAAATGGTGCGATACGCGCTTTAGTAGGCGGCTTTGACTTTAATCAAAGTAAATTCAATCATGTGACACAGGCTTGGCGTCAGCCAGGCTCAAGCTTTAAGCCATTTATTTATTCTGCCGCCATAGAAAAAGGCTATACCCCCGCTAGCATAGTAGAAGACGCGCCATTAAATTTTTCTGCGAGCGAAACCGGCAGTAAAGATTGGGCACCACAAAATTATGAGAATACATTCGAAGGTCCAATTAACCTGAGAAAGGCCTTAGCCCATTCTGTGAACACAGTGGCAATACGTGTATTAAGTGAAATTGGCCCAAGTTACGCGCAAAATTACATTACTCGCTTTGGTTTTGCCGCGAAAGACCACCCCGCCTACCTCACTATGGCTTTGGGTGCGGGTTCAACTACGCCTTGGCAAATGGCCAGCGCTTACGCGGTATTTGCCAATGGCGGTTATCGTGTGACGCCAAATTTAATCACTAAAATTGTCGATCATGATGGCAAAGTAATCTTAACGAATAAATTTGATCAAGCAGCCAATGGCGCAGCACGGGTGATTGATGCACGTAACGCTTTTATTATGAATTCTATGATGCAAAGCGTCATACAAAGCGGCACGGCCATGCGTGCCTTAAGTTTAGGCCGCAGTGATATTGCTGGTAAAACAGGCACGACCAATGATCATAATGATGCTTGGTTTGCTGGCTATAGTCCTAAGCAAGTGGCTATTGCTTGGATAGGCTTTGATAAACCTAGGCCATTAGGCAAAGGTGAAACGGGCGCGGGTGCTGCGCTGCCTATTTGGATTAAATATATGGCGACGGCCTTGCAAAGCCTACCTGAAGTGAACATGTGGATGCCAGAGGGCGTAGATGCTATTTATGTGGACCCAACCACAGGAGTGCGTGATGATAGAGGCGTAGTGGAATATTTTTATCATGAAAACCCGCCTGCACAATTAGATGCTGGTGTGAATGCGCCCTCAGATAACAGCCTAGGGCTTGACGGCGCAGCTGCTGCAGCCAATCAGGCGCAGCAGCTATTACAGCCTGAGCCCACATCGCCAGCAGCGCCCAATAAGGCCAATGCTTCCAGCCCAGGTAATGCCGCCGCACATGCAACGCCTGATCCACAAAACGCAGCGGCAAAAATACTAAAAATCAACTAATTCAACCAGATGGCTAAAGAAAATTCACAGCAATTACGACAGCTCATTGCCCAGCAGGCGGCAAGAATGATGGCCGAAGAAGGCATTTCTGATTTTGCTTATGCAAAAAAGAAAGCTGGGCGTAACTTTGATGGCGTTGATAGCGCCATATTGCCCTCGAATGTCGAAATAGAGGACGAACTGAAACTCTACAATGCGCTTTTTTTAAGTGAAGAACAGCCAGAAAATTTGGTAAATTTACGCAAAAATGCCTTATTTACCATGCAGTTACTAGAAAAATTTAATCCGCATTTAACTGGTGCAGTATTGGATGGCACTGCGGGCTTAGGCTCAGAAACGCATATTCACTTATTTGCCGATAGTTTAAAAGATGTCGAGATGTTTTTGCTTAATCAAGACATTCCATTTACCAGCAATGAAAAGTCTTATCGCGCGATGTACGATGGAAAACGCGACAAAAAAGGCGCTCACCGCAAAAAAGTCCCGGTATTCTCGCTAGAAATGTCCTCAGGCATGATTAAATTAAGCGTATTTGATGTGGACGAAATCAGAGTGTCTACCAAACGGGCGGCCGATGGTAGCAACGCTGAGCGTGCCGATATTGATGGGCTGATGGCGCTTATCAACAACGACACGTCTTATGCCCAGCATATTTAAACAGCCAATGAATGAGCTGACTTTACTGGCGAATTAAATAATCAAACGCAGCTAATGAGGCTTTTGCGCCCTCACCCATTGCGATGATAATTTGCTTGTATGGCACAGTGGTCACATCGCCTGCCGCAAATACGCCAGCTAACGAAGTTTGCCCATGAGCATTGACTTCAATTTCGCCAAATTGGCTCAGCACGATGGCGCTGGATTTTAGCCAATCGGTATTCGGTAATAAACCAATTTGTACAAACACCCCAGCCAATGCTACGCCTTGTAGTGCATTGCTTTTACGGTCTCGATAAATTAAGCCGTTCACTTTTTGCGCTTCGCCAGTGATTTCAGTGGTTTGCGCATTGGTGATGACAGTGACGTTACTCAAACTGAATAATTTTTTTTGTAAAATGGCATCAGCGGTTAGGGTTTCGTTATATTGCAATAGCGTGACATGGCTGACAAATCCAGCCAAATCAATCGCCGCTTCAACGCCAGAATTACCACCGCCAATCACTGCCACATGCTTACCTTTGAACAAAGGCCCATCACAATGTGGGCAATAAGCCACGCCTTTACCGCGATACTCTAGTTCACCAGGAATATTTAGCGTTTTCCAGCGAGCCCCTGTGGCGATAATGACCGCTTTACTGCGCAGTGTTGCACCGCCTTCAAGTTGCACTTCAATTAAGCCAGTTTCACCTGCTTTGGGCGCTAGTAAAGACTGAGCGCGTTGCAAATTCATCACGTCAATATCATAAGTTTTTACATGCTCTTCAAGCGCCGCCACTAATTTAGGCCCCTCGGTTTCCTTGATAGAAATAAAATTCTCTATGGCCATGGTATCCATGACTTGACCGCCAAAACGATCAGCGACTATGCCAGTTCTAATGCCTTTGCGTGCTGCATAAATGGCGGCCGAGGCTCCCGCAGGCCCACCACCTACAATTAATACCTCATAAGGGGCTTGGGCGCTAATTTTTTTAGCTTCGCGCGCTTGTGCGCCTTTATCAAGTTTGGGCAGAATTTCATCTACACCCATGCGACCCGCACCAAATTCTTCGCCATTAAGGAATATGGTCGGTACTGCCATAATTTGGCGAGTATTAACTTCATCTTGATATAAAGCGCCGTCTATCATGACATGCTTAATGTTAGGATTAATCACCGCCATCAAGTTAAGTGCTTGCACAACTTCTGGGCAATTGTGGCAACTTAAAGAAATAAACGTCTCAAAAGAAAAGTCGCCTTCAAGCGCAGCAATCGCCGCTATCTTTTCAGCCTCTAACTTGAGCGTATGCCCACCAACTTGTAATATGGCTAGCACCAACGAGGTAAATTCATGCCCCATGGGGATGCCAGCAAAACGGATATCCACTGATTGTGCTGCGTCTTTATGGTTTGCCCCACGTTTAACTGCAAATGAAGGTTTACGCGCATGCTCATCACGACTGAGTGTGATTTTGTCAGACATGCTAGTAATTTCTTCAAGCAAGGCTAGCATTTCTTGTGCGCCAGCCGATTCATCTAATGATGCCACTAGCTCAATCGGCTCTTTGAGCAATTGTAAGTAGTTTTGTAGTTGGGTTTTAATGTTGCTATCTAATGCCATGGTGATTCTCTATAGTCTATTGAGGGTTTAAAACAGTGTGATGAATCAAAAAATTTAGGATAATTAGCACCCCATGTAATGCACATGGGGTGCTATAAACTGCCGCCAGATTTAGATTTTTCCTACTAAATCAAGTGATGGTGCCAGTGTTTCTGCACCAGGCGCCCAAGAGGCTGGACATACTTCACCAGGATGGCTAGCCACATATTGCGCAGCTTGAGCTTTGCGAATAAGGTCAGCTGCAGAGCGGCCTATGCCTAAATCGTTGACTTCCATCGCTTTAATCACGCCTTCTGGATTGATTAAGAAGGTACCTCTTAGCGCTAGGCCCTCTTCTTCTATCATCACACCAAAATTACGGGTGATATTGCCTGTTGGGTCGCCTATCATAGGGTACTGAATTTTCTTGATCGTGTCTGAAGCGTCATGCCAAGCCTTATGAGTAAAATGCGTATCTGTTGAAACAGAATAGATTTCTATACCCATTTTTTGGAAAGTCGCATAGTTATCCGCCAAATCGCCTAATTCTGTTGGGCATACAAAGGTAAAATCTGCTGGATAAAATACTACCGCAGACCATTTACCTTTAAGGTTGGCTTCGGTCACTTCAACAAATTTGCCGTTATGATAAGCCTGTGCTTTAAATGGTAGAATTTCTGTATTAATTAATGATGTAGCCATGTACTTCTCCTTAGCTTGTTGTTAAAAAAGGTTGAACTAAAAAAACTGCATCACCTTAATTGATGATGATGCGTTATTCTAGCAATTTTTTTCGATAAATCTAATTGTATGTTTTAATGATTATGATTTATTATACTTATCATGACACTGAATGAACTTCGTTATATTGTTGCCGTAGCGCAAGAGCGCAATTTTCGCCGTGCCGCTGAACGCTGCTTTGTCAGCCAGCCTGCCTTGAGCTTGGCCATACAAAAACTAGAAGAAGAGCTAGGCGTACAATTATTTGAGCGCAGTAGAGCTGAAATTAAGCTGACACTAGTGGGTAATCTTGTCGTGGAGCAAGCGGCTCGCGTACTGGACGAGGCGGCAAAAATCCGTGCGCTTGCTAACCAAGGCGCTAACCAGCTAGCAGGGCCGCTCAAACTAGGCGTCATTCATACCATAGGCCCATATTTATTGCCTAGCTTGATTGCCGCCTTACGTGAAATAGCGCCCGCTATGCCCTTGGAGGTAGAAGAAGGCACTACGGCTAATTTAGAAAAACAATTACGCAATAGCGTGCTAGACGTCGTGATAGTGGCACTGCCGTTTGCGATAGCCGGCGTGCAAACCACCAATTTGTATGATGAGCCTTTTGTGGTTGTGGTGCCTAGCCATCATGCTTGGGCAGACAAAGAAAAAGTGATTCCCAGCGAATTGGCAAATGAAAAAGTGCTGCTATTAAATAATAGTCATTGCTTTAGCAATCAAGTGCTAGAGGCCTGCCCAGAGCTATCACGTACGGGTGAGGTGCTACAAGGCAACTCACTAGAAACCATACGCAATATGGTGGCAAGCGGCTTGGGTATTGCGGTGTTGCCTGCCAGTGCCACTAGCGTGAATTATCGCAACCCTTTATTAAGGGTCATCCCATTTATTGAACCTGCCCCCACGCGACGGGTGGCATTGGCCTATCGTAAAAGTTTTTCACGGCCAGATGTAGTCGCCGCCTTGGTTAAGGCCACAGCTGCTATTGAGTCTGACTTCTTTTTACCCATTAACGATTAGGGCAATTTTGAATTAGCAGGCTAGTCAAAATGGCTAGGCTGTTTTTTTTAGGCCTTTAACCAGCGCGCTACATCTAAGGCAAAATAAGTCAAAATGCCATCTGCGCCAGCGCGCTTAAATGCCAGCAAACTTTCCATCACACAGGCTTTTTCATCTAGCCAACCATTTTGCGCTGCCGCTTTAAGCATGGCGTATTCACCGCTCACTTGATAAGCAAAGGTGGGCACGCCAAACTCGTCTTTAACGCGCCGTACGATGTCTAGATATGGCAAGCCAGGCTTTACCATCACCATGTCTGCGCCCTCTGAAATATCTAGCGCTACTTCTTGCATGGCCTCATCACTGTTGGCCGGGTCCATTTGGTAAGTGTATTTATTGCCTGAGCCTAAATTGCCCGCAGAGCCTACTGCATCGCGAAATGGGCCATAAAAGGCTGAGGCATATTTAGCCGAATAGGCCAAAATTTTTGTGTGAATATGGCCAGCACTTTCTAAGGCTTCACGGATTTGACCAATACGCCCATCCATCATGTCGCTGGGGGCGACAATATCAGCGCCAGCATTGGCATGAGAGACGGCCTGTTTGACTAAGACTTCAATGGTTTCATCATTCAATACATAGCCACTGGCATCTATCAAGCCGTCTTGGCCATGGGTGGTAAAGGGGTCTAAAGCCACGTCGGTGATGACGCCCAGCTGCGGATAAGCCGCTTTTAATGCACTCACTGCACGTTGGGCAAGCCCATTAGGATTAAACGCTTCTGCGGCGTCTAGGCTTTTAAATTGGCTATCAACGACTGGAAATAAAGCGATGGCAGGAATACCCAGCTCTACACATAGTTCGGCAGTCTTAAGCAAATAATCAATACTTTGACGCACCACCCCAGGCATAGAAGCCACAGGCTCAGTGCGATTTTGTCCATCCACAACAAACACAGGGTAGATTAAATCGTTGCTGGTCAGCACATTTTCACGCATCATGCGGCGTGAAAAATCATCTTTACGCATACGACGTGGACGAGAATAAGGATAGCTCATTTTATTTCCTTTTTATATTCAGCACAAAAACACAGCAACTTTACAGAAAAAAGCCCTTGCCTGATATTTTTGGCTGCACTGCCAATCACTGCCAGCCTTCATAAACACGCGCTGCTATGAGATGTTTGTTGGTCTTTCTGCTATCAGGGTATTTAAGCAAACACTCTTGCCAATTCTACCCCTGGGTCAGGCTGTCGCATAAACGCTTCGCCGACCAAAAAGCCATGCACATCATGGTCCCTCATGAGCTTGACATCCTCTGGGGTAAATATGCCAGATTCTGTGACCACAAAACGGTCATCTGGCATGATTTTCAATAAATCTAGGGTGGTTTGTAAGCTCACTTCAAAAGTACGTAGATTGCGGTTATTAATGCCTATCAGCGGCGTATCTAATTGTATGGCTAAGGCCAATTCATCAGCATCATGCACCTCAACTAATACGGCCATACCTAGCTCGTTAGCTAATAATTCTAATGCCTGCATTTGCTTAAGCTCAAGCGCCGCCACGATCAGTAATATGCAATCTGCGCCCATGGCTCGCGCTTCAAACACTTGGTATTCATCAATGATAAAGTCTTTGCGTAACACTGGCAGCTTACAAGCGGCACGTGCTTCTTTTAAATATTCAGCAGAGCCTTGAAAATAGTCCACGTCTGTCAGCACCGATAAACAAGCGGCGCCGGCTTTTTCATAGCTTTTAGCAATCGCTGCTGGATTAAAATCTGCACGAATAATGCCTTTGGACGGACTGGCTTTTTTAATTTCAGCTATCACTGCCGGCTTATTCGCCATGACTTTTTTGTGTATGCTGCCAACAAAATCGCGTGGATCTCCTTGCGCTTCAGCTTGCTCTTGCAATTGACTGAGCGACACTTTTTCTTTGTTAGTTGCAATCTCTAATTTTTTTGTTGCTAAAATTTTATTTAAAATGTCTGACATGAAGTTTCCAGTTTATTGCATTAAGACATTTGTCTAAGCGCATTTAATGTGGCCAGTGCTGCGCCATTATCAATCACTTCGGCGGCTTTATGAATGCCGTCCTGTAGGCTATCGGTAATGCCAGCCACATAAATCGCAGCCCCAGCGTTAAGCAGTACGATATCGCGCGCAGCGCCTGATTTGCCATTCAACACGTCTAAAATCATGGCTTTTGATTGGTCTGCATTTTGAATTTTGATGCTAGTTAATGCGTGTAAAGGCATAGCAAATTGGCTGGGGTTGATCATGTATTCAGACACTTTGCCATTTTTCAACTCGGCAACATAGGTGTCACCGGTAAATGAAATCTCATCCATACCATCTGCGCCGCAAACTACCAATACATGCTCGCTACCCAGTTGCTGCAAAACCAGCGCTAATTTAGCAGTAAGCGATTTGGCGAATACCCCCATTACTTGGCGTTTAGCATTGGCTGGATTGGTCAGCGGCCCAAGCAAGTTAAATAGGGTTCTAACGCCTAGCTCGCGTCGCACCGGTGCTGCATGCTTCATGGCGCTATGATGATTAGGCGCAAACATAAAACCTATGCCTATGCGCTCTACACATTCTGCCACTTGCGTTGGCGTTAGGTTAACATTCACCCCCAGCGCTTCTAAAACATCTGCACTGCCACAGCTAGAAGACACCGAGCGGCCGCCGTGCTTAGCCACTTTAGCCCCAGCTGCAGCTGCCACCAGTGCGCTAGCAGTTGAAACATTAAACGTTTGTATGCCGTCACCGCCAGTGCCACAGGTGTCGATTAAATGATGGTGGTCAGTCATATTGACCTTGCTAGCAAGCTCGCGCATAACGCTGGCCGCGGCGGCGATTTCATCCACCGTTTCACCTTTAATTCGCAGAGCAATCAATAATCCTGCAATTTGCGCATGGGTTAGTTCGCCCGCCATTACTTCTCGCATCAAGGACTGCATCACGGTAAAACTTAAGTTTTCACCATTGATGACTTGATTAAGCGTTTGTGAGAATGACACGGGCTTATGCTTTCAAAAAATTATTCAACAGTGCATGGCCATGTTCTGTGAGTATAGATTCAGGGTGAAACTGCACGCCTTCAACTTGCAAAGTTTTGTGACGCACGCCCATAATCTCGCCATCTTCGGTCCAAGCGGTAATTTCTAAACAATCTGGCAAAGTTTCTTTTTCTATGACCAAGGAATGGTAGCGCGTTGCGGTATAAGGGTTAGGTAAATCTCTAAATACGCCGATATTGTGATGATAAATTAGCGAAGTTTTGCCGTGCATTAAAGTTTTCGCTTTAATTATGTGCCCGCCAAACGCTTGGCCTATGCTTTGATGGCCTAAACATACGCCTAGCAATGGAATCTTGCCGGCAAATTCTTTAATCAAGGGCACGCTAATGCCTGCCTCATTAGGCGTACATGGGCCTGGAGAAATGACAATATGCGTAGGTTTGAGTGAGGCTACTTTGGCCAAATCGATTTCATCATTGCGGTAAACCAGTACCTCTTGCCCCAACTCAGCTAAATACTGCACTAAGTTATAAGTAAAAGAATCGTAATTATCTATCATGAGCAACATGTTAATACCCTGCTTTCGGAGTCGCTTCTACATTCAAATCTAGCCCAGCTTGTACTAATTCAGCGGCGCGCAGCACCGCTTTCGCTTTGTTCTGTGTTTCATCCCATTCGCTTTGCGGCACAGAATCTGCCACTATGCCAGCCCCAGCTTGCACGTAGAGCATATTATTTTTAATCACGCCTGTTCTAATGGCGATGGCCACATCCATATCACCGTTAAACCCTAAATAACCAACCGCACCCGCATAAATGCCGCGTTTGCTGGGCTCTAGTTCATCTATGATCTCCATGGCACGTACTTTGGGCGCACCGCTGACCGTGCCAGCAGGGAAGGTGGCTTTAATCACATCAATTGCATCCATGCCATCTTTAAGCCTACCTTCTACATTGCTGACAATATGCATGACGTGCGAATAGCGTTCTATCATCATATTGTCGGTGACTTTGACGCTGCCCGTTTGTGCAACGCGGCCTACATCATTGCGGCCTAAATCCATCAGCTGCACGTGCTCGGCGCGCTCTTTTGGGTCGGCCAATAGTTCTTCAGCAAGCGCTATATCTTGTTCGCGGGTTTTGCCGCGAGGACGGGTGCCAGCAATCGGGCGTGCCGTGACGATGCCGTTTTCTAGCCGTACTAAAATTTCTGGTGATGCACCAACCACGTGATGATCGCCCATGTCGTAATAAAACATATAAGGCGATGGATTTAAGCTGCGTAAAGCACGATATAGCGACAAAGGCGGTGCGGTAAATTTTTGTGACATACGCTGTGAAAGCACCACCTGCATGATGTCGCCTTCTAAAATATATTGCTGTGCGCGTTGCACCGCCGCCTTGAAGTTATCTTCACCAAATTCGGAACTAGCCACAGAGCTTTCTGAAGCAACCGCCGTTGGTATTGCCACCGTTTTACGTAGCATGGTGAGCAGTTCGGCCAAGCGCGCATAAGCTTTTTCATAGGCATGGGCTTCTGCTGGATTTGCGTAAACAATGAAATAAAGTTTGCCGCTGAGGTTATCGACCACAGCGATTTCTGTTGATAAGGTCAACAATACATCAGGTACATTGATCGCGTCTGGCTTATTGACCCCGCTTAGTTTTTTTTCAATATAGCGCACGGTTTCATAGCCAAAATAGCCGGCTAGCCCGCCAGTAAAGCGTGGCAAGCCTGCGTAGGGCGGCGTTTTGAAGCGTGCTTGATAGCTTTTGACAAAATCTAAAGGGTTGGTATTGTCCGCCGTTTCAATGACGCTATCGCCTTCTAATACTTGTACTTGGTTGCCATAGGCGACAATACGCGTTTTTGCTGGCAGGCCAATAATCGAGTAGCGGCCAAAACGCTCACCACCCTGCACCGATTCGAGCAAGTATGAGTAAGGCTGATTGGCTAATTTTAAATATAGCGATAACGGCGTATCGAGGTCGGCAAAGGTTTCTAATACCAGCGGAATGCGATTATAGCCCTGCTGGGCAAGCTGCTTAAACTGGTCTAAATTAATCGTACTCAACATAAATTTCCTCACATATTTAGTTATTAGAGAGCTGCTGGGCTGTTTCACTCAGTTTGAGCGTCACACTGCCCTTGGCTATTAAGCCCGCCACCATCGCCAACTATGCGTTTTGCTATTGCAGATATTCATGTTCAATACTTAAAAGTTAAATGTTCTATAAAGTTAAATGTGTATTTTGTGATGCAAGTGTTTAATGCAAGTAATCTAGCGCATCGGCTATATGCGTAATCAGTGCGTCTACCGCTGTCGCTGCGATCTGCTGCCCTTGATTATAGCCATAAGGCACAGTAAATACATAGCAGCCCGCATTACGCGCTGCCGCAATGTCAGTTTTAGAATCGCCTATCAGCAAGGCTTGGTCTGCCGATATGCCCAGTTTTTCACAAATATAAAATAGCTGATCAGGGTCAGGTTTCTTTTTTGCCAAAGTATCGCCTGATACCACTAGTGCAAAATATTGCATTAAATTATTGGCTTCTAACAGAGGCAAAGTAAAACTTGCTGGTTTGTTGGTGACACACGCCAAGGTAAAGCCAGCACTTTTTAAAGCTTGCAAGCCTGCTACCACCTGCGGATAAGGCTTACTTTCAGTCACATTATCTGCATAACACGCAAAAAACAGCTGCTGCGCTTTGGCGTATAGGGCTGCATCTGGTTCAACATTCAGCTGACCAGTTAAGCAGCGTTTAATCAGCACGTGTGCACCCTCACCAATGTAGGATTCTATCTGCAATTCGTCTAAAGTCGGCTTGCCAAGCGCCGTCAACATACGATTAGACGCCCGCGCGATTTCTGGCGCGGTATGCATCAAGGTGCCATCAAGATCAATCATGATGGCTTTGACCTTGAATTTTTGTGTGGGGGTGGTCACCAATGCAATGTCGCTTATTTGACTGTGGCTAGTGCCGCGCGTAATTCACCAACGATGCTGTTATAGCGATTTTTATCGGTATCTTTACCTTGTGTAAAAATCGCATTGCCTGCCACAAAAGTATCTGCGCCTGCTTGAGCAATTTCTGCAATATTTTGCGCATTGACCCCACCATCGACTTCCAACCAAATGCGGCGGCCCGTTTTTTCATAATAGGCGTCAATTTTAGCGCGAGCTAAACGTAATTTATTTAAGGTTTCTGGGATAAATTTTTGCCCACCAAAGCCTGGGTTGACGCTCATCAACAACACCATATCGACTTTATCCATGACATGGTCCAAGTAGCTCAGTGATGTGGCAGGATTAAACACCAAGCCAGATTTACAGCCTAAATCACGCACCATGGCTAGGCTGCGGTCTATATGCTCAGACGCTTCAGGGTGAAAAGTAATAATATTAGCGCCGGCTTTTGCGAAGTCAGGAATAATGCGATCAACTGGCTTGACCATCAAATGCACATCAATGATGCCGCCCACACGCTGCGCGGTTTCACGAATCGCTTCGCAAACTAAAGGGCCTATGGTCAGGTTAGGCACATAGTGATTATCCATCACGTCAAAATGCACTAAATCTGTACCTGAGGTAATGACATCATCAATTTCTTGACCGAGTTTGGCAAAGTTTGCAGAAAGAATACTGGGGGCAATTCTAAAAGTTTTATCCATGATGAAATTCCATTTCTGTTAAATGTTAGCTAAGTTTATTGCAATAAATCGTTATTTTAACCCTATTTCTGGTGTTTAAGATGATGCTTCTTGCTTAAGATAAGGCAATCCATCAAAATTACACCTATGCAGCTATACGTCATCGGCGTCAATCACACGACCGCACCCATCCAAATTCGTGAAAATGTCGCGTTTAATAGCGAACATTTAGCCAGCGCCCTACGCGAACTGACCCTGCATGACGCCAGTGAGGCGGCCATTTTATCTACCTGTAATCGTACGGAACTCTACTGTAGCGCCGAAAACCCAGAAAAACCATTGCAATGGTTATCGCAATATCACAAACTCGATATCAGCAAACTCCAGCCCTACATCTATACTTTGCCTAATGATGAGGCGGTAAAACATGCTTTTAGAGTGGCCTCAGGTTTAGACAGCATGGTGCTGGGCGAAGCGCAAATTCTGGGGCAATTTAAGCAGTCAGTCAAAATAGCTCAGGACGCTGGCACCTTGGGAAGCCTGCTACACAAGCTCTTTCAGCGTACCTTCGAAGTGGCAAAAGAGGTTAGAACCAATACTGATGTAGGCGCCAATTCAATTTCTATGGCGGCGGCGGCGGTGAAGCTTGCGCAACGCATTTTTGGCGACATAAGCGAACAAAAAGTATTATTTATAGGCGCGGGTGAAATGATAGAGCTGTGCGCTGACCACTTTGCCACACAAAAGCCCAAAAGCATGACGGTGGCTAATCGCACCTTGGAACGCGGCTCGCTATTGGCCGAAAAAATTGGTGGTCATGCCATTTTGCTTAATGATTTACCTGATTGTTTTGCTGAGTTTGATATTGTCATTACCAGCACCGCCAGCCAGTTGCCTATCGTTGGTTTAGGTATGGTAGAACGTGCGATTAAAACACGGCGGCATAGGCCGATTTTTATGGTGGATTTAGCCGTACCACGCGATGTAGAGGCTGAAGTTGCCGAGTTAGATGATGTGTTTTTATATACCGTTGATGATCTTGCCCAAGTGGTCAGCGATGGTATTATCAACCGCCAAGAAGCCGCGCTAGATGCCGAAATTATAGTCACAGCGCGTGTAGCGCATTTTATGCAATGGTTTAAAAAACGCGATGCGGTACCTACCATAGTGGCCCTGCGCGACCATGCCGAAACAACGCGAATTGCTGAGCTAGAAAAAGCCATTAAGCTTATACAAAAAGGCGAAAGCCCAGAAAAAGTATTGGCTTTATTAAGTAACTCATTGACCAATAAATTTTTGCACGCCCCAAGCCATGCGCTCAATCAAGCGCACGGTGATGAACACGCCAAATTAGAACAAGTAATTAAGCAGCTCTACCAAATTAAGTCTTAAATAAAGTTAAAAGAACTCCACATGAAACCTAGCATGATAAGAAAGCTCGCCACCTTGAGCGACCGTTTAGAAGAACTCAACCGTCTGATGAGTTCTGAAGGCGTGACTAACAACATGGATAATTATCGCAAAATCACCCAAGAACATGCTGAAATTACCCCCATCGTGGCGCAATATCATGTGTTTGAGCAGACGGAAGCAGACATGGCAGAAGCACAAAAGATGCTGACTGACCCTGACATGAAAGAATTTGCCCAAGAAGAGATTGAAGCAGGCAAGGCAAAACTAGAGCAGGTTGAGTTAGCACTACAAAAACTACTGCTGCCTAAAGACCCAAATGACGATAAGAACCTGTTTTTAGAAATTCGAGCAGGGACAGGCGGCGATGAATCTGGCCTATTTTGCGGTGACTTGTTTAGAATGTATTCACGCTATGCCGAGCGACAAAAGTGGAAAGTAGAAATTATGTCGGCCAATGAATCTGAAGTGGGCGGCTATAAAGAAATCATCGTTAAAATTGAAGGTTATGGCGCTTATTCTAAGCTCAAATTTGAGTCTGGCGGCCATAGGGTGCAGCGCGTGCCAGATACCGAAACCCAAGGCCGCATTCATACTTCTGCCTGCACTGTTGCCGTATTACCAGAGGCTGATGAAGTCTCGGACGTGGTGATTAATCCCGCCGATATTCGTATAGATACCTATCGCGCCAGTGGTGCGGGCGGCCAACACATTAATAAAACAGATTCTGCCGTGCGAATTACCCACGCGCCCACTGGCATTGTGGTGGAGTGTCAGGAAGGCCGCAGTCAACATGCCAATAAAGCGCAAGCCATGCAAGTATTAGCGGCACGCATAAAAGCCAAACAGGTGGACGAGCAGCAAAGCAAAATTGCCAGTGAACGTAAAAGCTTGATTGGCAGCGGTGACCGCAGTGAGCGCATTCGCACTTACAATTACCCACAAGGGCGTATTACCGACCATAGAATTAATCTGACGCTTTATAAAATTGATGCGATTACCGAAGGTGATATGGACGAGTTGATCGGTGCGTTATCTGCCGAGCATCAGGCCGATTTGCTGGCAAGTTTGGGTGATGATAATTAAGCCATGAAAACTAGTTTAGCCCTAAGCCTACTAGCTATTGTGTTACTGGCATGTACCAAGCAGGCCAAGCCAGTGACTATGCCAGGCGCTGATAGAGACGCCCATGGCTGCATAGGCTCTGCTGGTTATCGCTGGTGTGAAAAAACCACCCGCTGTGAGCGCCCTTGGGAATTAGCCAAAAAAGAAAACTTTGAGTTATCCGACCATAAGTTTACGCAATTCTGCCAATAATAACGCCTTAAAACTGTGCTTAAAATCACTGTTAGTTAAATGCCAAACCCGCTTAGCATCAAAGCAATCTTGCAAATGGCCAGCGCGCAGCTGCACACAGCAGAAGCCGCCCTTGAAGCCCAGCTATTGCTGCAATCTGCGCTTAATGTTAACCGCGCTTGGCTGATTGCCCATGAAAATGAAGTACTAGCAGCTGATATTCATCAGACCTTTAAGGCCTTATTCAAACGCCGCCTAGCGGGTGAGCCTATCGCTTATATTTTAGGCTACCGTGAATTTTATGGTTTACATTTGCAAGTTACGCCTAATACCTTGATCCCCAGACCCGATACAGAAACGCTAGTAGATGCCGCATTGGCTAAAGTTTTAGATAGCGCCAATCTATCGGTCTTAGACCTTGGCACGGGCACCGGTGCGATTGCGCTTGCCATTGCCAAGCATAGGCCAAATGCCAATGTTGTCGGGCTAGATGCCTCGCCAGCGGCGCTAAATGTGGCAAAAAACAATGCCGCTAGTTTAGCCATCAGCAATGTGCAATTTGTCTTAAGCGATTGGTTTAATGCCTTGGCTGACGAGCGATTCGACCTGATTGTGAGCAACCCACCTTATATTGAGCAAAATGATGCTCACCTCAGCCAAGGCGACTTACGCTTTGAACCCATCAGTGCGCTCGCCTCAGGGGCAGATGGCCTTGATGATATTCGGCATATTGTTGAACATTGTTTGATTTACCTAAAGCCACAAGCCTGGTTAATGCTAGAGCATGGCTACCAGCAGGCCGCGGCAGTGGCTGCTTTAATGGCACAAGTGGGTTTGGTTGATATTCAAACCTGCAAAGATTTAGCAGGCAATAACCGTGTGACCATGGCTAAAAACCCGCTTATCGTCAGTAGTCACTGGGGCTAAGTCTTAAAACTAGCAAAAAATAGGCGGCATTTACCTGCATTTATAATGGGGCGCTTCTAGTCAAAAAAACCGCTAAATTGAGCTCATCTACATTAAAAGTAGTCGAGTGCTTTTTCTACTACTTTTAATTTATTAATTTTTTTATTTTAGTATCTTTTTTAATTATTTAATATTAATCTCTTACTTATGAGTACAGACAGTTTTTTTGATTTTCAATTAACGTCCAGAAGGCATAAAACCGCTGCGATTCCTGGCACGGTGACGTCTGTGCCTAACTACCCAAAAAAGCTAAAAATCTATTTAAATAATGCCTCGCCATACTGGCAAACTAGCTTTTTTGATAACGGAAAAACCTACCGACTCAGTTGCAAAACCCAAGATAAATTAGAGGCGTTTAAAAAAGCCATCGCCTTTTATGAGCAATTGATATTAAGCAAATATCAGCACCCAACCCACCTGAAAAAACGCTTGATCACCCCCGTCAAAGACCTGCCATTAAAGTCTGACCTGAGGTTTAAAAAAATCGCCATACAGTGGCTGACGCGTCAGGCTAATAAATGGACGCCACGTCACACTTTGGTGGTACAAAATAGGTAACGCTGAATATCTTTAAGTATTTGGGCAATAAAAATATACAAAAAATCAACAAAGCTGACCTGTTATTTATTTTACAAAAAGTAGAAGACAGAGGTGCCCATGACACGGTACGTCGCCTGCTCAATGACTTTAAAAAAATATGGCAATTTGCAATGGTACTGGGCATCTGCAAGCAAGACATCACCATAGGCATGACGGCAATTTTGCATACGCATGTAGTCACTCACCATAAAGCCGTCGGCATACAAGAGCTGCCAAATTTAATGCAAGCGATTGCCGACTATGACAAAGAGGGCGACCGTATTTGCGCTTATGCCTTGCAGCTCATTGCGCTGACCTTTGTGCGTAAAAGCGAGCTGACCTTAGCCAAATGGCATGAATTTGATTTAGACAAAGCGCTATGGAAAATCCCCGCTGAACGCATGAAAATGCGCATCGAGCATCTGGTGCCGCTATCAAAACAAGTGATAGGGTTGCTGCGTTTTGTCAAGCAAACTTACCCCAGCGACAACTACGTAATTAATAATGGCGACCCAAATACGCCGATACCAGATAACGCCTTAATGCAAGCTTTATACGGCATGGGCTATAAAGGTAAAATGACCGTACACGGCTTTAGAGCCGTGGCCAGCACCGCGTTTAATGAGCAAGAATTTAGGGTGGATGTCATAGAAAGGCAGCTCGCCCATGCCGAACCCAATACCGTCAGGCGTGCCTATAATCGGGCAGAATATATGCAAGAACGTACTGAAATGATGCGCTGGTGGAGTGATTATTTAGAAAAACTCACACCATTTAATAAAGCGTAATTAGCTAGTATTAGGCAATAAAGTCGACTTTAATTTTTTATCATTAAATAATTAATGATATCAACGAGTTAATTGGTATATTGCAGCTGCTTCAGCACTCATCGCTGCAGCTTCAAGTGCTTCAGCAGCTGGTGGTATCGTAGCTGGTGATTGGACTCTAGACGTTGGTGGTATCGTTAACATGTACTACACATCAACAAAAACAAGTGGTGATTCAACTACTGGTAGTTTCTTCGCTGGTGCAAATGATACTAGCACTAAAACATCACAAAACATGACTACTGGTTTACTTCCAAACTACTTAACAGTTTCTGGTAAAACACGTCAAAACGATTTAGATGTTACATTCTTAATCAGCATTCAACCTGGTATTTCATCAAAGCACTCTCTTAATGGTGCTGCAACTGGTGAAAACCGTCAACAATACTTAACTTTCGGTGACGCTTCATGGGGTTCTGTGAAGTTAGGTAAAGATATTGGTATCTATGCTTCAGATGCTATTCTTAACGACATGACATTATTAGGCGTTGGTTCTGGTGCTGGTAATTTAGCAGGCGGCACTACTACACTAGGTCGTATTGGTACTGGTTATATGTATGCTGACTGGAAAAACCAAATCGCTTACACATCACCAAACTTCAATGGCTTCAGCTTTACTGGTGGCGTATCACAAGGTTGGAATGCTGATAACTCTACTGGTCGTGCAGGTTCACAACCAGCATTTGAAGGTAAAGCTTCTTACTCATTCGCAGGTGATGTATCTGGTAAAGTTTGGGTTTCTGGTATTTCACAAAAAGCTGAAGGCATTAATTCTGTAGCTGCAGCAGACGGATATTATGCAGTTAGCCAATCTACTCATCTTATAGCATTAGTTCCAGCTGTTGTAGCAAACGCAGGTACTAAAGCGACTGCTCGTGCTGCTGATATTGGTGTTAACGTAAACTTTGCTGGTTTCGGCGCTACTGCTTACTACGGTGAAGGTAAAGGTACTGGTACCACTATACAATTTAACGGTGGTTTTGATGATGTTGGTGCTAAACGTAAATCAACTGACTGGTACGCTCAAGGTACATACACTCTTCCAGGTGTAGGTACTAAACTAGGCGTTTCATACGGTGAATCAGAGCTTAAAATGACTGCTGATGATTCTGAAACTGGCGGCCACCATGTAAACAGTATGTTGGTAGTTGGTGCTTATCATCCTTTAACAAAACATTTGAACTTAGTAGCTGAATACTCAGATGCTAAAGAAAAAGAAACTGGTTTAGATAGTGCTAAAGCAAAAACAGTTTCTTTAGGCGCGATCTTATTCTTCTAGGATTACCGCAGGGTTTACCCTGTGTTAGTTTAGAAGCTTAATATTAAGCTTTGAGTCATAAATAAAAACGGCAACCTCGGTTGCCGTTTTTTTGTTTTGGTAGGCGCGCAATGGATTGCGCAAACATGCCATCAAAATAACTTTGGTCGCACTTTTTCGCGGTCAAAGACCGCTCCTACAAGGGTAAACGGTGGGTGATTAATTCTGGTTCGCGGTCAAAGACCGCTCCTACAAGGGTAAACGGTGGGTGATTAATTCTGGTTCGCGGTCTAAGACCGCTCCTACAAGAGGTTGGTTCGTCGTCATAGGCCGCTCCTACAAACAACTTGGTTTTTGCTGAGATTATCTTTCACGCAATCAATTGGCTTCTAGCAACCCTAAGGTTATCCTAAAAATAATAGGCTTCTGGCAGAAGTTATTTTAGCAATGCGGGCGCTTCTA
>CAIRBH010000004.1 GCA_903876765.1 uncultured Pseudomonadota bacterium | reverse complement strand
ATGCACCGGCTAATGCTACATAACGCTTAGTATCGTATTGATGTTGGCCATAACCAAGCGCCGCATCCACATACCATGCCCCTGCGTTATAAGAGCCATATACCGTACCTTGGTAGCTATCAATATCGGTTCTATTAGCAGTTGTTACACCCTCACCATTAATACTCGTTGACGCATAAGCAAAGGCAGCACCAACACGCACATCACCGTTACCAACAGCCTTGTCGCCGCCTAATACAAAACCACCAGTATCAGCCGTGTAACCATCTACGCCACCACGTTCTTTTTGTTCACCTTTAAAGCCAAACCCTTGCATCCAAAAACCTGCACCTTGCGCCGCCTCACCAGTAGAAACACCGCTGTTACCATTGCTAGCGGTACGTACTTGATCTTGATGCATCCCAATCACAGAAGACACCTGATTCGCTGCAGACATTGCCACTTGTGTAGAGGCGTTATTGGCTTCGGGGCGAAGTTGTTCACCTGCGATGCGCACCTTATTTGCCTCTGTTTCATTTTGCAAGCTTGCACCCAAGTCACTATTAAATGTCATCAGGTTGTTGATGGTTTTTACGCCAGCTGAACTAAGTCCAGCAATGTTACTGGCATCATTAACTGTTGCAGTGACTGAACCATGGCCATTCAAGCTGATATCCCAGTTAATAAGCGCAGTATTATAGTTAAAAGTCTGAGTCGTTAAGTCTGTTACTGCTTCACCATTAACTTTATAAGTTAATAAATTACCATCTACAACTGGTATTTGAAATGTTCCACCCAGCAACGTAAATGAGTTATTGTTGTGAACAACGGCGCCGCTTAATGTCGGTTTAATCCACAAATCAGAAACAAATGTAGAAATATTCGAGGTATTTTCTTGTTTAACTATAAAGTCTCCAGTAATTCGGCCAATACCTTCGGCTGTAATAGCCGGTTGGTAAGTATCTTTAAAATGGCCGTCCCAATTACCTTCAGAGTCAGCCAAAGTACCATCCGCATCAGATCCACCTAAGTATCTTACAAATGAACCATCAATTAACCCCGTGTTATAAAGGCCAAAGCTAGCATTAGTAGACCTTGTCATTACGTTGCCATTCACGTTACCATCAGCATAATTATTTAGGTTTGCACTAAATGCTCTTAAAAGTACTGCCGCGTTATATGAAGCAGAACCTCCAGATGTAAAGCTGCCGCCATTAGCCGTGATGGTTCCAAAGTTATTTACCGTTACGCTTCCAGCATTATCATCAGAATAGACAGTAAAAACATATTTATTCGATGTCCCACCGCTTGCTGTAAGCGTGCCATAGTTGTTTAAAACCTCATCAATTACAGCTTCTTTAAAAGTTACTGCAGAGACGTATGCACTTGAAGCTAATGTTCCAGAAGTTAAAATATTGGATACATTAATCGAACCTGAGTTGTTTACAACATTATTTACATTATTGTAATTAGTACCAATTGTCTCATAAGCTGAATTATCTATAAGAATACCCCATTGCTTAAGGTTTGTTGCTGACGGTGTTGCAGCAGTTAGCACTATGTTGCCATCGTTATTAATCGTATTATTACTACCTGAGACTAAAATACCAGCAGTACCAAATCCGGCGTTAGAGCCACCAGACGTAGTATCGATATGAATTGAACCCCTGTTATTAATGGTAGTACCACTATTATTGAAGCTCTGATCCTCAACCAAACCTCCAAGTAGGGAGCTATCAAAGTCTGGGTTATCAACCGAATTTACCCCGTTATAGACGTAAACGCCGACTTTATTTAGCTGAGCACCTTCGGTTGTAGTCCCATCAATGTTGACATTGGTGCCTGTAAGCACTCCATTTAACGTAATGGTTTTTCCATCCACAGTGCCAGATGAACCAATAAAAGCACTATTTGCAGCACTAACATTAGCGTTATAGATAACGCTCTGGTCTGTACCACCGTTAGAGCAGCTAAGATAACCGGTACTATTCTGCACGCATGTTGATCCAGCACTGGCACTAAATGATGCCATCGCCATTAATGGCAAAGCCGCCAACACCGCAAGGTGTAATTTAGGGTTAGCCACTTTTTTTGTTTTTGAATTCACTATTAAATCTCCTAAGATTTTGGATTAACAACTTTTTACAATCTAGGGAGATATACGCAAACTATGTGCCAGATTAATTAAATGTAGATAAAATGAATTTAATCAATAAGTTAGATTAATTTAATTAGATTTTTTTAAATAACGATATTGGTTGTAGACAACCAAAGTGGCTATAAATAACCACCTATTTGTTAGATGCGATAGCGAAGTTCACTATCTTATAAACGTGATCTAATTAAACATCGACTAGAACAATTTAAGATTGACCCAGATACATTTCACTAAAAATTTAATTCCCAAGTAAATCAAGCTTATAAAAATTAGAACCCATTTATCTGGCATTTAAATATTGAAGTTGGTGGTTATAAACAACCTTAGTGGTTAATTACAACCAACCACACGAAAACAATAAATTAAATCTAGTATGCCAATAAAATACAACTATGTTTATATTCAATTAGTTAAGTCTTAATTTAAGAATAAATTCCAGTTGGCAGACTTATCGCATACATAACAGTAAAGGTCACTATTACTGCTACATCATTTAAGGGTTGTGTGTACAGGATGGATAGATTCCTTAACAAAGTTATATTGATTTGCATGCTCTAAACTCAAAAGGTGCCTTCGGGCACCTTTTGTTTCAACTCATATAACCACTCTAAAGATAATATTTACATTGATGATCTCAGCAATCTTATTTTAAGCAACCTGCTTAAGAATGAGATAACAAGCAACATCAATTTTTTAAGGATATGTCCCAATGAAATTAACCTGTTTACTAATCGCTGCAATAATAAGCATGGCTATAGGCATCAATGCTAATGCCGAAGATCGCGGCAAAGCCTATGTGTCTAATCAAAAAGGTGGTGTATCTATCATTGATTTAAACACACTAACCACGCTGTCAAATATCGATGCAAAAGGCGAAGAGCCAAGAGGCATCGCGATTACTGATAATGGCAAACTCATGGTTGTTGCTACCCGTGAAAATGGCAGCGTTTCAATTATTGATACGGCAACAAACGAAGTATTGAATCAAATTAAGGTAGGCGAAAACCCTGAGTTTGTAAGAATTAAAGGTAATTATGCTTTTGTCTCATATGAACCAAGCTCTAAAGGCGGCCCACCCCCAGCACCAGGTTCTGCAGAAGCTATTGCGGCAGATAAAGAAGATGAAGATGATGACAAAGAGCCCGCACGTATTGGCGTAATCGATTTGAAATTAGGCAAAAAAATTCGTGAAATTACAGGTGGCCCGGAAACTGAAGGGATTGAATTTAGTAAAGATGGCAAGCAATTGGTCATCACGAATGAAGCTGACAATACTGTCACCGTACACAACTTGAAAACTGGCAAGTTATTAAAAACCATCAAAACTCATCAATACGGAGACCGACCACGCGGCATTAAAATATCGCCTGATGGTAAAACTTACTTAGCCACACTGGAGTACGGCAACAAATTCATTGTGATGAATCAAAAATTTAAAGTACTGCGCGCTGTTGATACTGGTGCCGCGCCTTATGGCATTGCTTATGACCGCAAAGGTGAGCGTATTTTTGTAGCGGCCAATAAGGCCAAAACATTAGAAGTTTATGATGCTAAAACTTATGAAAAAATTAAAGATATTCCTACAGGAAACCGCTGTTGGCACTTTAGCTTCACACCAGATGACAAGGAAATTTTATTGGCCTGTGGCAAATCGGATGCAATTCTTGTAGTTAATACCGAAAAGCTAGAAGTAACAAAGCAAATTGAAAATAAGCAATTACCTTGGGGTATCGTCACTTATCCTAAGAGCATGGGGAGTTTAGATGCTGCAATTCAGAGCCTGTAAAAAAATCTGTGTAAATGATATTTTACCAATGACATTTAAAGGAAATTATCATGGTCACAAACAACAAGTCTGTAAAAGACTTTCCGCAATTACCTACTGAGCTAGTTGAACAGCTCGCCAGCTTTGTTAAAACGGAACAAGACCTCAGCTTAATCACCAATCAGCTCATGAAACAAGTGGTTGAGCGAGCGCTCCAAGCAGAACTCAGTCATCACCTAGATGTGGATAGTGCCGCAGGCAATGCCAACAGTCGCAACGGCTTTATGGGTAAAACCCTTAAAGGCAGCTTCGGTGAAATGCCTATT
>CAIRBH010000003.1 GCA_903876765.1 uncultured Pseudomonadota bacterium | reverse complement strand
CACAAAGGTAAACAACACGTTGGCGTGCTATCAGGTATCGGTGGCTGGGCTGGCGTTGCGATGAACCTTGGTATGACTAACCCAACAGACGCTTTAGGCGCTGCTGGTGGTTATGCTGAATTAACTAAATACAACGCTGCTCCTGGCGGCGGTGCATTAACAGTATTCAGCCTATAATTTAATCGTAAGATTAAATTGTAACTAAATACAAGTTAGTTCAAACGTAGTAAATAAAACACCCTGATTCGTCAGGGTGTTTTTTTATGGTCGTTAATTTTATGGGCGATAATATTAAACCACTCGTTAACTGGATATAAATTCCTTAAGCTAGGGCAAATTAGTTACAATAATGAGTTGTTTTAATTTTCGTAATTGGCAGCTAATAAATGATAAGAACTTTTTTATAAGGCAAGTACTCTATAGTAGTGAGCGGCTATTTATAAGCTGACTATTTGACGATAAGGAATAAATAATGTTGAAACATGTTAAAAAGCAGTTAGCGCTAGTGGCGCTGCTAGCAATTGCAGCAAATGTTAGCTTCGCAGCGGATCCGGAGATTCCAACACTGAATCCTGATGAAGGTAGAATTGGTGAAATTAGGCGCGTACCTGATGAGTCAGAGTTTAAAGTGTGCGCGGACCCTGAAAATATGCCATTTTCAAACTCAAAACAAGAGGGCTTTGAAGATAAAATTGCCCAAGTTTTAGCGCAAGATTTAGGTAAAAAACTAACATTTACCTACGCCTACAGCAGACAAGGTTTTTTCAGAAATACATTAGGGGCTAATCGCTGCGACGTAGTGATAGGGACGACCTCCGATAATGATACGATGAGAACTTCTAAGCCTTATTATCGTGCTGGCCATGTGTTTGTTTGGCGTAAAGATAGCAATTACAACATTAAAGATTGGAGTTCTCCAGATTTGCGTAAAGGCTTTATTGGCGTAATTGACCATAGCCCTGCAACTATCCCGATGAATGACAATAACCTAATCGCAAATGCACGTCCGTATCGTATTCAACGTGACTTAAATCTACCATCTAGTTTTATGATTGATGACTTAGCCAAGGGCGATATTGATATTGCCATTGCTTGGGGTCCAATAGGTGGTTATTTTGCCAAACAGTCAAAAATACCTATGATGGTTGTGCCTATTCCAGAATATGAAACGAAAAATGCTAAAGGCAAAGAGTATTGGAATATTTCAGTCGGTGTTCGTAAAAAAGATAAAGATCGTATCGCCATGATAGAAGGTGCGTTAGACAGAAATAAAGATAAAATACTGAAGATTTTAGACGATTATGGCATTCCGCATGTGGCTGTGGTTGAAGGCGACAGTTTGCAAAAAGTTTATAATCAATATGGAGCAAATACTAAGCCTACAGCAGATAAGTAGCCTTTAGCTTTGCAGCCAGTTAAAGCAGCTAAAATTGACTAATGCTGTAATAAATTAAATGGCTAATGTATAATCACATTGGCCGTTTTTTTATGTAAGCAATGCAGTAGCGCCATTAAGTGCTAGCGTATAATTTAGTATTACAGAGTCAACCAAGTAAATAATAAGTACGTTAGATCAATACACGTTCAGTAATGTGTTTGCAACAATAATCGTAGCAAAGTTCATTACAATAAGGAGATGATATGTTAGGTTTTAAATCAATTAAGGCAGCGTTATTAATTTCAATGCTTGGCTTTATGAGTTTAGTTGTAAGCGCACAAGTTAACGCCGCCTGTAGTTTTGTTTCAACAAAAGATGGATCACCATTAAATATTAAAGCTAGTGAGACTGATACGCCACAAGCGAAAGAGTTTCTAGAAACGTGTATTAACCCATACACTAAAGCTTATGCAGCTGACCCAACACTGATTACCCAGAAGAGCCCTAAGGGCGGTAAAGCGCTATTTGGCTACAACGGCTGTTCAGGTTGCCATGGTGGTAAATTAGAGGGCGTAATGGCTCCTTCATTAAGAAAAGATGGTGGTCAAGGCGCATTTGATACTAAATGGGTTTATGCTAAACATGTGACTGATAAAGGTGTGTTTGAAACAATTTCTGGCGGTTCAGCAGGGGTGTCAGGCGGTGTGATGTCAACGTGGAATATCAATTTACCAGACCACGTAGGTGATGGTTTGACTAATGATGAAATCTTAAGACTGATAGCCTATATTCGCACTGAATACCGTGGTGATGGCGAAAAAGCTTGGTTAAAATAATTTTTAGTGTGCACTAAGGCATATAAAATTAATGCCAAATTAACTAATGCTAAGATAGTTAATGTCAAGATTTGTAATAGAAAAGGCTACTGCGTCACGCAGTAGCCTTTTTTTTATGTAATAGTAGATCTGCTGAATTGCCTATTTGATAAAAGGAGATTGACAATGGTTAATACTAAATTATGCTTACTATTGATGTTAGTATTTAGCTTATGTGCTTGTGGCAAAGATGATAAGGCGCAAACTAGTGCCGATTTAACGCCAACAAAAATTTGCAGTTTAGTTTCTACAAAAGATAATAGCCCCTTAGTGATTAAAGTATTGAGTACGGATACACCACAAGCCAAAGAGTTTCTAATAACTTGTATTAATCCTTATACAAAACTTTATGCTAAAGATGCTGAAGCTGCCAAAGTGGGTAAAAAACAATTTTCTTATCAAGGCTGTAGTGGCTGCCATGGTGGTAATGCCAATGGTTTAATGGGCCCAAGCTTAATAGATGCAAAATGGCAATATGCTAAACATATCAGCGATAAAGGGATGTTTGAAACAATCGCAGGCGGTACAAATGGTTCTCCACCAGAGTGGGGTTCTATGTTAACTTGGCACAATCAGTTAGCTGGACATACAGGTGAGGGACTAGACACGGATACGATACTAAAAATCATGGCTTGGTTGCGCACGCAGTATATTGGTGGTGGTGAGACGCCCTGGCTCAATTAACTAAGCGATTAATTTATGACTACAGCGCTGTCGCTGTAGTATTTTTTACTAAGTGGGATAAAGGTTCTCTTGAAAAATACAGTTAAAGGCGCATTGCATCATGTGGTGATCGTTGGAGGTGGTGCGGGTGGCCTAGAGTTGGCGACCAAACTTGGTGATTCCTTAGCGCGTAAGGGCAAAGCCGCTATTACCTTGATAGATCAAAGCAAAACACATGTATGGAAACCGCTGCTACATGAAATTGCAGCTGGTAGTATGAACCCAGAAAGACATGAGCTGGTTTATCTTGCGCAAGCGCACTGGCATCATTTCTCCTTTCGATTAGGCAGCATGGATAGTCTAAATAGAGCAAAGCGTGAAATATCCATTTCACCTCATTTTGATGAGGATGGCTTTGAAGTCATTCCGCGCCGCACCCTGCATTACGATACGTTAATTATTGCTGTGGGTAGCACCACCAATGATTTCGGCATCAAAGGCGCGAGTGAATATTCAATTGCATTAGATACACAAGAACAGGCGGAAAAGTTTCATAGACGCTTACACAATGCGCTTTTGCGGGCGCAAACTCAAGGCACTGCCGTGCAGGCTGGCCAGCTAGAAGTTGTCATCGTCGGTGCAGGGGCGACTGGCGTAGAGTTGTCGGCAGAGCTACATAATACAACGCGAGAACTAGCCGCATACGGGCTAGATAAAATTGATGCTGATCGAGATATTAAAATTTCATTGGTTGAAGCCAGTGAGCGTGTTTTACCCGCACTACCACCCAAACTTTCAGCTTCAGTCGCCTTAGAACTTAGCAAATTAGGCGTACATCTTTACAGTGGTGAGCGTGTGACTGAAGTCACTAATCAGGGCATTCATACGCATACGGGCAAGTTTATACCGTCAGCTTTAGTGGTCTGGGCGGCAGGCATTAAAGCCCCTGATTTTTTGCGCGGTATTGATGGTTTAGAAACTAACCAAATTAATCAGTTGATAGTCACGCGCACCTTGCAAACCAGCTTAGACGAAAATATATTTGCTTTTGGTGATTGTGCGGCTTGCCCTAACATCCATGGCCAAGCTGGTGAGTCTGTACCACCTAGGGCGCAGGCAGCTCATCAGCAAGCGTCTATGCTGGTAAAAACGATCAAACATCGTGTGGCAGGCAAAGCCGATTTGCCAGAATATACTTACCTGGATTACGGCTCTCTAGTCAATTTAGGGCGTTACACTACCGTAGGTAATTTAATGGGCTCAGTTTCAGGTGGCAGCTTATTTATTGAAGGTTTGGTAGCAAGGTTGATGTATCAATCGCTGTATCAAATGCATTTAATGGCTTTGCACGGTTTTTGGAGTACCGCTCTACAAACACTGGCGCGTTTAATTACACAGCGCACAGAATCTAGGGTAAAACTGCATTAACATTTTTTGCAAAAAATGCATAATAGGCTTAACTGAATGCGTTTGAGCGGTGCAGTTTTAGTTGAGTGGAAAAAGTTTTTGCCTAGTGTGCTTAAGATAGAGCTTATAGATTATAGCCATGCTCATGCTCACAAAAACACCAAAAATGATAATCATAATATTGATGGGCACATGTTGATGTTTCATTAAGGTATAAATGCCTAGCAGCAATAATATGCCAATATTTTCATTAAAATTTTGTACGGCAATAGAGTGACCCGCGCCCAGTAAAGCATGCCCTCTGTGTTGTAGTAGCGAGTTTAGCGGCACTAAAAAATAACCAGCAAGCACGCCTATACAAAACAGTACTACCGTGGCGATCTCAGCAGTATGTATCAACGACATGCTAGCGACTAATACCCCCATAAGAATGCCTGCGGGTAAGACTTTGACAGCATCCTCTAATTTGACAAATAAGGATGCACCCATAGAGCCTATGGCGATACCAACGGCCATAATGGCAATCAGTACAGAAGCGGCTTGTTGTTCCATGTGTAATATTTCTTTAGCCCACTGCAGCACGACAAATTGCAAGGTTGCGCCAGCGCCCCAAAATAAAGTCGTGACGGCTAGCGATACCTGGCCTTGAGTATCACGCCACAGTGTGGTGAAGGCATGCCAAAAATCATGTAAAAGAAACACAAAATCACGTCTTGGCATTTGGTGATCAATCGGCACTTTAGGAATATAGTGATTAAAGCCCGCCGCCAATAAATAGATAACGGCAATAATGGCTATGCCGAAGTAAGGGTTGTTGGCTGAAATGGCTGAGCCAAATATAGGGCCTAAAATAATGGCGCTGACAGTCGTGCCTTCCATCCAAGCATTCGCTTTAATTAGCTGCCTTGATGGCAACATTTCAGTCAATATGCCGTATTTTGCAGGTGAGTAAGCCGCCGCGCCAATGCCAACAATGGCGTAAGCATAAAGCGGAGGCAAGCCCAAGAAAGCGGCTAGACAACCTAAAAACTTAATGCCATTGCTAATAAACATGACCTTGCCTTTTGGCAGGGCATCGGCAAATGGACCAACGAAGGGCGCTAATACGATGTAGGCAATGATAAAAAATTCACGCAATAATGGCTCATGCCAGTTAGGCGCATGTAGCTTAGAGAGCAAGCTGATGGCGGCAAATAGCAGCGCGTTATCGGCAATCGCCGATAAAAACTGAGCCATTAAAAGCGTGTAAAAACCTTTTTTCATGTGCCCTATAGTGCTTCTGCTGCAAAGTCAGCCAGACGCGAGCGCTCACCTCTTAGTAAGGTAATATGACCATTATGACCCCAGCCTTTAAATCTATCGACCACATAGGTGAGCCCTGAACTACCTTCAGTTAAATAAGGCGTATCAATTTGCGCTATATTGCCTAGGCATACTACTTTTGTGCCTGGTCCTGCACGGGTGATAAGCGTTTTCATTTGTTTTGGTGTTAAGTTTTGTGCTTCATCAATAATCAAAAATTTGTTAAGAAAGGTGCGACCACGCATAAAGTTAAGCGATTTAACTTTAATGCGGCTGCGAATTAAATCTTGAGTAGCAGCGCGCCCCCATTCGCCAGCAGCTTCATCACTTTTATTGAGCACATCTAAATTATCGTCTAGCGCACCCATCCAAGGCCCCATTTTTTCTTCTTCCGTACCTGGTAAAAAGCCGATATCTTCGCCGACCGAGACCGTCACACGGGTCATGATGATTTCTGAATATATTTTGCTATCTAACACTTGGGTCAGTGCAGAAGCCAAGGTCAGTAAGGTTTTACCTGTACCCGCTTGCCCTAGCAAACTAACAAAATCAATTTCAGGGTCCATTAATAAATTAAGCGCGAAGTTTTGTTCACGATTACGCGCATTGATGCCCCAAACATTATGCTTAGGTTGTAGGTGATCTTTGACGATCTCTAGCACCGCTGAATTGCCCTCAATGCTACGCACTATGGCATGAAAGGGCTTTTCAAATTCGTAATAAACAAACTCATTGACTAAAAATGTTTTACATAATGGCCCATGGATGCGATAAAACATGCGCCCAGCTTCTTGCCAAGACTCCATTTCTTTACTGTGTGTCTCCCAAAAGTCAGCGGGCAACTCTTGTATGCCGCTGTATAAAAGATCTGTATCTTCTAGCACTTTGTCATTAAAGTAATCTTCAGCGTGCATTCCAATGGCACGTGCTTTAATGCGAATATTAATATCTTTACTGACCAATATGACTTGGCGGTCAGGCTGGCTTTTTTGTAGATCGAACACTACGCCTAAAATTTGGTTGTCTGCTTTGCTACCGGCTAAGCCTGGCAACTCAACAGTAATTTCTTTAGTTTGTAAAAATAGGCGGCCTGTGAGGTGCCTATTGCCATTGACGTTAAGTGGGCAGCCTAGCTCTAGATCAATTAGATCGGTACCAACTATGCCTTCTAAATTACGACTGGCTTGGCGGGCACTACGGGCAACTTCTGTTAAGCCTTTTTTGTTGTTATCCAGCTCTTCTAACGTGACCATGGGTAGAAAAATATCGTGCTCTTCAAAGCGAAATAAACTGGAAGGATCATGTATGAGTACATTGGTATCAAGCACAAAAAGTTTAGTGCTAGTGAGCGGTTTTTTAGCCATAGATTGCTTTCTATTGTTTAGTTTTGATGAAATGGTTAGGGTGGATTTTTAGATTTTAATTCAAGCGCTCAGAATTAAAGTGTCTGAATAAAGCTAAGTACTTCGGCAACGTGACCTTCGACCTTAACGCCACGCCATTCTTTTACTAGTATGCCATTTTTGTCGATGACAAAGGTGCTGCGTTCTATGCCGCGTACTTGCTTGCCATACATGTTTTTCATTTTGATGACAGAAAATAGTGCGCAGGCTAATTCCTCGGTATCTGCCAGCAATTCAAACGGAAAAGAAAATTTAGCTTTAAAATTTTCATGTGATTTTAAGTGATCGCGAGAGATGCCAACAATTTCAGTATTTGATGCCTGAAATTCGGCATAGTGGTCTCTAAACTGTATACCTTGCGTGGTGCAACCTGGAGTTGAGTCTTTTGGATAGAAGTAAATGACTAGATTTTTACCGAGGTAATTTGATAATTGAAAAGTTGTATTACTCGTTGCAGCTAATTGAAAATCTGGGACGATATGATTAAGCATGAAGGTTTCCATGTAAGTTAAGGCGTTTCATCATTGTTGATAAAAAGGCTGATTAAGGCAATAGTCTATGTCATGAAAATGACAATATTTAGTGCTTAATATGATCATGTGGCTAATTCTAAAAATTTAGGCAAAATGATGCTAATTACCGTGCCGCCATCTGGCCTAGCGTCAAACTTTAATTCCCCGCCTAATACATCACATACCTTAAATGCAAAGGGAATGCCAAGGCCAGTGCCAAATCGCTTAGTAGTTGGTGCGCTCATGGCGCTGGGGTCTGGCTTAAATGGCATACCGCCTGCACGGTCTAATAATTGCAAGGTAAATTCTCTTGCGGTCATAGTCAGCATAATATCTATGCTGCCTGATTTATTTGATGCGTCTATCGCATTGAGTAATAAGTTGTAGATGACCTGCTCTAATAAGTGCTGATCTGTATAAACAGCAGTATTTTTTGGCCAGTTTGGTAGGCTAAGCTGTATAGATTTACTTTTTATTTTTTGTTGCAGCGGCGCCAGTGCGCCTTCTACAATGTCTTTAATATGGCTGTGGTTAGGCTGCGGCTTAAGTGGCAGTAGATAAGCCAACAGCGCTCCTGTCCAGCGTTCTAGCCTATCCACCGTATTAATAATGCCAGTCAGATACTCGCGTGTTTCAGCGTCGTCTGCTGGGTCTTGCATAATTTGTGCGGTGGCGCGAATGCTGGCTAATGGATTACGAATATTATGCGCTAGCATGGGCACCAATAAACCTTGCGCCGCTTGCTTTTCGGTACGCACTAAGGTTTCTTGGCTAGTGGCCAATTTATCTGCCATATCATTAATGGCTTTTGAAACAGCGCTAAGCTCGGCTGCACCTTCCTCTGGTGCTCTATGGCTAAGGTTGCCTGCGCTAATCTCTGATGTTGCTTGCAAGACGCCTGCGATGGGCTTAACGATGGCACGTTTTAGAAATACACGTGAAAAAATCAACAATAACACCGCCAATAATAGTGGAATGATCAATAAGATTGTGGCGATGAGTTTGGTGCTGCTAAGTTGCTTGTTGAGCTCTAGTTGCTGTTGGTTAAGCAGTTTTTCTGTTCGGGCGATGATGTCTTCATAACGCAGAAACAAGCCAGTTTCAATATCTGTATTCAGAGCATGTTTGGTAGCACTGCTGTTAGAGTGCTGATATTGTTCAAAAAGCGCTGGCGCTTCGATAACAAATTTTTCATAGCTAGTTTGCAGTGCATGGATGGCGGCGGTTTCTTCTTTACCTACTGTGATTTTTTTTTAGTTTAGCGAAGTGATTTTCAACTGAGACAGTAAAGTGCGCATATTCACTGCGAGCGCTTGTGTCGTCTAAAAAGTAGGCGTCAAACAATTCTTTCATTTGCCGATATAAGTCGCCGCGCGTTTGCTGCACTTCTGAGACTAGTGCACTTATGCGGTTGGTTTCTTGGCTAGATTTATCCCATAAATGTATGCCAATTGCCCCAGCGGTAGCCGCTAAAATAATCAGCACAATGAAGGCCATTTCATGTATCAGCAATAAGTCTTTTAACGACCTATTTTTTGCGGCAGAATAATGACGATGAATCATCAAATGACATCAACTGGCTTATTCAAGCTTAAACGGGATAGGCACTTTAATGCTAAAGCTGCTGCCGCGCAGCACTTCAGGGGGCAGTGGAAAAGGCATGGCTTTTTCCACCATATCTAGTGCTTGTTTATCCAGCACCTCGTGGCCGCTGGACTGAATAATTTTTTTTGATTTTAGCCTACCGTTGCCATCCAGTTGCAACTCTACTATCGCTTCACCTTGCCAGCCACGCATTTGTGCGATTCTTGGGTATTGTTTGTGCTTGCCAATCGCGCCCCACAAGGTGTTGCCATAGCTATCGCGTGCCGCGCTAGTATCGGGTGGCGTAAAAGCTTGGGGCGGCTCAGGTACAACAATAGGCGCAGGCGGCATAGTAGAGGGTGCAGCTTCTGGCTTGGCTGCTACGGCAATAACATCTGTGGGCGGCGGTGGGGCAGGCTCACTTTTTGTTTCGGTGGGCAGGATTATCGGTTTGACTATAGGTTGATTGACTGTTTTTGGCTTAATCGGCTCAATTTTTGCTGGCTTTGTGATGGGCTGCGATAAGGGCGGGGGTGGCGGTTCAGGCTGTTTAGTTAATTCTACGACTAGCGTATCGCGCTTGTGGCTAGCATCAAGCTTAAACTTAGGAATAGCCACAGTGACTAATGTGTGTAGTAATACAGAGCAGATAAGCGCCCAAATAAGCGTATTGTTACTCGCAGCATGATGGGCTACGCTATGGTGGCTGGTGATAGAGGTCAAAGCAATAAAAGCCTAACTAAATAATTTGATTTTACTTGAAGCAACTTGAATGCCGAAAAATTATACAACATGCTAACTCATATCCTCATTACATTAAAAATTGCTTTTAAACAGAAGGCTTATTTCATGCCAAGATGGACGCTAATCTAAGCCGTGCAGCACTTGCACTGACACCAGTGAGCCTGCATCTAAGTTACCTACCGTTTGGTCTAAAACAATAAAGCAATTAGCCAGTGACATCGAGCTCAACATAGCCGAACCTTGCGCTCCGGTAGGTTTTACTTTCCAAGTGCCGTCCGTGTCAAAAAATAATATACCGCGTTGAAATTCGGTACGTCCCGTTTGCTTTTTAATATTTTCAGCGCAGATGACTTTGAATATTGGCAATGGTGCGGGCGTCGTTTGCCCCATTAATATAAGTAGCGCCTCACGTACAAATTGGTAGAAAGTGACCATGACCGCTACTGGGTTGCCAGGCAAGCCAAAATAGTGTGCCTGACCAATTTTGCCGTAGGCTAATGGCCTGCCAGGCTTCATGGCGATTTTCCAAAACATGACATGACCATGTTTGGCTAACAGTAGCTTCATATAGTCGGCCTCGCCCACGGAAACGCCACCACTAGTAATGACGACGTCAGCCTGCTTGGCAGCGGATAACAACGTATCTTCAAGTAATTTTAAGTCATCAGGAATCGCCCCCATGTCTATGACTTCAAGCGCAAAGCGACTGAGCATGCCATATAGTGAGTAGCGATTACTGTCGTAGACTTGCCCTTTTTTTAAAGTGTCGCCTAGGCTGGCCAATTCATCTCCAGTAGAAAAAAACGCCACCTTCAGTTTACGATACACACTGATTTGACTAATACCGAGTGAGGCAAGTAGGCCTAAATCAGCGGCGCGTATTAGGTGTCCGCTGGTCAATACGATTTGACCAACTTGTAAATCTTCGCCAGCAAAGCGCACATTCATGTTAGGTTTTAGCGCGTCAGTAAAAGTGATGTAGTCGCCATCAACCTTTACTTTTTCCTGCATGATGACGGTATCCGCACCATGAGGCATCATGCCGCCTGTCATAATGCGTGCACACTGGCCAGCCTCAATTTTATTGGCTGTAGTGTTTCCGGCTAATATTGTGCCAATGATGATGAGTTTTGTAGGTGACTTAGCATGCATATCCTTGGAATTAAATGCATAGCCATCCATCGCTGAGTTGTCGTAATTGGGTACATTGGCCGCTGAAAAAATATCAGCAGCCAGTACACGGCCCATACATTCACGTACTGGCAATATTTGCGTTTGAGTGACCGCGCTTAAAAATTGCTTAATAAATAATCGTGCTTGCGCTACAGGCATAGCATCAGGGTGGTAATCATCCATGCAGCTAGGGTTGGCAACTAATTGAGTAAGGGTGTGCGTCATTAGGATTGTGCAGTTAGCTATGATGAGCTATTGTTGGGGTCTTAATTCTAACTTAGCTAGGTCCTCTAAGGTATTTAAGTTGATAAATGCGTCTTCATAGTCACTAAAATCAACCTCAATATACTTTAAACTTTTTTGCCAAGTGCTGACTCGTCGCCCGCCGTTTTCTAAATAAGCGCTCAGTGTGGGCAGTACATTTTTTTTGCATAGACAAAATACTGGGTGGGTAACGCCCGTGCTCATTGCCACTGCAATTTCGGCATCATGCTCAATTATGGCCGCCAAAAGGCGCTCTGCCAAGTTTGGTGGCAGTAAAGGCGAATCGCAAGGCACTATCAGTAGGTAATCGTATTGGGCATGCCCTAAGCCTAAGCTAAAGCCAGCTAACGGGCCTATAAAGTCATGATGATAATCTTGCAGCACGGTATAACCTAAGGCTTGATATTTTGTGATTGCGCGATTGGCATTGATGATAATTTCATCTACTTGCGTTTTCAAACGGTCGATGACGTGTTGAATAAGCGGTTTATGTTGTAGCGGCATTAAGCCTTTATCTACGCCATTCATACGTGTGGCTAGTCCGCCAGCAAGAATCAAGGCTGTCATTTTAACCATATTATTTGGCGATGCTGCTGCTCATCGTTAAACCGTCTGTAGCGAATTTTGGCAAACTTAGCATGATCAATTTAGCCGCCAGTATGCGACATAAAGCGCACCACAGCTGGTTTTGCTCGGCGTAAATCAAAATCATGGCCTTTAGGCTTAATCGCCATGCTGGCCAAAATTGCTTGAATCACAGCTTGATCATCATTCGGATGATCGCGTAACAGTGGCATTAAATCTATTTTATCTTCTTGGCCTAAGCACAAGTAAAGCTCACCTTTACAAGTAATGCGCACGCGGTTGCAATCCTCACAAAAATTATGACTATGAGGTGAAATAAAGCCTATTTTAGTATTGCTATTGGCCACTCGCCAATAACGTGCAGGGCCGCCAGTTGTCTCGGTGCTGGCGATAAGTGGGTACTGATTTTGCAGTTTTTTAAGGGTATCTTGGTTGCTACAGAAAGTTGCTTCTCTATCGTGGCTGATATCGCCTAGCGGCATTTCTTCAATAAAGGCAATATCTATGGCATGCTCAATAGCAAATTTTACCAGTGGTATTGCTTCGTCATCGTTCACGCCACGCATCAGTACAGTGTTGAGTTTGATGCTTTCAAAACCAACATTTTTGGCAGCACGTATGCCACGCAACACTTGGTCTAGCTCACCAGTACGCGTGATTTTTTTAAATCGCGCCGCATCTAGGCTATCTAAGCTAATGTTAATACGCTTAACCCCCGCATTCTTTAAATCAAGCGCATGTTTCTCTAGTTGGCTTCCATTGCTAGTGAGCACTAACTCGTTTAAGTTTTTTAGTTGACCGATTTCTTTAAATAGCCAAAGTGCATTTTTTCTCACTAAAGGTTCACCCCCAGTAATACGTACTTTAGAGACACCTAGCCCTACGAATATTTTAACTAATCTGGCACATTCCTCTAGGCTCAAGACTTCATCACGCGGTAAAAAAGTCATGGTTTCTGCCATGCAGTAGACGCATCTAAAATCACAGCGATCTGTAATCGATAGTCGAATATAGTCTACGACTCGGCCAAATTGGTCTATTAATTGATGAGCTGAATGGGGCACTTTATTGATCATGTCTTGTCAGAATGGCTAGCTTGTTACAAGTGTATTATACTAATAGCTAGAAAAATAAATTGTAAGTTGTTTTGGAGAGAATAAGTTGCAAGATTTACAAGAAAAACAAGTGCAGGGCAAAGAAATAGATCGCTTAGTGGCCCAGTACAAAAGTATGCCAGGCGCATTATTACCTCTGCTCCATGCCATTCAAGACAGTACGGGTTTTATCCCAGAAACTTGTTACGCCACTATAGCTCAAGCGCTCAGTTTGTCGGTTGCTGAAGTGCATGGCGTAGTGACTTTCTATCACCACTTCAAAACGCATCAACCCGGTCAACATGTGTTGCAAATTTGCCGTGCTGAATCCTGTCAGGCCATGGGTTCTGCAAACTTAGAAGCGCATGCTAAAAAGTGCTTAAATATTGATTATCATCAAACCACAGACGATAGGGCGATTACCCTAGCGCCTGTTTATTGTTTAGGTAATTGTGCTCTCTCACCAGCGGTTATGCTAGATGAAGAATTGTACGGCCGTGTTTCGATTGCCGATTTAGACGCACTCATGTTAGAAGCAGGCGCTTCATTGGCGAAGGCTTAATATGACAACTAAAGTATATATTCCTCGTGATTCAAGTGCGCTGTCCATGGGGGCAGACAAAGTGGCGCTAGCCATCGCCGAGCAAGCTAAACTGCGCGGCAAACAGATAGACATTATTCGAAATGGTTCACGCGGCCTATATTGGCTAGAAACCATGGTAGAAGTGCAAACAGATCAAGGTCGCGTTGCTTATGGCCCAGTCCAAGCCAAAGATGTGAATGGGCTGTTTGATGCGGATTTTCTCAATGGCCAATCGGCCAATGCAAGCGCACATCCGCTATATTTAGGCCTGACGGAGCAGATTAACTGGCTAAAACAACAGCAGCGCTTAACATTTGCCCGCGTGGGGATTACCGACCCCGTGTCATTAGATGACTATATTGCCTACGATGGTTATAAAGGCCTCAAGAATGCCTTGCAGCTGTCTGGCGCTGATATTGTTAAAACCGTCACAGATTCAGGCTTACGTGGCAGGGGCGGCGCGGCTTTTCCAACAGGGATAAAATGGAACACAGTATTAACATGCCAGGCTAATCAAAAGTACATTGTATGCAATGCCGATGAAGGCGATTCTGGCACATTTTCAGACCGCATGATTATGGAAAATGACCCTTTTGTTTTAATAGAAGGCATGACCATAGCTGGCATTGCGGTAGGCGCAACACAAGGCTATATCTATTTGCGCTCAGAATATCCTCATGCGCTAAAAGTGCTCAATGAAGCGATAGATAAAGCAGAAAAAGCTGGTTATTTAGGTGAAAAAATTTGCGGTTCAAAGCATAGTTTTAAATTAGAAGTTCGTCGCGCCGCTGGCGCCTATGTTTGCGGTGAAGAGACCTCGTTGCTAGAAAGTTTGGAAGGCAAGCGTGGTATGGTGCGCTTTAAGCCGCCATTGCCCGCCATTGAAGGCTTGTTTGGCAAGCCTACCGTGGTGAATAATGTCATTTCACTGGCTACTGTGCCCATCATTTTAGATAAAGGTGCGCAATATTATGCCGATTATGGCATGGGTCGATCACGAGGTACTTTGCCTATACAGTTAGCAGGCAATATAAAACAAGGTGGCTTAGTTGAATTGGCTTTTGGTATTACGCTACGTGAGTTGCTTTATGATTATGGCGGTGGTTCAGCCTCAGGCAGACCAATTAGGGCTGTGCAGGTAGGTGGCCCTTTAGGCGCGTTTTTACCAGAATCACAATTTGATACGCCTTTGGATTACGAAGCGTTTTCAAGTATTTGGGCGGTATTAGGCCATGGCGGTATCGTGGCTTTTGACGACACGGTTGATATGGCAAAAATGGCGCGCTATGCCTTTGAGTTTTGTGCCATAGAGTCTTGCGGAAAATGTACGCCTTGCCGCATAGGCTCTACCCGCGGTGTGGAAGTTATGGATAACATTATTGCCGGTAAAGAAGTTGCAAAAAATATTAAGTTAGTCAGAGATTTGAGCGACACCATGTTAAATGGCTCCTTATGCGCATTGGGTGGAATGACGCCATATCCAGTGTTAAGTGCCATGAACCATTTTTCAGAAGATTTTTAAAATAAAAAGCTAAAATGCAGCGTTAAGCTGTATGCAGGAGAGCGTTGTGGATGACATTAAATATAGTAGTACTCACCATCAGCATGAACGTAGCCGTACAAATTATGACGATCAATTAGATTATGGCACTCCGTCAAGTTCATCTGACAAGCAAGTCACGCTAATCATTGATGATAGAGAAATTACAGTGCCAGAAGGCACCTCTATTATGCGAGCGTCTATTATGGCTGGCATTAATGTGCCCAAGTTATGTGCGACTGACAGTCTAGAGCCTTTTGGTTCTTGCCGCTTGTGTTTGGTTGAAATTGAAGGCCGTCGTGGTTATCCTGCTTCCTGCACAACGCCAGTGGCGGCAGGCTTAAAAGTACATACACAAACGCCTAAATTAGCAGACATACGTCGTGGCACGATGGAGCTCTATATATCAGACCATCCCTTAGATTGTCTAACCTGCGCAACCAATGGCGATTGTGAACTGCAAGACATGGCTGGCGCCGTGGGTTTACGTGAAGTGCGTTATGGCTATGAAGGTGAGAATCATCTCAAGGCAGAAAAAGACCAATCTAACCCATACTTCAGTTTTGACCCAAGTAAATGCATAGTTTGTTCTCGCTGTGTGCGTGCTTGTGAAGAAACACAAGGTACGTTTGCCCTCACTATTTCTGGTCGTGGATTCGAATCTAAAGTCGCTTCAGGCATTAATAATTTCTTAGATTCTGAATGTGTTTCTTGTGGTGCTTGTGTGCAAGCTTGCCCCACAGCAACTTTAATAGAAAAAACCGTGATTGATCATGGTGTGCCTGAGCATAGTGTGACGACTACCTGTGCTTACTGTGGCGTTGGATGCTCGTTTGATGCGCAGATGAAGGGTGAAGAAGTGATTCGTATGGTGCCAAATAAAAATGGCGGTGCCAATCATGGCCATTCATGCGTGAAAGGCCGTTTCGCTTGGGGTTATGCAACACATCAAGACCGCATTACTACGCCTATGATACGCAAAAGCATTCATGATGAATGGCGCATTGTGAGCTGGAGTGAGGCGATAGAATATGCCGCCAGCGAAATTAAGCGCATTTCAGCCAAATATGGCAAAGATGCTATGGGTGGCATTACCTCATCACGCTGCACCAATGAAGAGGTCTATGTCACGCAAAAACTAGTGCGTGCCGTATTTGGTACAAACAATGTTGATACCTGCGCCCGTGTTTGCCATAGCCCCACTGGTTATGGCCTTAAGCAAACAATCGGTGAGTCAGCTGGTACGCAGACTTTTGATTCTGTGATGAAGTCTGATGTCATCATGATTATTGGCGCCAACCCAACGGATGGTCACCCTGTGTTTGCCTCGCAAATGAAGCGTCGCTTGCGTGAGGGGGCAAAGCTGATTATTGCTGACCCGCGAGCGATAGATTTGGTTGAAAATTCGCCGCATATTCGCGCAGATTATCATCTAAATTTACGCCCAGGAACAAATGTGGCCTTGATTTCTGCGCTAGCCCATGTGGTGGTAACTGAGGGCTTGGTTAAGGAAGACTTTGTTAAAGAGCGTTGTGAGTGGGATTCATTCGTATTGTGGCGTGATTTTGTCGCCAAACCAGAAAACTCACCTGAGGCATTAGCCGATGAATTAGGCGTCAATCCAACATTAATAAGAGAGGCTGCTAGATTATTCGCCACTGGTGGCAATGCCGCTATTTATTATGGTTTAGGCGTTACTGAGCATTCTCAGGGTTCAACCATGGTCATGGGTATAGCAAATCTGGCCATGGCAACTGGCAATGTAGGTCGAGAAGGCGTAGGAATTAATCCATTACGTGGGCAAAATAACGTGCAAGGCTCTTGTGATATGGGTTCTATGCCGCACGAGTACCCAGGTTATCGTCATGTCTCAGACCCCGCTGCTAAGGCTTTGTTTGAGGCGGCTTGGGGCAGACCATTAAGCGATGAGCCAGGCTTACGTATTCCCAATATGCTAGATTTGGCTGGTGAAGGCCGCTTTAAAGCTCTGTATTGTGTTGGTGAAGACATTGCACAATCAGACCCTAACACTCAGCACGTCACGCACGCTCTAGAGAGTATGGAATGCGTGATAGTACAAGATTTATTTTTAAACGAAACCGCCATGTTCGCCCATGTATTTTTTCCTGGCGCGTCCTTTTTAGAAAAGAGCGGCACATTTACCAATGCCGAACGGCGCATTTCACCAGTACGCCGCGTGATGACGCCTAAAAATAATGTTGATGGCCCAGGCTATGAAGATTGGGAAATTACCGCCATGCTATCTGAGGCGCTAGGTTATGAAATGCACTATCAGCACAGCAGTGACATTATGGATGAAATCGCCGCGCTTACCCCGACCTTTAAAGGCGTGAGCTTTAAGAAATTAGACGAGCTGGGCAGCATACAGTGGCCATGTAACGACGAATATCCTACTGGCACGCCTACTATGCATATTGATGGATTTGTCCGCGGTAAAGGTAAGTTTTTTATTACGCAATATGTGCCAACCACCGAAAAGGTCAATGCTAAATATCCGCTGATTTTAACCACTGGCCGTATTTTGTCGCAATACAATGTAGGTGCACAAACCCGCCGCACTAAAAACGTTGCTTGGCATCATGAAGATATCGTAGAAATTCACCCGCATGATGCACAAGAACGCGGCATCAAAGACGGTGATTGGATAGGCGTGATGAGTCGCGCTGGTGAAACCGTATTGCGTGCCAAACTAACAGAGCGCGTGCAGCCTGGCATTATTTACACCACATTCCACCATCCTCAATCAGGTGCCAATGTCATTACTACAGACAATAGCGACTGGGCAACCAACTGCCCAGAGTTTAAAGTCACGGCAGTTCAAGTGGCGCGTGTCAATCAACTCTCTGACTGGCAGCTGCACTACAAAACATTTAGTGAGGCGCAATTAGCATTTGCTGGAAGAGATTTAGAAGCCGCAAAAATTGACTAATCAGCAAGATTCTGACGATGTAGTATTAGCCCTACCCCTAAGTACCCTAAGCGTTACGCAATGCTTAGACGGGCAGCGCCAAGTCGAGCAAGATTGCTTGGCCGAAGAAACGCCAGTGGCATTCATTTATAACGGCGTATCCCATGCTGTCATGCTCGCAAGTGCACAAGATTTAGAAGATTTTGCCCTAGGTTTTTCTTTAAGTGAAGGCATAGTGCAGGATGTGAGTGAGCTTTACAGCATAGAAGTACAAGAGCAGCATAACGGCATAGAATTACACTGCAACATTGCCAGTGAGCGCTTTGCCGTGCTAAAAGAGCGCCGCCGCACATTGGCCGGCAAAACGGGCTGTGGCTTGTGTGGCGCCGAGAATTTGCAGCAGGCGATGCGTTATCCGCCATTAGTAAGCATAAAAAACGAGTTTCAATTAGCTAGCATAGCGCTTGGTTTACGGGCGATACCAGCACAACAAATATTACAGCAACAAACAGGCGCAACTCATGCAAGTGCTTATGTGTTGGCAGATGGCACACTAAGCTTGCTGCGTGAAGACGTAGGACGGCACAATGCCCTAGATAAGCTGGTCGGGGCGTTAGCCAAGCAAGATCAGGATAGAACAGGCTTTATTATTACCACCAGCCGCGCCAGCTTTGAAATGGTGCAAAAAACCGCTAGCGCTGGCGTAAGTATGCTAGTTGCTGTTTCTGCACCTACAGGCTTAGCTGTTCGTGTGGCTAAGCAATGCGGCTTAACTTTAGTAGGCTTTGCACGAGAAAATCGCTACGTGGTTTATAGCCATGGCAATAGAATTTTGAATTAATTGACAGAAAAGCTGAGAGTCATAAAAAATGGATAATAAACGTTTAATTTCAATGGCCAACCAAATTGGTGACTTTTACGAGTCATACCCAGATCAAAATCAAGCTCAGCAGGGCATAGCCGAGCATATTAATCGTTTTTGGGCTTTAGCTATGCGTCAACAAATCGCCCAATATGTGAAAGAGCAAGCTGGCCTAGGCTTGCATATTCCAGTGCAGCAAGCCATAGCCAAATATTTAAAGATTTAACTTTACATTGCCCCGTGTTGCAATCGGCTAAGCCTGCTATGGCCTGTTATGATGGGCTTGATGACTAGGCATTAATTGCCACAGCATAAGGGCGGCTAGTGGCGGTTCGATTAATTTACACGTTGAAATAGCCTAAAACTTTCTTTTCTGTCGGCGGCACGTTTTCCCGTCCAAATCTTTTTCCATTCTGATCCAGGCTGCATTTTGCCCGTGCCTTTGGTATCAAGCAGTAAATATAAATCACAGTTAAGTTGATGCGTTAGTTCAAATGGCTGTAGCTTAATGTCTGTATAGTAGTTAAGTAGAAGGCGTTGTTGCCGTTCAACATTTAAGCTATTGATGCAGTTGTAATTTTTTGGCATGACTTTATTCATGCTGGCAAATACGGGTTGATAGCTTTTAGCAGAATCCAGCAGGGGTAGCCATAGTGTCATTAATAGACCCCAACCAAAAGTCATGCCTATGGCCCAGTTGCTGACAGAGGATTTATTGGTTTTTTTGCCACCAAGACAAACTAAAAACCAAATAGCTGAAACAATCAGTGCGATGCCAAAAGCTAGCCAGTTAAAATCCAAATGACTCAAACCAGATAAAAATACGATGCGTTCTTTAATTTTAGCGGGGTGGCCAGTCACAATAGCAATCCAGCCTAGCCAAATGAGGCTGCCAATCAAACCAAACAACATGATGCCAAACCAGTTTAAAGCTGCCGCCATCCCTCTTTTAAGCTGATCAACCACCCCTGCCGCCATGGCAACTAGGGGCAATAATAAGGGCAAGGCATTAATATCTTTTTCGGCCTCACCCAAGCCCAATAACAATATCGTGCATGCAAAAAACGCCAAAATAAGCTGAAATTTTGGCTTGATGAGTAGTTGTTGACGATAGCGCCACAAGCCCAATAAAGCCAGCGGTAGCGCTGGCCAAGCATACCAAATGAGAATGCGGAAAAAATACAAATGATTTGTTTGGTGGAATCTGTGCAAGTTTTTATGCCACCAAAGGCTGTATAACGCGGGCTGGTAGTAATGCAGCATCGCTAACCAGGCGATGATGGCTGGACTGGCGATTAATATCGCGCTGGCAAGAAACTTCATGAAACTTTGTGTACGCCATGCCTTGAATAGTATGGGCAAAATTAAGGCGGTGCTCATCAATATCAGCACAGGTATTAAGCCGTAAGATAAAAAGCCTACGGCAAGCCCCGTAGCAAATAGGCCGCTAGCCCGCCAAGGTCGGCGTTTGCAAAGCGCGAGTGCGTAAAAGCCAGTTGCGGTGCTGGCAAGGCTAGCCACTTCGGCCGTTAAGCTGTGGGCGCTAATAACTAGGCCTATGGTGCCTATCATAATAAATGTAGCATGACGGCCGACACCGCGAGACCAGAGCTCTCGGCCAGTCATACCAACCATCAGCAATATAATAGAGAGCCAAATCACATTCATGAATCTTGCGCCATCATGAATATCCATCAATGGCGCAAGCATTTTGGCGCCCAGTGCGGCAGTTAGATAATATAAGGGCGGCGCTTGAAGGGATGTGGCACCGCTGACCAAGGGGGCAATCATGCTGCCACCATCTAGTATGGTCTTGACGATGCTGATGCTGTTAGCTTCTAGGTGTTTCCAAGGTGCGTGACCTGTTAAGCCAATTAATACCCAAATGGCGCATAGCAAGAGTAAAAGCTGGCTTTTTATACCATCGCCTACCCGCGCGCGCGGGGTGGACATATTGCCTTGCCAGTCATGATCAAGTTCAAAGCGCATGATATTCAGGTGTGGTATTTATCTTTGTTATCTTATGGGCTAATTTTAACTGATTGCAGTTGCTAGCCATAGGCTCTAATGGCAGATTGCGAGTGAAAACTTAATTGGCAGTGAAAACTTCAATAAAAAAAGCAGCCTAAGCTGCTTTAGTCTTTGCTGTAACAGTCAAATAGACTGATTACATGCCATATTTTTTACGGAATTTATCAACACGACCAGCAGTATCCAAAATCATTTGTTTACCAGTATAAAATGGGTGTGATTTTGATGATACTTCAATTTTAACCAGCGGATATTCTTTACCGTCAGTCCATTTGATCGTGTCACGGGCTGCAATGGTAGAGCGCGTCATAAATGTAAAATCTGCGCCGATGTCTTGAAAAACAACGTCACGGTATTCTGGGTGAATTCCATCTTTCATAGTAGTAGCCTCAATTTTGCCGAATGATACGGCACTTAAATGTATACGTGATATATGCGCGCCATCAATAGCACGTCATATTTATAACAGCCGAGCATTATATTTAAATTAGCCCAGCTATGCAAGGATGGCTTGCAAATTAGGTCGGTAAACTTTAGCCTCTGCGCATGCTGTCAAAAAAGTCAGCATTATTTTTAGTGGCTTTGATTTTATCTAATAAGAACTCCATCGCTTCAATGTCGTCCATAGGGTAAAGCAGCTTGCGTAACACCCAAATTTTCTGAAGTACGTCTTTTTCAATCAGTAATTCTTCACGACGCGTGCCAGATTTGTTGACGTTAATAGCAGGATATTGACGTTTTTCAGCCATCTTGCGATCAAGATGGATTTCCATATTACCTGTACCTTTAAACTCTTCATAAATCACGTCATCCATACGAGAGCCAGTATCTACCAAGGCTGTGGCGATAATGGTAAGTGAACCACCTTCTTCAATATTACGTGCGGCGCCGAAGAACCTTTTTGGCCGTTGTAGCGCATTGGCATCTACCCCGCCAGTTAATACCTTGCCTGATGAGGGGATAACGGTGTTGTAAGCGCGAGCCAGCCTAGTGATAGAGTCTAAAAGTATGACCACGTCTTTTTTATGTTCAACTAGGCGCTTGGCTTTTTCAAGCACCATTTCTGCCACTTGTACGTGGCGAGTTGCAGGCTCGTCGAAGGTAGAAGCAACGACTTCACCCTTGACTGAGCGTGTCATTTCCGTCACTTCTTCTGGCCGCTCATCAATTAATAGTACAATCAAAATCACATCAGGGTGGTTGGCGGTGATGGCGTGAGCAATGTTTTGCATCATCACGGTTTTACCGCTTTTCGGGCTGGCAACTAGCAGGCCACGCTGACCACGGCCTATAGGCGCAATCATGTCAATGACACGGCTGGTAATGTTTTCTACACCCTTAATATCGCGCTCTAATGTGAGGGGGATGGTAGGAAAGAGTGGGGTTAAGTTTTCAAATAAAATCTTATGTTTGGTGTTTTCTGGCGCTTCGCCGTTGACTACATCCACTTTAACTAAGGCGAAGTAGCGTTCACCATCTTTGGGGATGCGGATTTCACCTTGTATGCTGTCGCCAGTGTGCAAATTAAAGCGACGGATTTGCGAAGGTGAAACGTAAATATCATCAGGCCCTGCTAAGTAAGAGGTATCAGGTGAGCGTAAAAACCCAAAGCCGTCTTGTAGCACTTCTAGTGTGCCGTCGCCAAAAATACTTTCACCTTTTTTGGCCTTGTGTTTCAAAATGGCAAAGATTAAATCTTGCTTGCGCATGCGGCTAGCATTGTCGATTTCATCGGCGATAGCCATTTCTACTAGCTCAGTAACGGGTAGGTGTTTAAGGTCGGATAAGTGCATGGAGGCTCACTAGAACAAGAATTTTGTGGGGATGGGTTGAAAACTACTGATTTAATTAATGGAGGGGAATGACAAATGCTTGATTGTTAGTGTTTAAAACCAAGCATTTGTAACAAGGTATACAGCGTAAAGTGTTTAAATGTTGCTGTCAATAAATGCAGTTAATTGAGATTTTGATAATGCCCCTACTTTGGTCGCTTCTACATTACCATTTTTAAAGAGCATGAGTGTTGGGATGCCACGAATGCCATATTTTGGCGGGGTAAGTTGGTTGTCGTCTATATTGAGTTTGCCTATTTTTAGGCGCCCTGCGTATTCTTTAGAGATCTCATCTAAAATCGGTGCAATCATTTTGCATGGCCCACACCATTCTGCCCAGTAGTCCACTAAAACAGGAAGTTGTGACTGTAGAACGTCTTGTTCAAAGCCGGCATCGTTAAGGTGTGTAATATGTTCGCTCATGAAAACCTCTATTTGATTAATGCTTAATAATTAATTGTGTATCGTAACGAAAAAAACGGTTTTAGTGAAGTATAAAATGTAAAAGATGCATTTAAAGTTATTTTTTGCATGGCTAGCTATTCATTAATCTTGTTGTATATGCAGCAAAATAATCTTATTAGTTCGTGTGATGCTCATTATAATTAGCTTAGTGATAGTTAACTGAATTTAGTGAAAAATAAAATGCGACATTTTCTATTGGGCCTAATTTTGGTCATACCTATGATTGCTATTAGTCCGCAGGCCAATGCTGAGGCCAGTGTTGAGACCAATGTTGAGGCCAATGTTGAGACAGCCGTCCAGTCTAATTTTGTGTTAAAAGATACCGCAGGTATAAAACACCGTTTAGCTAATTACCAAGGTAAGTGGGTTTTAGTCAATTATTGGGCCACTTGGTGCCCGCCATGCTTAGAGGAAGTGCCGGACTTGGTTAATTTATATGACCAGCGCCGAAAAAAAGATTTGATGGTGATAGGCGTGGTGTTTGATTATGACAACCTTCAGTCGGTCAAAGCTTATGTAGATGATATGCTGGTGTCATATCCTATAGTATTGGGGGATGACAGCGTGACTAGCCAAATTGGACGGGCTGACGTCCTACCAACCACCTTTATTTATAATCCTCAAGGTCGGTTGGTTAAAATAAAACGCGGCCTAATTACTAAAACTTATATCGAGAAAATGATAGGCAAAAATTAGCGCCGCTTAAATTCTGCTCTTAACTTCTACGCTTAATTGGGTGCTTAATAGGGCGCTGCGATAGCATTGCCTTGAGCATCTAGGATGTTGAGCTGATTTTCATCAGCGAAGTGCATTAATTGTGCATACCCTTCTGGATTGACTTTTTTCAGCGTCAAATCTACCGCCAAGCAGCGCCCACCATTCACAACTTTTGGTTTGAGATAGGGCGAGTATTTAAGCTTGCGATCTTCACCAAAAGTGGCATATGAGCTGCACATGCGATCTACCCAGTCACTCGGGCGAAACGGTTTGCCAGCGCGGGTGCTGCTTTCTATGATAATTTCAGCAAGTGCTGATGATGTTTTTTGCTCTGTAGACATTAGATTGGTTTGCCATGTAATTTTATAAAGTGACGCTCTTAGCAGGTTGCCATAAAGCACTGTGCAAGTTTAAGGTGTGTATTCAAACAGCTTAACTACTTTTGTAACGCCATTGATATTTCGGGCTATTTCTGCTGCCGCTTCCGCTTCCGCCTTGGTCACTATGCCAATTAAATAAACCACGCTATTTTCGGTGACCACTTTAACGTAGTTAGCTGGAAACTTATTCTCAGTGACAAATCTTGCCTTGACCTTTGCTGTTAAATAACCGTCGTTGCTACGTGAACCTATGGTTGATTTAGGGCTAATCGCAATTTCATTGGTGATATTGCGCGTGTTGGTGATTTGTTTGACCAAGGTTTCAGCTTTTGCTTTAGACTCGGCTGTTGGTACTTCACCGGTTAGTAACACGTTACGATTGTAGCTGGTAACATTAACATGTGCTTGTTCGCCTAAGTTAGTTTCCATGAGTTTGAGGGCTTTGAGTTCAATATTTTCATCTTCTACATAAATACCTGATGTGCGCCTATCGGCAGCCATCGCACCACCTGCGGCAGCGCCACCCACTACTACTGGCACACAAGCGGTGAACTGAGTCGCTAGGGTGGCTGAGAGTATGAGGCAGAGGGCAATTTTTTTAGTATTTAAATGCATGGCTGATTCCTTTAAATTGGCAGATCAATATATAAAGCTGAAAATATATTTTTGCGAATGATACGCCTTTTATGCGTCAAATGCATTACGTATCCATACGATGTGTTTCGCATCCGCTTGGCTCATCACAATCACATCAAAGCGGCACGGGCAATCGGCATGTTGTTGCAAGTAATGCTGAGCGGTAGCAATGATTTTTTGTTGTTTTGCCAATGTAATGCTAGTAGCCGCACCGCCAAATGCAGGGTTAGTTCTCAGTCTAACTTCAACAAATACTTTGGTTTTATGGTCTAGCATAATCAAATCAATTTCACCAAAGCGGCAATGGTAGTTTTGTTCTAGCATTTTCATGCCATGCTGGACTAAATAATCTGCTGCTAGCTTTTCAGCGGCTAATCCAGCATTATTTTCATTGATTTTCATAGGCGATAGCTCAGCTAGGCGTTAAACTTTCAATATGAATGAATTCAGTTTACACAATACTGGTGCAAAAAGTGACGGTATATTATATGTGGTGGCAACGCCAATAGGCAATTTAGCTGATATGACCTTGCGCGCAATAGAAACCTTAAAGGCGGTGGATGCAATAGCGGCTGAGGATACGCGGCATACCTCGGGCTTGCTGTCGCACTTTGGCATCAGCAAAAAGTTAATCGCAGTACATGAGCATAATGAGCGGCAATCTGCCGAAAAATTACTCTTACAACTGCAAGTGGGGCAGCATATTGCCTTGGTGACTGATGCTGGGACGCCGGGCATTAGCGATCCTGGCGCGGTGCTGGTTGATTTTGTCAGGCGGGCGGGCATAAAAGTAGTACCTATCCCTGGTGCTAGCGCTGTCATTGCGGCGCTTTCTGCCAGCGGGATCGCGCAAAATGGCTTTTTATTCCATGGCTTTTTGCCAGCCAGTGGCGCAGCAAGGCGCAAGGCGCTAGCAATTTTAAGCGCACAGACCGTGACATTGGTATTTTATGAAGCGCCGCACCGTATTGTAGAGAGCATTATTGATATGGCTACAGTACTAGGCTCAGATAGGCGCATCACCATTGCCCGTGAAATTACCAAAACCTTTGAAACCATACACAGCTGTGCTTTGGGCGACGCTGAAGCTTGGTTGAAAAGCGACGCTAATCAGCAGCGCGGTGAATTTGTGCTGCTGGTTGAAAGTGCGATTATAAAAGAAGTAGCGGCGCTGTCTGAGCAAGTGATCCGCATATTAAAATTGTTATTGGCTGAGTTACCGCTTAAGCAAGCGGTGAAGTTGGCCGCAGAAATTACCAATGAAAAGAAAAACATATTGTACGATTTTGCCTTACAGTTAAAACAACTTGAATAGTCACCTATGCCCATGAATACCATAAACTCACTTACCATCACTCGTCCAGATGATTGGCATTTACACCTTAGAGATGGCGCGGTGCTAGCAGCAGTATTGCCTGATAGCGCCCGCCAATTTGCCCGAGCCATAGTCATGCCTAACCTGCGGCCACCTGTGACATCTACGGAAATGGCGCTTGAATACCGTGCACGAATTTTAGCGGCGCTACCTAAAGGCATGCATTTTGAGCCACTGATGACTTTATATCTCACGGATAATACTGGCGCTGAGGAGATTAAAACAGCAAAGGTTAGCGGCCTGATACATGGCGTTAAGCTTTATCCAGCAGGCGCTACAACCAATAGTGATGCAGGTGTTAGCCACTTAGATCAATGTACGAAAGCGCTAGAAGCCATGCAAAGGCTGGGTCTGCCACTCTTGGTACATGCTGAAGTGACCGATAGTGATGTTGATGTGTTTGATAGAGAGCGGGTATTCATTGAACGCCATATGATTCCGCTCTTGAAAAAATTCCCAGCGTTAAAAGTCGTGTTTGAGCATATCACCACTAAGGATGCGGTAGATTTTGTTACCAACGCACCTAGCAATCTGGCGGCAACTATTACCGCGCACCACTTATTGCTGAACCGCAACGATATGTTTAAAGGCGGCATACAACCACACCATTATTGCTTGCCCATTTTAAAGCGTGAGGAGCATAGGCTAGCTTTAGTGCAGGCGGCAACTTCTGGCAACCCTAAATTTTTCTTAGGCACAGATAGCGCGCCACATGCAAAACATAGCAAGGAATCAGCTTGCGGCTGTGCTGGTATGTACACAGCGCATACGGCGATGGAGCTTTATGCGGAAGTGTTTGATGCAGCTAATGCGCTAGATAAATTAGAAGGATTTGCGAGTTTTTATGGTGCAGATTTTTATGGTTTGCCACGTAATCAACAGCAGCTTACTTTGGTCAAACAAAGCTGGAAAGTGCCAGAAAGCTTGCCGTTTGATGGGGTGGATGTATTGGTGCCGTTGAGGGCGGGGCAGATGGTGGAGTGGAAACTAGAAAATTAAGGAAAAGGTTTTTTTATTTTAGGAATTTAGAAGGATTTCAAGCATGAATGCAAAAAAAGAACAAATAAGAGTGTTATTTGACCAACTTGAAAACGACACTGAAAACGTTGAAGCTCTTCAATTTTCGAAAAACTACAATGCTTTAGAGTTGCCAGCTATTATTAGTGCAATAGTTGACTTTCTTCATCCAATTCTTACACCATACGAAATAGCAGTTTATTGTTAAAACTGGCGAATAATTTGTTCGAGCAAGCACGCGGGGTTTGAGTGCTATTGCTAAGTCGGCCAGTGGTAAATCTGACGATTTAAGTTATGGCGTAATTAAGAAAATGCTCGATTCCTTTGAAAAAATGTTATTTCTGTAGTAGGTGATACAAATAGAGATGGCACGCTTTACAAAGTATCAATCCCTGATGAAATCGCAGGATGCAAGGCATTGATGGAAAAGTCCTTGTCTGTTCAAGTTGAAAGTATCAATCTTCATAAAGAGCTAGATTTTTATAACTTCCAAGAGAATCGCTATAAAGTGTTCGAAAGAGATGGGTACAAATGCCATTATTGTTAAAAGCAATTTACAAGATTTAGCGCAACGCTAGACCATATTCAACCTGCTTGAAAAGGTGGTCATAATTCATTCGATAATCTTGTTGCAGCATTTTTGCATGGTAATGCCGAGCGAGGAAGTAAGCCGGTTATGGATTTTGTTACAAGGTGAATTTAGTTTGTAAGTAGCCGCTCGTGCGCGACTAGCGAGTTTCTTTCTTTTGCTTAGCCAAAAGAAAGAAACCAAAGAAAAGGCTACCCCCTCCCGCTTGATTCCTGTGCTGCTCGCCATTATGGGTGGCAATCGGAAACTCACCCAATAAAATCTTTGGGCTCAAACAGCCGATTACCGAAAACTCCCATAATGGTTGCGCTGCTCGGCGCGGTAGCAGGGGAATTAAAGTCAAAACCATTATGTTTCACGGGATTGATGATGCGACGTGGTAAAATCCGTTTGAAGCTGGCTAGACAGTCGCCGTCACACTTTATCTGGCAATTTATTGCCATGATAAATTGGGGAAGACCCTTGCGGTCTCCTTCAAGTGAGGGAGGAAAGTCCGGGCTGCACAGAGCGGGATGACGGCTAACGGCCGTACGTTGAAAGCCTAGGTAACTGGGTATAAGGCGCGGAATAGGGCCACAGAGACGAGCGTATTTAGTTACGGTGAAACGCGGTAACCTCCATCTGCAGCAAGACCAAATAGGCTGGCATAGACGTGGCTCGCGTTGCCAGCGGGTAGGTTGCTTGAGCGTATGAGTAATCATACGCCTAGATGAATGACTGTCAGCTTTAGCAATAAAGCCTACAGAACCCGGCTTATCGGCCAGCTTCACTTTTTACTCAGAATAATCTGCTTTAGCAGATTATTCTGTGGGAATGCCCCTTGCGGGCACACTCTTTACTAGCCACTTTATTGGCTTATCGCACCAATCTTGCTGCTTCAGTAGCTTTAGATTGGTGGTGATGCCAAGGACTGGTAGTCAATAGGGCAAGACCTTTACGGTTGCTTATGATTTAAATGCCTTGTTTATTTTCACCCCTCGACCCCGTTAATTACAATTCAAATGCTTTCAGCATTATCCTCACAATTTACATTCATATAATTTCGTATGTTATTAATTTATAACGATATTATTTTTGACAGCAAAATGCGCTAAGTCATTGAGAAATAAAGAGAAAATAGTAAAAAAGGGCTTGCATTGGCCTTTTTTTTTATCTATAGTTCAACTTAGTGGGAATTAGTGGGTTTTTGTGGGGAATTATGCTTTAAGCGGTGATGTTGAAAATTGATCTTCAAACGCTGATTTGCTTGCTACTAAGGGTTGCTAGCCTAAGCTTAATGGAATAATTCCCCACTATTTTATTTTGCCGCCTTCATATTAAGGCTGCGTTGATTTAAAAAATTATCAGATTTAGGAAAAATAAAAACAAAATGTTTCGCGGTGCAACCTCATTAAATTTAGATGCAAAAAATAGACTCGCGGTGCCGACCAAGCACAGAGAGGCCTTGCAGCTTGAGTGTGCTGGCAATTTAGTATTGACTGCCCATCCGCATCGCTGTTTGTTGTTGTATCCGCAAGCGGCTTGGGAGCCAATTCAGACTAAGATGATGGCGTTATCGTCCTTTGATAAGCAATCTAGCGCATTGCAGCGGCTGTTGGTGGGTTTTGCCGAAGACATTGTGTTAGATGGTGCTGGGCGTATTTTGATATCGCCAGTATTGCGTGAATTTGCTGGGTTAGATAAAGCGGTAATGTTGGTCGGGCAAGGTAGTCATTTTGAATTATGGGATATGGCTGCTTGGCGTCAACAATTAGCACAAGTGCTGGAGGGCAATGATTTAGCCATGCCAGCAGAATTAGAGGGCTTCTCGCTGTGATTAAGGGCGTGAGCAGCGCGCCCAATCAAGCCTCATTGTCTTCAAATAAAGCGTCAGCAACAGGCGCTGTAATTTTAGAAAAGTCATCATTAGCATTGCCTGTACTCAATTCAACTTTACCCGCAGCATCAACCACAGACGCCCATATTACGGTGTTGCTGGATGAGGCTGTGCAGGCCTTGGAGATTAAGCCTGATGGCGTTTATGTTGATGGCACCTTTGGTCGTGGTGGACATTCAAGAAAAATATTAGAGAAGCTAGGTAGCAAAGGTCGCCTGCTGGCCTTTGATAGAGATTTAAAAGCGATAGAAGCTGGCAAACATATCCACGACCCGCGCTTTACTATGCTGCATAGCCATTTTGCTGGGATGCAAGCTAGATTGGCTCGGCTGGGTATTAGCAAAGTAGACGGTATTTTGCTGGATTTGGGCATTTCGTCACCACAAATTGATGAGCCCAGTCGTGGTTTTAGCTTTAGGTATGACGCGCCATTAGACATGCGTATGGATCAAAGTAGTGGGCAAACGGCGGCAGAATTTATTGCGGCTACAACAGAGCAGCAACTAGCGGAGGTTATAAAAAATTATGGTGAAGAACGGTTTGCTAAGCAGATTGCAAGGGCGCTTATTGCGGAGCGCAATGACGGGCGCGCCATCACCACTACAGGGCAGCTTGCCAAGGTCGTGGCAGGCGCAGTCACGCGGTTTGAGCCAGGGCAGAACCCTGCCACGCGCACATTTCAAGCTTTACGGATTTACGTCAATCAAGAGCTTGAGGAGCTTGCGCTAACCATGCCGCAATGTCTGGCCTTATTAGCGCCACAAGGGCGTTTGGCGGTCATTAGCTTTCATTCATTAGAAGATCGCATCGTCAAGCAATTTGTCCGCAGTCAAGCTAATCGCGATGATTTGCCTGCTAATTTTCCGGTACGCGCGGCAGATTTACCGCAGCCAAAATTAATCGCGGTGGGTAAAAGCATTAAACCCAGTGCTGGCGAAATCAAAGCCAATCCACGTTCGCGCAGCGCTGTGCTGAGAGTGGCGCAAAGAACGGACGTGCTATGACGCGCCTTAATCTCATTTTGTTTTTTGCTTTGATATTTTCTGCGCTAGGACTAGTGAAGTCTCAGCATAAGGCGCGCAATCTGTATATTGAACTTGAGCAGACTAATCAGACGGCAAAACTGATAGAGCAAGAGTATGGCCAATTGCAGCTAGAACAAAGCACATGGGCCATGCATTCGCGCATAGAACAGATTGCCGCGCAACAAATGCAGATGCAAGTGCCCGATGCTAAGCGTGTGCAAGTGGTGTCAAGCAATCAAAGCGGGGCGCCTAACGGGCTGGCAGAACAAGCTAAGTCGCCGCAACAAGCGCAAGCTAAGGTGGCAGATTAATGGCAATACGCATGCCAATTAGAACGCCTGTTCATACGCCTGTGGTGGTAAAGCTGCCAGCATGGCGTCGTCGCTTGTTATTGGTATTGGTTTTGCTGGGCTTTGCTGCATTGCTAGGCCGTGCGGTTTACTTGCAGGGTATTCATAAAAAGTTTTACCAAAATAAAGGTAATGCACGTTACACCCGCAACATGGTTTTAACCTCACAACGCGGCAAGATTACCGATAGGCATGGCGAACTATTAGCCATTAGCTCGCCAGTTGAATCGGTTTGGGCGAGCCCGCCTGATGTAGAAATTAATGACACACAAACTAAGCAATTGGCCATGTTGTTAAATTTAAAAGAAGATGCAGTTAAGCAAAAATTGGCCAGCAGTGAGCGTGAATTTGTCTATTTAAAACGTCGAATTTCTCCAGAATTGGCGGCTAAGGTAATGAAGTTAGGCGTGTCTGGAATTGATTTGCAGCGCGAATACAAGCGCTATTATCCCGCTGGCGACGTTGCGGCGCACATGGTGGGCTTTACTGGGCCAGGTGATAAGGGTGCGGGCGATAAAGGCTTAGAGGGCTTTGAGCTAGCCATGAATACTGGTCTATCTGGCAAAGATGGCAGTCGCAGTGTTATTAAAGATAGATCAGGCCATATTATTGAAGATCTTCAAGCAGTGGTATTGCCGCAAGATGGCCACGATGTGGCGCTGTCCTTAGATCTTAGAATTCAGTATCTGGCGCATCGTGAATTAGTCAAAGCAGTAGAATTTAACAAGGCCATCGCAGGCGCAGTGGTTGTGCTGGATGCCAAAACTGGCGAGGTGCTGGCCATGGCCAATGTGCCAACCTACAACCCGAATAACCCGGTGAATATACAAGGTAAAACACGTAATCGCGCGGTTATTGATAACTATGAGCCAGGTTCCACCTTAAAGCCAGTTACCGCAGCTGCGGCGCTGGAGTCTGGTCAATACACCGCAGACACTAAAATTCAGACCGCGCCAGGCACCTTAAAGATTGGTCCTGCCACCATACATGACAGTCATCCGCAGGGTTTGTTAAGCGTGGCTGAGGTAATACAAAAATCTTCTAATGTAGGCGCTTCTAAAATCGCACTCACCCTAGACAAACAATTTATGTGGAACACCTATAACCAATTAGGTTTGGGGCACGCTGAGGGCATAGGTTTTCCTGGCGAAGCCTCAGGTAAATTACGCCCTTATCAGGGCTGGCGCCCTATTGAAATGGCGACGATGTCATTTGGGCACGGTATTAGCGTCACTTTGCTGCAAATGGCTAGGCTATATACCGTATTTGCCAACGAGGGTGAATTGCGGCCGATTTCATTGTTAAAAATTCATGAGCTGCCAGTGGGCCAGCAAGTGTTTTCTGCGGCAACGGCTAATCATGTAAAAGATATGCTAGAGATGGTGGTGCAACCAGGGGGTACCGCTCTTAAAGCGCAGGTATTGGGTTATCGAGTGGCGGGCAAAACAGGCACAGCGCATAAATTGGGTGGTCATGGCTATGTCAAAGACAAATATGTTGCTTCATTTGTTGGCATGGCCCCAGCCTCTAACCCCAGATTTATCGTAGCGGTGATGATAGATGAGCCAAGTAATGGCGCTTATTATGGCGGCACGGTGGCAGCACCAGTATTTAGTAACATTATGGCCGATACCTTACGTTTATTTGCTGTACCGCAAGATGCACCAAATAATAATGTGGTGCTGCAAGGTAATGACGAAGACGTGAAAGAGGGTATATGAGCATACTAAGCGCCCTCAATCAAACATTCAGCGCTATTACGGCAGATAGCCGTCAAGTCAGTGCGGGCGGAGTTTTCTTGGCTTATCCTGGCGCTAGTGTTGATGGCCGTGATTTTATTCCAGAGGCGATTGAAGCGGGCGCCACAGCTATATTGTGGGATGACCATGAATTTACTTGGCGTAGCGATTGGCAGGTAAAAAATCTTGCTGTTGCAGACTTAAAACAGCAAGTAGGCCAATTAGCCGCAGAGTTTTATCACTACCCATCTAGTCAATTGAAAATGATAGGCGTCACTGGTACCAACGGCAAGACCTCGGTTAGCCAATGGCTGGCGCAGTGTTTAACTTCACTAGGCCAAAAAACAGCAGTTCTTGGCACGCTAGGCAATGGTTTTTTAGCGGCGCAAACAGCCGCAGTCAATACCACGCCTGATGCCCTATTATTACAAGCCATGTTGGCAGATTATGTCGCCCAGCAAGCTACGGCGGTGGTGATGGAAGTGTCATCTCATGGCTTAGACCAAGGCCGTGTGAATGGTGTTGAGTTTGATGTAGCGGTATTGACCAATTTAAGCCGTGATCACTTAGATTATCACGGCAATATGCAAGCTTATGCTGCCGCCAAACAAAAATTATTTATGTGGGATGGCTTGCAAACTTGCATAGTCAATGCGGATGATGATTTTGGGCGCGAGCTCATCAATATGCGACTAGCCCAGCAGCAGTCATATTTGTCTTACGGGTTTGCCACTGACCCAGCCAGACAGCTAGATATCAGTGCAAGTAACTTGCAATTACATGATGCAGGGTTGTCTATGCAGGTCAATACGCCGCAAGGCGCGGCCCTATTATCGGCACCAGTATTGGGACGCTTTAATGCTTATAACCTATTGGCGGTGTTAGCTACGCTACTAGCGCTAAATATCAGCCTAGCAGATGCGATAGCGGCCATAGCCAAAATTAAAGCAGTGGTCGGCCGCATGCAGCAATTGGGCGGTGCAAATTTGCCACTGGTGCTGGTTGATTATGCGCATACGCCAGATGCCTTGGAAAAAGTACTCAGCACGCTGCGCGAACAAGTGCAAGGCCAGTTGATCTGCGTATTTGGTTGCGGTGGTAATCGTGATGCAGGCAAACGGCCGCTGATGGCTAGTGTTGCTAGTCAGTTGGCCGATAAAGTCATTGTTACCTCAGATAACCCGCGCAACGAAGACCCAGCCAAGATTATTGATGATGTGATTCAAGGCATGACAGTGAGCTATGAAGTTGAAATCGACCGCGCGCTTGCCATCAACAAAGCCGTGTTATCGGCCAAATTGGGCGATATTGTGTTGTTAGCAGGTAAAGGCCATGAAAATTATCAAGAAATTGCTGGAGTTAAATACCCTTTTGATGATGCGTTAATTGCACAAAGCGCACTTGCACAATATTCAGTCAGCCACGCGATGGGGGCTTTAGCATGATGCTACTATCGACAGCGGCAAGCGCCATGCAAGGCCGATTAGTTGGGCAAGATGTGCCGTTTACTAGCGTAGGCAGCGATAGCCGTAACATTGTAAAAGGTCAGTTATTTATTGCCTTAAAAGGTGAAAACTTTGACGGACATGATTACGCGGCAGCAGCCTTACAGCAAGGCGCGGCGGCAGTGCTGATTAGCCATGAAAAATCTGGCCTAGCGCCCGCCATAGTAGTAGAGGATAGCTATTTAGCCTTGGGCAGGCTTGCCGCCTATTGGCGTGCAAAATTGACTATGCCGCTTGTTGCCATTACTGGCAGCAATGGCAAAACCACAGTCAAAGAAATGATTAGCGCGATTTTGGCAGAAACCGCTCACAGTCAGCAGGCCATACATGCCACCGTAGGTAACTTAAACAACCATATAGGTCTGCCGCTCACTTTACTTAAGTTGCGCGCCCAGCATCAATATGCGGTCATCGAAATGGGCATGAATCATTTGGGCGAGATTGATTATTTAACACGTATCGCCAAGCCTACAGTGGCAGTGATTACTAATGCTGGCGCAGCCCACATAGGCGAACTAGGCTCATTCGCTAATATTGCCCAAGCAAAAGGAGAGATATTTGCAGGGCTTGCCGAGCATGGGCTGGCGGTGATTAATGCAGATGATGAATACGCAGATTATTGGAAATCGCTGAACCAAGGTAGAAAAATGATCACTTTTGCCCTGACTAAACCAGCCGATGTGAGCGCGAGTTATCAAGCAAATGGCAGTGTAAGCCTGGTGAATTTAACCACGCCTGAAGGCAAAGTGAGCTTTAACCTAACAGTCTTAGGTCGGCATAACATCAGCAACGCACTGGCCGCCAGTGCGGTAGCTGTGGCGCTTGGGGTTAGCAATGCAGATATTGCACGCGGATTAGCGAATTTTTCTGCGGTCAAGGGTCGCTTGCAAGTTAAAGCAGGCTGGCATGGTGCGCAGCTCATTGATGATAGCTATAACGCCAATCCAGATTCAATGAAAGCGGCCATAGACGTGCTAGCTAGCCTATCAGGCGAGAAATTTTTAGTGTTGGGGGACATGGGGGAGTTGGGGATGGATGCTAAGCGCCTACACCGAGAAATTGGTGCTTATGCTAAAGCCGCTGGCCTTAAAGCATTGTATTGCCTAGGCGAGCTAAGCCACGAAATGGTCAACGGTTTTGGCGAGGGCGCGACACATTATGCGACGCCTAAGGCTATCGCCGAGGCGCTCAAGCCCTTGTTAAAAGAGAGCAGCACAGTATTAGTCAAAGGCTCGCGCTTTATGAAGATGGAAATACTGGTCGATTTGCTAGAAGAAAAATTGAGTGCAACAGTCATCTTGGAGAATCAAGCATGTTATTAGAACTAGCGCGTTGGTTAGCACACGATATTCGTGGCTTCAATGTATTTAACTACATCACTTTACGTGCGGTATTGGCCACGCTCACCGCCTTGGCGATTTCATTTATTGCTGGCCCTGGCATGATACGCAAATTGACCGAATATAAGGTAGGGCAAGCGGTGCGCGATGATGGCCCGCAAACCCACCTGATTAAAACGGGCACCCCCACTATGGGCGGCGCGCTGATATTGGTGGCGATTGCAGTATCTACCTTATTGTGGGCAGATTTAAGCAATCGCTTTGTCTGGGTGGTGTTAGTCACTACCTTGGGTTTTGGTGCGGTGGGTTGGGTGGATGATTACCGTAAAGTGGTGCATAAAAATCCTAAAGGCTTATCAGCAAAAGCCAAGTTTTTTTGGCAAAGCCTAATCGGCGTAACGGTGGCTTTTTTCTTATATCAAACCCATATCAGCCCAGTAGAAACCACCTTAATTGTGCCCTTCTTTAAGCATCTTGTGCTGCCATTGAGCGCACTGGGCTTTATGGTATTGACCTATTTAGTCGTGGTTGGCAGCAGTAACGCCGTGAACTTAACCGATGGCTTAGATGGCTTGGCGATTTTACCTACCGTCATGGTGGCAGGCGCCTTAGGTATTTTTGCCTATGTGGCTGGGCATTTATATTTCTCTAAATACTTAGGCGTGCCTTACGTGGCAGGGGCTGGCGAGTTGATGGTGTTCTGCGCGGCCATGGCGGGAGCTGGTTTAGGCTTTTTATGGTTTAACGCCTACCCCGCTGAGGTGTTTATGGGTGATGTTGGCGCCTTGGCCTTAGGCGCGGCATTAGGGGTGGTCGCGGTGATAGTGCGCCAAGAAATCATCTTATTCATTATGGGCGGCGTGTTTGTGGTGGAGACCTTTTCGGTAGCAGTGCAGGTGCTGTACTTCAAATACACCAAACGAACCACAGGGGTAGGTAAGCGCATTTTTTTAATGGCGCCACTGCACCATCACTATGAAGAAAAAGGCTGGAAAGAAACGCAAGTGGTGGTACGTTTTTGGATTATCAGCATGATGCTAGTGCTGATAGGTTTGGCCAGCTTGAAGTTAAGATAAATGAGTCACCCATTGAATAGTAAATGAAAACTTTATTGAAAGACAAAAAAGTATTAGTGCTAGGCCTAGGTGAAACTGGGCTATCCGCCTTGCGTTGGCTAAACACGCAAGGTGCATTTTTGTCTGCCGCAGATACCCGCGAAAACCCACCTGGCCTTATAGCCTTAAGTGCCGAAATGCCTAGCGTGCAAATTTATACTGGCGCATTGAAAGCCATGCTATTTAATGAGGTGGACTTAGTGGTTGCTAGCCCAGGCGTGCCATTGGCTGAGCCAGAAATTCAAGCGGCAATCGCCCGCGGTATTCGTGTGGTCGGCGATGTAGAATTATTTGCACAATATCGCCCAGCGAGCGCCAAAGTGATCGCCATTACTGGTGCTAATGGCAAAACCACAGTCACCAGTTTGGTCGGCGAAATATGCAAGGCGGCCGGCTTAAAAGCGCTAGTGGCTGGCAATATTGGCCTGCCAGTACTCGATACTTTATCTATGCAAGTGCCCGATGTGTATGTGTTAGAGCTGTCTAGTTTTCAGCTAGAAACTACCAGCAGCTTGCAGATTGATGCCGCCACCATGCTCAATCTGTCGGAAGACCACATGGATCGTTACGCCAGTTTGCAAGATTATGCCATTGCTAAAGCGCATATTTTTTATCATGCCCGCTTGCAAGTACTTAACCGTGATGATGCTTGGAGCATGATGATGGCTAGGCCTAGTTTAGCCCAAGTGACGTTTGGCTTGAGTGATGAGGCTGATTTTGGCTTAAAGCAACTTGATGGAGCCACTTGGTTGACTGAGGGTGACAAAGAGCTGATTAATTTACAGGATCTAAAAATCGTTGGGTTGCATAATGCCGCCAATGCACTAGCCGCGGTTGCCCTATGCCGCGCTATCGGCATAGATTACGCGCATATTATTCAAACGTTGTATAACTTTAAAGGACTGCCACATCGAGTGGAATGGGTGGCTAATATAGACCATGTGGACTATTACGATGACTCAAAAGGCACTAACGTAGGGGCTACTTGTGCCGCCATTGCTGGTATGTATAAGCATGGGCTGCCACAAAAAGTGGTATTAATCGCTGGTGGTGATGGCAAGGGTCAGGATTTTTCGCCGTTGGCAGCAGCAGTTGCTGGCAATGCCCGTGCCGTGGTGTTGATAGGGCGCGATGCGCCAATCATAGAGGCGGCATTATTGAATACGACTATCCCTTTATATCGAGCGCTTGATTTGCCTGAAGCGGTCAATATCGCCAAAAAGCTCGCTCAAGCTGACGATGCGGTATTGTTATCACCTGCTTGTGCCAGCTTTGATATGTTCAGCAATTATGTGCATCGTGCCCAAGTATTTGTCGACGCGGTCAACGTGCTAGCATTGGGAGCGCAGTCATGATTACCACCATGTTAGACCGTGAACGCATTAACTCGCCCAGTTACGACCAAGGTTTTCTATGGGCAGTGTTATGTTTGTTAGGTTTTAGTTTGGTCATGGTCTATTCAGCGTCAATCGCTATTGCCGAGGCGGATAAAGCGGTAGGCTATAACAGCAGTTATTACTTAGTGCACCAAGCTGCGTTTATAGTAGTGGGCATCAGTGCGGCATTTGTGGCGTTTAATGTGCCGATTACCTGGTGGCAAAAAATGGCGCCCTATTTATTTCTCACAGGTTTAGCCTTGCTAGTGCTGGTGCTGATTCCTGGCATAGGTCTTAAAGCGGGCGGCAGCCGTCGCTGGTTAAAAATGCTCATCGTCAATCCGCAGCCTTCAGAATTTATGAAGCTATTTGCCGCCATCTATGTGGCTGATTATTCGGTACGCAAAGCGGCGGTGATGGATAGTTTTAGACGCGGCTTCATGCCCATGGTTGGGGTCATGGTGTTAGTTGGCTTTTTATTACTGCGTGAGCCAGATTTTGGCGCTTTCGCTGTGATTGCGGCAATTTCCATCTCTATTTTGTGGCTGGGCGGCATTAACGGCAAAATCTTTGCTGGCCTACTGGCACTGCTACCAGTGGCTATTTTTGTTCTGATTAAAAGTTCGCCCTACCGCATGGAGCGCGTCATCGGCTTTATGGACCCTTGGGCAGACCCGTATGGTAAAGGTTATCAGTTATCCCACGCGCTGATTGCATTTGGCCGTGGCGAGTGGTTTGGCGTAGGTTTAGGCGCAAGCGTAGAAAAGCTACTTTACTTACCTGAGGCGCACACCGACTTTTTATTAGCGGTGATTGCCGAGGAATTAGGCTTTGCTGGCGTGTTGACGGTCATCGCACTATTTTCTTGGATAGTGATACGCGCTTTTGGCATAGCCAAAGAGGCGATTGCCAATGAGCGTTATTTTGCCGCTTTGCTGGCACAGGGGTTAGGCGTTTGGATGGGCGTGCAGGGCATTATTAACATGGGGGTGAATACTGGTTTGTTGCCCACTAAAGGCCTGACTTTGCCTTTACTGTCATTTGGCGGTAGTGGCATTTTAGTTAATTGTGTGGCGATGGCCATCGTGCTTAGGATAGATTTTGAGAATAGGCGCTTGCAAAAAGGTCTGCCAGTATGACTAAAACCTTAATGATTATGGCAGGCGGCACTGGCGGTCATGTTTACCCCGCCATGGCGGTGGCGGACTATTTGAAAAATCAGGGCTGGCGCATCGTTTGGCTATGCACCGAGGGTGGCATGGAAAACCGTTTAATCGCAAATAAAGATTATGAAAAAGCCATGATGACCATGCGCGGAGTGCGTGGCAAGGGTTTGCTGGGTTGGTTGCTATTGCCAGCAAAATTGCTCAAAGCCTTGCGCCAAAGTGCCGAGGCGCTGCGCCAACATCAGCCAGACGTCGTGCTGGGCATGGGCGGTTTTGCTGCCTTCCCTGGCGGCTTGATGGCCAAAATATTAGGTAAACCTTTAATCATTCATGAGCAAAATTCAGTGGCAGGTTTAACTAATAAAGTCTTGGCGCATATTGCCAAACAAGTGCTGGTGGCTTTTCCTGCGGCATTTGCTAGCCAGACGGCATTAGCGACTAAGGCGCGATTAGTGGGTAATCCAGTGCGGGAAAATATTACACAAATATCAGCGCCAAGCGCAAGGCTGCAACAACATACTGGCGCACTGCGTTTGCTGGTCGTTGGCGGCAGCTTGGGTGCACAAGCATTGAATGAGGTGTTACCAAAAGCGCTGGCGCAAATACCTGAAAACCAACGTCCTCAAGTGGTGCATCAGGCGGGTGAAAAACATATTGCTGCGCTAATTGCGCATTACCAGGCCGCAGCAGTCGAGGCCGATGCTAGGGCGTTTATTGACGACATGGCGCAGATGTACAGCTGGGCAGATATTGTCATTTGTCGTGCTGGTGCATTAACCATTGCCGAGCTATCTGCCGCAGGCGTTGCCAGTGTACTCGTGCCGTTTCCTTTTGCGGTGGATGACCACCAGACTTCAAACGCACATTATTTATCTGACGCTGGGGCGGCAGTATTAATGCCGCAAACTGAATTTACCGTCGAAAAAGTAGCGCAGCTATTACAAGATTTGAGCCGTGAGCAATGCCTGGCGATGGCGATTAAAGCGCGCAGCTTAGGTAAGCCTGACGCCACCCGCAGCGTTGCAACTATTTGTAGGGAGCTTGCAGCATGAAGCATAAAGTCAAAAATATCCATTTTGTTGGTATCGCTGGTTCGGGTATGAGCGGTATTGCTGAGGTGTTGATTAATTTAGATTTTACCGTGAGCGGCTCTGACTTAGCGGTTAATGCCACAACCAAACGCTTAAGCGATTTTGGCGCAACAGTGTACCAAGGACACGCTGCGGAAAATCTAGGTAACGCTGATGTGGTGGTCGTTTCAAGCGCGGTCAACGAAAGCAACCCAGAAATAAAGGCCGCTAGACTAAAAAATATACCAGTGGTGCCGCGGGCGCTGATGTTGGCCGAATTGATGCGTTTTAGACAAGGCATAGCGGTTGCTGGCACCCATGGCAAAACCACCACCACCAGCTTAATCGCTAGCATATTAGCCGAAGCGGGCATGGACCCAACGTTTGTGATTGGCGGTAAATTAGAAGCGGCGAATGCCAACGCCAAGCTAGGCACAGGCGAGTATATCGTGGCAGAAGCGGACGAATCTGACGCCTCATTCTTGCATCTCACGCCAGTGATGGCGGTGGTAACTAATATAGACCAAGATCACATGGAGACCTATGAGCATAGTTTTGACAAGCTCAAAAGTGCTTTTGTGGAATTTTTGCAACAACTGCCGTTTTGGGGCATGGCGGTGGTTTGTATTGACGATGCCAATATTCGTGAGATTTTGCCGCGTATCACCAAGCCTGTCATGACTTATGGTTTTAGTGAAGGGGCAAAAGTGCGCGCTATCAACGTGCAGGCCGATGGCGGCAAAATGCACTTTACCGTTCAGCGTATTAATGGCGTGACTACAGCGTTTGACGTGACCTTGAATCTACCGGGTAATCATTATGTGTTAAATGCGCTGGCGGCTATTGCCATTGCCAGTGAGCTGAATGTGCCTGATCTATGCATCATCAAGGCATTAAAAGAGTTTAAAGGAGTAGGCCGCCGTTTTGAGCGCTATGGCGAAGTGCCAGTCAAAGCTAGCCATGACAAGCAAAGCAGCACTTTTAGCTTAATTGATGATTATGGGCACCATCCAGTAGAAATGCAGGCAGTGATAGCAGCGGCACGCGCGGCTTTTCCTAATCGTCGTTTAGTCATGGCTTTTCAGCCGCATCGTTATACCCGTACCCGTGATTGTTTTGAAGATTTTGTCCGCGTGTTATCGAGCGCCGATGCGGTTTTACTCACCGAAGTCTATGCAGCTGGCGAATTGCCTATTGTCGCGGCAGACACTCGCACACTGATTCGGGCTATACGCCTTAAAGGTGAAGTAGAACCCTTGTTTGTAGAAACGACGGATGCTTTACCTGAGGCGATTTTAAACATGGCCCAGGCCGATGATGTGGTGATTGTGATGGGTGCAGGCTCTATAGGACAAGTGGCGGCAAAAACCAAAGCGCTCGCCGCAGGAGTGAAAGCAAAATGACATCTGTAGTCTCAGCGCCATTAGCCACGGGCAGATTGCTACTCAATGAGCCTATGTCGCGCTATACCAGCTGGCGTGTTGGTGGCAAGGCCGATAGGCTTTATATACCTGCGGGGCTAGCTGATTTACGCTTATTTTTAAAAAGCACCGATGCTAGTCAGCCCATTTATTTTATAGGCTTAGGCTCAAATTTATTGGTGCGCGATGGTGGTATAAGGGGCACGGTCGTGTTGATGCATAACGTGCTGACAGAAATGAAAGTCGATGGCGATCTTGTCTATGCGCAAGCTGGCGTAACCTGCGCTAAATTAGCTAAATTTTGTGCTAAAGCTGCCAAACAGGGCGCTGAGTTTTTTGCAGGCATACCAGGCACATTAGGTGGTGCACTAGCGATGAACGCAGGTTGCTATGGCGCCGAAACCTGGCAAGTGGTGCATAGAGTCATCACAATTAACGCGCGCGGCGAATTAAATCAGCGTGATGCCAAAGAATTTGTAGCTAGTTATCGCCATGTGCTGATGCCAGAGCAGACGGAATGGTTTATTGCTGCTTGGCTTAATTTAAAAGCGGGCGATGAGGGCGTAGCGACACAAAAAATTAAGGATTTATTGGCTAAACGCTTAGCTTCGCAGCCGCTCAATTTGCCGAGTGCAGGCTCTACATTTAGAAATCCGCAGGGGGATTATGCGGCCAGACTGATAGAAGCCAGCGGCTTAAAAGCTTACATCATAGGTGGTGCGCAAGTGTCAGAGAAGCACGCCAATTTTATTGTCAATATTGGTGGCGCAAACGCACTGGACATTGAATTGCTGATTAAGCACATGTATGAAACGGTGTTGGCAAAAAATGGCGTGGCTTTGCAGCAAGAAGTGAAAGTGATAGGCGAGTATGCATAAAACTAGTTTGGTGAAATATAAGGCAGGAGCTCAATATGCGTAATTTTGGCAAAGTAGCCGTATTGCTGGGTGGTAATTCGGATGAGCGGGAAATATCACTTAAAAGTGGTACGGCGGTATTGAGTGCACTTAAGGCGCAAGGCATAGATGCACAGGGCTTTGATCCGCGTGATCAGCCATTACATGACTTAGAAGCATTTGATCGGGTATTTATCAATTTGCATGGCCGTTTTGGTGAGGATGGCTGCATACAAGGTGCGCTTGAAATGTTACATATTCCTTACACAGGCAGTGGCGTGATGGCATCGGCCATAGGCATGGATAAATGGCGTACAAAATTACTGTGGCGCGCCATGGGAGTAATAACCCCTGATTTTGCACAAGTCACAGCCAACAGTGATTTTGCCGCCATAGAACGCCAGTTGGGTCTGCCTTTATTTGTCAAGCCTGCCAATGAAGGCTCTAGCATAGGCATTACCAAAGTCAAGCAGGCTGGTGGTTTGCAGGCCGCTTACCAGATTGCCGCGCAATCTGACCCGCTGGTTATTGCAGAAAAATTTGTTGGCGCAGGGGAATACACGGTAGGCATTATTGGCGATGCCTTAGGTGATTTGCAGGCGTTACCTATCATTCGCATCGTCCCAAAAAATGAGTTTTACGATTATGAGGCGAAATATTTGCGTAACGATACCGAGTACTTGTGCCCGAGCGGCTTAAGCCCTGAAAAAGAAACGATCATCAAGCAAGAAGCCCTATTGGCCTTTAAAGCCATTGGTTGCAAGGGCTGGGGAAGGGTAGATTTTTTAATGGACGATGCAGGTCGGCATTATTTTTTAGAAGTGAATACCAGCCCAGGCATGACAGATCATAGCTTAGTGCCTATGGCAGCAAAGGCGGCAGGGATTAGTTTTGAGCAATTAGTAGTGCGTATTTTGGAGCTGGCCGATGTGGCATAAGCCTACATTATTAAATTGGGTGGCTAACTTGCTATTTGCCGTGAGTGCGGTGGCGACATTCTATGCGGCGATCTTTGCCGTAGTCCATCTACCCATTTTTCCGCTACGCGAAGTGTTGGTAGAAGGGCAATTAAGTCACGTCAGTCGAGAGCAAGTGAAATTGATAGTGGCTAAACATTTAAAAGGTAACTTTTTTACGCTAGACCTGATTAACGCGCGTAATGCCTTTGAAAAATTGCCTTGGGCACGCAATGTGAGTCTGCGTCGCCGTTGGCCAGATAAGTTAGAAGTCGTGATTGAGGAGCACCAAGAGTTAGCCAGATGGGGCAGTATTGCCTTGGTCAATTCGCATGGCGAGCTGTTTCATGCCGCGTCAAACAGTGATTTGCCAGTGTTTTTTGGGCCTGGCGATGGTGTTATCGAAGTTGCCTCGCAATACCTTGAAGTTAGCAAAGCTTTGCAGCAGGCAGATTTAAAAATCGCTAGTTTAGCGCTCACGCCAAGACGCGCTTGGCAAGTGACAACCACAAACGGTATGCAAATAGAGCTGGGCCGAGTAGAAATGTTGGCTAGATTGGATAAGTTTGTCAGCGTTTATAGCCGCACCATTGCAGGCCTTAATGTAAAAGTGAGCTATGCGGATTTACGCTACCCAAATGGATTTGCCGTGCGTAGGCCAGAGGCTTTAACGCCTGTGGCTAACAAGGCTAAATCAGTTGCTGGGGCTAAATTAAGTAGCCCACATTTAGCTAATACAAAATCGAACAAACCCCAGCCTAGCCCAGCTAGTTCAGGTGGCGTAATTCAACATAAGTTATCAATAGTAAAGACATAAGCCGTGCAACCACACGGGGGGAGTAAGTGATGAGTAGAGTAAGAGAAGATAAGAATTTGATTGTAGGCCTAGATATAGGCACGTCAAAAATTGTGGCCATAGTTGCCGAATTGCAGCCAGAGGGGACGGTGAAAGTCATCGGACTGGGGCAGCATATCTCGCGAGGTCTTAAAAAAGGCGTGGTGATTAATATTGAATCGACCATGCAGTCAATTCAGCGTGCGCTTGAAGAAGCTGAGCTAATGGCTGATTGCAAAATCAACAATGTTTATACTGGCATTGCTGGCAGCCATATTAAGAGCTTGAATTCACACGGCATGGTCAAAATTAAAGATGCCGAAGTCTCACAAATGGATGTTGACCGTGTGATAGAAACAGCGAGGGCAATTGCTTTGCCAGCGGATCAGCAAATTTTACATATTTTGACCCAAGAATTCATTATTGATGGCCAAGAGGATGTGCGTGAGCCGCTGGGCATGAGCGGCATGAAGTTAGAGGTCAAAGTGCATATCGTCACTGGTGCAGTGGCGGCCGCACAGAATATTGTGAAATGCATTAAGCGTTGCGGCATAGAAGTGAGTGATTTGATTTTACAGCCACTGGCCTCTAGTTTGGCAGTGCTCACTGAAGACGAGAAAGAGCTGGGCGTGTGTTTGGTAGATATAGGCGGAGGCACGACCGATATTGCGGTATTTAAACAAGGTGCTATCCGTCACACGGCGGTGGTGGCGATCGCTGGCGACCAAATGACCAATGATATTGCGGTGGCATTTAGAACGCCGACTCAGTCAGCCGAAGACATTAAAGTGAAATATGGTTGCGCGCTACGCCAGCTGGCAGATTCAAGAGAAATTGTTGAAGTGCCAGGGGTAGATGGTCGTGAGCCACGTCAGCTTTCAGTACAAACCTTGGCTGAAGTGCTAGAACCCCGCGTGGTTGAGCTTTATGAGATGGTGCTCAACGAATTGCGCCGCAGCGGTATGGAAGAGATGATAGCCTCAGGCATCGTCATTACCGGCGGCTCGGCCATGATGCGTGGCATGGTAGAGCTAGGCGAAGAGATTTTTCACATGCCAGTGCGTATGGGGCTACCGCGTTATGTCGGCGGTCTGTCAGAAGTGGTAGGCAATCCGCGCTATGCAACTGGGGTGGGCTTGGTCTTAATGGGCAAGCAGCAATTAGAAAGACATTTAAGCGGGCAAATGGAATCTAGCTCATTTGGGCGGATTATGGACAAGATGAAAAGTTGGTTTCAGGGTAATTTTTAGTTGGTAGGCGTTAGTTGGTAGTTGGTCATTAGTTTTGTTTATGGGGTGAGTTGCGAGCATCAATTCACTGCGGGAAATTAAGGGCTATACACTACATTTTTTTAAAAAAGAGGAGATACACAATGTTTGAGATTATGGAAAGAAGTTCGCAAGAGGCCGTCATTAAGGTGATCGGTGTAGGCGGCTGCGGCGGCAACGCAGTGGCGCATATGATAGAAAAAAATGTCGGTGGCGTGGAATTTATTTGCGCTAATACGGATATGCAAGCTTTGAAAAAAAGCCAAGCAAAAACCATCTTGCAAATGGGTATCGCCATGACCAAAGGTTTAGGTGCAGGTGCTAAGCCAGAAATTGGCCGTGAAGCAGCGCTTGAAGATCGTGACGCAATTGCAGAATTAATTGATGGTGCGGACATGCTGTTTATTACCGCTGGTATGGGTGGCGGCACAGGTACAGGGGCAGCGCCAGTGATCGCTCAAGTGGCAAAAGAAATGGGTATTTTAACGGTAGCCGTGGTCACAAAGCCGTTCGCTTTTGAAGGTAAACGTACGCAAGTGGCGGCAGATGGCTTAGAAGAATTGTCTAAGTATGTGGATTCATTGATTGTGATTCCTAACGAAAAGCTCATGGAAGTTTTAGGCGAGGATGTGCCATTTTTGGAGGCGTTTAGGGCGGCCAATGATGTGTTGCATAATGCCGTGTCTGGCATTGCCGAAATCATTAATTGCCCAGGCTTGGTCAACGTTGACTTTGCCGACGTGCGCACCGTGATGAGTGAAATGGGTATGGCGATGATGGGTTCAGCAATTGCCACAGGACCAGATCGCGCTCGTATTGCCGCAGAACAGGCGGTAGAAAGCCCATTGCTAGAAGGTGTTAATTTACAAAATGCCCGCGGCGTATTGGTCAATATTACAACCTCAGCTTCTTTCAAAATGAAAGAGTATTATGATGTGATGAACACCATTAAAGCCTTTACTGCCGATGATGCAACAGTCATAGTCGGTAATGTGTTTGATGAGGCGATGGGTGATGGCTTGCGCGTGACTATGGTAGCGACAGGCTTAACGGGCACAGCACGCCGCCCACAAAAACCGGTATTAGTACCACAACAAATTGTGCGTGATGGCACGACTAATCAGCCTGTGTATGTTGCGGGTGCTGGGTTTGAGTCTGCCGCTAGTGATGACACACCGCAAGTGTTTGGTTCCAATAGCCGTCGTGCGCAAGTAGAAGCGATGAAAATGTCTGGGGTTGATGAATATGATATCCCTGCATTTTTACGCAAACAAGCAGACTAACAACAAGGTTCAGGCTTGAGCATCACTAGATAAATAAAGTCATCTGGCTTGCACTGATGAGCAAAATAGATATGCTACTATTTGCTTGATTTTTAAGCTTAAATTTAGCCTGAAAATAAGCTTAAAGTTTTGTGATGAGGGATACTGAAACTAAAGATGTTAAAGCAGCGTACATTAAAAAAAGCGATTAGCGCCACTGGCGTTGGTTTGCACAACGGCGAAAAGGTTACTCTTACCCTGCGCCCTGCTGCAATCAACACTGGGATAGTTTTCAAGCGGGTTGATCTGCCTCAACCCAATGAAATTTTAGCCAGCCCGAATGCAGTGCAAGATACCCGTATGTGTTCTGCATTGGAGGCCAATGGCGCGCGCGTGGCTACTGTTGAACATATTATGTCTGCGCTTGCTGGCTTAGGCATAGATAATATTTATATTGAAGTCAACGCTTCTGAAATACCGATTATGGACGGCAGTTCGGGGCCGTTTGTGTTTTTGTTGCAAGAAGCGGGGATAGCTGAGCAAGCTGCCGCTAAAAAATTTATACGTATAAAAAAACTGGTTGAAGTGATTGATGCCGATAAATGGGTGCGTTTTGAGCCCTATCAAGGCTTTAAGATTGATTTCACCATACAGTTTAATCACCCCGTATTTGAAGAGTCAGCCAGTCATGTCAGCATAGATTTTGCTGCGGATTCTTACATTAAAGAAATCAGCCGTGCGCGCACTTTTGGCTTTATGCATGAGGTTGAATATTTGCGCTCAAATGGCCTAGCGCGCGGCGGTAGTTTAGATAATGCCATAGTGTTAGATGAATATCGCGTGCTCAATGTTGACGGCCTGCGCTACGACGATGAATTTGTTAAACATAAAATACTCGATGCGATTGGCGATTTGTATATGTTAGGCCATCCCATTTTAGGCGCTTTTTCGGCGTATAAATCTGGCCATGCGCTCAACAATCAACTCATCAGAGCGCTGATGCAGGATGCTAGCGCTTGGGAATACGTGACTTTTGACCATCAGCAAGACGCTACAGCGACCTATTTGACGCAAGAAAAACTAAGATTATTACAACCGATTTATTAATTTACCAGCTAGCTTTTAATGGCTAGTCAGCAAAAAGGGCGTGCCATGAAGTATATTCGCCTTACATTAGCGCTAGTCGCTATCTTAATATCAGGTCAGGCATTTGCCTTATCTGATCAAGCTTTGTTTCAACATGCGCGCGCTTCTTACAGCGCAAAAAATGAAGCTGCCCTGACTGAGGATGTTACCCAGCTTAAAACTCAACAATATTTGTTAGCGCCTTATGCAGAATATTGGCTGATGTTGCTTAAACTAGATAAAGCCAGAGATGAAGAAGTGCAAAATTTCTTAGCGCAATCTATAGATATGCCCTTTGTGGAACGTCTGCGCGGCGAATGGCTAAAAAAATTAGCTAAACAACAAAATTGGGCTGCATTTTTTGATGAGCTGGCGTTCTATCAGCAAGATGATCTAGTAGTGCAATGCTATGCTTTGCTCGGTCATCAGCAATTAGGGGATATCGCAGTGACGGCGCAAGTTAAAGCCTTGTGGATGACCAGCGCCGATCTGCCTAGTAACTGTAATGCAGTTTTTGATGCACTACAAAACAGCGGCGAATTAAGCCCAGAGGATATTTGGGCCAGATTTAGACTGGCTTTACAAGACGATAAGCTCAGTTTAGCCAAAAGTGTGATATCTCGCTTAGCCAATATAGACCCTGCCGCAGTTAAGTTGCTAGATAGGGCTAATCAATTACCACAAGTCATGCTGGATAAAAAAACCGCCCCATTTAAAACGCGCTTTGGCGCAGAGGTCAATTTATATGCCCTAGATAGGCTGGCACGAAGCAAGTTAGATGACGCCATCAGCACACTAACAGGCGTGCAAAATCTGTTTAGCACAGAAAATCGGGCTTTTGCTTGGGGGCGCATCGCTTACCATGCCGCGCGACATCACCAACCTAAGGCGCTCAATTATTATGCGCTAGCTGAGGGTGTGGTTTTGGATAACGCCCAACAGGCTTGGAAAGTCCGTGCTGCGCTACGCGCTCAAGATTGGGCGGCCGTACTGAAAGCGACATCAGCGATGCCAGCCAAACAGTTAGAAGAAAGCGCTTGGCGTTATTGGCGGGCGCGAGCACTTAAAGAAACTGCGCAAAATGAGCCCAGTCATGCCTTAGAAGCCAATGCTATATTCAGCAAGCTTTCAACAGAGCGGCATTATTACGGCCTACTCGCGGCAGAAGAGCTAGACAGTATGATGACTAACCCCGCAGTTGACTACAAAGTGACTGCTACAGAAGTCAACGCCATAGCCAGTCAAACGGCGATGATGCGAGTGCTAGAGCTACAGCGCTTGGATATGCGCTGGGAAGCTAAATTGGAATGGGCTTGGGCCACGCGCCAATTTGATGATAAGCAACTATTAGCGGCGGCAGAATATGCCATGCAGCAAAAATGGTATGACATTGCCATTAAGACTGCTGATAACACCAAACTCACGCATAATTTTAATTTGCGTTATCCAACGCCATACCGCGACCTATTCCGCAGCTCGGCCAAAGATGCGGGTATTGATGAAGCCTGGGTCTATGGCATTACTCGGCAAGAAAGCCATTTTATCCATTATGCAAAATCTGGTGTCGGCGCGGCAGGGCTGATGCAATTGATGCCAGCTACCGCCAAATGGGTAGCAAAACGCATGGGCTTGAATGTCTATAGCAACAATATGATCCATGAATTGAATACCAATATTGAGTTTGGCACTTACTATATGCGCTACGTATTAGATTTGATGGCAGGCCAAACCGTGATGGCAACGGCGGGCTATAATGCAGGCCCTAGCAGAGCCAAACAATGGATGGCAACTGAACCCTTAGAAGCGGCTATTTATATTGAGACTATTCCTTTTGCTGAGACCAGAACTTATGTACAAAAAGTGATGGCCAACGCACAAATTTATGCGCCGCGCTTGGTGGCTGAAAATAACAGTATTAAGATCCAAACTTTAAAGTCACGCTTAGGTATGATCCCAGGTACGGGTCAGCCAGAATTAGAGGTTGAGGAAGCTGTTGCACTCGAGTGAGTGCAAATGAAGCGCCAAAATATAACAATTAATGATTTAGGATAGCCATGCTCATAAAACAAATCTGTATATTAGGTGGTTCAGGCTTCGTTGGCAGTGCCATAGTCGCTAAATTGGCCACTGCGGGTTACAGCGTTAAGGTGCTTACAAGGCGCAAAGATCATGCTAAAAATTTACTGCTACTGCCCCAAGTGCAAGTGCTTGAATGCAATGTGCTTGATAAACAAGCCTTGACTAGTGCCCTAGCAGGGGTAGATGCGGTGATTAATTTGCTAGGTATTTTGCATCAAAGCCGTCGCACAAGCTTTAACGACATGCACCATGCGCTGCCAGCGCAATTAGCTGGCATTTGCAAAGACCTGCATATTAAGCGCTTGGTACACATGAGTAGTTTGCGCGCAGATAAAAATGCCCCCAGCCAGTATTTACGCTCTAAAGCAGCCGGTGAGGCGGCACTGCTGGCATATTCGGCAGAGTTGAATATCACTATCTTTAGACCGTCCATTATTTTTGGTCGGGGCGATAGTTTTATTAACTTGTTTGCAAGCCTAGTCAAAGTCATGCCGCTAGTCATGTTAGCTAAGCCCAATGCTAAATTTCAGCCGATTTGGGTAGAAGATGTCGCCAGCTGCTTTGTGGCATGTCTGAATAATCGGGCGAGTTATGGCCAAACTTATGAATTAGCTGGCCCTAAGGTGTATCGCTTTCGTCAGCTGGTGCAGGCAGTGATGGATACGCTACAGATTCAGCGGCCTATCATAGGCTTAACGGATGGCTTGTCTTATGCACAAGCTTGGATGATGGAGCTGTTGCCCATTCAATTGATGTCGCGCGACAATATTCTCTCTATGCAGGTTGATAGTGTTAGCGAGCAAACTTTGCCAGCACTATTAAATATAACGCCAAGCTCGCTAGAAACCATCATTCCCCAATATTTGCTCGATGAAACGTCACGGGGCGCTTACGATCGCTTTCGGCGTGCGGCTGCTAGGTAAATAGGCTGTTGCCATGCAAGTTTATTTAGTTGGGGGTGCGGTGCGCGATGAACTGCTTGGCCTTACAGTAAAAGATAAAGACTTCGTCGTGGTCGGTAGCACGCCAGATGCAATGATAGCCGCTGGCTTTAAGGCTGTTGGTAAAGATTTTCCAGTATTTTTGCATCCCAAAACCCATGATGAATATGCCTTAGCCCGTACCGAGCGCAAAACTGCCAAAGGCTATAAAGGCTTTGTGGTGCACGCATCAATTGACGTGACCTTAGAACAAGACTTAGCCCGTCGTGACTTAACCATCAATGCCATCGCCAAAGACGCCACAGGCAAGCTCATAGACCCCTTTAACGGTTTAGCTGATATTCATTCTAAAACCTTACGTCATGTGAGCGCGGCGTTTGCCGAAGACCCCGTCAGAATATTACGCGCAGCAAGGCTGTCAGCAAGATTTCAAGACTTTTCAATAGCGCCAGCCACCATTGAGCTCATGCAACAAATGGTAGCAGCTGGCGAGGTGGATGCCTTGGTGGCCGAGCGGGTATGGCAAGAGTTGGCCAAAGGCCTGATGGAAGATAAGCCCAGTCGTATGTTTGAGGTACTAAGGGCTTGTGGGGCATTGCAGAAAATACTACCTGAGCTGGATAAACTGTGGGGTGTACCGCAGCCCGTAGCGTATCACCCAGAAATTGATACAGGGCTGCATGTGATGTTAGCTATTGATTATGCGGCACGACAACATTATTCATTAGCGGTGCGCTTTGCCACGCTGATGCATGATCTTGGTAAGGGCATCACCCCTGCCGAATCACTACCTCAACATATAGGGCATGAAGCACGCGGCCTTTATCTTGTTAAAGAGCTATGTAAGCGCTTAAGAGTGCCTAATGACTGCAAAGAGCTGGCGCAGGTAGTGGCTAAATACCATGGCAAGCTGCATCAAGTCATGCAGATGAAACCCAGTACATTGCTGGACTTTTTGATTGAGCTGGATGCGATACGCCAACCAGTAAGGTTTAAGGATTTTTTGCTAGCGAGTGAAGCAGATTCTAGAGGCAGAACTGGCTTAGAAAACCACCCAACGCCAGCAGCAGAGCTATTAGAAAAAGTATTGATGGCGGCGATCAATGTGGATGCTGGTGCGGTAGCTAGCGTTTATAATGAGCCCGAGCAGATTAAGGCGGCGGTATTTGCCGCTAGATTAGAGGCGGTGAAGCGGGAGTTAGGAATCAGGGGCTAGGGATTAGGGGTTTTAATGTATGCCTAGTTTGAATTTGATAATGTATTTTGCCACATAGCCTACCATGCCAAAGGTCAGCCCCAGAAACAAGGCAAAGGTGCCAAACTTCCCGGCCTTGGACTCCCAAGCAAGGTGGCCTACAATAAATATCATGAGTAGCATTAGGCCGCCTACGCCGTAGGTCATGCCAAAATCGGTAATCTGCACTTCTGTAAAACCAAATATCGTTCCTTGCAAGTTGCGTCCCCTCTATGCGGTGTTTAGTGGTTAATCAGTGATGTCATTTGCTGTTGTACAAATTCCATAGGTTTGCGTTTAAAACCGCTTTTAGCAAATTGATGCCAGCGACCTATCACATAACAAAGCATCAAGTTGGCCTGCGCTTCCGCATCAACTTTATGCCCAGTTTGCGTTTCAGCAATACGCAGACTCTGTTTGAGTGTGACTTCTATCCTATCGTTCATTTGATTGATGCGTAATAGTAATTTTTCATCTTCATTGACTAGCGCATCGCCAATCAGCACACGTGCCATGCCAGGGTTTTTTTCGGCAAATACCAGCAGCATAGAAATAATGCGTTGAATTTGTTTTTGGCCATCGGGTTCTTCCGTGCTGATTTTGTTGATGAGGCCAAAAATGGTTTCTTCTATAAAGACTATTAAGCCTTCAAACATTTGCGCTTTACTGGCAAAGTGACGATACAGCGCGGCTTCACTCACGTCTAGTCTTGCTGCGAGTGAGGCTGTGGTAATTTTTTCGCGTTTAGGAGACTCTAACATTTTCGCTAGCGTTTCTAAAATTTGCTGTTTGCGTTCGCCTGCCATTTTTTGCTCCTCGCTAATTGTGGTTTTAACTCTATGAGTAGAAATTATAACTGAAGGTGAGTAAGTGCTAACACGTGAGTTAATCGATAATCAACAAAATTTGGTTTTTGTAACTTTTTGCTTATCCAAATCGTTTTCATGCCTAATCTTTTTGCCGTCATTAAAGCCGCCAAATTGTCTTCTAGCATGATGCAATCGCTGGCTTTTACTTTGATGGTCTTGAGCAACAATTGAAAGCCACGCACTGACGGTTTGGCATGAAATTTGGTGGATTCAACGCTAAATACCAACTCAAAACAATCGCTAATACCTAGTAGGGCTAGCACCCGTAATGCATAGTTACGTGGCGCGTTGGTAAACACTAACTTTCTTCCTATAAGGCTATTTAGCATATGCCGTAAGCGTTTTACTGCAAGTACCATGTCAGGCAAGTCGTCTAATTTATGCGTTTCATTTAGAAAATGGTGGGGGTCGGCACCATGGTGACGCATCAAGCCTTTTAGCGTTGCCCCATAGACGCGCCAATAATGTTGCCGCAATCTATGGGCTGCTATTTCATCTAAAACCAGCGATTCCATGATGTATTGCGTCATGGCCTGATTCATCATCGGGAAGATGTGAGCTGAGGCATTGTGCAGCGTATCGTCTAGGTCAAAAATCCAGACTTTAGCGTGGCTTTGCTGCGCCAATTTATTTGGCCTTAATCAGCGTACCTACACCTTCATCGGTTAATACTTCCAGCAGCAGCGCGTGCTCTACCCGTCCATCAATGATGTGAACAGCTTTAACGCCACTACGCGCAGCGTCTAATGCCGAGCTGATTTTAGGTAACATCCCGCCAGACAAGGTGCCATCTGCCACTAAGTCATCAATTTGTTTTGGGGTTAATCCTGTCAGCAGTTCGCCATTTTTATCTAGCACGCCAGGGGTGTTGGTGAGCATAATGAGCTTTTCTGCCCCTAAGATTTCCGCCAGTTTGCCGGCGACCACGTCGGCATTAATGTTGTAGGATTCGCCATCCTTGCCCACGCCAATCGGCGCGACCACTGGAATAAAATCGCCGCCATCTAAAAAGTTAATGATGCTAGGGTCTATGCCGCTGATTTCGCCGACCTGACCCACATCTATCATTTTTGTAGGGTGATTTAAGTCTTCCATGAGTAATTTGTGCGCATGAATAAAGTTGCCATCTTGCCCCGTCAGGCCTACTGCTTTGCCGCCATGCCGATTAATCAAATTGACAATTTCTTTATTCACTTGCCCGCCTAGCACCATTTCAACCACGCTCATGGTTTCGGCATCGGTGACGCGCATGCCTTGGATAAATTCACCTTTTTTACCTAGCTTATCTAACATTTCGTTAATTTGAGGCCCGCCACCATGCACCACGACTGGGTTCATGCCGACCAGCTTGAGCAATACCACGTCTTGCGCAAAGCATTGTTTTAAATGCTCGTCTGTCATGGCATTGCCGCCATATTTAATGACTATGGTCTTATCAAAAAAGCGTTTGATATAAGGCAGCGCTTCAGCAAGGGTGCGGGCTTTTTTTGCGGCTGTGGTTTGACTTAACATAAGATTTCCGTAAGCTAGATTGGGTAAATTGAATTGATGCTAATTGTAACTAAAATTTGCTTATAAGGTTTTGCTAAAAACTTTAGATTTACGCTGATAGTTATAAAGTTGTTGTTTTTCAGCGGGCAGTTTTTCTACATTTTGTTCGATAAAACCACGCTCTAAAAACCAGTGTTCGGTGCGGGTGGTCAGGCAAAATAAGCTTTTAAAGCCTAGTGTTTTGGCTTGATTGGCACAGTAATAAAATAATTTATCACCACGCCCTGCGCCACGGTAGGCGGGGTCTATGGCTAGGCAGGCAAATTCAGCGGTACGCTCAGCAACAAACGGATAAAGTGCCGCGCAGCCAATCACGCGGTTGCCATGTTCCATCACATAAAAATGATTAATTTCCATTTCTATGCGCTCTCGCCCACGCCTAACTAAAAAGCCTTCTAATTCTAGTGGCTCTATCAGTTTTAAAATACCGCCAACATCGTCAATATGGGCTTGCCGCATGCTTTCTAAGCTTAGCTCTGTGACCATAGTGCCTATGCCTTCAACGGTAAACAGCTCTTGTATAATTGCACCATCAATATGGCGCGAAATAAGATGCGTCCTTGCAACGCCCTGCTCACAAGCGCGGACCGCAGCTGGTAGATAGTAATTCACGTCTTCTGACACATTGATTGCTTGCTCGTTTTCACTGACATTGCGCAGCAAGTTTTTGGCCTTTTCTGCGGTCATTTCACGCAGTAGCTCACCGCGTAAATTATGCACGCCAGCAGAATCCATCAAGAAAATCAATTTATCTGCATCTAGTGCAATGGCCGCGCTCACCGCCACATCTTCTAAACTTAAGTTAAAGGCTTCGCCCGTTGGCGAATAGCCCAGCGGCGATAACAAGACTAATTCACCTTCATTTAAGCGCTTTTGTATGGCGACGGCATCTATTCTGCGTACTTCGCCAGTATGCTGCAAATCAACCCCTTCGCGCACGCCCATGGGTTTTGCTGTGACAAAATTGCCACTGGCCACCCGAATATCTGCGCCCGCCATCGGCGAGTTGACCAGCCCCATAGAAAGTAACGCTTCTATTTCTACCCGAATTGCGCCATTCGCCTCTTTAACGGCTTCCATTGCTGCATCATCAGTCACGCGCAGGCCGAGGACATATTTAGCATTTAATTTATCGCGCTTTAAGCGCTGCTCAATTTGCGGGCGTGCGCCGTGTACCAATACTAGGCGCACTTCTAGGCTGGCCAGCAGGTTTAAGTCGTGTGATAGTGCAACAAATTGTTTTTCATCCACCACCTCCCCGCCAAAAGCAATGACAAAGGTGCGCCCACCAAATGCGTGAATATAAGGCGTAGCAGAGCGAAACCATTGCACAAAATCTTTGGCATTATTGGGCTGTATGTATGTTAAGGCGGGGGCAGAGCCATGCGCTGCTGCACTCAAATGGGCTGGGTTAAGCTCACTTTGTGCGTACAAATAGGCTGGGCTGCAATCTAGCGCCGCCGCTACTTTACGCAACAGTGTTTCACTAATGCCTAATTCGCCACGTTCAATGCGCGATAAATTGCCAGCATCTGCGCCCACTTGCGTGGCCAGTGTTTGCAGTGTCATTTTTAGCGACTTGCGCCGCTGACGAAGAGAATGTGCGAGTGACATCGGGTATTATTTTGTATAATTTACAAAATAATAAAATATATTTGTAATATAAGCAAATATATTTGTCTTAGAAGTCACCCCAAAGCGTTTGCATGGCAGAAATAGCAGTTAGGGCGGCGGTTTCGGTGCGTAAAATACGTGGCCCTAAAATCACCGATTGAAAGCCGTGATGGATGGCCAAAGCGATTTCTGCGCTCGTTAAACCGCCCTCTGCGCCTATGAGCAATTGTATGTGTTGCGGCGCAGCGGACAATGCTGACAGGCGCTTTGCGCCCAGCGGGTTGAGCAATACGCGCATAGCGTTATTTTGCTGATTAGACGCTAGCCATACTGATAAACTCACTGGCGCTAACAATGCTGGCACAGTCGCACGTCCGCATTGTTCGCAGGCCGAAATCGCCACATTTTGCCAATGTTCTAAGCGTTTTTGCGCGCGTTCTGCCGTCAGTTTGACTACACTGCGCTCGGTAGCGATAGGCTGAATAACCGCCACGCCCAGCTCTACGGCTTTTTGTATGGTGTAATCCATGCGATCGCCACTAGAAATGCCTTGTAGCAATGTAATATTAAGTGGGGATTCATTTTCTATCACTTGGCTAGTGCTGAGCTTGACTAACACCTCGTTCTTTTTAACGCTGATGAGCTCGCCCGCATAGTCCACACCATCGCCATTAAACAGATGTAGCGTATCCCCCAAGTTTAAACGTAAGGCTCGCGTGGCATGGCTGGCGGCGTTGTCAGATAACTTGACGGTAGCGCCTAGGTGTAAATTTTCAGCGCTATAAAATCTAAAGTTAGACATGATGCCTGCAAGTTAAAATGATAAGATTAAATTATAGACAACATTGGAGTAAAACATGGCAAGTTTAAACCCACCTGTATGTGATTTTGGTTGGCAAGCCGCCGACTTTAATTTACCCAATATAGATGGCAGCATGATTTCTTTGGCACAAATAATGGGTAAAAATGGCTTATTGGTAATGTTTATTTGCAACCACTGCCCTTATGTGAAGGCCATTTTACCGCGCTTACTGGCAGATTGCCGCGAGCTGAAAATGCTAGGCATTAATAGCGTGGCTATCATGTCTAACGACAGCAAAGACTATCAAGAAGATAGTTTTGACAATATGATAAAAGTCGCGCTGGCAGCTGATTTTCCTTTTCCCTATTTGCTAGACAAAACTCAGCAGGTAGCCAAAGCTTATGATGCGGTTTGCACCCCAGACTTTTTTGGCTTTAATCGTCACGGGCAATTGCAATATCGTGGCAGATTTGATGAGAGCCGCAAAGAAGCCGCGCCCCACAGTACGCGAGATCTATTTCATGCCATGAAGCTGATTGCCGAGACAGATTTAGGCCCTAGGCAGCAATTTGCCAGTATAGGCTGTAGTATTAAGTGGGCTAGCCCATAGTTTGGCAAAACCATAGTTGGCTAAAATCAGATGTGTTTGAAAATAACAATGCTATTTAAGAGGTTGAGATGGATAAGATCAGACAGTTAAACTGGGGTATTTTGGGCGCGGCAAGGGTCAATGAGCGTTTACTACCGGCTATCATAAATGCGCCTAATGCCAGATTAGTTGCGATTGCTAGTCGTCGTGCCGGGGCGGCAAAAGCTACACTAGAAAAATATGCGCCATCTTATAGCGCTGATGTGTGCTGTTATGACGATTTGAACAGCTTAATTGATGACGCCAATGTAGAAGCGATATACTGCCCAATGGCCAATGAAGAGCACGCCGCATGGGCATTAAAGGCCATCAATGCAGGTAAACATATCTTAATTGAAAAGCCCATGACAACCACAGTTGAAGATATTGAGGCCATAGCGCAGGCCGCCATTAACAATAAGGTAAAAGTGATGGAAGGCTTTATGTACCGCTTTCATCCACAACATGCACGCATACAAGCCATGATTGATGCTGGCTTAATCGGTGATGTGTTGTCTGCACGGGCTTCTTTTTCATTTTTAATGCAGCCAGCACGTATATACCGCATTAATCGCAGTATGGCCGATGGTGGCGGTGCAATGTGGGATATAGGCCCTTATGCCATCCATGCCCTGCGATGGTGTTTTGCGCAAAACGGCAAGCCTGCACAACCTGTTGCAGTAGTCGCCCAGGCCAAGTTCAATGAGCATGGTGCTGACATAGTCAGCAGTGGCGTATTAGATTTTGGCGCAGATGCACAAGGACGTGCCCGTTTTGGTCATTTTGATATTAGTTTTGAACGTAGCCGCAAATCTGAATATGAAATTATTGGCACCCTAGGTTGGATAAAATGCCATGCTGCTTGGGTATTTGAGCAAGACCACCCCGTAATTAGCTGGGCGCTAGAAGATGGCCGATGTGGCGAAGAGCGCTTGGCAGCAAGCAATCATTTTATTTTAGAAATAGCGCACTTTAGTGATTGTGTACTCAATGATAAAGCACCCTTATTAAATACAGATGACGCTAAACAGAATTGCCTAGCTATTCAATCAGTCTTGCAAAGTATCGCTAGCGCCAAATAAGGTATAATCCACGGTTATTTAATTGATGTTAAAGGTGGTTTTATGCCTATTTATGATTATCAATGCGCAAGTTGCGGCCACAAGGCAGAAGTGATGCGCAAAATCAGTGCTGCCAGCACTGAGGCTTGTCCAGCTTGTGGCGCCGAAACTTTTAGCAAACAACTGTCTGCGCCTAGCTTTCAACTAACGGGCAGTGGCTGGTACGCCACAGACTTTAAAAACGGCAACACCAAGACAGCTGCTAGCACTGGCAAGGCTGATGCAAGTGCGCCGTCAGCCAGCACGCCCGCAACAAGTGCTGCGCCAAACTCAGACACTGCAACTACAGCAGCACCCTGTGCAACAGGTTGTGCCTGCCACTAAGCTTGGGCTTATGTTTAATATCCATCAACTGATACAACTGAACACATGAAAAAATATTTTATTACCGGTTTGCTGGTATTAGTGCCTTTGTTTATTACGGTTTGGGTGATATCCAGCCTCATCGGCACCATGGATAAAAGCTTATTATTGCTACCAGAAAATTGGCGTCCCAAAGCCCAGTTGGGCTTAGAAATCCCAGGGGTAGGTGCGCTGCTAACCCTATTAATTATTTTTATGACAGGGCTAATCGCCACTAATTTTTTCGGTAAGCGATTAATTTTATTATGGGAAGCCATGCTGGCACGTGTGCCAGTAGTCAAATCTATTTACGCCAGCGTTAAGCAAGTGTCAGACACCTTATTTTCAGATTCTGGCAATGCGTTCCGTCAGGCAGTTTTAGTACAATTCCCTAAGTTGGGGACTTGGACGATTGCCTTTGTCACTGGCAAGCCAGGCGGTGATGTTGCCAACCATTTGCCTAGTGATTATGTCAGCGTTTACGTGCCTACTACACCAAACCCTACAGGCGGTTATTTTTTAATGATGCCGCGCGCAGAAGTCATTGAGCTCGATATGAGCGTGGATGAGGCACTCAAATATATCATCAGCATGGGCGTAGTCGCCCCAGTTGATAAAATCAAGCAATCCAAGCACTAGCAATGATAGCCACACCCTATTAAAACATGACTTAATTTACCAAGCTAACCATTCAATTTAACTGATTATTTAACAAGACTTTACATATTATGCGTACACATTACTGCGGTCATTTAAACCGCGAACACATCGGCCAAACTGTTACTTTATGTGGTTGGGCGCACCGTCGCCGTGACCATGGTGGCGTTATATTTATCGACTTGCGTGACCGTGAAGGCATGGCACAAATTGTCGTCAACCCAGATGCAAAAGCGGCATTCGCCATCGCCGAAAGCGTGCGCAGTGAATACGTGCTCAAAGTGGTTTGTGAAGTGCGCGCCCGTCCTGAAGGCGCGGTCAATGCCAATTTAGCTACAGGCGAAGTTGAAATGATAGCCACTGAAATTGAAGTGCTGAACGCCTCGCTTACGCCACCTTTTATGTTGGACGATGAAAGTCTGACCGAAACCGTGCGCTTGCAGCATAGATACATTGATTTACGCCGCCCAGCCATGCAAAAAAACATGATGTTGCGCTATCGGGTCTCTAAAACCCTGCGTGACTACTTGGATGTGAATGGCTTTATTGAAGTCGAAACACCCATGCTGACCCGTTCAACGCCAGAAGGTGCGCGCGATTACTTAGTACCTAGCCGCGTTCACGCTGGGCAATTTTTTGCCTTGCCACAATCACCGCAGCTTTTTAAACAGCTATTGATGGTGTCTGGCTTTGACCGCTACTTCCAAATTACCAAATGCTTCCGTGATGAAGATTTACGTGCAGACCGCCAGCCAGAATTCACCCAAGTAGATATTGAAACCTCATTCATGACCGAAAATCAGATTATGGATATCGTTGAAGAAATGATACGACAAATGCTGAAAAAGGTGCAAAACGTAGATTTGCCAGCAGTTTTTCCGCGTATGTCGTTTCATGAAGCTATGACACGTTACGGCTCAGATAAACCAGATATGCGCGTGACGCTAGAAATTACCGAGTTGTCAGACGTGATGAAAGACGTTGATTTTAAAGTATTTGCTGGTGCTGCCAATATGGCAGGTGGCCGTGTGGCGGCCTTGCGCGTACCTAATGGCGCGGCGATTGCCCGTAGCGAGATTGATGCATATACTGAATTTGTTAAAATCTACGGCGCTAAAGGCTTGGCCTACATCAAAATTAATGATGTGACAAAATTGAACGAAGAAGGCCTACAAAGCCCAATCGTTAAAAACATTCATGCCACAGCATTACAAGCCATTATAGACCGCACCGGCGCACAAAATGGTGACATCGTGTTTTTTGGTGCAGATAAAAGCAAAGTGGTCAATGAAGCATTAGGTGCTTTGCGTCTTAAAGTCGGCCATGATAAAGGCCATGTTGATGGCCGCGCATGGGCGCCATTATGGGTAGTAGACTTCCCTATGTTTGAACACGACGAAGAAAATGATAGATGGGCTGCCTTGCATCATCCGTTCACCGCACCCAAAGACGGCCATGAAGATTTGCTCACCAGCAACCCAGGTGCGGCGCTTTCAAAAGCCTATGACATGGTACTTAATGGCTGGGAAGTAGGCGGCGGCTCAGTACGTATTCACAAGCAAGACGTGCAATCCAAAGTATTCGACGCGCTAAAAATAAGTAAAGAAGAAGCCCAAGAAAAATTCGGCTTCCTGCTAGATGCCTTGCAATACGGCGCACCGCCGCATGGTGGCCTTGCCTTTGGCTTAGACCGTTTGGTGACCTTAATGACAGGCGCAGAATCTATTCGTGATGTGATTGCCTTCCCTAAAACACAACGTGCACAGTGCTTGATGACTAATGCTCCGAATGAGGTGGATGAGAAGCAACTTCGGGAGTTGCATATACGCGTTCGCTCACAAAATCTGGCGGCATAAAATGCACTCGCTTCACGATAACGTTGTTACATCCGCTTGCCTTACTACTCGTAATGTCTGCGCGGATGTGCCTAGTTCTCGTATCGCGAATTGTATTTTGGACTAAGTAAAGTGGAAAAGTGGCGATTCTATTTAAGAGAAGCCATCTGTCAGTTAGAGTACGCAAAACGAAGCTACTCTGAATTCCAAAAGGCTAAAGAACTTAATGACACTTTTTCAGTTTTTTATAACCTTCATCACTTTATTATTCATGTAACGAATGTAGATAAATTATTTGATGCTAAGGCTGGTTCAGACAGAGAAGAAATTTTAAGAAGTTTTTCTAAGTTACTAGAGCTAGATTTAAAGCCGATAAGAAAACTTAGAAATCATCTAGAGCACTTTGATGAAAGACTGGATACTTGGGTTTTAAATCATCATGGGCATGCATTTTTTGACAACAACATTGTTACTGGTGCAAAAGGATTCCCTGAAAAGGTTTTTCTTAGAGCTTTGGATGGCGATATATATAAGTTTTATGGCGAGTCGTTTCAGCTAACTCCAATATTTGAAGTAATAGAAAAGTTATATGAGCAGCTCATTAAAATTGATAAGATGAAATAACAAGCAAGCCCGTATTGCATACGGTCTACTTTTTGCGTTAAGTATTTAACAATAAAGTAAAGGAGACTTTTGTATGAACACAACCACTCAAACTATTATTGAGCAAGCTAATGCGCTGCCTGTTACTGAGAAAATTGAGTTAATAGATGCTTTGCTTGCTAAGGTAGATAAGCCTGATGCTAACATTGATGGGTTATGGGTAAGTGACGCAGAAAGTCCCTTAACTGCATACTATTATGGTGAAATTCAAGCATTAGCCCTGAATCAAGAGCTGGCTAAATATCGCCAACTTTATCCTTTTTGAGGTGCATTAAGTTCGCAACTCTAGTATTGTTTATTGATTAATATCCCCCTTGCATTTACCCTAAAAAAAGCCTATTCTGGCTAGACTAGACAGAGTAGAGGTGTATAATGACAGCGACGTGGCAATTACAAGAAGCAAAAAACCGTTTTAGTGAAGTGGTGGAAGAAGCGATTAAGCATGGTCCGCAAACCGTGACTAAGCATGGGCGCGAAGCGGTAGTGGTGATGTCGGTTGAAGAATACCAGCGCATGAAGCAACCACAAAAAAACTTATTTCAGTTTTTTCAAGATTCGCCCATGTATGCTGTGGAGCTTGATTTAACGCGTAGCCAGGAGTTGCCACGCGACATTGATTTAAGTGGTTTGTAATTTTTATGAATTACTTACTAGATACCTGCGTGATTTCTGAACTGGCAAAAAAACAGGGTAACGCTTCAGTGGTAAATTGGGTGCAGCAGCAAAACCATGCCACGCTTTATATTAGTAGCCTCACTTTGGGCGAGATTCAAAAAGGTGTGAGTAAATTACCAAGCTCGCCCAAAAAAGATGATTTGCAAATTTGGTTAGAAAAAGATGTGCGCGAGCGATTTACAGGAAAAATTATCGGCGTAACTGTGAGTGAGGCGTTGCAATGGGGCAAGTTACAAGCCGCAGCCGAAATGCAAGGCAAGCCATTGCCATTGATTGATAGCATGATTGCCGCTATAGCTATTGTGCAAGACATGGTGCTAGTGACGCGCAATACAAAAGATGTAGAAGCTAGTGGCGTAAACTTGTTAAATCCTTGGTTGTAATCACTAGAGAATATTAATGCCAGTCACCGAACTCAACCACGTTAATCTGCGCACGCCTTATGAGGTGATGCTCAAGCTTAAAGATTTCTATTGCGACGTGGTGGGTTTAAAAGTTGGGCCGCGAGAGGGTTTTACCAGTCGTGGTTTCTGGCTTTATATTGGCGATAGGCATGTCATGCATTTGGCGGAATACCGTGGCGAGGGCGCGCCGCTCACCAATGTACTCACTACCATAGACCACATCTCATTTACTTGTACCGATATGCCTGTCACTGAGGCGCATTTAACTGCGCATCATATTGATTATTCTGTACGCGACTTGCCCGTATTGAATGTTAAACAAATTAACTTTAAAGATCCGGTTGGTAATGGTGTCGAGCTATTTTTTTATATGGATAAAGCTTAAGTATATTATTGAGCTATAGAATTTTATGCTGGGACGTTTGTCATAAGCCTAGTATTATTAAAACCTAATGTTTTATGTTAATTTTAAGTGTGCGGAGCGGATAAAATGAAACAATTAATGCATCAGCGTTTATTAAAATTATGGTTGCTAGCTGCTATTTCATTTGGTTTGGTGGCGCCAGCCAGTGCTGAGCCAGACCCGAAATTGTGGCCAGTCATGAAAGAAGCTTTTTTTGCTAATCGAGTAATGCAGGAAGTTGATTTTATAAAAATAGACGCACCGCGTCGCGCTGAAAGTGGCGCGCAAGTGCCCGTCACTTATAGCGTGAATAATGCCGCAGCTAACGGCGTCGTCATTAAAAAACTCTATGCTTTTGTTGATGCCAACCCCATTCCGCTAACGGCTACTTTTCATTTAACAGATACCTTGGGCGACTTTCAGCTAGCCACACGTATACGCTTTGAGACAGATGCCTTTGTAAGATTGGTGGGCGAAGATGCAAACGGTAAACTTTATTTAGCCTCGCGAGAAATACGCGCGGCGGGTGGCTGCGGTGGCACGGTTGAAGGTGATGAGGCCAGTATTCGCGCCAGTGCTGGCAAGATAAAATTTAAAGTCGACGACCCCGTGAAACTTAACGCTATCGCATCGGCCACCTTTAACATTAAGCACCCCATGCGCACTGGCTTACAACGCGAGTTGGTCTCGCAAGGCTTTGTGCCAGCTTTTTATATCAATAAAGCCGCCTTTAGTTATAACGGCAAGCCATTGTTAAGCATAGATGTGGGGGTGGGTACGGCGGAAGACCCCTACTTTAAATTTAATTTTGTGCCTGATGCGGCAGGTAAATTAGAAGTGACGGCAACCGATAACGAAGGCAAAAGCTTTGTGCAACAAGTGGATGTGAAAAGCTAGCGCTGCAGATATTGTGAGTGAAATATAGCGGCAATAGTTAAAGACCTCCAACTGGAGGTCTTTTTTATGGGCAGGTTTACTTTACAGGATGATAAAATAAGCACCATATATTTATCGTTTGGGAGACCTCAATGAAAAGCTATCGTAAAGAACTCTGGTTTAATCCACCCACTCGCGTTGCCTTTATCCGCATTACTGAGCAAGTCAATGAATGTTTACGTGAGAGTGGCGTAAAAGAAGGGCTGGTACTCATTAACGCCATGCACATTACGGCCAGTGTATTTATCAATGACGACGAGCGTGGCTTGCATCATGATTACACGCAATGGCTAGAAAAATTAGCGCCGCATGAGCCTGTCAGCGGCTATCGCCATAATGATACTGGTGAAGACAATGCCGATGCACACATGAAGCGCCAGTTGATGGGACGTGAAGTGGTGGTGGCGATTACTGAAGGCAGACTGGACTTTGGCCCTTGGGAACAGATTTTTTATGGTGAGTTTGATGGCCGCAGGAAAAAGCGGGTATTAGTTAAAATTATTGGTGAATAAAGATGAAGTTACCTGAATTATTAGCCCCAGCAGGGGATTTAGACCGTATGCGCACTGCCTTTGATTACGGGGCAGATGCGATATATGCTGGTCAACCTCGCTACAGTTTGCGGGCGCGCAATAATGACTTCACCATGGCCAATCTTGATATAGGTATTAAAGAAGCGCATGCACGCGGCAAAAAGTTTTTTGTAGCGAGCAATATTTCGCCGCACAACGCCAAAGTGAAAACCTATATGGCAGATATGGCGCCAGTCATAGCGATGCAGCCTGATGCGCTGATTATGTCTGACCCTGGTTTAATCATGATGGTGCGTGAAAAATGGCCAGAGGTGCCTGTTCATCTTTCTGTGCAAGCCAATACGGTCAATTTTGCCACTGTTAAATTTTGGCAAAGTTTAGGGTTGTCGCGCGTTATTTTATCGAGGGAATTGTCTTTAGATGAAATTGAAGAAATTCGTCAGTTATGCCCAGAGATGGAGCTAGAAGTTTTTGTGCATGGTGCTTTATGTATTGCTTATTCTGGCCGTTGTTTACTGTCTGGCTATTTTAATCAGCGCGACCCTAACCAAGGCACTTGTACCAATTCTTGCCGCTGGGATTACAAAGTACATGATGCCGCAGAAGATGCAGCGGGCGTGATTTGCCTCAATGAATTTGATTTTCAAGCCGAGATGGATAAATCTAGCCTTTCTGGATGTGGTAGTTTGCCGCGCCACCCCCTGGCCGATAAAGTCTATCTGATTGAGGAAAAAGGTCGCCCAGGTGAGTTGCTGCCAATATTAGAAGACGAACACGGCACTTATATTATGAATAGCAAAGATCTGCGTGCCATTGAGCACGTAGAGCGTTTGGTCAAAATGGGCGTGGATTCTTTAAAAATTGAAGGCCGCACCAAATCGCGGTATTACGTGGCGCGAACATGCCAAAACTATAGGCTGGCGATAGATGACGCACTGGCTGGAAGGCCATTTAATTGGAATTTACTCGGCGACTTAGAAAACCTAGCCAACCGCGGCTATACCGATGGCTTTTATCAGCGTCATCATACCGCCGAGCATCAAAACTACAAGCAAGGCTACTCTATTTCTAACCGCAGTTTATACGTGGGCGATGTGGTCGCTTATGATGCCGAAAAAGGCTGGGCAGATATTGAGGCGCGCAATAAGTTTGCGGTAGGCGATAGATTGCAAATCATTCATCCTAGTGGCAATCAAGAGCTTGTGGTAGAAGAAATGTTCAACAAAAAAGGTGAGCCTATTCAAGAAGCTTCTGGCAGTGGCTACTTTGTCAGGTTGCCTATCGTAGCAAACAATTTAAGGAATGCAATGGTGGCGAAATATTTGTAAGCGCTATTATGTCTCTGACGCACATGGCAGCTAGAATGAGCTAGTCAACTTCCACCATGATTTCGTTTCGTCTTAAAAAGGGCAAAGTCCATGGTGGGTTATATCTTGCTAGCTCTGGGCTGTTAAGGGGTTTTAGGTTTTTCTTAACAACCCAATCATTTAACTCTTTAACTTTCTGACCCATCTTATCTTCGTCTACAAAACCAGTGAACCTAATAACTGCAAATCTCTTTGCAGGTACTTGTTTTATACTTACTTGGGCGTTATTGGGAGCGGGAAGCGTGTCTAAGGTGTATTGACTTGGCATCACAAAATAAACCTTCCATCCCTTTATATCTTTCTGAATACCTACGGGTGCCGTCATTGATATTTTTTTAGATTCTTCTCCAACTGATACCGGTGCAGTCATATTAATTTTTATATTCCCCCCTGACGGGGACGTATTATTTCCAAATATGAAGTCAGCAATTAATCTAAAACCCTTTCTAGTCGACTCACTCATATCACCATCAACGTGAACTTCGGCAATGATTTTAGGTTGGTACGCACGCAGTTCAAAAGAGTTTTCTTTTTCAATGAGAATAAATTTTGGTTCTTCAATAGCCATAACGGAATTTGATGTAATAAGTGAATATAAGAACGATAATAGCACCGTAAATTTTTTCATTGTATAAAAGTGAGTCCTTAAATGTAAGCTATAGGGCAGGTCTGAATCTTATCTTATTAATTTATATAACTTTGTGCATCAGAGACATCATAGCGTTTATAAGTAATAAAAAAGCCTAACAAATTATTATTTTGTTAGGCTTTTTAAAGCGCGATGTGTTTAAACGCTTAGCCAGTAATATAACTTTCTAATTGCTTAATCAGGCGATGCTGGAACTCTATGGTTTCTTTTACCACGTCCCCTATGGATAACATTCCTATCACCTGACCATTATCTAGCACGGGCAAATGCCGAATGCGCTTTTCAGACATGACTGACATGGCTTGTTCTACTGTGTCGGTAAGCTTCGCTGAGATGACCGCGGTGGTCATTACCTCGCTAATAGCAGTAGTTTTGGACGACCTGCCTTGCAGGATCACTTCGCGGGCATAGTCACGTTCAGAGAATATGCCGACTAATTTTTCACCCTCTAGCACCACTAAAGCGCCGATTTCATACTCGGCCAAAACGACCAATGCATCATAGACTGGGCGGTGAGGTGCGATTGAAATGACCTCTTTATATTTTTTACTGGCAAGTAATTGTTTTATAGTTTTCATTGTTTTTTCCTCCTAATTGGTGCTGCATAAAAATATACACCTTATAATGCATATAGCAACATGCTAAATGAAAAAATCGAGCAGAAAAAGTTAAGCCATGCAAAAAAATATAGTCGTAAAAGCTTTAATGGCACTTTTTATACTAACGCTGATTTGGGGGTATAACTGGGTGGTGATGAAATTGGCGGTGCAATTTGCCAGCCCATTTCAATTTGCCGCCATGCGTACATTTTTGGGTGCGCTAGTGCTATTCGTGCTGATTTATTTAACGAACAGGCCCATGGCGTTAAAAGAGTTCCCCACCATGCTTGCCTTAGGTTTATTGCAAACTTGCGGTTTTACTGGCTTGCTGATTTGGGCCTTAGTTGAGGGTGGCGCAGGCAAAACGGCGGTGCTGACTTATACCATGCCATTTTGGGTGATGTTGCTAGCTTGGCCGATGTTGGGCGAAAAAGTACAAGGCTGGCAGTGGCTGGCCGTGGTATTTGCTTTATTTGGCATGGTGCTGATTTTTGACCCCTTACACATTAAAGCCGATGGTTTTAGTATGTTTTTGGCTTTGTGTTCCGGCATTTCTTGGGCAATATCTGCCATTATTTCTAAAAAATTGCACAGGCGCTCGCCACATTTAGATTTACTCAATCTGACCGCTTGGCCCATGTTGCTGGGCTCTATACCGATTATTATCGTCGCTATGATTTTGCCTGCCCCGCCTATACAGTGGACCAGTACTTTTATTTTTACCGTGTTGTTTAATGTTATTTTAAGCGGCTGTGTGGCTTGGGTGTTGTGGCTATACGCATTACAGCGGCTACAAGCTGGGGTGGCCAGCATGGCGTCTATGCTAGCGCCAGTGATAGGGGTGATTGCCGCATGGATACAGCTCAATGAAGTGCCTAATCATCAAGAATTAGTCGGCATGGTTTTTATTGCCCTGTCTTTAATTACTATTTCTTTCATTAGCATACGAAAACACACGCAAATTGACCCAGCGCAAGGTCAGGAATAACGAGGGCAACATAGGCTTGTGTTAAAATTATCTTATTTATTCAGTATTAAGGGTTAGTCAAATGGCAGGTCATAGTAAGTGGGCAAATATTCAGCACCGCAAAGGTCGGCAAGATGCAAAGCGCGGTAAAATTTTCACTAAAATTATTAAAGAAATCACCGTAGCGGCACGTTTAAGTGGCGGTGACGTGACGATGAATCCGCGTTTGCGGGCGGCAGTGGCTGAGGCAAAAGAAGAAAATATGCCAGCGGATAATATTATGCGCGCTATTAAAAAAGGCACGGGCGAGTTAGAAGGCGTGAACTACGAAGAAATTCGTTATGAAGGCTATGGCATTAACGGCGCGGCCATTATTATTGATTGCTTGACCGATAACAAACAGCGTGCCGTGGCTGATGTACGTCATGCGCTGACTAAGTTTGGCGGTAATTTAGGTACAGATGGTTCAGTGGCGTTTATGTTTAAGCATTGCGGTAGTTTGGTGTATGAGCCTGGCACAAGTGAAGATCAAGTGATGGAAACAGCATTAGAAGCGGGTGCAGAAGACATAGTCAGCGATGAGGATGGCAGTATTGAAGTTATCACCGCGCCTCAAGATTTTATGGCGGTAAAAGAGGCCATGGAAGCAGCTGGCCTAAAGGCCGTGATCGCCGAAGTAACCATGAAAGCCATGAACGAAGTAGAGTTCACTGGGGATGATGCAGTGAAAATGCAGAAAATATTAGATGCACTGGAAGATTTAGACGATGTTCAGGATGTTTATACCAGCGCTTTAATTGATCAATAGTGAGCATCATCAGAATCCTTGGTATTGACCCTGGCCTGCGTTTGACAGGGTTTGGCATTATTGAAAAAGTCGGCGAAAAAATCAGCTATATTGCCAGTGGCACGATTAAAACCGCCAGCGGTAAAAAAAATAAAGTGGCGGGTGAAGATGACCATGAGGAACTGCCAGCCCGCTTAAAAATTATTTTAGACGGTTTGTTTGAGGTGATAGATACCTACCAACCCAACCAAGTGGCGATAGAAAAAGTCTTTGTGAATGTCAATCCACAGTCCACATTATTGCTAGGTCAAGCCCGAGGCGCTGCTATCAGTGCGGCGGTTATACGTCATTTGAGCGTGGCCGAATATACCGCACTACAAGTCAAACAGGCTGTGGTGGGCAACGGCCATGCACAAAAAGAGCAGGTGCAAGAAATGGTCAAACGCCTACTTAATTTACCTGCCACACCTAAGCCAGATTCTGCCGATGCCTTGGCTTGCGCTATTTGTCACGCGCATGGTGGCCAAGGCCTTGGTAAACTCGCTACCGCTGGCTATCGGGTACGAGCAGGGCGTTTGGTGTAATGGCAGCGTTAAACCATAGAGAGCCTACATTGGCAAAATACGCCAATCCTATCACCCTGTATTTTGCTGCCACGCGCCCAGCTTTTCTATTAGCAACTTTATCTGCCTATTTGCTGGGCTTGCTCGGCGCGGTATACTCTGGGGTCAGTTTTCAGGCAGCAACCGCAGCACTGGCCTTGCTGCTGGCCTTGTTAGTCCATGCAGCGGTGAATGTGCTCAATGATTACTTTGATGCGCTCAATGGCACAGATGCACTTAATACCGAGCGTTTATACCCCTACACTGGCGGCAGTCGATTTATTCAGAACGGGGTGTTGAGCACAGCGCAGACGGCAAATTTTGCCTATTTGTTATTGTGGCTGGTCATCTTAGGTGGCGTATATTTGTCATGGCTGCTGGGGGCGGGCTTGCTTATGATAGGGCTAATTGGCCTATTGCTAGGCTGGGCTTACTCTGCGCCACCATTACGTTTGAATAGCCGTGGCCTCGGTGAATTTTGTGTCACCGCAGGCTTTATAGGCATCACTATAGGGGCAGATTTTGTTCAACGTGGCACTTTTGCTATGCAGCCCCTAATCATAGGTATGCCATGCGCATTATTGGTGACCAATTTACTTTATATCAATCAATTCCCTGACCGTAAGGCTGATGCGCTGGCAGGTAAACAGCATTGGGTGGTCAGATTGCCACTAGCGCAGGCGGTATTCATTTATCCAGTATTGGCACTGCTAGCGCTTATTTGGCTAGTATTTTTTGTTTATGTACAAGCCTTGCCTAAGTTAGCATTAGTGTCGGCTTTGCCATTATTTTTTTCGGCGCGCGCGACTGGGCTATTGCATCAATTTGCGCTACAACCCAGTAAGCTATTATCTGCAATAAAACTGACACTTGCCGCTATGCTTAGCCATGCGCTATTGTTAGCATTAATTATGTTATGGGAGCTCACATGATAGGACGTTTGAACGGCACGCTATTAGAAAAAACGCCACCTTTGCTGTTAATAGACTGCCATGGCGTGGGTTATGAATGTGAAGTGCCTATGAGTACTTTTTATAATTTGCCCGCTATTGGTGAAAAAGTGGTGATATTGACCCACTTTGTGGTGCGTGAAGATGCGCAATTGTTGTATGGTTTTGGCAGTGATCAAGAGCGGGTGACTTTTAGGCAATTACTCAAAGTCAACGGCATAGGGGCAAAGTCAGCGCTTGCGATTTTAAGCGGATTGTCCATAGACGATTTAGTACAAGCGGTGGCTATGCAAGATGCCGCCATGCTGACGCGCGTCCCTGGTGTGGGCAAAAAAACCGCAGAGCGGCTATTGCTAGAGCTTAAAGATAAGTTCAGCGTATCGGCCCTTAGCAGCGCAAATGCCCATCAGCCAAAATCAGCCAGTAGCGATGTGCTCAATGCCCTTATTTCATTAGGGTACAATGAGCGTGAAGCCTTAGCTGCGGTTAAGTTGTTAGCTGCCGATGCAACCGTTGCCGAAGGTATTAAGCTGGCATTAAAATCGTTATCAAAATAACATAGGCTGAATTGGCCGATTAATCGGGCATTAGCCTTGGTATATTAAGGCCAAATAATTTTGGGAAATATCATACATGATTGAAACAGACCGCCTCATTGCTCCTGATGCCGAAAGTCCGCGTGAGGAGGCATTAGAGCGGGCGCTGCGCCCAAAATTATTAGATGAATACGTGGGACAAGAAAAAGCCCGTAGCCAGCTAGAGATTTTTATCAACGCCGCGCGCGGTCGTAGTGAGGCGCTAGATCACGTATTGTTGTTTGGGCCACCAGGTTTGGGTAAGACTACTTTGGCGCATATTATTGCTAAAGAAATGGGCGTTAATCTGCGGCAAACCTCAGGCCCAGTGTTAGAGCGTGCTGGCGATTTGGCGGCGTTGTTGACTAATTTAGAGCCGAATGATGTATTGTTTATTGATGAAATTCACCGCCTTTCACCCGTGGTAGAAGAAATCCTCTACCCAGCGATGGAAGACTATAGGTTGGACATTATGATAGGCGAAGGCCCTGCCGCTCGAAGTGTGCGACTTGATTTGCCACCTTTTACCTTAATTGGCGCCACCACGCGGGCTGGGATGCTGACCAACCCCTTGCGTGATCGTTTTGGCATCGTTTCGCGCTTAGAATTTTATACCGCAGAAGAGCTAGCGCGTATTGTGCATCGCAGTGCTGGCTTGCTCGAAGTAGAAATGGTGGACACAGGATCCTTAGAAATTGCCAAACGCTCACGCGGCACACCGCGCATTGCCAATCGGCTGTTGCGTCGGGTGCGAGATTATGCCCAAGTCAAAGGCGATGGCACGGTGTCAGCCGAAGTGGCCGATGCCGCGCTAAAAATGCTGGATGTTGATAAGTTGGGCTTTGATGTGATGGATAGAAAGCTACTTTTGGCGGTATTAGAAAAATTTTCTGGTGGCCCAGTCGGCTTAGATAACTTAGCTGCCGCAATTGGTGAAGAGCGCGAAACCATAGAAGACGTGCTAGAGCCTTATTTAATTCAGCAGGGTTATTTGATGCGTACCCCGCGAGGACGCATCGCAACCCAGCTTGCCTATCAGCATTTTGGTTTAGCTATTCCTAAACACTTAGCCAATGAGGCCTGGCAAGAGTGAAACCATTTGGCTGGCCAATTCGAGTCTACTACGAAGACACCGATAGCGGTGGGGTGGTCTACCACTCTAATTATTTAAACTTTATGGAGCGTGCTCGAACCGAATGGCTACGCGCCATGGGTTTTGAGCAAACCACACTAAAACAGCAGCATGGCGTGATTATCGTTATTCATAGCTTGTCGATTCATTTTAAGAAGCCCGCCTATTTTAACGATATGCTGTTGGTGCATTGTGCGCTTAGCGCGACTGGCCATAGCAGCCTGGTCATGGCGCAAAGCATACAACGCGATGGTGTTTTGCTGGTTGAAGCGCAAGTTAAAGCAGCGTTTGTCGATGCGCTTAGCTTTAAGCCAGTAGCTATTCCTGCTGAAATTAAGCAAAAAATTACCCTATCATCATGATAAAAATACCTCAGGATTCAATATGACTGTAAGCGTTGCCAATGATATGTCCATATTCTCGCTAGTGGCGGGGGCAAGTTTGCCCGTGCAATTGGTGTTAGTCGTTTTAATCATCACTTCTTTATTTTCTTGGTGGTATATTTTTATAAAATTAGCCACTATTAAGCGCGCAGAAACCAATGCCGAAGATTTTGAAAATGCCTTTTGGGCGGGTGGGGATTTAAACAAGTTGTTTGAAAGTCTGACCGCCAATCGCCGTAAACCGCAAGGCATGGCCAGCATATTTGAGGCCGGTTTTAAAGAATATGTGCGCCACAAAAAACAGCCACGCATGGAAGTCTCTGATGTCATGGAAGGTGCCCGTCGTGCCATGCGAGCTGCTTACAATCGTGAACTAGATGATTTGGATGCCCATCTGCCGTTTTTAGCGTCAGTCGGCTCGGTGAGTCCGTATATAGGCTTATTTGGCACGGTGTGGGGTATTATGAATGCGTTTAGGGGTTTATCTAATGTAGCGCAAGCCACGCTCAGTCAAGTGGCGCCAGGTATTGCCGAAGCGTTAGTGGCTACTGCTATTGGCCTATTTGCCGCCATCCCTGCGGTGATTGCTTATAACCGTTTTGCTAGCAGTGTGGATAGGCTTTCGGTACGTTACGAAAGTTTTATGGAAGAATTTACCAATATTTTGCAAAGAAAAAGCTAAGCCATGTCGCGCACCCGCAAACGTCGTATGATGAATCAAATCAATGTAGTGCCCTACATTGACGTGACTTTAGTTTTGCTGGTTATTTTTATGGTCACGGCGCCCATGACTAATCCTGGTGTGGTTGATTTGCCTAAGGTCGGCCAAAGCTTAAAGCAATCTCAAGTGCCGCCTGTGGTGCTGACCGTTAAGCTTAATAATAAAATTGAACTAGACAATCAGCCTATGGCGCGCGATGCATTGCTGCTAGCGGTGCGACAGGCGCTAGATAAAGCGCCAGAGCGCGCTGTTGTGATTGCGGCAGATAAAAACGTTAAATATGACGATGTGATCACTGTTATGGATTTACTCAAACAAAACAAAGTAGATAAAGTGGGACTGCTGCTCTCACCAGCACCCTAGATTTAACATACGCAAACAACATGATTAGAAGTTTTGAAAAAGAGGTTTCATGGCGGGCAGGCGGCTTGGCAATAGTCGTGCATTTGGCCTTGCTAGGCGCTTTGCTGATTTCATTTAACTGGAAAGCCGCCCATCCAGTGCTCAATGTCACCGAAGTTGAGTTGTGGGATAGCCTGCCCAATTTGCAAGCGCCGCCACCTATACCAGCGAAGCCTATTATAGAAGAGCAGCCAACACCCGCGCCTGAAGTTAAGGAAGAGCCTAAGGCCGAACCTGAGCCTGTAGTTAAACAGGAGGCTAAAATTGACATTGCGCTCGAAAAGAAACAGAAAGAACTTGAGCAGAAAAAAATAGCAGATAAGCTCAAAAAAGAGTTGGCTTTGGAACAAAAGAAACAACTCGCCTCGCTACAAGCTGAATCTCGTAAAGATCAAATGGCGAATAATGATAAGTCACTCAAAGAAAAAGAAGCGCTTAAAAAAATTCAGCAAGAAGCCTTAGCTGAGGATAAAGCACAGAGTGATCAGCAATTGTTATCAGCTAAGGCTAGCGCTAATGCTGGTGTGGTGGATGAGTTTAAAAGTAAAATTCAAGCTAAAATACGTACTAAGGTGAATAAAGCATTGTGCGGCATCGGCAACCCTGAACTTAAATTTGATATAGCCTTGCTGCCCACAGGCGAACTAAGTGGCACGCCTAAGTTGGTAAAATCTAGCGGCACGGCAGTGTGTGATGAGGCGGTAGAGCGCGCTATTATGGCCTCACAGCCCTTGCCATTGCCCGCTGATAGCTCGTTATTTTCGCAGTTTAGAAGCTTAAAGCTTATATTTAGACCGAATGAGTAGCTGTTTTGTGGGGATAAGAAATATCAGTGCTGGTAATAAACTGTTAATACGGCTGTGCCAAACTAGCCTAGTAGTTAAATGCAGTTAAATTTTTAATTTGAACGACAATATCACTTAGAGCATTAAAACCTTTATGCATACATTTAGAATCACATTATTGTTGATCGCTTTCTTGTTAAGCGCAACTAGCCATGCCGCTTTAGAAATTGAAATTACTGGGGGCAGTGCCCAGCAATTGCCGTTGGCCATAGTGCCTTTTGCGCAAGTAGGCAACCCCACAGATAATCTGAGCAATATTGTGGCTGCCGATTTAAAACGTACAGGGATGTTCAGGCTTTTAGAAACAGGTGGTGTAGTAAGTCGCCCAGCAGAGATTAGCCAAATTAAATATGCAGAGTGGGCGGCATTACAAGCCCAGGCCATGGCCGTTGGCAAGGTAGAAGTGCTCACTGGGAATCGTTTGAACGTCAGCTTTCAGCTGGTTGATGTGTTAAAGCAAACGCAGCTCACGGGTATGCAATACAATATCGCGCCTAACCAGCTTAGAGCCACTGCGCATAAAATTGCCGATGCGATTTACCAAAAATTAACTGGTGAAGCGGGCATATTTGCCAGCCGCATTGCTTATATTAATAAAATGAATGGTCGTTACGCGCTACAAGTGGCCGATGCCGATGGTGAAAACGCCCTGACTATGGTGTCATCAAAAGAGCCGATTATTTCGCCAGTCTGGTCGCCAGATGGGAGTAAAATAGCCTATGTATCGTTTGAAAAGAAAAAGCCTATTATTTATGTGCAGTCGCTCAGTGGGCAGCGTACCGTGCTCGCTAGCTTTAAGGGCAACAACAGCGCGCCTGCTTGGTCGCCAGACGGTACTAAATTAGCCATAGTGCTCACGTATGCAGCAAATTCGCAGCTATATATTATTAATGCGGATGGCACAGACCTTAAACCACTTACCAAAAGTAGCGCGATAGATACTGAGCCTACTTGGTCGCCAGATGCCAACTGGATTTATTTTAGCTCAGACCGTGGAGGCAGACCGCAAATTTACAAAGTATCGTCTAGCGGCGCAGAGCTGCAACGCGTGACTTTTGAGGGTGGTTATAATCTAAGCCCACGCATTTCACCCGATGGTAAAAGCTTGGCCATGGTGCGTAATGATGGCGGTAAGTTTAGGGTGGCCTTGCAAGATTTAGCAAGCGGCCAAGTGCAGGTGCTAAGCGAAGGTGGGCAAGATGAATCGCCTAGTTTTGCGCCCAATGGTCGGGTGTTATTGTATGCCACGCGCCTTGCAGGTCATGGTGCTTTAGCGGCGGTATCGGCAGATGGCCGAGTTAAGCAGCGCCTCAACGAAACTGGTGGTGATATACGGGAGCCCGCTTGGGGGCCATTAATTAAGTAAGTATTAAGTATTTTGTAGTAAAAATTTGTTTACGCTATTTAAAGCGTTATTAAAGGAGAGCAAGATGAATAAACCAACATGGAACAGCAAGCTATTAAGTACTTTGGTCATGGCCTTGTTGCTGGCTGCTTGCAAAAGCACGCCTATGGTAGATAAGCCAGCAGCGGTTGAAGATAAAAGCCCAGCGGCGGCGTCAGCGGCAACTAAGCCAGCAGAAGTGGCAGCGGCCGATACTGCTGCGGTAAAAGAAGTGGTGATTGATGGCACCGCAACAAATGCCAATAACCCATTAAAAGACCCAAGCAATATTTTATCTAAGCGTAATATTTATTTTGATTTTGATAGCGATGCAGTGAAGGCGGAGTTTCGCCCCATCATAGAGGCGCACGCTAAATACTTATTGGCAAACCGCACGGCAAAAGTAGTTTTACAAGGTAATACCGACGAACGTGGCACGCGCGAATACAACTTATCGCTGGGTCAACGTCGATCAGTCGCGGTTAAAAAGTCACTTAATTTATTAGGTGTGCAAGATGCCCAAATTGAAACTGTGAGCTTTGGTGAAGAAAAAGCCAGCGCCAATTGTACAGATGAGGCTTGCGCAAAACAAAATCGTCGCGCGGATATTGTTTACGAAAACGAGTAATCACTGCCTCAATAAATTAAAGATAAAACTAACGATATGACAAAAAAACTGATACTGGCTAGTCTGCTATTAAGTACGTATTTATGTGCATTTCAAGCGCATGCCGCCTTGTTTGACGACAAAGAGGCGCGTAAGAAAATTCTAGAAGTAGAAGCGACAGCAACCAGTCAGCATCAGGCAACGCTGGCTGAAATAGCCGCGATGAAAAAAAATCAACAAGCCACCGAGCAGCGAATAATCGATATCGAAGCGATTACCAAAGGCCAAGGCTTGATTGATATGCAAAATCAGCTAGAAGCGCTAAAACAAGAAGTGGCCAAGCTAAAAGGCGAGCTGGAACTAGCAAACCATAATCTAGAAGTCACCCAACAACGGCAAAAAGACTTATATATTGATGCCGACAACCGTTTGCGTAAGTTAGAAGAAGTCGGCACGTCTGGTGTCACAGCAAAGCCAGTTGCAGATCCGCCAACTGAGGCTGTCACTGCAGCGCCTGTAGCAGCTGAACCCACTAAAAATAGCCAAGAGTATCAATCGCTGGAACTGGCCCATGGGCTATCAAAAGAGGCTAAATACAAAGACGCGTTTAATGCCTATGATAATTTTTTAAAAGATTACCCCAATAGTGCGTTAGCCGCAGAAGCCACTTACGGCTTGGGTTACGCTCAATTTGCCTTAAAAAATTATAAATCCGCCATTATCACGCAACAAAAAGTGCTGGATTTACACCCAGATAGCCCCAAAGTGCCTGACGCGATGTTCAATATGGCCAATAGCCAAATTCAGCTGAGCTTGTTGCCTAGTGCTAAAAAAACCTTACACGACTTAATTAGTAAATTTCCCAATAGTGAAGTTACCCCTGCCGCGCAAAAACGCCTAAAAGCTCTAGAAGCCATTAAATAAGGCCAGTCAGACAGGCCGCGAAGTAATGGCCAAATGCTTAAAATAAAATAGCGCCAGGGTTTATCAGGCGCTATTTTTATGGGTAAATTTAACTGACTATTTGGTGATTTTGGCAAACCCCCACAAAATCAGCATAATCAAAAACACAATCCCTACAAAAGTATAAATACCCTGCCACCCTAGAAAATACATATATCCCCCTTTGATTAGCTGTACTAAATTTTCATCGGTAATATTATTCTGAAACGAATTAATTTTACTGTCAATTAATCGCAATCAATTTAAGTCTATGATGCTTATCAAGCAAAAATGACTAGCTACTTTAAACTTATGAAAGTCAGCTTTAGGGTAATTAAATTTGAAGGGTGTAATTCAGCTCTGGGCCAATAAGAGACATTCACCTTAGAATTAAGTATTCACTGATTTTTAATAGATTTAAGTCGCCTCGCTACGTTATTGTTAGATAACCTGTATTTACTATTGTCTGCGTAGCTCTAAGCAATCTTATTTTTTACCAATCTCGTCCACAAAACAAAGCACCTCGCCTTAGCGAGGTGCTTTTTACTACAAACTAACTTTTGTCGTTAGCTAATCATTCATGTTTTGCAACAATGAATTATAGGCTAAATACGTTTAATGCACCGCCGCCAGGAGCAGCGTTGTATTTAGTTAATTCAGCATAACCACCCGCAGCGCCTAAAGCGTCTGTTGGGTTAGTCATACCAAGGTTCATCGCAACGCCAGCCCAGCCACCGATACCTGATAGCACGCCAACGTATTGTTTACCTTTTTGGCCGTAAGTAAATACGTTACCAATCACGCCAGAACCTACTTGGAATTTCCAAAGCTCTTTACCTGATTGTGCATCTACCGCTTTTAACCAACGATCTAAAGTACCGTAGAAAACCAAGTCTGAAGCCGTTGTTAAAGCACCACTCCATGCTGAGAATTTCTCTTTGTTGTACCATACTTTTTTGTTGGTCATTGGATTATAAGCAGCAAAGCCACCCATCACACCGTCTGGACCTGGGAACATAGTCAATGTAGCACCAACCCATGGTTGACCAGAAACGTATTTAGACTCAACTGGCTCGTATGTCATACATACGTGGTTCAATGGAGTGTACATTAAACCAGTTTTTGGTGAATATGCAGCTGGTTGTTGGTCTTTAGTACCCAATGCAGCTGGGCAAACGCCTTTAGCATTGTAATCTTGGTGAGTTGAAGCATTAGCTGTTTTATCTGGCACACCAGTTTTCAAATCAACACCAGTTGCCCAGTTAACAAATGGGTGTACTTTTTCAGCAGCAATCAATGTACCGTTTGCAGCATTCCAAGTGTACGCAAAACCGTTACGGTCATGGTGCCATGCATATGTTTTGCCACCTTTGTCGAATAAGATGACTTCGTTCACACCATCGTAATCCCACTCATCGTGAGGTGTCATTTGCATCGCCCATTTAGCCATACCTGTGTCTAAATCACGCGCTGTTACCGTCATAGACCATTTGTTATCACCAGGACGTACATCTGGATTCCATACTGATGGGTTACCTGCACCGTAATACACTAAATTAGTACGTGCATCATACGGCCACCAGCCCCATACAGAACCACCACCATGTTGCCAACCATCTTTAACTGCTTGTGGTTTTAACCATGTGCGTGTACCTAACTCTTGCTCGCCTATTTTTAATTGATCATTAGGAATTTTTTTGAAAGAACCGCCGATTTTATTACCACCGTTTACGTCTTGGTAAACTGATAGCGCATTGTATTGTGGGTTTTCGCTGTTAGTATTTTTGTCATGTAATGTTTCAGCATCTGGTCCTGTTGAATATGCTTTCCATGCCAATGAACCGTCTTTGATGTTGTAAGCTGCGATAAAGCAACGAACACCGAACTCAGCACCTGAACAACCTGTAAGCACTTTATCTTTAATTACGTGTGGAGCATTAGTATTAGTAGCGCCAACTTTTGGATCGTTTACTAATGTTGACCATACTTTAGCGCCAGTTTTAGCATCTAAAGCAACTAAGTTACCATCATTTTGTTGAAGGTAGATTTTACCGTCACCGTACCCAAGACCACGGTTTACGTTATCGCAACATAAAACAGCCTGTACTGATGGATCTTGTTTTGGGAAATATGACCATACGATTTTTTGATTGTCGTTTAAGTCAAGTGCGTAGATATTGTTTGGGAACGCTGTATGAACATACATCATGTTGCCAAGAACAACTGGTGAACCTTCGTGACCACGGTTTACACCGGTTGCGAATGTCCAAGACATTTTAAGGTTTTTTACGTTACCTTTATTCACTTGTGCCAAACCGCTAAACCCTTGATTGTTGTGCTGACCACGTGGGTGTAACCAGTTGTTTGAATCTTTCATTGCTGCTTCTTGGTCTGCTGCTGCCGATGCTAGCATTGGCATAGCAAAGGCTGCACTGATGGCAAGGCCTATTACACGTTTTTTTGTAAACATAGTTATCTCCAAAGATAATATAAAAAAATTGAAGTGAAATCACCTCGATTTGCTTACATAAAACTGGCACTAGGATGACAGATAACCAATTCAATTAGCTAAAGTGCAATAGATAATTGTTTCAATTTGTAAACAGATGCAACTTTATATATAAAAATGACTAAAAATACCATCCAGTTTATTAATTCGTACTGGTCCATTTGATCAATCATGATTTATTTAGCAAATCATCATTAATTTGGTATGATTCACCGCTTGGGTTCTCCTAGTATCCATCAACCGTAATTTTCTAACTGTTATGCAAGCGCCTGTAAGGCGCCGCTGCAGCCAGTTTTATTAGAAAATATACGCCAGCAAAAGCTGGTTGGATAGGAGATGTATGCTTAGGCCTTGGGAACTCAGTATTGATATTGTGCGTGAATCTGGTATAGCCATTCACTTGCAAATCGCAAAAAAAATCATCGCAGCTATCCAAAGTGGCCGCTTTACCGCAGGTACAGCACTACCAGGAACGCGTATTCTTGCCAATAGAATCAATGTTAACCGTAAAACAGTCATTCAGGCTTACGATGAACTCATCGCACAAGGCTGGTTAATTAGCGAAAGTAAACGTGGCACTTTCATTTCGTCTCGCATGCTTGCCATTAATCATGGCAACATCCCCGCACTAAACAACCAACAAAACCAGATTTATCCGTTGCTCAAAGACGTAACGAGCATTCAAAATAAACGACAAGCGCATCACGGCATTAATTTTACTGCCGACCTGCCTGATACGAGATTAATCCCATTTGAAATGCTGTCACGTGCAATGCGTCATGCACTTATTACGTCAGCAAGAAATAATAAATTAATCTATGGCGACCCTAAAGGCTCACTTATTCTCAGACAAGCCATCTTACAAATGCTCAATATTGAAAGAGGGCTTCATGCAAATATTGAAAATATTTGCATTGTGCGTGGCAGCCAAATGGGTATCTTTTTAGCGGCCAAAGTTTTGATTGAAAGTGGCGATTGTGTAGCACTAGAGGAATTAAGTAACCCGCTGGCACGTGATGCTTTTAAAAGTTGTGGCGCACATATTTTGCATGTTGCACACGATGATGAAGGTATTGATGTCGTTAACCTTGAGCTACTGTGTATTCAATATAAAATTCGCGCAGTGTATGTGACACCACACCACCAAATACCGACAACAGTAACTATGTCGCTATCACGTAGGAAACAACTACTTGCACTTGCCGAACAATATAATTTTTTTATTATTGAAGATGATAGTGGTCATGAATTCAATTTCACAACAGAAGTGGCACTTCCACTTGCTAGTGAGCAAGCATCTAACCATGTCATTCACGTTGGCTCATTATCGAAGATATTAGCCCCTGGCTTGCGCATAGGCTATATTGTAGCGCCCAAAGAAACAATTAATCGCTTTGCGCATCATGTCAATTTAATAGATCGCCAAGGTGACATGGTAAACGAACTGGCAATCGCTGAATTGCTGCATACTGGTGAGATTAAAAGGCATCATTTACGCACATTAAAAATTTACCAAGAACGTAGAGCGCTAATCTTGGAACTTATACTTAATGAATTGAGTGAATTCGTTAGCTGTAAAAAAGCAAATAGCGGTCTGAGCTTATGGTTAGACGTCAACCCGACTATTAACGTGGAAGTACTTATCCAGAATGCTATAGCAGAAAAGATTAGCATTACCCCCGTTTCTGATTTTTCAGCTAAAAATCATAAAGTACAAGCGATTCGGCTTGGCTTTGCACACTTAAACGAATATGAAATTCGCACAGGCATTCAACGCCTTAAAGATGTTTTGTTAATCCAGCGACCTAAATTACTGCAAGCTTGAATTTAACTTCAATTATTTAAAGTTGGTGGTTATATACGCCCTTTGAGGTTGATTACAACCAACTATTTTAAATAAATCAATTCAATAGCACATGTAGCATATAAAAATATATATGTTTATATTCAATTAGTTAAATATAAAATATGAGTAGATATTTCTACTTGGCACGTTTATCGCATATATATCAGCAAGGAGTACTATTACTAGGACTTTTTACTGTTACATAATTATAAGGGTTGTGTGTGCAGTAGACTGGATAGGTTCCTAACAAAGTTATATTGATTTGCATGCTCTAAACTCAAAGGGTGCCTTCGGGCACCTTTTGTTTCAACCAATACAACCAATCAAGTTTAATAAATTACTCTATCGATAGCATTTATATTAATGGTCTCAGAAAAATCATTTCCAGAGCTAAACTCAGGCCCTGCTATAAAAAGACAAAAGACTGATATAGAAGAGCTTATTGAAGACTCTCGCAATTATTTTTATTTATGGTTTGCTAACTTAGTCTTTATGCTTTTGATGATGATTCTTCACCGATATATCAATGTTCTAATATATGTAGTCATCACAACATTCCTATTTATTTATATTTGGATATTGTTGCTAGCAAAACTAGATCAACTAGCCTCTAGAATTGAGAAAATCCCACACAACTTAGTTTATAAAGCGCTATTAATTCCAGTACTAGGAACATTCGCTAGTTATCACTTCATTCAGCATCATGCAGAACAAATTACCCAAAATTATCGGTAATCATTATTTAAGGAAAAGTCACAATGAAATTAACTAGTTTACTAATAGCTGCAATAGCAAGCATGGCTATAGGCGTTAATGCTAATGCTGAAGATCGTGGAAAAGCCTATGTTTCTAATCAAAAAGGTGGTGTGTCTATCATTGATTTAAACACGTTAACCACGCTATCAAATATTGATGCAAAAGGCGAAGAACCAAGAGGATTAGCAATTACTGATGATGGCAAATTAATAGTTGTTGCTACTCGTGAAAACGGCAGCGTTTCAATTATTGATACCGCAACAAACGAAGTATTGAATCAAATTAAAGTCGGTCAAAATCCTGAGTTTGTAAGAATTAAAGGTAATTATGCTTTTGTGTCTTATGAACCCAGCTCCAAAGGTGGTCCACCGCCAGCACCAGGTTCTGTAGAAGCTGTTGCTGCAGCAAAAGAAGATGAAGATGATGACAAAGAGCCCGCACGTATTGGCGTAATCGATTTGAAGTTAGGCAAAAAAGTTCGTGAAATTACTGGCGGACCAGAAACTGAAGGGATTGAATTTAGTAAAGATGGCAAGCAATTAGTCATCACAAATGAAGCTGACAATACTGTCACCGTGCACAACTTAAAAACTGGCAAGTTATTAAAAACCATCAAAACTCATCAATACGGAGACCGACCACGCGGCATTAAAGTGTCCCCTGATGGTAAAACTTACTTAGCCACGCTGGAGTACGGCAACAAATTTATTGTCATGAATCAAAAATTTAAAGTGTTGCGCGCTGTTGATACTGGTGCAGCGCCTTATGGGATTGCTTATGACCGCAAAGGTGAGCGTATTTTTGTAGCTGCTAATAAAGCAAAAACATTAGAAGTTTATGATGCTAAAACTTATGAAAAAATCAAAGATATTCCAACAGGAAACCGTTGTTGGCACTTTAGCTTCACGCCAGATGACAAGGAAATTTTATTGGCCTGTGGAAAATCGGATACTATTTTCGTAATTAGTACTGAAAAGCTAGAAGTAACAAAGCAAATTGAAAATAAGCAATTGCCTTGGGGGATCGTCACTTATCCTAAAAGCATGGGGAGTTTAGATACTGCAACTCAATAAGTGCTTTCGCATTACTTTCCTATTGTAGGATCCGTCACAAAACCTATCTTCACTAGACCAGTTTTTGCGGCAGTGGACATGACTTGAGCTACATGATCGTAATGCGTGAGCTTATCTGCTTTGATATGCACTTCAGGTTGAGGAGCTTTTTTTGCTTCAATGGCAAAACGCGCAGCTAAGGTTTCTTTCGTTACTCGTTCACCATTCCAAAATAAACTGCCATCCTCTTTAATACCAAGTTCTACATGATCGGGTTTAGTGATATTGGGATT
>CAIRBH010000002.1 GCA_903876765.1 uncultured Pseudomonadota bacterium | reverse complement strand
TTATAAAGATGTAGATTTACTTAAAGATTTTATTTCAGAAAATGCAAAGATCATTCCAGCACGTATGACGGGCACAAAAGCACGTTATCAACGTCAATTAACGACAGCAGTTAAACTTGCGCGTTTCTTAGCTTTGCTTCCATACACAGATAAACACCAATAATCGGAGGCTACCATGCAAATTATTTTATTAGAAAAAGTGGGTAACCTAGGTAGTTTAGGTGACATCGTTAAAGTTAAAGACGGTTATGGCCGTAATTTTTTAATTCCACAAGGCAAAGCTAAGCGAGCAACTGAGGCCAATAAGGCCGAAATAGCTGCACGCCGTGTTGAACTAGAAAAACAACAAGCAGTTATTTTAGCCGCAGCGCAAGCGCGCGGTGAAAAATTAGCTAATTTTGTGATTACGCTGGCGCAAAAAGCGGGTGTTGATGGCCGCTTGTTCGGTTCAGTGACTAACGGTGATATTGCTGAATCATTAGTGGCACAAGGTTTTGAAGTGACTAAAGCTTTCGTGCGTATGCCTAATGGCCCACTTAAAACCATAGGTGACCATGCGGTAACCGTTGCCTTGCACCATGATGTGGTAGTTAACATCACAGTGACAGTGGTGGCTGAAGCTTAAGTGATTAAAATTGACTGCCTGATTTATTCAGGCATTTGAAAAAAAAGGCTACTTAGGTAGCCTTTTTAATTGGGCGAGCTCAGTAATTAAGTATAATCACAACATGGCTGATGAACAATTAGATGCACTAAAAACCCCACCCCATTCTGTAGAAGCTGAGCAATCAGTCCTTGGTGGCTTATTGCTTGAGAATGAGGCGCTGGATAAAATCGCTGATACTTTGAGAGCCAATGATTTTTACCGACATGACCACAAGGCCATATTTCAGCATATCGCTAAGTTGATAGAACACAACAGGCCCGCGGATATTGTCACAGTGGCCGAATCGCTGGAAAGTACTGCTGAGCTTTCTGGTATAGGCGGTATTGCCTATTTAGGGGCTTTGGCACAAAGCACACCAACCGCGGCCAATATTCGGCGCTATGCCGAAATCGTGCATGAACGGGCAGTCATGCGGCAATTAGTCGTGGTGGGTTCAGGTATTGCAGAAAGCGCTTATGCGCCAAATGGCCGTGATGCACAACAGTTGTTAGATGAAGCTGAAGCCAAAATTTTTCAAATAGCTGAGGGCGGCAAGCGCAGTTCTCAAGGTTTTGTCGATATTAAAGTGTTGTTGCCACAAGTGGCCGACCGTATTGACCAGCTATTCTCGCGTGACAATCCCTCTGACGTGACTGGCGTACCGACGGGCTTTGCTGACTTAGATTCTATGACATCTGGTATGCATGGCGGCGATTTAATCATCGTAGCAGGCCGTCCATCTATGGGTAAAACGGCTTTTTCACTGAATATGGCAGAAAACGTAGCGCTGGATACCGGGTTGCCAGTAGCTGTTTTCTCTATGGAAATGGCTTCAACGCAACTGGCAATGCGTATGATAGGCTCGGTAGGGCGCTTAGACCAGCACCGTATGCGAACGGGTAAGTTGGAAGATGAAGATTGGGAAAAACTCACCACCGCACTGGGTAAGCTAAACGAAGCCCCTATCTTTATTGATGAGGGTGCGGGTTTGAGTAGCTTTGATGTACGCGCCAGAGCCCGCCGATTGCATCGCCAAACGGGTAAGTTAGGCTTAATCGTGGTGGATTATTTGCAACTCATGGCAGCGCCCGCAGGGCGTCAGGGTGAAAATCGGGCGACTGAGATTTCCGAGATTTCTCGTTCACTTAAAGCTTTGGCCAAAGAGCTGGATTGCCCAGTTGTGGCGCTATCACAGCTTAATCGTAGTGTGGAGCAGCGCCCTGACAAACGTCCTGTGATGAGTGATTTACGTGAATCTGGCGCGATTGAGCAAGATGCTGACGTTATTTTGTTTATTTATCGCGATGAGGTATACAACCCAGACAGTATAGATAAAGGTACGGCAGAAATTATTGTAGCTAAACAGCGTAACGGCCCGATTGGTCGGGTACGCCTGACCTTTATTGGCCAGCACACACGCTTTGAAAACTATGCAGGTAGTGGCCATATGGCGGACCATTACTAGCAACATCACGCATGGCTAAAGCTAAAACCATCTATAGCTGCACAGAATGTGGGGCTAGCGAGCCCAAATGGCAAGGCCAATGCCCAAGCTGCATGGCTTGGAATACGCTGGTTGAGAGCATAGAAGAAACGCCGACCAGCAACCGCTATGCCAATAAATTTGAAGGTTTGGCACAAAGTAGCACATTGCAAAAATTAAGCAGTATCAAAGCGGCAGATATTGCGCGCCAACCCACTGGTATTAGTGAGTTTGATAGGGTGTTGGGTGGTGGCTTAGTAGAAGGCGGTGTGGTGCTGATAGGCGGCGACCCTGGCATAGGCAAATCTACATTGCTTTTACAAGTATTGTGCCATTTAGGCAAGTCAGCTCAGGCGATTTATGTCAGCGGTGAGGAATCGCCGCAGCAAATTGCCATGCGGGCCAAACGCTTAGGTTTGGATGCCAGTGAAGTTGAACTCTTGGCTGAAATTAATCTTGAGAAGATTTTAGCCACCTTACAAACTCACAAACCCAATATTGCCGTGATAGACTCGATTCAAACGGTATATTCTGAGGCGTTACAGTCTGCACCTGGTTCTGTGGCGCAAGTGCGAGAATGTTCGGCGCAATTAACCCGTATTGCCAAGCAATTAGGCATTACCGTTATTTTGGTAGGTCATGTCACTAAAGACGGCACGCTGGCTGGACCTCGCGTGTTAGAGCATATTGTGGATACGGTGCTTTATTTTGAAGGCGACCAAAACTCTTCGTTTCGATTGATTCGGGCCTTTAAGAACAGATTTGGCGCAGTCAATGAGTTGGGCGTGTTTGCTATGACTGAAAAAGGCCTACGAGAGGTGGCCAACCCATCTGCATTATTTCTATCGCATCATGATGGTCAGGTATCAGGCAGTTGTATTACAGTGACGATGGAAGGCACAAGACCGCTATTAATTGAAATTCAGGCTTTAGTGGATGAGAGCCATTCCCCCAGCCCAAAACGCTTATGTGTGGGCTTGGAACAAAACCGTTTAGCCATGTTATTGGCAGTATTACATCGCCATGCAGGCATTCCGTGTTTTGATCAAGATGTGTTTATTAATGCGGTAGGCGGGGTGAAAATTGCCGAGCCTGCCGTGGATTTGGCAGTATTGCTGGCTATTGTTTCTTCATTAAAAAACAAGCCATTAGATAATAAACTTATTGTTTTTGGTGAAGTTGGTTTAGCAGGTGAGGTGCGCCCTGTGCAGGGCGGGCAAATGCGATTAAAAGAGGCCGCTAAGCTTGGGTTTACTAAGGCTATCGTGCCAAAATCCAATGCACCAAAAAGCAAAATTTCTGGTCTGGAAGTGATAGCCGTTGAGCGTTTAGAGCAGGCGCTTAATCAGTTGAGAAATACTTAATTAAAATAAACTACCAATTTAGGCCAAGGCCGTTAATTATCGCTTTGTATGATTAAATTTGCGCAGGCGATCCCACTTCTAACCGCACCTTCAATAGTGGCAGGGTAAGTGCCATGGCTGTAGTCTCCCGCTAGATATAAATTGTTTTGCTGAGTTTTGTGCGCAGGCCTTGCTAAATCTATGGTGCATGAGAAAGTCGCGCGTTTTTCGGCAATTACTTGATGCCATAGTGGCTCAGATAGATCAGGAAAAGCTAGACGCAATTCTTCCGCAACTTGTAAAGCCAGTGCTTCATGGCTTAATGTTTGGTGGTAGCCAGTGCCGCTAATGACCACAGCAATCAAACCATGTTGCTGGCATAACTGTCCCTTATCAAATACCCACTGCGTTAATGTGCCGCTCAAGCCCGTCATGACGTTGGCTAATTTTAGGTTGTCGGCATATTGCAAATAAATCGTGTAAATAGGCTGATACTGATAGCCATGTGTGACTGTTGCCAGCTGATGCAATTGTGGGCAAGCCGCAATAAGTTTAGCTAAGTTTGCAGGTGGCGTGGCTATGATGACATGACTAAAAAAACTAAGGCCATCTTGGCTTTCTAAACTAAAACCGTGGTCTGCTAATTGTATGCTTGTGACGCGATTATTTAGCTTAATCTCAGCGCCCTTAGCGCTGATATAGCTTGATAATGGCTGCGCTAGGATACTAGATAAATCGGTTTTTGGTAGTAAAAAGTCGCTATTTTTTTTGCCTTTGCTAGTTTTTTGTTTAGCAAAGCTATCACGTAAGGCGTTTAAGAAAATCTGCGTGCTGGCAATGGCAATGGGGGTGTTTAGCGCGGCTAGGCATAAAGGCTCCCACAGCAGGCTGATTAAGTGTGTGCTTTGCTTATGCAGCAATAAAAAATCGGCTAAAGGGCAGTCATGGTCTATTTGATAACGGCGAATTTTAAGGTAGGTCATCAATTTAATGGCGGCCAGGCGATCCGCAAAACGGAGGCCTTGGCAACTCAGTAAGGCAAACAACAGATCAAACGGGGTAGGTAAATATGCCAGTGATTTAAATGAAAAGACGGTTTTTTGTTGGCAATTACGCGTTACCATCTGCAATGGCAGGCGTAACAACACTTGCTTTTCATCTACGCCTATTTTGTCTAGTAGGGCTAATGTGGCGCTGTAAGCACCTATCAGTATATGTTGCCCATTATCAAGTAAGTGTAAACGGGTATTTCTCTTTACCGCTACGGTACGTGCACGTCCACCTAAAGCTGTACTGGCTTCAAATAGCGTGACTGCATAGCCTTGATCGACCAAGCTTGCCGCAGCGCTTAAACCCGCACAACCGCCACCAATAATAGCAATTTGGGGTTTATGCATATAAAGTTGCTTTACAGATTGTGCAGCCACACGCGAAAAGCTAAATAGACTTTGCGTAAAGTGCCCAGCGAGGTGCGAGTATTTAATACTTTTTGTGCGCCATCGGCTTTAATTTCAGTCAATAAAGTGCGATAGATAGCGGCCATCATGAGGCCCACACGTTGGCTTTTTTGGTCTTGCTGTGGTAATTCGTTGAGCGCTTTGTCGTAGTAGCTCTGGGCACGCTCAATTTGATAGTCTAGTAATTGCTTTACCGCATTTGATTCGTGGCTATGCAAAATATCATCTTCACTGACATTAAATTTAGCTAATTCATCCAGTGGCAAGTAGATGCGATTGCGCCTAGCATCTTCTCCCACATCACGGATGATATTGGTTAATTGAAAAGCCATGCCTAAGTCATGGGCATATTTGAGCGTTTTTCTGTCGCTAAAGCCAAATATCTGTGCAGAAAGCAAACCCACCACACTGGCTACCCGATAGCAATATAGCTGCAATTGTTTGAAGTCTGCATAGCGATTGAACTGTAAATCCATTGCCATGCCATCGATAATCTCAATAAAATGCTCGGCGGCAAGGTTATAGTGAGTAATAGGGCCTAATAAAGCCTTACTGACAGGATGCTGCGGTTTATGCTGATAGAGATTTTCAATCTCATCGCGCCACCAATTGAGCTTAGTTTGTGCAATATGTAATTCTGTGCATTCGTCAGCAATATCGTCTACCTCACGGCAGAATGCATACAGCGCGGTAATCGCCTCACGCTTTTGTTTTGATAAAAACATAAAACTGTAATAAAAGCTAGAACCACTTTGTTGGGTTTTTTCTTGGCAGTATTGTTGTGGGGTCATGTGTTTGAGTTTACATCTTAAATAAGGCTTTAAAAAATACGAATATCCAATCGGTGTAGTTGAGTGTTGGCCTATGCCTAAATATATCACCGTTTACCGCACTGATCTTGCTAATAATACGCTCGCCACCTGCCACTATCATGCGCATTTCAAAGCCAATACGCCCAGGTAATATGCGCCCCAAGGGTTTGCCCGCATAGAGCAAAGCATTGACGCGGCTTAGGTTAAATAACATAAATTGTTGCCAATGAGTATCTACCAACTTTAAGCCATCGACGTAATCTTGAATTTGACGTTCAGTGATGCCAAATCCCGCCATTTCTTCTTGAGACAAATAAATACGTTGTTTGCCCTCATTTTTTTTGAAATCAATCGCAATGTCTTGCAAGAAATTAATGATTTGCAAGGCGCTACAGATACGGTCAGACAGTTGAATATTGGCGGCATTGGCTTGGCCATAAAGCTGCAATAGTAACCTGCCAATCGGGTTTGCCGAGCGTTTGCAGTAATCTAGTAGCTCGTCATAATCGTGGTAGCGCGTTTTTATAACATCTTGGCTAAAGGCATCTAGTAAATCGTAAAATGCTTGGTAGGGTAAATTGTGTGTCTTAATTATTTCCCCCAAAGCCACAAACAAGGCAGAGGGCGGTTTGATGTAGGCATACAGCAAGTCAAGCTCATCACGAAAGCTATTGAGTAAGCTTAAGCGCTGCTCAATTGACAAATCCCCTTCATCGGCAAAGTCATCTGCTTGTCTTGCAAAGCTATAAATTAAACTGATAGGCTGACGCAAATATTGCGGTAAAAACACTGAGGCAACAGGGAAGTTCTCGTAATGCTGGCAGGCCAAAGTTAAACTGCTTTGTGTGATAGCTTCAAGAGGGTGCTTAGGTGTCATGACGTGAGTATGCCATAAAGCAGGTGATTTTTTATTAAGAAATATCAGTTTATACCTGTTAAGTTAGGCAGAATAATCTTGGTTATTAGCGGCATGGCCGTATATTTTTTCATCCTTCTTTAGGAGTACAACTTAAGAGTAATTGTGCATGCAAACGCTTCACGATTAAATGTACAACAGTTAAACAACCTAGAGGAGAGAACGAATGGCAACAAAAGGCTTTCATTATAAAAAACAAGCAATCAAAGATGCGCAACCATCTATGAATATTCCTGGTGTTCCAGCTTGGTTGGGCGATACTTTTGTATCAGCTGACCCAGATAAAAGAATTTGTGCTGGTTTTTTTCGTTTAGAAAAAGGCGATAAATTAGTATATGACTATGATTATGAAGAAATGAAATGCATCGTCGATGGCACTTTCATTATTTCAGATGAAACTGGTCAAAAAGTCACAGCGACTGCTGGTGACGTATTTTATTTCCCCTCAGGCAGCCGCATTACTTTTGAAACTCCAGATTTTGCAGTAGGATTCTTCTGCGGCCAACGTGCACCTTTGTAGTTCATTGCTAATCTAGTTAATCGCTACATACTGTTTTGATGAATAACATCTGCAAGTCAATTGCAGATGTTTTTTTTATGTATTAACTAAGCGTTCAGCCGCACGGGTAAAGCTGACCATGAGTTGGTTTTTAATGCTCGCTTCTAGTTTTATTTTATCTATCGTCATATTCATACATTGCAGCCAAATATCTTTAGATTCAGCGTCAATTGCAAGGTGTTCGTGCATGGCTTTAATATTAGCATGACCATGTTTTTCAACATATAACCTTGGGCCACCTAAAAACTCTGAAAGAAAATGAAATTGTTCAACACGTGAGTGAGCTAAACCATTCCCTCTGAGATGTAATAACAGTAGTTTGTGCGCAAACGGTTCGCTTTCCACCATGTCATAAAACACTTTTACTAAGTTCAATACCCCAGCCTCGCGACCAAGCAAGTCATATAAAGACGCATTGCTAGCTTGGTAGTTGGACGGTTGCATGTTCGCCATTGATCGCTTTCTGGTGCTGAATGTTTAAATAAATATAACTGATGCAATAGTAATCAGAGCTTATGCTTACAAACATTATCTTCAAGGCGTAATACCTAAGCAGTATTGAGTCGCTATAGGTATTTAGGCAAGATAGTCATAATGCACAATAATAAACCAAGCAGACCTTCAATATATACTACTTTAAGAGTAATCCATAATGAGAATTGTACAGAGCAGTTGATTGCCTTCAAATGTAAACCATGCGGAAAGTTTTATATAGACGCCGTAGATTTTTTTAATTTAATTAAGTGAAAGAACTGATTTTACAGCTGCACCCAGGTGGACAATTCCGTTATTAAGTACAGGGGTTGTATTGGGATTTTTATAAAAAAGGGGACTTAAATTGAGTGCAAATTCTTCGGTTGATGCAATTTCAGCTGATCTTTCTGATAACGTTGTCGGGCAAAATGCAACGTTACACAGAAAAATTGGCTGGCAAGGTGCTTTCTGGGTGGCGAGTGGCGTTCCTGCACTTGTTTTATTTTCAATCGGTGCGATTGCTGCGACAGTAGGTAAGCCAGCATGGATGATATGGGCTATTTCCATTGCATTTGGTTTTATTCAAGCGTTTACTTATGCGGAAATTGCGGGTTTGTTTCCGCATAAATCAGGCGGGGCTTCAATTTATGGGGCGGTAGCCTGGGTGAAATACAGTAAATTTATTGCCCCCGTATCCGTTTGGTGTAATTGGTTTGCTTGGTCGCCAGTGCTAGCCATAGGCTCAGGCTTAGCCGCAGGCTATATGCTTAGTGCCTTGTTTGCACCTGACGCTGTGATTAATACTTGGCAGATTACCTTGTTAGACTTAGGTATGATTAAAGATGGCCTAGTGTTAAGAATTAATGCCACCTTTGTTGTCGGCGCGGCTGTTTTGCTGTCCGTATTTGCAGTACAACACGGCGGCATCTTGCGCTCTGCTAAAACCACCATGATACTTGGCGTTATTGCATTAATACCTTTGATGCTGATTGGGTTAGTGCCATTAATGACTGGCGATATTGCACAAGCAAACTTTTTTCCATTAGCGCCACTGGCTCATGATGCAGCAGGTAACGTCATTGACGGTGTTTGGAATATCGACGGTTGGAAGTTGATGGCGGGCGGCTTATTTATTGCTGCTTGGTCTACCTATGGTTTTGAAACTGCCGTGTGTTATACGCGGGAATTTAGAAACCCTAAATCAGATACTTTTAAAGCTATTTTTTATTCTGGCTTACTCTGTGTGGCAGTGTTTACCTTAGTGCCTATTGCCTTCCAAAGTCATTTGGGCTTGGGTCACATGGTCACCCCTGCGGTGGTAGATGCGGCTGGTGTGGTAACAACGCCAGCGGTTTATGATGGTATGCTGGAGGCGTCAATCTATAGTGGCATGGGCGTGGCAGCGGCATTTTCAGATATTATTGGTGGTGGTGCATTTGTGGCTAATCTGATGGTTATCATGATGGTGCTTGCCTTAATGCTCTCTATCATGACATCTATGGCAGGCTCATCACGTACACTTTATCAAGCATCTGTAGACGGCTGGTTACCTAAGTATTTGTCACATGTGAACGATCATGGCGCACCAACCAGAGCGATGTGGACAGATCTTTGCTTTAATTTACTATTATTGATGATGTCAGATTATGTGTTTATTCTTGCAGCATCAAACGTAGGTTATATCATTTTCAACTTCTTAAACCTTAACGCAGGTTGGATACATCGTATCGACCGACCAACATGGGATAGGCCCTACAAAGCGCCGACTATATTGCTGGTGCTAGGCGGTTTACTTGGCTTCGTTAATTTAGGTATCATGGGTTTGGGTGCTGACACGTGGGGTGCTGGTACATTAAAAGCTGGATTAATATTTGCCGCTTTGATACTTCCAGTATTTGTTTATCGTCACTTTATTCAAGATAAGGGCGTATTTCCCGCACAAATGTTGGATGACATGCACTTATTTGTTGATGAGGCTGGCGTTTCAAACAAAGCGGGGTTGCTGCCCTATATCGCACTAGTTGCAGGTATCGCCTTGGTTTGGTATTTGCATAGTATGTAGTTGAATGATTTGTTTTAAATAAAAGCGAGCGGGCGTAATGTCCGCTCGCTTTTTTATGGGCTCCCCACCCCAGTTTTTAGTAACACCTAAGTAGTAAGCCATGAGGGTTATTGTTTAGCAAGGGCTTCGCACTGAGAATAGGCAGACAATAAACTTATTAACACCTTCGGAGAGTAATATGGCACGCGATCCAAAACATGACATCTTATTTGAACCTATTCAAATAGGCCCTAAAACTTTACGCAATCGTTTTTATCAAGTTCCGCACTGCATTGGTGCTGGTTCGGATAAACCAGGTTTCCAAGCAGCGCATCGTTCAATGAAAGCCGAAGGTGGCTGGGCGGCAATGAATACTGAGTATTGTTCGATTAATCCAGAATCGGATGATACACATCGCTTATCAGCCAGAATTTGGGATGAGGGTGATGTTCGCAACCTGAAAGCTATGACTGATGAAGTGCACAAATATGGCGCTTTGGCAGGCGTAGAACTTTGGTACGGTGGTGCGCACGCTCCAAATATGGAATCTCGTGCCACACCGCGTGGCCCTAGCCAGTATGCGTCAGAATTTGAAACCTTGACCTACTGTAAAGAAATGGATTTAAGTGATATTGCGCAAGTACAGCAATACTATGTAGATGCTGCCAAACGCTCACGCGACGCAGGCTTTGATATTGTTTATGTCTATGGCGCGCACTCCTATCTGCCGCTGCAATTTTTAAACCCCTACTACAATAAACGTACAGATAAATACGGTGGTTCACTAGAAAATCGAGCACGTTTCTGGCTGGAGACCTTAGAGAAAGTAAAACATGCCGTAGGCAGTGAATGTGCCATTGCTACACGCTTTGCCGTGGACACCATATATGGCCCGGGGCAAATTGAAGTTGAAGTTGATGGTATGAAGTTCGTTGAGCTGGCAGACCCCTTAGTCGATTTGTGGGATGTGGATGTGGGCGATATTGCCGAGTGGGGTGAGGATGCAGGGCCATCGCGCTTCTATCAACAAGGTCACCAAGTGCCTTGGACTAAATTTGTCAAACAAGTGTCCAAAAAGCCAGTATTAGGCGTAGGGCGTTTTGTCGACCCTGAAAAAATGACCGAGATTGTCACTAAAGGTTACGCTGACATTATAGGATGTGCGCGTCCTTCAATCTCTGACCCATTTTTGCCACAAAAAATTGAGCAAGGTCGTTATGATGATATACGGGTATGTATAGGCTGTAATGTCTGTATTTCTCGCTGGGAAATCGGTGGCCCACCTATGATTTGCACACAAAATGCGACTGCGGGTGAAGAATATCGTCGCGGTTGGCATCCAGAGAAGTTTCCTAAAACCGCATCAAAAGATTCTGTATTAGTGGTTGGCGCGGGTCCATCAGGTTCAGAAGCTGCTCGTGTGCTGTTAGAGCAAGGCTTTACGGTGCACTTGTACGACACGGCCGAAAAAATTGGCGGCCATTTGAATTCTGTCAGCACATTACCAGGTTTGGGCGAGTGGAGTTATCACCGAGATTATCGTGAAACACAAATCACTAAATTGGTGAAAAAGAGCAAAGAAAGCCAAGTGGCACTTGGGCAGAAACCAATCACAGCCGACGAAGTTTTGCAGTATGGCGCAGATAAAGTGATTATTGCCACGGGATCATCTTGGAATACCGATGGTAATAACTGCCTAACACATGAGGCCATTCCTGGGGCAGATGCCGCTCAAGCTGACCAATTAACGCCTGAGCAAGTATTTGCTGGCAAAAAGAAAATTGGTAAACGCGTGGTGATTTTAAATGCGGATACCTATTTTATGGCGCCTAGCTTGGCAGAGAAGTTAGCCACAGCAGGTCATGAGGTGACTGTAGTTTCTGGCGTGCACATGGCTAATTACATGCACTTTACCCTAGAGTATCCAAATATGATGCGCAGATTGCATGAGCTGCATGTGGAAGAAATTGGCGACCATTTCTGCTCAAAAATTGAAAAAGGACGCCTTGAAATCTATAACATTTGGGGTGATGGCTCTAAACGCTCATATCGCGGCCCTGGCGTCTCACCACGTGATGCCAATAAAACGCACCGTTGGCTAGAGTTTGATTCATTGATTTTAGTCACAGGTCGCCATTCAGAAAATGCACTATGGAATGAGCTGAAAGCTCGCGAGTCTGAGTGGGCTGCCAATGATATTAAAGGTATTTACCTGATTGGCGACGCTGAAGCGCCACGCTTAATTGCCGACGCCACCTTCACTGGCCATAGGGTAGCACGTGAAATAGAAGAGGCTAATCCACAAATTGCAGTGCCTTACAAACGTGAAGTAGCAGTTTGGGGTGCGCCGCATATGCCGGGCGGTACTTTTAAAATCGAGTACAAAGTTTAAATGAGTGCTGTCAAGCTCGCTGTAGACTGTTTGCGGCGAGCTTGATTTAACTTGTGTCATTTAATCATCAAAAAAATCCTAATAATCACTCATACGTAATACCCATCTGTAGGCGGAGCTAAATGGATAATGCAAAACAAATCACTCGAGTGCTGTTTGAGAGCTTTGAACCACAGGCAATACATTTATTCTATGCCATCGGTTACTTAGCCATTGCAATTTTCATTTATGGCGTTTTTGTACAAATTCGCAAATATCGTCGTGGCAAGGCCGATGGCTCTTGGAACGAGCTGTTTGGTCGTTTTGTTGATATGCTTAAAACCATGGCCACGCATCGTACCTTGGTGCGCCGTGACAAAAGTGCAGGGCGTGCGCATGGCTTGATATTCTTGGGTTTTGTGTTGTTGTTCATTGGCACATCTACCATTACGCTGGAATATGACATCCTTGAACCCTTGTTTGGCATTAAGTTCTGGTATGGTAATTTTTATTTAATATTCTCACTCGTGCTCGATGTAGCCGGTTTAAGTTTAATAGTCGGCCTGCTTTATATGATGTATAGGCGGCAATGGCTGAATCTACCTAAGCTGGATTACAAAAGAGTCGATAGGCAGCCAGGCGACCCTGACTTTGATCGCAGCCAATATCGCCGTGAAGATTGGGCTTTTCTTTGGTCATTCATATTAATTGGCATCACTGGCTTTATTTTAGAGGCTAGCCGTTTGGTTTGGCTGAGTGAGCAAGCAACAGTTTGGGATTATCGCTTTTGGTCACCAGTAGGCGCTTTGCTCGCTGAAATTATGCATGGCTTAGGCTTAACAGATCAAAGTGCAGGTGTATTGCGTCCCTACTTGTGGTGGTTTCACGGCTTACTTTCTTTGACATTTATTGCTTGTATTCCCTATAGCAAAATCAAACACATTTTCACCGCCGCCAGTTCCTTGATGTTTAAAGATCCTCTAGCTGGCAGAAGACTGCCCATGGTGCCTGATGAGCAAAAAACAGCGGGTTACAAAACCATTACCGACCTGACTTGGAAAAACCTGCTGCACCTTGATGCCTGTACCAAATGTGGCCGCTGCCAAGAGGCTTGCCCAGCCAATGCCGTTGGCGCCCCATTGTCACCAAGAGACGTCATACTTTCATTAAGAGAGTTTGCCAATCACGCTTTGAGCAGCAAAGAATTACCCAAAGAGGCCGAGCTGGATATTCATGGCAAAGGCATAGGTCAGGTGTTTATGGAAACACTTTGGTCATGCCGGACTTGTTTAGCTTGTGTAGAGATATGCCCAGTAGCGGTAGAGCATGTGCCGATTATTGTGCAGATGCGACGCAATTTGGTGGAAGCAGGTGAAATGGAGCCTTTGCTAGAAAAAACTCTACAAACCATACATAAAACTGGCAATTCATTTGGTGAATCTAAACGCAAGCGTGCCGCTTGGACCAAAGAACTGCCATTTGAAGTAAAAGATGCGCGCACTGAGCCTGTAGATATATTGTGGTTTGTTGGCGACTACGCCTCTTTTGACCCGCGTAACCAAAAAGTGACCAAGTCATTTGCTAGGCTAATGCAGCATGCTGGCGTGGATTTTGGCCTGTTATTTGAAGCCGAGTTAAACGCGGGCAATGATGTGCGTCGAGTTGGGGAGGAAGGCCTATATGAACTTCTCGCATCTTCTAACATAGGCACGCTGCAAGCTTGTGATTTTGCCTCTATTGTCACCACAGATCCGCACTCGTTTAACACCATACGTAATGAGTACCCTGATTTTGGTGGCCAATTTGAGATTGAGCACTATACGACTTTGGTCAAGCGTTTGATTGAAACTGGTCAAATCAAACTAAAGAAGAAGCTAGATTGCCGAGTCACTTTTCATGACCCTTGCCATTTAGGCCGTTATAACAAAGGTTTTGACGCACCGCGTGAAGTATTGAAATTATTGGGCTGTGAATTGGTTGAAATGGGACGAAATCGCGATAACTCATTCTGTTGTGGGGCTGGCGGTGGCCGCATTTGGATACCTGACCCAGTAGGCTTAGAGAAGCCTTCGGCTAACCGCATGAAAGAAGCGGGGCAGATTGAAGGCTTGCAGGTGTTTGTGGTGTCATGTCCCAAAGATTTGACCATGTTTGAAGACGCGCTTAAAACTTCAGGCTATGAAGGCCGCTTTGTGGTGCGTGAGCTCATTGAGTTAATTGACGAATGCGTTGAATATGAAGTTTGGGAAGACAGTGCTGTGACAGCGTGATATGCAACTACCTGACAGTGCTGCTGGATTAGTCAACTTAGCATTGAAAGCAAATGATCCGTATATGGCTGCAGCTGTATATGCGATTGCCGAGGATAAAGATAAGACCAAGTTACAAGCGATGATGTTTAGTCGACGCCGAGATGCCTTAGCACTGGCCCGTTGGGAACATACGCCAGCATTGGTGTTAGAAGCTTTGGCTAGTGTAGCTGATGAAGCGATGGTGATTAAATTAGACAAGAACCAGAATACGCCGTCAGAAGCATTATCTAAGCTTTATGTTGCGCAAGGCCTAATGAGTAAAAGTCGTTCAAATATGACGGTTTTACTTGCCCAACATAGACATGCTTCGCCCGCAATGTTAAAGCATATTGCCCAGTTTGAGCAGGATGAAGCGACGGTATTGGCCCTGAGTAAAAATATGGCAGCAACCAGCGAGGCGTTCGCTATTTTGCTAGATAGATTTGCTAACACTCATATATTGCAGGCATTACAAAAAAATATAAGCCAACATCCCGCTGCAACAATTGACTTGCTAGTGCATTTGTTTGAGCTGCCAGATGTTCGCATTAAAGCAGCCGTGATAGCGCATGATCACTGCCCAGCACAGTTGATTGAGGCTGTCGTATATGATGAAAACGTGTTAATTCAACGGCAACTGGCCGCAGATAAACGCATTAGCCACAAGCTGATGGCAAGTTTGGCTTTGCAGCAAGATAAGGCGGTGCGTTGTAGATTGGCAGCAAATTTAGCGCTTTCTCAAGCACTTATCAGGCGCTTAGCCATTGATGAATGTGAGCTAGTGAGGCGCTTGATAGCAACTAGAGTTGATTTAACGGCAGCCACGATTAGCCACTTAATACATGACACTGACGTTTGGGTTAGGCAAAAGTTGGCTCGTAACCCGATTGTTGCTAGTAGCGTGCTAGATAAACTGTCTAAAGACTCCGCTGTCGATGTGCGACGTGGGGTAGCTAGAAATGCTAGCTGCCCGTTAAGGTTATTGAGTGTGTTGGCTAATGATGATAATGATTGGGTGCGCTCCGCAGTGGCTTACCAAGGTAAAGCTAGCAAGCGCTTATTGAAAAATCTCGCGCAAGATAGTTCGCTAGATGTACTAAGTGGGGTGGCCAATAACCCAAATACACCGCAGTCAATATTAAAAAAATTAAGCGCATCTGCGGCGGCAGATGTAAGACGCGGTGTTATTTTAAATAAGAGTGCGACACGCCTGACATTGTTAGCTTTGTTGCAAGATGACTATTATTTGCATCGCTTAATGCTGGTGGCTAATCATAGATTGCCAGATAAAGATAAATGGCCATTGTGTTTGGACCCCGATTATCAGGTCAGATTTACTGCCTTGAGTTATTTTGCAAATCGTTTTATAAAAAGTAGTGCTTGATATTTAGTTTCATGGAGAAAACCAGTATGAAAATTTTAGTTGCAGTAAAGCAAGTGGCGGCATTAGATGAAGACTTTGAAATCCGCGCAGATGAAAAAGATGTAGATGAGGATTTTTTGTTATACGACTTAAATGAGTGGGACGACTTTTCGCTTGAAGAAGCCATGAAAATTAAAGAAGCTAGCGCCTCAGAAGTTGAAGTGGTCGTGGTGTCTGTCGGCCCAGATCGGGTGGATGAAAGTTTGCGTAAATGTCTAGCTAAAGGCGCTGATCGTGCCATTAGGATTTGGGATGACAGCATTGAAGGCTCAGATGCTATCGCCATAGGCCGCATACTGGCGGCAGTTGCACAAAAAGAAGCCCCTGATATGCTGTTTGCTGGGGTTCAGTCCTCGGATCAAGCTTACGCGGCTACTGGCATTTCAACAGCAGCTTATCTTAATTGGCCGCATGCCGCTGTGGTTGCCAATTTGCAATATCAACCGGGTAATCAAAGCGCGCTAATCCGCCGTGAGTTAGAAGGTGGTTTGTTGCAAGAAGTAGAGATTAACTGCCCTGCGGTATTGACCATACAATTAGGTATTAACAAGCCAAGATACGCATCATTAAGGGGTATCAAACAAGCTGCAGCCAAAGCTATAGAGCAAATGTCACTGTCTGAAATTGGCCTATCTGCGGCAGATGTAGGGGCGACTCATTCTATGTCACGAGTTCGTCGCATGTATATTCCATCTAAAGGACGTGCACAGATGATAGAAGGCACGATTGCGGAACAGGCGGCAAAGTTGATTCAAATTATGAACGAATTTAAAGGAGTTTAAACATGAGTACAATTTTGGTAATTGCCGAACACCGCCGTCAAGAGTTGCGCCCAGTCAGTTTTGAGCTGATTGCCGCAGCACAAGGCTTGAAAAAATCAGCCGATGACCAGGTCATGGTTGCTGTGATTGGCAGTCAGGCGCAGAGCTTTGCCGCCGCATTGTCTGTGACTGGGGTGGATGAAGTCGTCGTGGTTGACGCAGCTGTTGCGGAATTTGATCCAGATATATATCAAGTTGCGGTATCAGCTTTGATTGAGGTTAATAAGCCTAGCGTGGTCTTGCTGCCACATTCAGTAGATTCCTTGGGGTATGCGGCTACATTGGCAAGTCAGGCGGGGTATGGCTTTGCCACCGACGTGTTTATGGCGGAGTATCAAGGCGCTGATTTAGTCGCAACTCGCGGCGGGTATAATCAAAAAGTGAATGTTGAAGTAGATTTTCCAGACAAAAGTATAGTGCTCATGACTATACGTGCCAGTGTGTTTAAACCTTTAGAAGGTGCAAGCAGCCCGACAATCACGCAGTTTAATTTGCCAACCGTGCAGTCGCGTAGCCAAAATAAAGGCTTTGTTGAGTTAGGTGGCGGCAATGATATAGATATCACTACGGTGGACTTTATTATGTCTATTGGTCGCGGCATTGGTGAAGAGAGCAACGTTGAACAGTTTAGAGAATTGGCCGAAACTGCGGGTGCTACGCTGTGCTGCTCACGTCCGATTGCCGATGCAGGCTGGCTACCAAAATCAAGGCAAGTGGGGCAGTCTGGCAAAGTTGTTGGTTCATGCAAGCTTTATGTGGCTTTAGGCATTTCTGGGTCAATTCAGCACATGGCTGGCATGAAGCATGTGCCGACCATCGTTGCCGTTAATACTGACCCTAGTGCCTCGATTTTTAGTATTGCTAAGTACGGCATAGTGGCTGATATTTTTGATTTTGAAGAAGAGCTCAATAACCAATTAGCAGCTTAGTCACAAAAGGCTTACAAATAGTCAATTTGTATAATGCGCTAGAATGTATTGATGGGCTAAGACGCAACCATCAATGCATTGCTAGCGTTTTTATTTAGATTCATTACCAGACAATTTTCTACCTCTTAGGTAGTACACCTTCATGAGAATTTTCTCTATTTTTCTATTCCGATACTGTGTAGGCAATATTTAATAATATCAACATTCAAAGTAGGGAAAATAGCCAAAGTGGCAGTATTCAAATTAAGTAATCAACAAGAGCACATCAAGCTGGCTGGCATAATTTGTCTATGCAAAGCGCTTTCTAAAGGCAAGAAAGGTTAATTATGGAACGCGGGTATTGGATTAGAAGTAAGCCAGTTTATACATCACTGCTCTGGCATGAAAAAGCCACATCACATTTAATCGTTGCGCAGGGGCAGGGCGGTATGGCAGTCTTGAAGCTGTTGCAACTCATGCATCCCAAGCAGCCTATCACTGTGCTCTACACACCACAATCCGATGCAGATTATTCTAAAACCTTGTTAAAAGTAGTGCCTGAGGGCTTGCATATTTTGGACACGGAAGAAAAAATTCTGCAAAAACTAGATAGCACCTTACACACCCTGTATATGGGTATGCGGCTTTACATTGCAGGGTCAGAAGATTTTATGTGGACGGTAGCAAAAGTGGCGAATAAGTTTGGCATTGAAGATGCTGGCATGATGAAGGAGCTCACTGGTACGCTGGCAAGACCGATTTATTGCGTGCATTGCAAGGCTATTACCCATGATGTCACGACCAATATCGGTAAATGCAGCGGTTGTGGGCGTATGCTATTTGTGCGAGACCATTTTTCTCGTCATTTAGGCGCTTATATGGGCTTAATGGTAGATGCTGAATCTCCTGGCGATTTACCTGAAATTGAGGAAATATATCCATGAGCATGATAGATGTAAAGGTGGCTGCTGTTGAGCAAGTAACACCGCTGGTGAAACATTTTACTTTTGTGAGGCAGGACGGCTTGGCGTTTCCCGCTTTTTCAGGTGGTAGTCATGTGGTGGTATCCATGAATGTCGGTGGTCGAGTTTTTCGCAACCCATATTCCTTAATGGGTTCACCAGCAGATACAAGCGCCTATCACATTTCAGTGCGTAAGCAAGAGCATTCAAGAGGTGGTTCTCTTTTCATGCATGAAAGTATTGAGGTTGGCAGTTCCTTGCAAATTACCTACCCCGTCAATCTTTTTGCATTGGCAAAAAAGGCACATAAACATATTTTAATTGCTGGCGGCATCGGCATTACGCCGTTTATGTCGCAATTATTTGATTTGCATAGATTAAATGCAAATTTTGAATTGCATTACGCCTATCGATCACCCGAGCATGGGGCGTTTGCTGATCAGTTAAAAGCCAGTTATGGCAGTCAATTACGTTGCTACACCGATAGTCAAGGTGGGCGCATTGATCTGTTGGCTTTATTAAGCAAGCAGCCATTAGGTACCCACGTTTATGTTTGCGGGCCTAATCCTATGGTTGTTGCCGTGATTGAAACGGCAAAAAATTTAGGCTGGCCAGATAACACTATACATAGCGAGCAGTTTTTATCACCTGGTGTAGGCGAGCCATTTAAAATTCATCTTAAAAAATCGGAAATAGAAGTGCACGTGCCAGCCGATATGAGCATGCTAGAAGCCATTGAATTGGCGGGCGTAGAAGCTGATTATTTGTGTAGAGGCGGGGTTTGTGGCCGCTGTGAAGTCGATGTGCTCGAATCTGATGGTGCATTGTTGCATCACGATCACTTCTTGACTGACGCGGAAAAAGCTTCGGGTAAAAAAATCATGCCCTGTGTGTCTCGAGCTAGATGTCAAAAATTGGTTTTAGATCTTTAGCGTAATAGAGTAAATTTAAGATCATCTGGTCTTAAACATCAAAATGAAGGTGAACATAATGCCCTTAGCATTTAAAAAAGAAACGTTTCGTGATAATTATGACTATAGCAATTCTCAAGATGCGATCAAACGCTTTCCGTTTCCATTTGCCGAAGATCAATACATGTACTCGGTGAACATAGAGCCCCATGTCAAAGGTAAGCCAGGTAGTGTCTGTGAATTTGCTTTTGATGTAGATGAGCACTACGTTGGGGAGTGCTTAGACAAGCAGATTACGCTGGATTTAGATCGCGGTAGATATGCAGTCTTACCGCACATGATGGATGCACAATGGGACTTTGTTGAGCTCACTATGGAGGCTTTGGCAAATGATTACCCTGAACATTTTTCTTTAAAGAAAGATGGGCTAAACTGGACATGGGAAAATAAACCACTCAACATCAAGCATAGCTTTGTGTTTGGCGATGCCTCTACCATGCCTATGGACCCTTTTGAATATATGAGCCGGCAAGTGCAAGGTGATTTTGTGCTGCTAGATCAGCGTGATGATACTTTGTATGCCGATGGCGGGTTTGTCACTAGCCAAGCTGACTGGTCGCTAGCCTTTGATGTGGGCATGTCTTGGCGAGAATGGCATGCACCAGTGCCGCGTGCAACTGAGCTAGGCGTCATGGATAGGGCGCTTAAATATTTGATGAATATTCAATTAGGGAGCCCAGTACGCAGATTAAACTGGACGATGACGGTTAATCCGCGTTTGGATACATCACCAGAAAACTACCCGCTATGGGGGACGGATAGGAATACTGTGAATCCCGAGAATATCGAAGATAAAATACATCTGCGAGTTGAGTTGCAGTCGCTGTTTAGGTTGCCACGTAGCAACGGCATTGTGTTCAGCATTCGCTGCTATTTGATTAGCCTCAAAGAGCTTGCAACTTATCCTAGATGGGCAAAGCGTTTGCACCGTGTGCAAAAAACCATGCATCCTGATCTAGTGGAATATAAGGGCATGACTAAATTTCACCCAATGATGGTCGAATGGTTATCTCAATTTGATGACGGGGAAACCTTGTCGGTCGGCACTCAGCCTGAGTAAATATAGCCATTTTATGGACTATAATTTAATTGAGTGTGGAGTTGACTCTATATTCTGGCTCAGGGATTTCGGTAATAAACCCTTCTAACGCTAATAGCTCACCCGTGCTAGAGAAAATGCCTCGACCATGCTCTAGCACCAGCTTTGTTTCGCCTTTACGTGTGACTATGCGGTAAATCAGCTTAAATTTTTCACCCAAGCTAATCTGCTGTTTGACAGACTCCCACACTGGCGCTCGGTCTTCAGGGTGAATAATTAAATTAAAAGTGACGTTTCGGTTATCAATTAGCTCTAAGGGGTCATAGCCAGTAATGTCTATACAGCCGTCACCAACAAACTCGAAAGTCCATGAAGGGTCATTTCTACATCGATACAACATCCCAGGAATATTACTCAGTAGCGAGTTAGATGATCGACGGCTCGCCAATTTATTTGCGTCTGCTTCTTTACTATTTTGTATACTGGTCATGGTGCCAATGACGCTGGTGCGTTCTCCAACTGAAACCGATGTAGTTTTAGCCCGCATAACTATCCAGCTTGGGTAGCCATGGATAGTTAGCAGTCTTGCTTCTATGGTGCAATGAGATCTTTTGCCTTGGGTTAGAGAATCTAACCTTGATTCAAGCATGGGGCGATCTTCTGGGTGAAAAAAATCTAATAGTGATTTATTAAGACAATCTTGCACATTATATTCAAGCAATTTTGTCCAAGAGGGGTTGAGGAAAATCACTTTAGCTTCGGCGCTAAGTTGAAAGACAATTTCGTCAAGTCTGTCGATAATTAAATGGTAGTTAAATTGCGATTCAAAATCATTGGTTAAAGGACTGATGGCAGAAATGGGGGTGAACTGGAATAGGTTGAGATTATTTTGCCCCTTTTCTCGCATAAGTGTGAGGCTGGCATTAGATGGCACTGTAGTGCCATCGGCGCATACTAGGCGTATCTTAGTTGGGTCATTTTGAATTTTGCCAGTTGCTGCTTCAGCGCTAAGATTTGCAAAGCTTTGATGGTCAGCAGGATGTATCAAGTTGGTAAATGGCATACCTATGATTTGGTCAGCCATATCGGCCATGCCCAAAGTTTGTAGAAAGGGCGTATTGATGAATTTAACTACGAAGCCATCAAGTATGGCCGCTGGTGAGGATAATGTACTAGAAACTTCTCGCCCCCATGCGGACTCTTGGTTTAAGTTTTGACTAACGCGTGATTTTTTTGAGCTGAATAAAGGTTGTATGACAGTAACAACGGCAGCAGAAAAGATAGCAACGGCAGCAGAAATTATCATGACAATATGCAGTAAAAAAGGCCCTTGAATGCTGTACCATGAGCCTAATATGACAAAGAAAATAATACTAATGATGAGTGTGGAAAAAATAAATATGCTCATGGTGATAGATCCAATTTTTAACACATGTTGTTATAGTAATAGAGTATAAAAACTTCCAGAGAAAATATGCAAAATATTTCTAACATTCTCATCCTAATACGTAAATTTATTAAGAAACATAAGCTTTATGCAAACTTGCATGCCTTAGTTGTCTCTATGGTGCTTACCGTATTATTGATGCAGGCGGGGTCGCTATTTCTGTTTGATTACATTCCTGATCATCTTTCTATCATACACAAGGCCTACCAAGACCAATCAGTATGGAAGCTTGGGGTAAGCCAGCTAGAAAGTAATTTCGATAAAAAAAATGAAATCTTCAATCGACTCAACGAGACGCAAAGTGAATTTGAAGACGGTTTGTATATATGGGCTAAAAATCAAAAAGATACGAAATTGGACGTGTCATATAAGAATTTATTGTCAGCAAGAGCCGACTTTGCCATGGCAAGGGTGCATGGTGAAACTAAGCAGCAATTAATAGATAAAGGTCAGGCGGTAATTCATGCCTACAATAACTTTGTTAGCACGGCAGAAAAAGACGTCATCATTAAGCAGTCACTGGTCTCATTGCTGCAATTACTATGTTTGGTACTAGTATTCTGCACCGCTGCATGCATTATGTTGCAGTCCTGGAATATTTTAATACATAGGCTAGGCAAGGTAATTGCATCCGTACCTAAAGATTTGCTGCTCACAGAAAGTAACAAAAAATTTGAAGATGAATTTGAGTTGCTGGAAAAATTAACCTCTGGCATGGCCGCTCGCCTTGAAGGCATTCAAGTGGAAACAAAATGGATCAATAAAACCAGTGCTGAGAAAATGAGAAAAATGATTCTTGCCCAGGACTTTTTGTTGAAGCTGACCAAACTGATAGGCAGCTCAGGTTTAAGCGAGGCCACCCTCAAAAAAACGCTGTACTCCTTAGAGCGAACTTTAGGCGTCAGTAATGTAGCCTTGGTTTTTAGTGATAAAGGCTCTAGAATTTCCGCGCAGCGTGCACTTTTTTCAAGCTATATGCCTTTGACTTTTGATGAGCAGATGTTTGACGAAACCAATCAGCACCAACTGGTCAATCAAGAAACCAAGTTAATTAGAGGTGAATGTGTGCAATGCGTGACGGTACCATTGCCCAGCCCCAGCGGTTGGTTAGGCATTTTGCTATTAGAGACAGAGGCTAATCATTATTTTGAAGATGCTGAATTGCAGTTATTTGAGGTGACTGCGCAAATGCTGGCATTGTCTATGGGGTTTCAAGCCAAAGAGCAAGAAAGTCGCCGCGTTGCCTTACTAGAAGAGCGTGCTGTGATTGCAAGAGAGTTACATGACTCACTGGCCCAATCTTTGTCATATATGAAATTTCAAATGGCACGCTTACAGACTAACTTTAGTACGCAATTGATTGACACTGGCGCAGAAGTCATCGTTAATGATATGCGTGAAGGTTTAGACAATGCTTATCGTGAACTGCGTGAGTTGCTCACCACTTTTAGAGTACGTATGGATGTGCGAGGCCTAGATCACGTACTAGAGGAAGCGATAGAGGAGTTCTCACAAAGGTCGAGCTTAACTATTACCTTAGACAATAGGCTGCAAGAATGTAGATTGAGCGTGAACGAAGAGTTTCATTTGCTACACGTGGTAAGAGAGGCATTGTCTAATATCGTACGTCATTCTGGCGCTGAGAAGGTCACCATAGCACTGGTGTTGCAGTCTTCAGGCGATATTGTGGTGACGATTGATGACGATGGCAAAGGCATCTCTTTTGATAAAGCTAAACCACATCATTATGGCTTAGCCATCATGACCGAGCGCGCGCTCTGCTTAGGTGGAACAATAGAGATACTTCCTAGAAGGCTAGGCGGTACGCGTGTTAGATTATTATTCCACCCAGAATAAATATCGCTAATGAATTGGAATTTAAACCTATGGAGACTGATATGACTATGCCAACAACCGTGATTATCATTGATGATCATGCTTTATTCCGAAGAGGTGTCAGTCAGATGATATCTGCCAGCCCTGATTTTTTAGTGATTGGTGAAGCCGCATCAGGCGCAGAAGGCTTATTGTTAGTTGAGCAGCTGAAGCCAGCCTTAGTCTTGATTGACCTAAACATGAAAGGCATGAATGGCATAGAAACGCTCAGTCATATTAAAGAAGCTAAGCTAGAGGCAAAATGTATAGTCTTAACCGTTTCAGACGCCGAGGCTGATTTGCTTGAAGCATTGCGTGCTGGCGCTGATGGCTATTTGCTAAAAGACATGGAGCCAGAAGACTTATGTGAGAATTTAAAAAAAGCCATGTCAGGCGTTACTGTGCTGCACGAAAGTCTAACGGAAATCCTTAAAAATGCCCTGATTAGTCCTTCTTTAAGCAGAACTGAAGAGCAGGTTTCTTTAACCGAGCGCGAGCGCGAAATACTTGAATGCCTAGCCAATGGCTTAAACAATAAAACGATCGCACGCTCGTTGGGTATTAGCGATACAACCGTCAAAGTCCATATCAAGCACTTACTGAGTAAGCTAAAATTGACTAGTCGCCTTGAAGCTGCCGTTTGGGCGCATAGAAAGAAGTAAACAGCCTAGCTGTTCTATTTGATTAGCTTGCCAATTAAACTTGGCTCATGCCATAGTGATGGGCAATACAGTTAATAATAAGGTTGAAAGAATGTTAGCAATTATCGGTGGTACAGGCTTAACCCAATTAGATAATCTTGAGATTACTAAGCATTTAATTGTACGCACCCCTTATGGTGAGCCATCTCAGCCGCTGATATTTGGCAAAATAGCTGGACGGGAAGTTATTTTTTTAGCTAGGCACGGCAATGGTCATACCATACCGCCGCATCAAGTCAATTATCGGGCTAATATTTGGGCGCTACACTTACAGGGCGTGACCAAAATCGCAGCAGTAGCAACAGTTGGCGGCATAGATGCCACTTTATCGCCAGGCATGATTGCAATGCCACACCAAATTATTGACTATACTTACGCTAGAAAAAATACTTTTTTTGATGGGGTTGATTTTCCAGTTAAGCATATTGATTTTACGGAACCTTATTCTGCTCAACTGCGTGCCCAATGGCAACAGGCGGCCACAGCGATAGGCGAGCAGTTGGTTGACCATGGTGTTTATGCTACAACGCAAGGACCACGATTAGAAACCGCGGCTGAAATAGATCGTCTAGCACGCGATGGCGCAACAATGGTAGGTATGACAGGTATGCCAGAAGCTGCGCTAGCTAGAGAGCTTGATATTAGCTATGCCGCAATATGCCCGATTGCCAATCATGCGGCAGGGCGTGGCGACAGTCTTCATAGTATTCAATATGAGGTGTTGGTAGAAAATCTAAACCAAACCATGTCGCGCGTGCGAAAAATCATCGTTCAGCTAGTTAAACAAAACGAGACATAAAGACATTAATAAAGATAAAATCAAATGGCAATCAAGACAGTTTTGCGCATGGGTGAGCCATGCTTGTTGTTAAAAGCAGCCGCAGTGGAGCAGTTTGATACACCCGCGCTGCATGCTTTAATACAAGATTTAGAAGATACTATGGCCTATATGAATGGCGCAGGCATTGCCGCCCCGCAGATAGGGGTAAGTTTAAGAGTGGTTATTTTTGGTCAAAAACCACAAGCTGACCAAGCGCTAGCGGATCAAGCCATTAACCCACGCTACCCTGATGCTGATGTTGTACCCTATACAGTGCTGATTAACCCAGTGATTACCCCAATTAGCGCTGAGCAAGAGGATGGCTGGGAGGGCTGCCTATCTGTGCCTGGTATGCGCGGCGTAGTGCCACGTTATACTCGCTTGCATTATGCTGGCTTTGATCAGTATGGTCAGCCTGTTGATAGGCTGGTAAGTGGCTTTCACGCCAGAGTCGTACAGCATGAATGTGATCACCTTGACGGTGTTTTATATCCCATGAGAATTGCTGATTTAAAAGATTTTGGTTATACCAGTGTATTTTTCCCTAATCAGGATGTTCAAGACGACTAATTCTTTGCTATAATCCTGCTTTCGCTAAAAGCGCAACGATTTTAGCGTGCTGTATAGCTTATTTTTACAGAAGGAAGAGTGGCAGAGCGGTTTAATGCTACAGTCTTGAAAACTGTCGTGGGTGCGAGCCCACCGTGAGTTCGAATCTCACCTCTTCCGCCAAATTTTATACCTCATCTTGATGCCGCTTCTATTAAGCGGCTTTGTTTTTTTATTGATACTTTTAGCTAGGAAATTATAATGACTCAAATTACCGTAGAACATAATCCGTCAGAAGAAAAATTGAAAGCCTTAGGCGTTTCAAGTTGGTCTATTTGGGATTGCGCACCTTCAAAATTCCCACTTGATTTTGGCATGACAGAGAGTGCTTACGTGCTTGAAGGTGAAATACACGTAACACCACAAGGTGGCGAAAAAGTCGTGATTAAAGCTGGTGATTTTGTGGTGTTTCCTAAAGGCATGAAGTCAAACTGGGAAGTAGTGAAGCAATTAAAAAAACATTACAAACATAGTTAATACATAATTAATTAAGTCTTTAGATTTAATTGATGTTAAAAAGCCTTGATTATTCAAGGCTTTTTTATTTTTTGCGTCGCAAAATTAGTTAAATTTCTGCCATGAGCATGCTGCGTAATATATCAATTTTTGCTAGTGATAATTTCTTACCTTTTGCGGCCGAGATTAAAAAAGTATCTTCTGCGCGGTTACCTAAGGTATTAATTTTAGCGTTGTGCAATTGAATTTCTTGAGATAGTAATTTATGTGCAATCGCCGCCAGTAAACCAGGCCTGTCGTTTGCGATGATCTCTAACTTATGGCTATTGTTATCTAGTTCTTCGGTAATCGATACTTGCGCTTCTATCGGCATGTATTTAACTTGACGACTAATACGGCCGATTAAAGGTGCTTCCAAGCTGACTTTTTCATCTAGCTTTTTAGCCAGCTCAACTTCAATAAATTTTAGCAGGCCAGTATAGCTGACGGATTTGCCAGATTGGTCTAACACTATAAAAGTATCGAGTGCGTAAGCATGGTCGGTCGTGTAGATTTTAGCTTCAACAATGCCATAGCCCATATTGTCGAAAAAATTACAAATTCTTGCAAATAAATCGTTTTGATCTTTACTGTAAATCATTACCTGAATGCCGTCCCCACTGGGGCTTAGTCGCGAGCGCACAATATGCTGAGCTGTATTTAAGTGCGGGGTTAGTAGCCGACTATGCCAAGCGATTTCATCGCTTTCATAGCGAACTAGGTAATTATGCCCAAATTTACCCCATAAATTCTCATAGGAATGGGCGCTCAAGCCAAATTTAAGTAACTTATTAGATGCTTCTGATTTACGCGAGGCGATTACTTGCTCTACATATAACAGCTTGTTGGTGAGCGCATGTTTAGTTGCATTAAATAGGCTTTCTAGGAGCCTGGCTTTCCAAGCATTCCATACTAGTGGGCTTGTGCCGCGTATGTCTGCTACGGTAAGCAAATATAATGCAGTTAATCTACGTTCGTTTTGTACAAATTGAGAAAATAATTCTATGACGGCAGGGTCTGATAAGTCCGATTTTTGTGCCGTTGAGGACATTTGCAAATGGGCTAATACTAGCCAAGCTACCAGTGAGCTATCGGCTTTAGAAAGCCCGTGTGCTTTACAAAATCGGTGAGCGTCCACCGCACCTAAAGTGGAATGATCACCACCACGGCCTTTGGCAACGTCATGAAATAAGGCGGCTATATAGAGTAAGTGCGGCGCATCAAACTCAGCAAATAACTGGCTACAAAGCGGAAATTCATGTTTTAGCTCAGGTTTTGAAAAGCGCCGCAAATTGCTTAATACATTCAGAATATGTTCATCTACCGTGTAGACGTGAAATAAATCATGCTGCATTTGCCCTGTAATTCTGCCAAAGGCGGGAATGTAGCATCCTAAAATGCCATACTGATTCATCGCGCGTAAGGCATGATTGACGCCGCTAGGCTGTGACAGTATTTCAATAAACAACAGTTTGTTTTGTTTGTTATTTCTAAAATCTCGGTTTACTAATTTTTTTACACGAATTAAATTGCGTAATAAATTGGCTGTCATGCCAGTTAATTCAGAATGTTGCTCCAATAATAAAAAGGCTTCTAAAATAGCGCTGGGTTGTTGTTGCAGCAAGCCGGCAGTTTTGGCTTCTAAAAGCGGGCCATGTGCTTCAAAATTATTATTTATTTGCCTAATCTGCACGGGGCTAGTAGATTGAATTTTTTGGAAAGATTTAAGTAAAATCTCATTCATTAATTGTACAAACTTCACGCTTCGATAATAACTTTGCATTAATTGTTCGCTTGCCCGTTTGCCAACCGAATTTACATAACCTAAAGCATCTGCTAGTTCATTCTGAAAATCAAACAATAAGCGGTCTTCACGACGGTTGCTTATAAAATGTAAGCGTATGCGCAATAATTGCAGACTTTTTTGATGTTTTTTAATTTGGCTAGCTTCTTGGGCCGAAATTAGATTTTCTTGTGTGAGTAGCTTCCAAGCTTTATTCATAGAAGATGGGCGAGCGTTTTGCCTATTCAGACTTTGCATAATCCAAAAAATGATATGCAAATCCCTTAATCCGCCTGGGCTTTCTTTGATATTGGGCTCTAAATTGTAAGCAGTATCATTGAATTTAGCATGCCGATGACTTTGTTCTTTAAGTTTAGCTTGGTAAAACTTCATCACCATCTCAGGGTCAGCAAACATGCTGTCAATGTCTTTTAAGAAGGTTTGATATAGTTGCACATCGCCAATTAAGAAACGCGATTCCATTAGATTGGTTTGTACCGTAATGTCTTTTTTTGCTTCTACAATACATTCAGACAAAGTACGCACGCTATGCCCTACATTTAAGCCTATGTCCCATAATAGGCCTATCAACATCTCAACCTTGCTACTAATTAAGCTGTCGCTGCCAGTTGTATCTGGAATTAAAATGAGTAGATCAACATCAGAGTAGGGGTAGAGTTCGCCACGGCCATAGCCCCCAACTGCGACTAAGCAACATTGATGATGGATTTGTGTTGCTGCCCAAATTTCTGCAAGCAAGTTGTCAATAAGCTGGCAATGTTGCTTAAACAAAGAGGTGCTGCTAGGTTTTTTTAAGAAACCGCTTTTAAGTAAGGTAAGATTTTCTTTTAAACGCCGCCGCCACTCTGCCACATTCTGAATGACTGTACTTTTTATCGTATCTAGATCATCAAAGGCCATAAAATTTAAGTACTTTATTGGGCTAAAACAAAGTTGGGCGTTGCTGGTGATCCGCTAGATAATGTCATGACTTCGAAGCCCGTGTCTGTGACTAAAATAGTGTGTTCCCACTGTGCTGATAGGCTGCGGTCTTTGGTGACAATAGTCCAGCCGTCTGGCATTTGTTTGATATCACGTTTGCCAGCATTAATCATAGGCTCTATGGTAAACATCATGCCAGCTTTCAGGCTAATACCTGCTCCTGGTTTGCCGTAATGCAGCACTTGTGGATCCTCATGAAACACCTTACCTATGCCGTGGCCACAAAATTCACGTACTACGCTGTAGCCACTTTTTTCGGCAAAGGTTTGTATGGCATAACCTATGTCGCCCAATGTTGCCCCTGGCTTGACCTTGCTAATACCTAGCCACATCGCTTGATAAGTAATCTCACATAAGCGTTTAGCCTGGTGAGTGACTTCACCGACATAAAACATGCGACTTGTATCGCCGTGATAACCGTCTTTAATCACCGTAATGTCGATATTTAAAATATCGCCATTTTTTAATACTTTTTCGCTAGGCACACCGTGACAAATTTGCTGGTTGATTGAGGTGCAAATTGATTTTGGATAAGGCTTGTGGCCGTCAGGGGCGTAATTTAGCGGGGCGGGGATTGCTTGTTGCACGTCCACAATATAATCATGACAAAGTTTATCTAACTGATCCGTCGTGACGCCATGTATGACGTAAGGCGCTATATAGTCTAGTACTTCTGATGCGAGTTTTCCTGCAATTCGCATTTTTTCAACATCTTGCTGATTTTTGATTGAGATTGCCATGAGCTTGCGAGTTAGATAAATGGAACGCTATTTTAGCATAGTCATGACACTTCTAAGTAATCTCAGGCACGCCTACGATGCGCTTTACTTGCTCAACATCCATTCTCAATAATGCAGCAATTTCATGAAAGTCATCTGGCAGTGCGGCATCGTCCCAGCCATTTGCAGAATGTCGTGCAAGATTAACAGCAAGCGCTACATTTCTAACACGCTGTTCGTTTGATGCATCATCTAGCATTAGACTTGAAAGTAATGGAGGCAATTCAAAGGCTGTAACTAATGCTTTTTGTAAATCCTGTAATTTAAAGCCAAGTACTTCCTGCTGTGCACTGTTGCTGCGTATGGTTTTATCCGCAAGCTGCATGGTATAAATAGTATTCATTTTTTTCGGTGAAAAGCACCACATTAATATTTCAGATAAATCATGCAGTAAAGCTGCTGTGCGCACTTCTTCTGCATGAAAATCAGCAAGATGAGTTGCCCAGTCAGTCGCAAAGTTAGCCGCGCGGTGCGAGCGATGTATGAGCTTAAGCAGATGACTGAGTGCAATAGGGTTGTCCGCCAATATATCTTCTACTAAAAATTCAGTTGGAATATTATTAAAAAAAGTCGTGGTGCCCATCATTAACACGGCTTGTTCAACTTGTGCTAAATCTTGCAATTGGTGGCTACTTTTATTTTTTTGCAAATAACACAGCACTCTAAACACCATCATTGGGTCGTTGATAATACTAGCGGCTAGTGCACGCGGACACAATTTATCTTCATCTTGCTGTAATTGCTCAATTTCTTCACTGGTGTTTCTAAGTACAGGAATTTCTGCAGTACATAAAAAACTGACCCAAGCGTCTATATCGTTAGGTGCAAGTTCTGGTGTAAATGTCATTTGACATAGCCTCTGAATGATTCATGCATAACATACACAATCTCAGGGCGATTGGAATCTCTAAAAAGCGCAATAAAAGCCTTGCTTTTCATTAGATTAGCCTAGAGCTTCGCATTACAATGAATTTATTATTCATGATCAGCGTAAAAGTCTAAGCCTAGACTAGCAAACATAGTTAGATGATGGTAATATGCGCGCACTGCAATTTAGCAGAAATGCAGTATCAATAAGCTACTGTAAATTTACACACAACCCAATCTAGGGTGCTTAAAGTTTAAAGCTGGCAATAATTGCTTATAAATCAAAGTGTTTTTGGTGTTGTGTGAATTAATAACCCTTTAGAAAAGAGAAATATTATGTCAATCACTATGCGTGATATGTTAGAAGCTGGCGTCCATTTTGGCCATCAAACCCGTTATTGGAACCCAAAAATGGCACCATTCATTTTTGGTGACCGCAATAAAATCCACATCGTAAACCTTGAAAAAACGTTGCCTTTATTTGAAGATGCGCTTAAACACGTACGCACTTTAGCTGCAAACAAGGGCCGTATTTTATTTGTAGGTACTAAACGCCAAGCGCGCGATATTGTAAAAGAAGAAGCAAGTCGTGCTGGTTGTGCTTACGTTAACCACCGTTGGTTAGGTGGCATGTTGACTAACTTTAAAACGGTTAAACAATCAATTAAACGCTTACAAGATTTTGAAGCGATGCTATTGGATGGCAGTTTAGAGAAATTTGGTAAAAAAGAAGCATTAGGCTACAAGCGTGAAATTGAAAAATTAGAGCGCTCTATTGGCGGCATTAAAGAAATGGGCGGATTGCCAGATGCAATTTTCATTATTGACGTTGGACATGAAAGCGGCGCTATCACTGAAGCGGCTAAATTGGGCATTCCAGTGATAGGCGTGGTTGATACCAACAACTCTCCTGATGGCGTGGCTTTCATCATTCCAGGGAATGATGACTCTAGTCGTGCAATTCGTTTGTATGCTCGCGGTATTGCTGATGCAGTCTTAGAAGGCCGTAGCTCAGTAATTTCTGAGTTAGTTAAATCTGCTGCTGAAGAAACAGCAGAAGTGGCCGAAGTCGCTGCCGCTTAATTAACCTTGAGTGAAAAGGGGCTTAGTGCCCCTTTTTTAGTTTAAAAATATATATTAGTACATTAAATCAATAGATTAAGCTGCGTATTTAAAGCAGCTTATAATAATTTAGGAGCTTAAAATGGCTGAAATTACCGCAAGCATGGTAAAAGAATTACGTGAACGCACTGATGCGCCCATGATGGATTGTAAAAAAGCACTGACGGAAGCTGAAGGTGATATGACGCGTGGTGAAGAAATTCTACGCGTTCGTTTTGGTAATAAAGCAAGTAAAGCTGCTGGCCGTGTTGCTGCAGAGGGTACAGTTGGCATTAGCATTAGTGCTGACGGAAAAACTGGCGCAATGATTGAAGTCAACTCAGAAACTGACTTTTGTGCAAAAAATGAAGATTTTTTAAAGTTTGTCAACGAACTAGCGGCGATAGTAGCGACTAATAAACCTGCTGACATTGCTGCGGTTTCTGAACTGGCTATGCGTGATTCCACAGTAGAAGGCACACGTGCACAATTGGTTGGTAAAATTGGTGAAAATATCACACCACGTCGTTTTGTTTGCCCAACTGTGCAAGGTAAATTAGCCAGTTATATTCATGGCAGTAAAATTGGTGTGCTAGTCGATTTAGTTGGTGGTGATGATGTTCTAGCTAAAGATATTGCGATGCACATTGCTGCCGCTAAACCTAGGTCATTGGATGTCTCTGGCATTGATGCAAGTTTGATTGAAGCTGAGCGTCGTGTGGCGATAGAAAAAGCAAAAGAAGCGGGTAAGCCAGACAGCATGCTAGAGAAAATAGCTGACGGTACAGTACAAAAATTCTTAAAAGATGTGACTTTGTTAAGTCAAATTTTTGTTAAAGACGACAAGTTTACGATTGAACAATTGCTCAAGTCTAAAGGCGCTTCTGTCGCTTCATTTACTATGTTTACAGTGGGTGAGGGCATAGAGAAGGTGGTAGTGGATTACGCCGCAGAAGTGGCTGCAGCCGCAGCCGATCTAACGAATAAGCCAGCTTAAAGTTAGCTAGCTTGTGCTAGAGCTAAGCTAAAGCTTGGCGTATAAAATGGATTAAGTTTATCGCTTAGTCCATTTTTTTTGACATGAAGGGATGGCTGATTTTGACGCCTATGGCATTTTTTTATGCCTAAAAAGGTGTTTTTATGCTTAAATAAGCATACTTAAATAATAGAGAATTATTATGGCAGCACCCGCCTACAAACGCATCTTACTTAAACTTTCTGGCGAAGCTTTGATGGGTGATGATGCCTATGGTATTAACCGAGCAACCATCAGCCGCATAGTGAATGAAATCAAAGAGGTAGTTGATTTAGGTGTGCAAGTTGCGGTAGTGATAGGCGGCGGCAATATCTTCCGGGGTGTAGCACCAGTAGCCGAGGGTATGGATAGAGCAACTGCTGATTACATGGGTATGCTGGCAACTGTAATGAATGCTATGGCGCTTCAAGATGCCATGAAAAATATTGGACTCAATGCCAGGGTGCAGAGTGCCTTGAATATTGAGCAAGTGGCTGAACCCTATATTCGCGGTAAAGCCATTCGTTATTTAGAAGAGGGGCGCGTGGTTATATTTGGCGCGGGTACTGGTAATCCATTTTTCACTACCGATACGGCTGCGGCGCTGCGGGGCATGGAAATGAATGCTGAAGTGGTGATTAAAGCCACAAAAGTAGATGGCATTTATACGGATGACCCAAAAACAAATCCAGAAGCGATGCGTTACAAAACCATCACTTTTGATGAAGCTATTATTAAGAATCTTAAAGTAATGGATGCTACCGCACTGACGCTATGCCGTGACCAAAAGCTGCCCATTATCGTATTTAGTATTTTTAAACAGGGCGCACTAAAAAAAGTATTGATGGGTGAAGATGAGGGCACTATGGTTACACCTTAGTTCTAATGTTTAGCCTGAGTTTTTTTACGCTTAGGTGCTAAGACTGATGTCAATATTAATATGCTTAAAATATACAAGCCTTTAGTTGGAGAAGTAAATGTTAGATGAAGTGAAAAAAAATGCCGCTTTAAAAATGCAAAAATCATTAGAGGTACTAAAAAATGATTTAGCTAAAGTACGTACTGGCCGCGCCCATGTTGGTTTATTAGATCATGTGATGGTTGAATACTATGGATCTATGGTGGCAGTTAATCAGGTGGCCAACGTCAATTTAGGTGATGCACGTACGATCAATGTGCAGCCTTTTGAAAAAAGCATGATAGGTAAAGTTGAAAAAGCGATTCGTGATTGTGATTTAGGCCTAAATCCAGCGACGAATGGCGACTTAATTCGAGTGCCTATGCCTATGCTCACTGAAGAACGCCGTCGTGATATGACTAAAATTGTACGTGCAGAAGCAGAAGGCGCAAAGGTATCTATTCGCAATGTACGTCGCGATGCGAATGATGCTCTTAAGAAAATGTTAAAAGACAAAGAAATTCCTGAAGATGATGAGCGTCGTGCGCAAGATGACATCCAAAAGGCGACAGATAAGGCGGTTGCAGAAGTAGATAAGATGCTACAAGTAAAAGAAGCCGAATTAATGGCTGTTTAAGTGCATCGCGCCATCCTTAGTACATTTTGCTTTATTTAAAATATTTAATTCAACCTAATTGGAATAAATGTGGCTTTTTTTTCTAGCGCGACAAAAAATATTCCAGTTGTCAATGAAATACCACAGCATATTGCCGTGATTATGGATGGCAATGGTCGTTGGGCGCGCAATCGATTTCTACCCAGAGTCGCTGGTCATAAGCGTGGCGTAGAAACGGTTCGGGACTTAGTCAAACATTGCGTCGCCCTTAAAGTTGAATTTCTGACTTTGTTTGCATTTAGTAGCGAAAATTGGCGCAGACCCGCAGAAGAAGTTTCATTTTTGATGGGTTTATTTATGCATGCGCTAAAACGTGAAGTGGTGAAGCTGCATAAAAACAATATTAAACTGGTTATGATTGGTGATCGCAGCCGTTTTGATGCTGAACTAGTGACTCAAATTGAAGAATCCGAGCAGCTGACTGCAAACAATACTGGCCTAGTGCTTACCATAGCCGCTAATTATGGCGGCCGCTGGGATGTGTTGCAAGCAGTCAATAAGATGCAGCTGGCAACACCTGATCTTGTAGGGCTCTATCAAGAAGAGCATCTCACGCCATATTTATCCATGCATTATGCGCCTGAGCCAGATTTATTTATACGCACTGGTGGCGAGAGTCGTATTAGCAATTTTTTGCTTTGGCAGCTCGCTTATACTGAGCTTTATTTCACTGATACTTTATGGCCAGATTTCAATCAAGAGGCCTTAGATTTAGCGATACAGTCTTACCAAAAGCGTGAGCGTAGATTCGGTCGTACTAGCGAACAGTTAATTGATAAAGATTCCAGTACTGCTCAATAATATGATGATATTTTAAATGCTTAAAACCAGAATAATCACCGCTATCGTACTTGCTATTGCGTTTTCTATCGCTTTGTTTAAGTCGTCAAATCAGACTTGGGCCTGGATTACATTGGCGGCAACCTTGATTGCAGTATGGGAGTGGTCGCATTTAATTCACTTGTCTAAGTCGCAAATGTTGCTTAATTTAGCCACGGCGTTAAGTTTAGGCGTATTGATGATGTCTGCTTCGCCTAGCAACTACGGCTACTATAAAGATGAGCTAGAAATTGCTTTGTTAAGTTTAGCTAGTTTATTTTGGTTGGGCTTGGTGCCAGTTTGGCTGATATTTAGAAAAAAAGTCAGCAATAAATTAGTTATGGCAGCTTTGGGCTTAGTGTTGCTACTTGCCACTTGGGTTGCTTTAAATGGCCTGCAACATATCAGTCCTTGGTTGTTATTGGCAGTGTTATCAACGGTTTGGCTGGCCGATAGCGCCGCGTATTTTGCAGGAAAACGCTTTGGTCGGCATAAACTTGCGCCAGAAATCAGCCCTGGAAAAACTTGGGAAGGCGTGGCGGGCGCTATGTTAGCCTCAACTTTATATGGCTTAACGCTTTGCTATTATTGGCATATTAGCCGTTGGTTAATTGTGGGCTTGTGGCTGATTGTTGTGCTCAGTATTATGGGTGATTTATTTGAATCCTTGTTAAAGCGTCAGGCTGGCAAAAAAGATAGTAGCCATCTACTGCCGGGCCATGGCGGCGTGCTAGATAGAATAGATGGTTTAATTTCTACTCTGCCTCTGATTTTGTTTTACATCTACTTTCCTATTTTTGCACATCTACAATTGCATGTTAGATAAATTGAGTCCGCAAAAAATTCAATATGTGACTATCCTCGGTGCTACTGGCACTATAGGGCTACAAACGCTAGACGTTATTTCACAGCATGCCGAACGCTTCGCTATTTTTGCTTTAGCTGCTAATAGTAATGTGAAAGGCATGTATGCCTTATGTGAAAAATATCAGCCGTCTTATGCTGTGATGTTGCAGCAATCTGCAGCCACCCTGTTGGCCGCTCAACTAAAAAGCATAGGGTCTAGCACGGTTGTGTTGCATGGCGATGCGGCGCTGTGCGAAATATCTGCCCATGAGCAGGTAGATATTGTCATGGCGGCGATAGTCGGTGCAGCGGGGTTACACCCAGCAATGGCGGCGGCAAAAGCGGGTAAGCGCATATTGTTAGCCAATAAAGAAACTTTGGTGATGGCTGGTAATTTGTTTATGCAAGCAGTGGCTGATGGCGGCGCTACCTTGCTTCCTATTGATAGCGAACATAATGCTATATTTCAAGCATTGCCACAAAACAAGCAGGGTAGTCTGGCTAGCATGGGCGTAAAACGCGTTTTGTTAACCGCATCTGGCGGCCCTTTTAGAAATGCAACTATTGCTGAATTAAAAGCAGTTAGCTGCGCTCAGGCATTAAATCACCCCAATTGGGTGATGGGACCAAAAATCACCATAGATTCCGCCACTTTGATGAATAAAGGTTTAGAAGTCATAGAGGCGCACTGGCTGTTTAATGCGCTGCCTGAGCAAATTGATGTGGTTGTACATCCGCAAAGCGTCATACATTCTATGGTTGAATATATTGATGGCAGCATATTAGCGCAGTTAGGCAATCCAGATATGCGCACACCTATTGCTTATGGCCTAGCTTATCCAGAGCGCCTAACAAGTGGGGTTGGTAGTTTAGATTTGCTCACTACCGCAAGGTTGGATTTTAGTGCCCCTGATTTAGTACGTTTTCCCTGTTTACGACTTGCTTACCATGCGCTAAATGCCGGCGGTAGTGCACCAGCCATATTAAATGCAGCCAATGAAATTGCGGTAGCAGCATTTTTGGCGAAAAAAATTGGGTTTATGGATATTCCTCAGCTCATTGAGCAAGTCTTATCAGTCGCTCATATTGAACCCATTGAATCTATAGAGCAATTAGTCTTGATTGATGGTCTGGCAAGACAGTCTGCCAGTGTGCGGGTTGAAGCTTTATGTTAACCATATTGGCTTTTATCGTCACTTTAGGCTTGTTGGTGGTGGTCCATGAATATGGCCATTTTCAGGTGGCAAAATGGTGCGGCGTTAAGGTATTAAAGTTCTCTATCGGCTTTGGTAAGCCGCTTTTCTCAAAAAAAATTGGCCTAGATCAAACCGAATTTGTCATAGCCGCTATACCCTTGGGTGGCTTTGTTAAAATGCTAGATGAGCGCGAGCTAAGCCGAGATGAACTATCATCTACAGCTTATTCGGAACTAGAGCTCAAGCGAGCGTTTAATCGCCAATCCGTCACCAAGCGCATTGCTATTGTGCTGGCAGGGCCCATGGCTAATCTATTACTCGCAATTCTCTTATATTGGCTGCTATTCATGACAGGAGTAGTGGGTATGAAGCCTACGCTAGGCAAAGTGCTCTATCCTAGCCCAGCGGCGACAGCAAATTTCTCATCTGGTGAGACCATACAAAAAATCAATGGTAAAGATGTATCGACATGGCAAGAGGTGAGTTGGGCTTTGTTGAACGAATCTTTAAAACATACTAGCGTTCAAGTTCAAGTCATTAGCGCTGATCAAGAAGTCAGAACGCATCAGTTGAGCTTGTCAGCTATCAATATTGACGATGTTAGGCATGATGTTTTGACTTTGCTCGGTTTGACAGTAAACCAACCCAGTATTCCAGCGCGAATAGGGGAGGTATTAACGGCTAGCCCAGCAGATTTTGCAGGTTTAAAAACAAATGATTTAGTGCTATCAGTTGCGGGTATTAAAGTTAAGGATTGGCAAGATTTTGTTGAAGTGATTAAGCAGCATGCGAATCAACCGCTAGATGTACTGGTGCTGCGTAATGCCGCTGAAGTGAAATTAACAGTGCGACCCAAGCCTGAATTAGAGCAAGGCATCACGGTAGGGCGTATTGGTGCAGGACTGCAAGTGGCAAAAAGTCAGCTGGATGACTTTTTTATCACTGTGCATTATTCGGCAACTGACGCGCTGATGAAAGCCATAGTAAAAACTTGGGATACCGCAATATTTAGCTTAAAAATATTAGGTAAAATGCTGGCTGGGCAAGCATCATGGAAGGGTATGAGTGGGCCTGTGACCATTGCTAATTATGCAGGGCAAAGCGCCAGTATGGGTATTAAGGTATTTATCGGCTTCTTGGCGCTGATTAGCATTAGTATAGGGATGTTAAATCTATTGCCTATACCAGTTTTAGATGGCGGCTATTTGATGTACTATATGGTTGAAATTTTGACTGGCAAACCTGTACCTGAGTCTGTGATGGTCATCGGGCAAAAAATTGGGTTTTCTATGCTAGGTTTTATGATGGTCATAGCATTTTATAATGATATAAATAGGTGGATAGTAGGCTGATTGCATGACTATAAAAAAATTAATATTATCAAATCAAGCAAAAAGTAAGTGGATGAATCTCAAGCTTAAATCTATTCTTTTTTTAGCTTTTATTTTTTATGCAGAATCAGCGCTAGCACTTGAGCCATTTGTCGTCAAAGACATACGTATTGAGGGTATACAGCGCACAGAGGCTGGTACTGTTTTTACTAATCTGCCAGTTAAAGTTGGCGATACTATGAGCGATGAGCTGGCCTCACAGGCCATTAAAGCTTTATACGGTACAGGGTTTTTTAAAGATGTGCGAATTGAAAGTGAAAGCGGCGTATTAATCATTACTGTGCAAGAACGCTCATCTGTGGCACAGATCGATTTTAGTGGTAATAAATCCTTCCCAACTGACAAAATGAAAGAAGGTCTTAAGCAAATTGGCATTGCTGAAGGGCAAATATTTGATAAATCTCAACTAGACCGCGCCGAGCAAGAGATTAAGCGACAGTATTTATCTCAAGGCAAATACGGCGCCACTGTTAAAGCGGTGGTATCACCCTTAGAGCGCAATCGAGTGGCTGTTCGTTTTGATATTGAAGAAGGGGCGGTTTCAAAAATTCGTAGTATTAATATAGTGGGTAATCAAGCTTATTCTATAGATGATTTGCGGGCGGAATTTTTATTGACCACCCCCAATTGGATGAGCTGGTGGAATAAAGACGACCAATACTCAAAACAAAAATTAAATGCCGACCTGGAAACACTAAGATCTTTCTATATGAATCAGGGTTATTTGGAGTTTAATATTGACTCCACTCAGGTATCAATCACGCCCGATAAAAAAGATATTTATATCACCGTAAATGTCACAGAAGGGCAAAAATATACTATTTCAGAAGTGAAGTTGGCTGGCGAGACTATTGTGCCAGATGCAGAGCTTCAACAATTAATTTTAGTTAAAAAAGGTGAGACATTCAGTCGTAATAATATTACACAATCGAGCAAGGCCATTAGTGACCGTCTGAGTAATGATGGGTATGCCTTTGCCAATGTCAATCCAGTACCTGAAGTGAATAAAGAATTGCACACCGCGGCATTCACTTTTTTCATTGATCCAGGCAAGCGTGTTTATGTGCGACGCATTAATATCGTCGGTAACACTCGCACCCGAGATGAAGTCGTGCGTCGGGAAGTCAGACAGTTAGAATCTGCTTGGTATGCCTCAAATAAAATTGACCGCTCCAAAGAGCGGCTGGTACGCACGCAATATTTTTCTGATGTCAATATTGAAACACCAGCCGTAGCTGGCACTGCCGATCAGGTCGATTTAAACGTCAGTGTGACTGAACAATCGACTGGCAGCATACAGTTTGGTGCAGGTTTATCGAGCAGCGAAGGCGTGGTGTTTGGTATTACCGTTAACCAAAATAACTTTTTAGGCACGGGTAACCGGGTCAGTGCACAAGTTAATACTGGTAAAACCAATACGACTTACTCGTTATCTTATACAGATCCTTACTTTACGCCAGATGGTGTAAGCCGTGGTTTTGATGTGTATCGACGCGATGTCAATACAGGGTCGACTAATAACGTGGCTAATTACAGCACTTCATCCTATGGCGGTGGCGTTAGGTTTGGCATACCATTAAATGAGCGTGATGGTTTCAGTGTGGGGTTAGCAGGCGACTTTACTGACATTACTTTATCTACTAGTAGTCCTCAGCAGTATCAAGATTTTTGCCACAATACTACTGGATGTACCAGTAACTCGGTAGTTGCCAGCGCGGGTTGGGCGCATGACTCAAGAGATAGTATTTTATATACCAACCGTGGCGTTTATCAAAGATTAAGTGGCGAAATTTCCCTACCAGTACTAGATCTGCAATACTATAAACTCAATTATAAGCATTCTTGGTATACCGAAGTTGTCAAAGACTTGACGTTTATGCTTAACGGGGAAATTGGCTATTCTGGTGCTTATGGGGGCAAGGACTTCCCATTCTTTAAAAATACCTTTATGGGTGGGGTTAACTCGGTAAGAGGCTATGCGATTGGCACTTTAGGGCCTAAAGCAACTAGTAATGGCTTAGAATATTCTGTAGGCGGTACTAAGAACATACTTGGTAACGCTGAGTTTTTTATGCCTATCCCCGGCTTAAAAGACTCCAAACAGTTTAGATTGAGTGCCTTTGCCGATGCGGGGAATGTATGGGGCTCAAATCAATCTTATAATTTAAGTGATTTGAAATATTCAGCAGGTGTAGGTGTGAGTTGGTTTTCACCATTTGGCCCTTTGAAGTTGATTTATGCTAAAGCGTTAAACAGTACGGCGGCAGACACGACTGAAACTATACAATTTCAACTTGGTCAGCAGTTTTAAAATTTATGCAATATCAAGCAGCTCATAGTGAGCTGATGTTTAGACTAGTTGTGGCATAATGTTATGTAATTAAAGTGAGTGATTTAGGAGATTGAATTGAGCCATACATTAAAGAATTTAGTTTTAGCTAGTTTTATGATATTTGCCATGTCTGCACAATCGGCAGAGTTGAAAGTGGGTTATGTGCAAGTAGATAAAATTCTGCAAGAAGCCCCGCAAACTGCGGAAAGTGGCAAGAAATTAGAACGTGAATTTAGTCCCAGATCACAAGAGTTAGATCGTATGGCTAAGCAAATTAAAGAGTTAGAAACTGCACTAGATAAAGATGGTTTAACCATTACAGAAGCAGAGCGTCGTAATAAAGAACGGGATGTGCAAAATATTAAAATTGAGTTTCAGCGTAAGCAACGTGAACTACGCGAAGATATTAATTTGCGTAAGAATGAAGAGCTTGGCAGCTTGCAAGATAGAATTAACAAAGCAGTACAATCCGTGGCAAAAGCTGAGAGCTATGATTTAGTCATGTACAGTGGCGTAGCATATGCGGCTGATAAAATAGACATCACTGATAAGGTATTGAAATTATTAGGTAAAAAATAATTCATATCGCGCCTTCATTATTGATACTCAGTTTTTGAGGTTTATTATAATGATGAAACAGTACTCGCTTGGTGAGATAGCCAAGTTGCTAGGTGGGTCCGTTATTGGCGATGAAGATACGCTGGTTAGTCGTGTTTCATCGATAAGCAGCGCGAAATCTGGTGATATTTGCGTTATTCATACAAGTAAATACCAAAAATCCCTCGCGACATGCCGAGCCAGTGCTTACGTGCTGGCTGGCAAAGATTCCGACTTAACTGCTTTGCCAAGAATTATCGTTGACCATCCTTATGCTTATTTCGCTAAGCTCACAGCGCTATTAAATCCTCCGATTAAGCCTGACTTAGGCCTAGCAGCAACTGCTGTTATCGACGTTACTGCAACTATTCCGCCATCATGCAGTGTTGCTGCTTTAGCTGTGATAGGCGCGAATGTCGTATTAGGCGAAAATGTCGTTATCGGAAGTGGATGTGTCATAGAGCATAACGTCAGCATTGCTGACAATTCATGTTTAGAAGCGAATGCCACGATTAAACACCATAGTATCATCGGTGAAAATTGCCATATTTTTTCAGGTGCAGTGATAGGTTCAGACGGCTTTGGTTACGCCCAAGAAGCCGATGTTTGGCTAAAAATACCCCAAATTGGGCGTGTTGTATTACATAATAATGTTGATGTCGGCGCCAACACCACTATAGATAGAGGTACGCTAGACGATACTATTATTGAAGAGGGAGTAAAGCTGGATAACCTCATACAGATAGGTCACAACTGTATCATAGGGGCTCACACCGTCATCGCTGGGTGTACTGGTGTAGCAGGTAGTGCAAAAATTGGTAAGCATTGCAAGATTGGCGGCGCTGCAATGATATTAGGTCATTTAGAGATAGCAGACCATGTCACTGTTTCGCCTGGCAGTATGATTACGCGCTCTTTACTGATTGCTGATACCTATACAGCGTTAATGCCTTTTCAGACACATAAAGCTTGGCTTAATAGCGCTGCAAACATTCGACATTTAGATTCATTGTCAGATAAAATTAAAAGTCTAGAAAAACACATAGCTCTGTTAAAATCTAGCTAGTAATGCCTAGTTATTAAAAATATACCCCAATAGCTATCAACTAAAAAAGTAAGCTGAGAATAAAAATGACAGATAACACACATCCTAGCAGCATGAATATTCATGAAATATTGGAGCACTTACCGCATCGCTACCCATTTGTCTTAATTGACCGTGTTATTTCTATGGAATTAGGTAAAGAAATTGTTGCGCTAAAAAATGTGACTATTAATGAGCCTTACTTTCCTGGCCATTTTCCTTACCACCCTGTGATGCCTGGCGTGCTGATTGTAGAAGCTATGGCACAAGCCGCGGCTATACTATCATTCAAAACCATGGGCGTTAAACCTAGCGATGATTCCGTTTATTATTTTGCAGGCATAGATAGCGCTCGATTTAAAAAGCCAGTTTCGCCAGGTGATCAAATTATATTTAACGTTAAAATTGATCGTATTTTAAAAGGCATTTGGAAATATTCTGGCGTAGCTCGTGTGGACGGCGCCATTGTGGCAGAAGCACAGATGATGTGTATTTTGAAAGCGATCGATAAAAAAGAGAGCTAAGCCATGCAGGCAACAAAAATTCATGCGACGGCAATCGTTGATGCTAATGCTGAGCTTGATTCTAGTGTGGAAGTTGGCGCTTATTCAATCATAGGTGCAAATGTCAAAATAGACGCTGGTACACGGGTAGCCCCACACGTTATCATTAATGGTCCGACCACCATAGGTAAAAATAATCATATATTTCAATATTCTTCATTAGGCGAAGCACCGCAAGATAAAAAATATAAGGATGAGCCAACTTCACTAGAAATTGGCGATAACAATACCATACGTGAATTTTGTACTTTTAATCGCGGCACAGTACAAGATAAAGGTATGACTAAAATTGGAAGTGATAATTGGATTATGGCCTATGTGCACATCGCACATGACTGTGAAATAGGCAGCCATACTATTTTAGCCAACAATGCTTCATTGGCAGGGCATGTGAGTATTGATGATTATGCAATTTTAGGGGGATTTACCCTGATTCATCAGTTTTGCAAAATCGGCTCACACGTCATCACCGCAGTCGGCTCAGTCATCTTTAAAGATATTCCGCCTTACATTACAGCCGCTGGCTATGATGCTAAGCCGCATGGCATCAATGCTGAAGGTTTAAAGCGACGTGGTTATAGTGCAGAGAGCATACTGCAAATAAAACGCGCTTATAAGCTGCTCTATCGCAATGGACTAAGTTTAGATGAGGCGAAAATAGAGCTCGCTACTATGCAAAAAACTATACCTGAAATTAGCCCGCTGACTAATTTTTTAAGCACATCCACCCGCGGCATTATCCGCTAACTGACTAAAATGCTTAGAATTGGTATCGTGGCTGGTGAGGCCTCAGGCGATTTACTTGGTAGCCACCTCATTCAAGCACTCAAGCAAAAGCGCTCAGATATTGAATTTGTAGGCATTGCGGGGCCTAAAATGATAAATGAAGGCGCCCAATCCTTATTCCCTATTGAGCGTCTTTCTGTGCGCGGCTATATAGAAGTCATTAAGCATTTATTTGGCCTTTTAAGGCTCAGGCGTCAGCTGCTCAAACAGCTTGTTAGTCAGCAACTAGATTTATTCATAGGTGTGGATGCGCCTGATTTTAATTTTTGGCTTGAAAGAAAATTAAAAAATAAAGGCATTAAAACTATTCATTACGTCAGTCCTTCCGTATGGGCTTGGCGTAAAAATAGAATTAAAAAGACTAAAAAAGCAGTATCGCACATGTTGACGCTGTTTCCATTTGAGGCGGCTTTGTATCAAGGCGAGGGCATTCCAGTGACTTATGTAGGCCATCCATTGGCAGATATACTGCCCATGCAGCCAAATATTTCTACAGCAAGAGATATCTTAAAATTAAAGTCATCTAGCTTGGTAGTAGCCATGTTGCCAGGTAGCCGCCAAAGTGAAGTCCAGCAACATGCTGAGCTGTTTGTTAAAACAGCTGAATTAATTTACGCCCAATACCCCGATGCAATATTCTTAGTGCCGCTCATTACACGAGAAACAAGACGGATTTTTGAATCAGCCATTTTTCATCAAAACATGGCTTTGCCTATACAAATTTTATTTGGTCATGCACATGATGCTATGCAGGCCTCAGATGTGGTGATAGTCGCTTCTGGCACGGCTACACTTGAGGCGGCGCTGTTGAAAAAGCCTATGGTTATTTGTTATCGCATGTCTACATTAAGCTGGCACATTCTTAAACGTATGCGCTTACAGCCTTATGTGGGTTTGCCTAATATACTGGCGGAAAAATTCATCGTGCCAGAATTACTACAAGATGATGCTACACCTGAAAAGATCGCCGAATCGGCGATTATGCTCATCAGTGATACTAAGCATCTTACGGAAATTAAGGCTGAATTTAGCAAAATTCATCATAGCCTTAAGCAAAACGCCGCAGAAAAAGCGGCTGACGTCATCCTTGGTTATTTGCCATAAATACTAAATGTCTTCTTTCTCCTTAATATGTGGTGTAGATGAAGCGGGGCGTGGGCCATTGGCAGGTGGTGTTTATGCGGCTGCCGTCATCTTAAACCCTGAGCGACCGTTAATTGGTTTGGCCGACTCTAAAATACTCTCAGAAAAAAAACGTGATCGCTTGAGTGATGAAATTAAGCAATATGCCTTAGCATGGGCTATCGCTAGTTGTAGCGCAAAAGAAATTGACCAGATGAATATATTACAAGCCAGCCTATTGGCGATGCAGCGGGCTATTGAGGCGCTGCTTATGCATCACGATAGTCGTTCAATTTTTGTGCAAGTAGACGGTAATCGGTGTCCAAATATCGATTTACCATGTGAGGCGATAGTGCAGGGTGATAGTAAAGTGCCCGCCATATCGGCTGCATCCATACTAGCTAAAGTAGCGCACGATGAGGAGTTATACCAATTAGATCAGCAATATCCACAATATGGATTTGCCAAACATAAGGGTTATCCTACCCCCTTACATCTAGCAATGCTTGCTAAACATGGGGTTACACCCATGCACAGGTTGACCTATTCCCCAGTTAAAAAACTAATTCTCTAAAAAATTACGCCAGCAATAAAAATACAGTAGGCCGCTTATGCAAATTAGGTAAGGGTGATTTTTTCCATGCGGCGATGGTTTTGCTGCTAATAAATTCTGTTGATAGACTAATATCGCAAGCCACACACAGCCTAGTAGTCGCCTGACAGGTGCTGATTATCGCCTCCAACATGTGCTGATTACGATAAGGCGTTTCGATGAAAAGTTGCGTTTCATGATGGGTAAGCGAGCGTTTTTCGATTTCTTTGAGTTTTTGATTACGTTGCGTTTTATCGATAGGCAAGTAACCTAAGAACGAAAATTGTTGTCCATTGAGCCCAGAAGCCATGAGGCTAAGTAAGATGGCACTTGGCCCGACAAAAGGTACCACGCGAATATCTTTTTCATGAGCTAAGGCTATCAACTGCGCGCCAGGATCAGCCACACCTGGGCATCCAGCATCACTCATTAGCCCTAAATCTTTACCTGCTAGCAAAGGTGCTAGTAGGGCAGCTACGTCCTTGGCTTCGGTATGTTCATTGAGTAGATTTAAGCTTAACTCACGTACTGGCTTAATGGTTTTAATGTTACTCAAAAAATGGCGGGCTGATTTTTCACTTTCAACCACAAAATGATCAAGCTTCTGCACTACGCTCACTACGTCCGCTGGCAATACCTTGCTGATATTGTCTTCACCTAGCGTGACAGGAATGAGATAGATAGTGCCGTATTGTTGAGCCATTTAACCTTTTATTGCCATTTGATGATTGTCATTTAGATATGTAGCAGTATAGTGATGTGGCGGAATATTCTTATATCACTGCAAGGTTTTCATTTTGCAGCATACTAACCAGTTTAATGAGAGGCAATCCTATCAGTGCATTGGGGTCTTCACCCGTCATTTTCTCAATGATGGCAATGCCCAACCCTTCTGATTTAGCGCTACCCGCACAATCGTATGGTTGCTCTTTAATAAGGTAATTTTCAATTTGCTGGTCAGTTAAATTTCTGAATTTTACCAAGTAGGGAATAACCTCTGCCTGCATATTACCAGTAGCCGTGTTGTATAGACATAAAGCACTATGAAAAACCACTTCGCGCCCGCGCATCACAGTTAATTGCTTCACAGCATTAGCATGGCTAAGTGGCTTGCCGAGTTGTACGTTATCTAAGGTCGCCACTTGGTCGCAACCAATAATCAGGGCATTCGGATAATGCATGCCGACTATTTTAGCTTTTAATTGTGCCAATCTTAGGGCGGTGTGTTGCGGTAATTCGTCGGTTAGACTGCGCTCATCAACCTCAGGCGATATGTAGGTAAATGGCAGTTGTAGTCGCGCCAGCAGTTCACGTCTATAGATTGAAGAAGATGCAAGAATTAAGGGTCTAGTCATTTATTGTTGCCAGCCAGCTATCAGTTGATAAAAAAGTCGACAGCAGCATGCCGTCTGAACAACCCCATCTGAGCCACGGCGTCTAAGCCATGCCAGCTAAGCATAGTATCGACTTTTCTGTTAAGCACTAGCCGTTTATTCTGGCTGAATTTCAAGCAGTGATTCATCTGGTGTGACGGTATCACCTTTAACCACATGTACGGCAACTACTATCCCTGAAGTGGCTGCTTGTATTTCATTTTCCATCTTCATCGCTTCAATCACAAGCACGCCATCGCCTGCATTGACTTTATCGCCTGCTTTGACCTTGACGGCAACTATCGTACCTGGCATTGAGGTGGTGACGTGTCCTGCATGTGATGGCCGTGGACGTCCGCTAACGCCTTTGTTAGAGATAGCTTTCTTTTTACCATTACTGCCGCCATTGCTTGAAACTTCTATCTCACTTAAAGTTTCAACCATGACCTCTTCAGCTATGCCATCTATAGATACATAGAATGGCCGTTTTTCTTGCCCAGCATGGCCGCTACCAGTTAGGTTGATGTGGAAAGTCTCGCCATGCAAGGTGACTTTAAATTCGCTGGGGGCGTAACGCGAAGCGCTAGCATGAGCGGCGGCTTTATCTAACAGTACTTCTGGGGTGAGCGAGTCTGCATTGCGTTCTTGCAAATAAGTTTTACCAATGTCGGGGAACATGGCATAGGTCAGTACATCTTCTTCAGATTGAGCAAAACGCTCAGCTTCGCTGGTGAGTTTAACCATTTCAGGCGCTAATAAGTCCGCTGGTCGGCAGGTGATCGCTGGTGCGTCACCTATCGCTAATTGTTTAATTTCAGCATTGACTGAGCTAGGGGCTTTGCCGTATTGGCCAGAAAAGTAGTTTTTTACTTCGTTAGTGATCGATTTGTAACGCTTGCCAGTCATGACGTTGAGCACGGCCTGTGTACCTACAATTTGCGAGGTAGGGGTCACTAAAGGAATGTAACCTAAATCTTGACGTACCAATGGGATTTCAGCCAAGACTTCATTCATGCGATCTAACGCACCTTGCTCTTTAAGTTGGTTGCTTAAATTTGAAATCATGCCGCCTGGCACTTGGTTCAATAAGACGCGTGTATCAACGCCAGAAAACTCACTTTCAAATTGCCAGTATTTTTTACGCACTTCGCGGAAATATGCCGTCACTTCTTGCACCGCAGCTATATTTAAACCCGTGTCAAATTCTGTACCTTGCAGCGCCGCAATCATACTCTCAGTCGTTGGATGGCTTGCTCCTTCTGAGAAGGCAGCGCAGCAGGTATCTATCATCAGCGCGCCGTTTTCTAGTGCGCGCAACATATTCATGCTAGCTAACCCACTTGTTGCATGGCTATGAATATGGATAGGTAGGTTTACATTGTTGCGTAGTGCTTTGACTAAATCTATGGTGGCTTGTGGCGTCAGTAAGCCTGCCATGTCCTTAATGGCGATAGTGTCAGACCCCATTTCTTCGAGCTCTTTTGCAATGCCAACAAAATGGTTGATGTCATGCACTGGGCTGGTGGTGTAACTAATCGTGCCTTCAGCATGTTTACCCGCTTTTTTTACAGACTCAATAGACACACGTAAATTACGTGTATCGTTTAGTGCATCAAACACACGAAATACATCTACACCGTTATCAGCAGATTTTTGCACAAAAGCACGCACTACATCATCAGAATAGTGGCGATAGCCAAGCAAATTCTGACCGCGCAATAGCATTTGTATCCTTGAATTAGGCAGTGCTTTGCGCAGCGTTTTTAAGCGCTCCCAAGGATCTTCCTTTAAGTAACGTACACAGGCATCAAAAGTAGCGCCGCCCCAAGCTTCTAAAGACCAAAAGCCGATAGCATCTAACTTGGCACAAATAGGTAGCATGTCTTCGGTACGCATGCGCGTGGCAATGTGACATTGATGCCCATCACGTAAAACCAATTCTGTGATCTGTACTTTTGATGCTTGCGGTGTTTTAGCCATAATTAACTCTTTACTCAAATTGATATGTTTAACTATATGTTCTATTTATTTTTAAATGCCTTCATGGGCCGCAATGGCAGCAGAGATAGCCGCTGCTATCATTTCTGGCGGTATTTCATTGGCGTAGTGCGTCAGTTCTGGGTGCGCTTCAACGAAGCTGGTATTGAAATTAGCGTTTCTAAAATCTTCATGTTTCAATATTTCTTGATAATAAGGAATGGTTGTTTTTACCCCATAAATCAGCATATCATCAAGCGCTCGGCGACCGCGCTCTATCACGCTTTCCCAATCAAGTGCCCAAACAGTTAATTTTGCGCACATAGAATCGTAATAAGGCGGGATGACGTAGCCACTATAAATCGCTGCATCCATGCGAACGCCCGGGCCGCCAGGGGCATAGTAGCGAGTAATTTTACCAAAGCTAGGCAGAAAATCATTCTTAGGATCTTCCGCATTGATGCGAAATTCCATCGCATAGCCTCTAAACTGCACTTCAGTTTGAACATATTGCAATGGCAAACCATACGCCACTCGAATTTGCTCTTGCACTATATCAATGCCAGTAATCGTTTCTGTGACGGTATGCTCAACTTGCAAGCGAGTGTTCATTTCCATGAAATAGAAAGTATTATCAGCGTCTAATAGAAACTCTACTGTACCGGCATTTTCATAACCTACTGCTTTTGCCGCTTTTACTGCCAACCCGCCAATATACTCGCGCTGGGCTTGACTTAATTGTGGGGATGGGGCGATTTCAATTAACTTTTGATTACGCCGCTGAATTGAGCAATCACGCTCAAATAAATGAATGACATTGCCTTGCGAGTCGGCAAGTATTTGTACTTCAATATGCCGTGGTGTGACCACGCATTTTTCTAAAAACACCTCAGGCTTACCAAATGCCTTGCTAGCCTCAGATATCACACGGTCATAATTGCTTAATAATTCTTTTTTGCTATCACAACGGCGTATGCCGCGACCACCACCGCCATTGGTGGCTTTTAGCATGACGGGGTAACCGATTTTATCTGCTAAAGTTACCGCTTCATCCAGATTGGCTAAATTCCCATCGCTACCTGGTGTGCATGGTATCCCGGCATTGGTCATGGCATTTCTTGCCTGAATTTTATCGCCCATTTGTCTTATCACATCCGCATTGGGGCCAATAAATTTAACGCCGCGACGCTCGCAAATTTCGGCTAATTCTGGGTTCTCTGATAAAAATCCATAGCCAGGATGTAAGGCGTCGCAACCCGCGGCAACTGCTAAATTGACAATATTATGTGCGTTTAAATAGCCCGCAACTGGATCTGCGCCTATGTTATAGGCTTCATCGGCTTTTTTTACATGTAGCGCCTGACGATCTGCATCCGCATATATCGCCACAGACTTAATGCCCATTTCAGAACAAGCGCGTACAATGCGCACTGCGATTTCACCACGGTTAGCCACAAGAATTTTTTTAAACACGTTGCTTGCCTTAATTATTCAATCAAACCGAGCAATTGTAACATGTGAAATCTGATAGCCAAATCCCATTTGACCTAAATTTTAGAACATTAGAATGACTATACGCACAATATTTATCGACAACCTTGCCTTTGCTAAAAAAAATGAGCGCCTTGCTGGTGAGTTGTTATTGGTGGATTGCCCTAGATTGAATGATCTATTGCTACACGCTGCCCAGATATCTCAGTCAAACAGCATTCCTTCAGGCACGATTAGCTATGAATTGTTAGGAAAAACTGATGCGGCAGACCAGTCTCTTTTAAGCTTATCCTTGAAGGCGAATTTAATTACCACCTGCCAACGCTGCTTGAATGATATGCCGCTAGCGCTTATTTTAAATTTTAATTATTTGATTGGCGCAGCCTCTGATTTTGCTGTCACAGCGCACGAAGATGATGATAATGATGATTTTGATATACAGC
>CAIRBH010000001.1 GCA_903876765.1 uncultured Pseudomonadota bacterium | reverse complement strand
TCGAAGTGTTTTATAATCGTGTACGCAGGCATAGTTATTTGAATTATTTAAGCCCCGTTCAGTTTGAACAACAACAAATCGGACATTGAAAAATGTCTACGATATTGGGGGAAGTCCAGGATAATCCTATTCAGCTCATAGTGACGTCATTGGGATTCTTTGCCAACATTGGCGTGCTCACCGAAAATTTCATCATGCGTTTTTGGAACTAAAAAATATAAGCCCTATTTTTAGGCTTTATATTTAATCAGCACGACTAAAAATCCAAAGTATTCTTCTAGCCTTGGAATGCTTCCTTAGTTCCAAGCTCTACAAGGATTTGACGAAGACGCGGAAAGGTAAAGCCGCCAATGTCTTTTCTAAGGTCGACAGACCGAAGCTGCTTACTGACATTGTTTGATGTATTTTTGGACTTATCTGCTAAACGTAACGCTGTTTCCCAGTTCCCCGTACCCCATAGTTTCATAGCGGGTTTAACAACATCTCCACCCTCTTTACAACGATGACAATGGCACATGCGATCACCTACCAACACAGCAAGACGATTGCTTGCGTTGTTTGTGGCTAAGCCGCACCAAGGGCACTCTGAATAACGAACTGTTCCCGATAAAGGTTTGCCTTTTACGTTCAATTCACTATCAAGAAAGTCTGATAATGATAGTTCGCGTACTTCTGCATATACTGCTTCGAAATTATTGCTAACCATATATTATCCTTTCAAGATTAATGGTTGATGATTAAAATTGGCGAGAATCACCAAATGTCTTGCGACTTTTGAGATGCGCATTTACATGCACGGGTTTCCGTCATTACTCACAAGAAATCTAGATTCGTTTATATTGATACAAGCGGATCTAGACTTGCGTAGCGTTATTTAAATGCTATGCTGGAGGCACAAACGATAACTAAGGTACACCACATGACTAAGAAAGTGTTTTTGACAGTGATTGAGGGGCAGCGGGATGATCTGGAAAACCAGATATCCCACGCCTTATTTACTGTTTTTGATCAAAAAGAGCTAGAGAAAAAAGTAGATGACATCAATCAGAAATTAAGCCCTAAAGGTAAACTTAAAGCTGTTTCTGATACGTCCCAAGAACTTCCAGACGCGCACTAATTTCTTCGTCGATTAGACGCATACACAAATGAATGTCTCTTTTTGTTTCAGCCCATTTGATATTGGGCTTGAAATGCTACTGAAGCTGCAAGCCGATCTGTTAGTCGGATAGTAAACGGTAGTATTTGATGCCCTCGGGCACGATTACGCACGAGAAGTAATCTCGCCCGTTTCTCGGTACACGGCATTAATGCCTGTCCACTACGATCTAATACAAATACGGCCATATCGCTCCATTGTTAATAATTAACGCTGTCTTTCCAGCTGCCAGCCCTTACGGGTCTTGTTTCGCCGGCTTGCGCCGGCCTCCCTTCGACAATGTCAGTAAGCAGCTTCAGCCTTTCGACCTTAGATAAGACGTTGGCGGCTTTACCTTTCCGCTTCTTCGTCAAATCCTTGTAGAGCTTGAAATTAAGGAAGCATTCCAAGGTACGTCTGATACTTCTTACTAACGTAGCGCCCGCTTGCGCGGCATTTAAGTCTCAATTAAGCATTGAGAGTGCTGAGTCTGGTCAATTTAGCTCTTGCAAGCTCGGCCCTTTAGGACCATTTGTCTTATCGCGTAACTATTTCCAATAGATTACTGTAAAAATAATTTTTGGCAAATCTAGTTTTCAAGCAATAATGCGCCGTCTATTTTTGCCGCATTCCGATCAAAATTAAAATCAAGCTGTTCATAAAATATGAGCTGTAGAAACCTAAAAAAAGAAAATCCTCAGAACGCATGGCTCACATGAGGCAGCGACATCCTTGCCAAGAACGACGAGAATGTAAAATTTACCAACAAAGTGAAACTATTATTGCATTTAGTTGCATAAAGTAATAGAATAATTGCATTATGTCTAACAAGACAGCATCACTTCTCCCACCTACCACCCGTCTCATTGAAGATTTGGGTGAGCGTCTACGCATGGCGCGTTTACGCCGTCGGTTGCAAGCTAAGCAAGTGGCCGAGCGTGCTGGCATGTCTGTGATGACACTGCGAGCGATTGAGCGTGGTAGCGCTGGTGTAACAATAGGTGCTTACTTAGCCGTGATGCAAGTGCTGCAGGTTGAGCAGGATATTGCAGAAGTCGCTAAGGTCGATGTGATGGGACATCGACTACAGGACGCCACGCTTGTTAAGAATATAAAGCCTCGTCGGGCTATACCTTCAACATCAATAAAATTAGGAGGCCTGCCATCCTCGACAAAAAGACCGACAGAGCCCACTGAGGATAAATCTGCTTCTGGCAGAATATCCTCTAAGCATTTACTCTTACTACTGAATGAATCGCAAGTTAAGGAATAATGCATGCCGCGCGGAACCCATGACATTATCGTTTATGCTGATTGGGAAGCTCTGGATGAGCCACTTAGGCTTGGATATCTACATTCGCACGCCCAAGGCAGTCACGAAGTGTTTGAGTTTGAATATACTGCAGAGGCACTAGCACATCCACACGTAATAGACATAAGGCTTGACCCTGTACTTAGCAATTTTGGTGGTAGGCAATTCGCGCCTCACGATAAGGAAAATTTCGGCCTATTTCTTGATTCAAGCCCAGATCGTTGGGGTAAGCTTCTCATGAACCGTCGGCTTGAGCGAGCACAGCGCAAGGGAGAGGTGCGCAAGGACATCAGGTTGATGGAGTCTGATTATCTATTGGGTGTGCATGACCTTTATCGCATAGGTGCACTTAGGTTTAAGCTGGATGAAGATGGCCCATTTCTCGATGATGACACCTATACAGCGGCACCTCCATTTATTCGGTTGCGTGAACTTGAATATGCTAGTCAATCATTCGAGCGGGATGACGCAATAAATGCAGATTCAATTGATGAATGGTTGCGCATTTTAATTGCACCAGGCGGGTCTCTTGGCGGAGCAAGGCCTAAAGCCAGCGTCATTGATCCTGAAGGCCAGCTATGGATTGCCAAGTTTCCCAGCATCAGAGACGAATCGGATATGGGTGCATGGGAGTTATTGACCTATACCTTGGCGGAAGCTTGTGGTCTGTATGTTGCTGACGCTTCTGCACAAAAGTTCGCCTCAGGCAGCCATACCTTCATGATTAAGCGATTTGATCGCACGGCGGGAGGTTTACGCAAGCACTTTGCCTCGGCAATGACGCTGACTGGGCATTCCGACGGAGATGACGCATCCTCTGGCGTCAGCTATCTTGAGTTGGCTCAGGTATTGATTGATCACGGTGCGCAGACTAATGTAGATCTGCGTGAATTGTGGACACGCATCGTGTTCAATATGTGCGTTTCCAATACCGATGATCATCTACGTAATCACGGTTTTATCCTTGTACCAAATCAAGGCTGGAAGCTATCTGAAGCCTACGACATGAATCCCACTCCCCACTCATCTGGGCTCAAGCTCAACGTTAGTGAAACAGATAATGCATTGGATCTGGAATTAGCGCTATCAGTGGCACACCTGTTCAGGCTCAAGAATGATGAGGCTAACGCAATTATTACTCAGGTGCGCTCTGTTGTCAGCAAATGGCGAAATCTTGCTAATGAGCTAGGAATTTCACGCAGAGAGCAGGATGCTTACGCGCCAGCCTTTCGCCTAGCCGAGTGAATATAAAAACCAGCCAACCACTACACCGTTAATGAGCCACGTGCTTGCGCATAGGTTTGCGCTTGGCCATTTTTGCCATACACATGATTAGCATGAGCATTGCCTTGTATATGATTAAGCAACTGCTGGTTACGATTAAAATGTTTGTTAATAAGTATGCCGTTAAGTCTATTCATTTCTTTTGCTTGACTTAAGGTTTTTTGAAAATTTAACCATTGTTGATTTAGCGCTGGCTTAGCTTGACGCTTAAGCCAGGCCAACATACCAGATTCATTTGCCTCAAAGCCATTGACTGCCAAGTCACCATATCTAAGCTTTGCTGCCATATTAATACGTTGTAATAAATCAGACTTTTCTTTCATCAAATCTTCTATGGCGTCAATATCTGCCATCACTAAGCTGGACTGCTCACGCGACAAAGCATCTAGTAGCTCGGCGACTAGTTGGGCATCTTGTATAAACGATATCGGCTTAGTAGATGGGATTAGACTCATAATGTTCTCAAGGATATTGGCGGTTTTGCGGGTTTAATAAATCTTTTACTGTCTCTATAAGTCCGTCGGCTACTTTCTCAGAATCCACTTTAAACTGACCTTTAGTAATCGCTGATTTTATTGCATCAACTTTTTTAGCATCAAAAACATTGGCCGTCGCAATTTTATCTTCTAATGACCTCAATTGCGCCGACATAGTTGACAGGCTGACATTCTCTTTAGCTGCGGTCACCGTGGGTTCGGCTTGTGGCTTAGCAAACTTAATCGCAGCTTCAGCTTCTAATTTAGCAGTGTTAGCTTTATCTACATTTAGCGCTAAACCGTTAGTATTAGGGGCGTTAATTTTCATGCTAGTTCATCCTTAGGCTTAATGTGTTATGCACACTTTAATACATCCATAATGCATATATCGGCATAGTTTAAGCGAACTTTAATGCTTTGTAAGTTTTTCTCCTACAAATTAGGATAATGCTAGAAATTAACTTCCACTTGGCCACCATTTTTGGCAATACCGCTGATGACTTGGCCGCTAGCAACCTTCACTTGCACCAACTGGCCTTCATTGGCTTTAGCCAGTGCTTGCCCTTCGGCAGACACACTAAAGCCTTTACCTACTGAAATCAGCTTAACGTTTTGTCCTTGCTGTACGACAGGCGCAATTTTTAACATTTCCTGCCTAAACACCGTCCCTGCATTCATCGATATCATGACTGAGCGCCCTAGCGCTTGGCTAATATCGGTAAAAATACCTGCTGGCAACTGAGTAAGATCGCCTTTTTCGAACATCACATCCTGGCTAGTCAGCACCTGTCCTTGCGCTAAAGGCGCTGCCGCTACCAAATATTGTGCTGCCACATTCACCGCAGCTTGCACATAGATAGTCCAATTGACCGGTGCATTGCAACGAACCCCCACGCTGGTTTTTCCCCATGCCCTACTACCAACAGGTAAAAAAATCTGCACCTCAGGACATGCCGCCAATTTAATATTGGGGTCTATTGCCCCCACATTAATGCTGACTTTACCTGGATAACCTATGGTTTGTGTTTGCAAAAAATCTGTAATTTGGGTTTTTACCAAACTGAGGTCTTGTTTAGTTGTTTGATTATTGATAGCTAAAGACGGGTTAGCTAGCTGCGCAGCACGCACTGACATGCTCAATAGCCCTGCTATTACTAAGGCTGCGCACCTATAACAATCAAGCTGTTTCATATTCAATCCCCATGTTGCTCATTAAAAACAATAGGAATTTTACGGTCATGTCTCATTAGCAAAACTTAGAAAAGGACAAGTTTTACCTCTTTTCTTAGGCGATTAAACCCCAGCTATTAAATCTAGACTGGCGCTCATGAATGTTATCGGCAATAAGTGTATTTTCTTTAACTGCACTTTTGCCAGTAGCCTGAGCTTAGATCTTAAAAGGATAAGTGCATGTTAAATAAATTAGATGCGGAATTAAGTTTTCACCAAAACGCATTGCGTTTACGTGGCCAGCGCCAAGAATTGATAGCAGGAAATATTGCCAACGCTGATACGCCTCACTTCAAAGCACGTGACATAGACTTTAAAACAGCTCTGCAAAATGCAAACGCAGGCCTAGCTGGCGAGACCGTGACCGCTAGCAAAACCTCTGCCATGCACTTAGATGCGGGCTCTGTTAATCAGGACAGTTCGGCCAAAGTGCTATTTAGAAATATTGCCCAAGCTAACATCGATGGCAATACGGTAGATATGGACGTAGAACGCAATCAGTTTGTTGATAACAGTATTCGCTATGAAGCCAGCTTAACCATGATTAATGCCCAGCTTAAAAAAATGTTAGCGGCCATTCAAGGTTCATAATTTTTTTATTTTAATAGGATAAAACATGTCTCTATTTAATGTATTTAATATTTCTGGTTCTGCCATGAGTGCACAATCGCAGCGCTTAAATGTCGTGGCCAGCAACCTTGCCAATGCCGATAGCGCAACCAGTGCCAATGGCACTCCTTATAAAGCCAAACAAGTGGTGTTTAGCGCCATGGCTAGCGAAACGCCTGATGCCAGCGGCGTTAAAGTACTCAAAGTCATAGAAGACTCATCGCCAGCAAAAGTCATTTACGACCCCAAAAATCCTTTGGCCGATGCAAAAGGCTACGTCAGTATGCCAAATGTAAATGTGACAGAAGAAATGGTGAATATGATTTCTGCCTCACGTGCTTACCAAAACAATGTAGAAACGATGAATGCTGCAAAAACCATGCTGGTAAAAACGCTGACCATAGGCCAGCAATAGGCCGTTATCAATATGCCCAACAATAAGCAAAAAAACATCAAAAGACCGCCGAGTTTATATTAAGGAATCATTATGACCACAGTACAAAGCACGCAAAACATAGCCTCACAAGCATTACTAGATAGCGTCAATGGCAAAAAAAACGCCACGACTACCAGTGTAGACAAAGCACAAGATAGATTCATGACCTTGCTAGTCACGCAAATGAAAAATCAAGACCCACTTAACCCTATGGATAACGCACAAGTGACCAGCCAAATGGCGCAGTTATCCACCGTCACAGGCATTGATAAACTCAATAACACCATGGAGACCTTAATAGGCAATGTGCAAACTGGCCAGTCTTACCAAGCTGCTAGCATGATAGGCCGCAATGTACTGGTCGCTGGCAATCAAGTAAGCAGCACTGGCACTGGTGGCTATTTTGGCGTTGATTTACCTCTAGGCGCAGATAGATTATCAGTTGCCATCAAAAATTCTGCGGGTAGCACTATTAGAACGCTGACCCTAGGCGCACAAAACCCTGGTAGCGTCGCCTTGAATTGGGATGGGCTGGCAGACGATGGTTCGGTGGCAAAAACAGGCAGTTATAAATTTGAAGCAAGCGCCTCAACTGCCGGAAAAACTGCCGCAGCAGACGGCTTAACTTACGCACAAGTGATGAGCCTGACCAATAGCACCAGCGGCATCAAGTTAAATTTAAGCAATCAAGCCAGTGTCAACACTAGCGATGTGAAGGAAGTTTTTTAATCAGGCAATTTTTTAGCAAAGTATTTTTAATCACCCTATTGAATAATAACAGGAGTACAACATGAGTTTTCAACAAGGATTAAGTGGCCTCAATGCCACTTCTAAGCAACTAGAAATCATCGGCAATAACGTTTCTAATGCCAACACGGTAGGCTTCAAGCAATCTCGTGCACAATTTGCCGACGTATTTGCCAACTCATTAACAGGTGGTGGGTCACCGCAAATCGGTATTGGTACCAAACTAGCCAGTGTCGGCCAGCAATTTTCTCAGGGTAATATTACTAGCACCAATAACTCTCTGGATATCGCCATTAATGGCAATGGCTTTTTTAGATTGAGCGACAATGGTGCTATTACTTATACCCGTAATGGTCAGTTTCAAATGGATAAAACTGGCTATATTGTAGATTCTACTGGTAAGCGACTTACAGGCTATGCGGCTGATTCTACTGGCGTGATTGCCACTGGCGTGCCTGCCGAAATTAATATCAATACGGCCGACTCACAACCAACTGGAACGAGCGAAGTGTTAGGGGCAGTTAATTTAGATTCGCGCAATAGCACATTATCAGCAAACGACTTTGATCCAACAGACCCGACGACTTACCATAACTCTACCGCTATCACTATTTATGATAGCTTAGGTAATGGACATACTTTACAAAATTATTTTGTCAAAACAGATAGCAGTTCTGGCAACACAACTTGGAGTGTATTTACTACTGCCGATGGCACATCAACCACGACATTACCTACCCCTACCACTACGCTTATTTTTGATGGCACTGGCACTTCACCTACAGCTCCTTCAGCAAACGTATCTTTCGCAGTGACAACAGGCGCAGTCACTCCGCTTAGCTTAAATTTAGATTATTCAGATAGCACCCAGTTTGGTTCTAACTTCAGTATTAATTCACTATCACAAGATGGCTATACATCAGGTCGCTTAGCCAGTTTTGGCACAGGTGTAGACGGTGTTATTTTGGGACGCTATACCAATGGTCAATCCAAAATTCTTGGCCAATTGATATTAGCAAGTTTTGTGAACCCAAATGGTTTGCAATCGCTGGGTAGCAATGACTGGTCCGAAACTTCGGAGTCAGGCAATGCCCTGCTAGGTCAGCCTAATACAGGTACTTTAGGCGTCTTGCAAGCTTCAGCACAAGAGGATTCTAACGTCGATCTGACGGCTGAATTGGTCAATATGATTACCGCACAACGTGTTTACCAAGCCAATGCACAGACCATTAAAACGCAGGATCAGGTGCTACAAACGCTAGTGAACTTACGCTAATAAACTGGCGCTAATAGCTAAATAAAAAAGGAGTGCTGCAATGGATAGAATGATTTATACGGCAATGTCAGGCGTAAAACACATACTTGAGCAACAAGCCACAACCGCCCACAACTTGGCTAATGCTACGTCTACAGGCTTTAAGGCACAAGTGGATTCATTTAGAGCAGTACCCGTGGTTAGTGATGGATTGCAAACGCGCGCCTTTGTGGTGGATGCCACGGTAGGCACAGATTTTACGCCTGGCCCTATCCAAGCGACCAATCGCGACCTAGATGTAGCGGTCCAAGGCCAAGGCTGGTTTGTTGCACAGCGCGCCGATGGCTCTGAAGGACTGACCCGTAATGGCTCCTTTAAAGTCAGTGAAAATGGCCTACTACAAACATCTACCGGACTCAACGTCATGGGGGATGGCGGGCCCATCAGCATACCGCCAGATATGTCGATCTCGATTGCAAAAGATGGCACTGTATCCGCAATGTCTAACAGCGCCAGTCCAGGGCCATCAAATGTCATAGGCCGCTTAAAATTGGTCAATCCAGCAGAAAACAACCTAGTACGCGCAGAAGATGGCTTATTTAAAACCAAAGATGGCAGTGCCGCAGAAGCTGATGCGAATGTCAACGTAGTCGGTGGATCTTTAGAAGGCAGCAACGTCAATGTGGTTGATGCAATGGTAAGCATGATTAGTCTAGCACGTGAATTTGAAATGCAAATGAAACTGATGCAAAACGCTGAGAATAACGCCAATAAAGCTGGTCAACTCCTCAGTTTGAATTAACTTAACTCGATTTATGATGCAAGCAACTGAACTGGTTTAACGGGTGTTGACTAGTCGCTGATGTTAGAGGAAGAATAAAATGATACGCTCACTATGGATTTCGAAAACTGGCTTAGATGCCCAGCAAACACAAATGGATGTGATTGCCAATAACTTGGCAAATGTCAGCACCAATGGCTTTAAGCGCTCTCGCGCTGTTTTTGAAGATTTACTCTATCAAAATATTCGCCAACCTGGCGCGCAATCATCTCAACAAACGCAGCTACCCTCTGGCTTGCAATTGGGCACTGGCGTGAGGCCTGTGGCCACTGAGCGTATTTTTAGCCAAGGCAATTTGCAGGCTACCAGCAATGATAAAGATGTAGCCATTCAAGGCGCTGGCTTCTTTAAAGTGTTATTACCAGACGGCACAGCCGCCTATACCCGTGACGGCTCTTTTCAGGTTGACAGCCAAGGCCAACTAGTGACTGCAAGCGGCTTTGCTGTGCAACCGAGCATAGCCATTCCAGCAACCGCAGAAAGCCTGACCATTGCCCGCGATGGTACAGTATCTGTCACCACCACCGGCTCAACCAGCGCCACCCAAGTCGGCACTTTGCAGCTCGCCACATTTATTAATCCAGCTGGTTTACAGGCTAAAGGTGAGAATTTATACGTAGAAACGTCCGCATCTGGCAGCGCTTCAACCAACACACCAGGCGCAAATGGCGCTGGCTTATTAACGCAAGGCTATGTAGAAACTTCTAATGTCAACGTGGTAGAAGAATTAGTCAACATGATACAAACCCAACGCGCTTATGAAATTAATAGCAAAGCGATTACCACTTCTGACCAGATGCTACAAAAACTTTCACAAATGTAATTAGGCTTTTATTACAATGGCAAAACATGTTTTTTTATCTTTAGTTTTATGGGTCTTGGTCAGCGCTTGTGCTATCACGCCTGATTCTATTGTCAAACAGCCCATGACCGCCAAACCTGCTATTGCCAATACTAGCATAGCTGCCAATGGCGCAATATTTAACGCGGCTGCATATCACCCCTTGTTTGAAGACCGACGTCCACGCTATATCGGTGATATTGTGACGATTAACATCACAGAAAATACTACCGCCAGTAAAACAGGTGAAAATTCTGCTAGCAAAGAAGGTAAAGCCAGCGGTGAAATTAGTAGCTTATTTGGCCGCAACCTACCTAAAGCCAGTGTTGCTGGTAGCGCGGCAAATTCTTACAAAGACAAAGCAGATGCAAGTTTAGAAAACACCTTTAATGGCTCGATTACCGTCACCGTGGTTGATGTGCTAGCCAACGGCTATTTAGCAGTCGCTGGCGAAAAACAAGTGTCGTTAGATAAGGGCACAGAATTTGTCCGATTCTCTGGTGTAATCAACCCAGATAGCATTACCACTGGCAATTTTGTTACATCCAATCAAGTGGCCGATGCACGGATTGAATACAGAACCAATAGCAAGATTGATGCTGCCGCAGTGGCCTCCATCATGGCGCGTTTTTTCTTGAGTTTAGGCCCATTGTGAGCTTAACGATGATGCCTAGTTATTTAGCCATATTGCTTAAAAAAACTGCCGCGCTTTTAGTCAATCATGGCACAGACATTACTTGCATTGTATTTTTTTGCAGCTTAATGTTCATCGCACCAGCTAAGGCTGAAAGACTCAAAGACTTAGCCACCATTCAAGGCGTTAGAAATAACCAACTGCTAGGCTATGGTCTAGTGGTTGGGTTAGACGGTACAGGCGACCAAACCCCATTTACCATACAAAGCACCATTAGTATGATGAAGCAAATGGGCGTCAATCTGCCAGCAGGCACTAACGTACAAACCAAAAATGTGGCATCTGTGATTATCACCAGTAGCCTGCCTGCTTTTGCCCAACCTGGGCAAACTTTAGACGTCACCGTTTCATCTGTGGGCAGCGCTAAAAGCTTACGTGGCGGCACTTTACTGATGACGCCACTTAAAGGTGCAGATGGCCAGATTTATGCTATGGCGCAAGGTAACTTAGTGGTAGGCGGCGTAGGCGCCTCTGCCAATGGCAGTGAAACACAAATCAACCATTTAAGTGTGGGGCGTATTTCTGATGGTGCAACGGTAGAACGTGCTATTGCTAATACCATTAGCCAAACCGATAGTATTAATTTAGAACTGAAAGAAACTGATTTTTCTACCGCAACATTAGTGGCAGACGCGATTAATCAGCGCTTTGGCCAGAACACGGCGATGGCGCAAAATGGCCGTGTGATCAAAATAGAGCCGACAGCCAATTTGAGTCGCGTGACTTTTCTTGCAGCATTAGAAACGATTAATATTACACGCGCCACTACATCTGCCAAAATTATCCTTAATGCCCGCACTGGCTCTGTGGTGATGAATAAAGCAGTGACGCTAGATAGCTGTGCGGTGTCTCACGGCAACCTTAGCGTGGTCATAGAAACTTCACCAGTGATTAGCCAACCCAACGCATTATCAGGCGGACAAACCATCTCAACTGGAGTGTCATCCATAGACATTAGCAAAGAGCCTGGCAAAGTACTCAAAATTAATAGCGGCGCTAATCTAGCCGATGTAGTCAAAGCACTTAATGCGATTGGCGCTACCCCACAAGACTTGCTGGCAATATTACAGGCCATGAAGGCGGCAGGCTCATTACATGCCGACTTAGAGGTGATTTAGCATGGTGGGAAGCTCTGATTTATCGGGAAAACTCGCGTTTGATGCCAATGGCTTAAACAACCTTAAGCTAGCGGCAAAAGAAAATTCACCTGAAGCCATCAAAGGCGTTGCCAAGCAATTTGAAGCAATTTTTATGAACATGATGCTTAAAAGTATGCGTGAAGCATCCGCTTCTGAAGATAATCTTTTTGATAATGAACAAAGTCGCACGTTTACCTCTATGTTGGATCAACAAGTCAGTAGCAACTTATCCGCAAAAGGCTTAGGCCTATCTGACATACTGACTAAGCAGCTGAGTAAAAATGGCTATCTACCTCAAAATTCAACAGCGCCCGCGCAAACTGAGGGTAAAACGCCAGCTGTAACGCCCAACACAGAACAACCCGCTCCTAGCCTTAATCCCGTATTCAAAGCAAAACCCATGAGTGGTCATGCTGCGGATTTTCAAAACCACATGAGCAAGCACGCTGAAGCAGCCAGCCGTGCTACCGGCGTGCCCGCCCATCTTATGTTGGGCCAAGCGGCCTTAGAAAGTGGCTGGGGTAAACATCAAATTACAGCTGCGGACGGCACCCCTAGTCATAATCTTTTTGGCATCAAAGCCTCTAGCGACTGGCATGGCAAGGTGGTAGAAGCCAGCACCACCGAATATATTCATGGTATTAAACAAAATCGTATTGAAAAATTCCGCGCTTATGACAGTTATGCAGATTCATTTAAAGATTTTGCTAACATGATGTGCAGCAACCCGCGCTATGAAAAAGTCATGGCTAATTTGCACAATATCAATAATTACGCGCTATCTATGCAAAAAGCAGGCTACGCTAGCGACCCGAATTATGCTGCTAAATTAGCCAGTGTCATTCAAAAAATATCAGCCACTTAGCTTGCATTTAAGCATGTTATTTTATTAACTGACCTAAAGTTTTAGCATTTTATGCCGTCATGTAAGGTATCCAGCAGAATTTTTACGAGCAAGCATTATGACTACAAATATTTTAAGTATAGGTAAAAGCGCACTGACTGTTGCTCAAATTGGGCTGGACACAACTGGCCACAATATTGCCAACGCCTCTACTCCAGGGTATTCAAGGCAAGTGGTAGTTCAAGCGGCGATACAATCACACAACTTAGGTTACGCCTATATAGGACAAGGTAGCGAGGTATCATCCATTGCCCGTGTTTATAATGAAATACTGGCTAAACAGGCTATCCATAGCCAGTCAGTCAGTACTGGTCTTGATACCTACAGCAGCCAATTGAATACTGTCAACAATATGCTAGCTGATACTACTTCGGGCATTAATCCCGCCATGAGTGATTTCTTTGCTAGCGTACAAGATCTATCTGCCAACCCAAGCGATACCGCCACCAGACAATCTATGTTGTCTAATGCACAATCCATGATTAATCGTTTTCAAAGTAGCGGTAGTCGATTGAATGAAATTCGTAATGACGTCAACATGCAAGTATCTTCTACTATCGGCATAATCAATACCTATGCCGCAGAAATTGCCAATCTAAATGATGTCATTGAAAAAGCAATTAATGCAACTGGCAACCCACCCAATGACCTGATGGACCAACGCGACCAGCTAGTGTCTGAACTTAGCAAGGAAATTAAAACCAGCGTTGTCTCGCAGGGGCAGACTAGCTACAATGTATTTATTGGTAATGGCCTACCGCTAGTGGTGGGCACCAATACCAATTCACTCACAACCACACCGTCACCTACCGACCCAAGCCGACTCGAAGTCGCTTATCGAAGTAAAAATAAATCTACAGTACTAGGTTCAGATAGCTTACCAGGTGGAACGCTAGGAGGCTTATTACAATTTCGTGCTGAGTCGCTGGATATCGTACAAAACCAATTAGGTCAAATTGTACTGGTGCTTGCAGATACTTTTAACAGACAGCATGCCCAAGGATTAGATTTGTATGCTAAGCCTGGCGGTATTTTATTTAATATACCTGACCCAACTGTAAGCGCCAGCATATACAACGATGGCAGTGCAGCGATTGAAAGCAAGGTCGTGGATGGGCGAGCTGTCACAAGCAGTGACTATAGACTGCAATATGACGGTACTGAATATAAAATTACCCGTCTTTCAGATAATACTGCACAGAGTTTTACTAGCCTGCCGCAAACCTTAGATGGGCTTAGCTTTACTCAAGCTTCTGGCACCATGCTGGCAGGCGATGATTTCGTTATTAGGGCTACGCCAAATGTAGCTAGTGCAATGACCTTGGCTATTACCGATGCGAAAAAATTAGCAGTAGGTGGGCCTGTATTGACTGCTTCAGCGAATGCCGCCAACTCTGGTGCTGCTAGCATTAGCACTGCCACTGCCAGCAGTAGTTATGTGAATAGCCCCATGCTAACGCCACTAACGTTGACCTATCAAACCGGAGCAACTAATACATTCACACTAGCGCCTGCAACGCAAGCCGTCACCGTGACGGTAGGGAGCACCAGTACAACATTTTCAGCTGGCAGCGCCGTGACCTATACCAGTGGTGCAAGCATCAGTGTAGGGAACTTAAGCTTCAGCATTACTGGCACGCCAGCTAATGGTGATCAATTTACCATCACCCCTAATACCAGCAATGGCCCTGCTGATAACCGCAACGGACTGCTATTGGGGGACTTACAAAGTCAAGATGTATTAAATAATAGTTCAGATAGTTTTTCAGGGGTATTCGGCCAGCTGGTTAATAATGTCGGCAACAAAATGCGTGAATTAACCGTGACTGGCGCGGCAGAAAGTAAAGTATTAGAGCAAGCAATAGCCGCCGTTCAGTCAGAATCTGGGGTTAATCTGGATGAGGAAGCTACTAATTTATTACGCTACCAACAAGCTTACCAAGCGGCGGGCAAGATGATGCAAATTGCCTCTCAGCTATTTGACGTACTACTGCAACTTGGGCACGCTTAAGCTAAGCTAATTAGCTATTTGAAGGAATCTATCATGCGCATTAGCACCAACACTATGTATCAGTCAGGTATTGCTAAAATCAATGCAATACAATTAGAGCAGAAAACATTGCAAGAAAAAATTGCAACTGGCAAGCGCATTGCGACACCTGCGGATGATCCAGTAGGCGCTGCACGGGCACTTGAATTGTCTCATGCACAGAGGGTCAATACTAAGTTTGCCGATTCGCGTAAAGTAGCGCAAACCAAACTCAATACTATTGAAGCCAACCTAACTGGCGTGACGAATTTGCTAGTTGCTGCGCAATCTAATTTAGTGGCCGCTGGTAATGGTGCGCTGGCCAATCAAGATCGAGCAATGATTGCTACCGACTTGAATAGCTCACTACAGGCGCTCATAGGCATTGCCAACTCTAAAGATGCTTATGGCAATTATTTATATGCTGGCTATCAAACCACCACTCAGCCATTTGTTGCCACTGCCAGCGGCGCAAGCTACCAAGGGGATACTGGCGAACAGTTAATACAAGTAGATTCACATCGGCAGATAGAGGTCAGCATTTCGGGTGATAAGATATTTCAGGCCGACGGTAATGACGTTTTTAGCAACTTAAGTAGCTTAGTCACCCTATTAAACAGCCCTATCACTGACCCAGCTTCTCAAACCACATACACTAGCAGCCTTGCGAGTGCTATCAGCAATCTACAAAGCACTATAGACAATATTGTCAATGTGCGCGCCTCTGTAGGTGGCAAACTTAATGAACTTGATGCGCTAGATAATGCAGGTGTTGACCGAGATTTTCAATACAGCCAATCACTCTCAGAATTACAGGATGCTGATTACACCAGCGTCCTATCTGATTTTGCCAAACAACAAACGATTATAGAAGCAGCTCAAAAATCCTTTGTCACCATGGCTGGTCTGTCGCTATTCAAGATTATTTAAACTAATACGCGCCTAGCGTTTCTTGGTTAAGGCTGCTTTAATGTGGGAGAGCTACTAGGGCTATTTCAGACATGTGACTGACCCCCTGCTCTATTAAGCGTTCTAAGGGTTGCAGCATTCCTGGCAAGACCAGCGCTAACACCACAAAGCCCATACTCAGCGTAATAGGAAAACCTATGCCAAATAGGTTTAGCTGCGGCGCTGTTCTAGTTAAAATACCCAAAGCCATATTGGTGATAAGCAATGCCACCACAGCGGGCAATGCCAGCAGCAAACCCGCACTGAATACCACCTCACCCCAAATGGCAATTTTCATCGGGTTAATGCCAGCACCAGCGACCGCTATAGGCATAGTAACGAAACTATTTGCTAGCGCGGTGACTATCATTAAATGACCATCTACACTTAAAAAGATCAGCATGGTGAGCAAGCCTAAAAATTGACTGACGGCTGAACTCTGGCCTTGTGCGGGATCAAAAAAACTCGCGAAACCTAGCCCCATAGACATGGCTATCAGCTGTCCTGCCACATCAACCGCAGCAAACACCAACGTCATACTAAAACCTATGGCCAACCCTATGATAAGTTGTTGTAGCAAAATCAATAGGCCTTGATAAGAAAATATCTCAAAATGTGGCATGGCTGGCAGTGTGGGCAATATCGCCAAGGTAAGAATGACGCCTAAGCCCAGTTTAACCATATTTGGAATAGCATTACGGCTGAATATAGGTACTACGGCGATGACAGCCATGATTCTGGTTAGTGGCCATAGCAGGCTGATAATCCAAGTCTGCAGCATGTCGCTAGTCAATGAAATCATGGCAATACTTCAATGTAATCAATACGCTAGGCGTTACTAGCCAGCCATGGCTAATTGGCCATAGCGGGAATATTGGTGAATACCAAATGCATATAATCTACCATGGTCGTGAGCATCCATGGCCCAGCAAACATCAGCACCGCAAACACCCCCACCAGTTTTGGAATAAATGATAAAGTTGCCTCATTGATTTGGGTGGCTGCCTGAAAAATACTCACAATTAGGCCTATCAGCAATACGGCCAATAGCACGGGGGCAGCTACTAGCAAGGTGATTTGCATTGCATCACGACCTAAGGTCATCACGCTTTCTGGGGTCATTTTTTATCCTTAACCATGCGGCTTACTGATATTAGTAAAAACTTTGCACCAGCGAGCCTAGCAATAACTGCCAGCCGTCCACTAGTACAAATAACATTAATTTAAAAGGCAACGCAACAATTGATGGTGAAACCATCATCATCCCCATCGCCATCAAGACGCTGGCTACCACCATGTCTATAATCAAAAATGGAATAAATATAGCAAAACCAATTTGAAAAGCGGTTTTTAGCTCGCTAGTCATAAAGGCTGGCACTAGCACCAATAAAGGCACTTGCTCTGGGCTGTCTATTTTTTCAATTTTCGCCATTTTTACAAATAAAGCCAAATCCGCTTCGCGGGTTTGCTTCATCATAAATTCCTTAAGTGGCGCTGCACCTTTATCCATCGCCTCTTGCATAGTTATGCTATTTTCAGATAGCGGCCGATAGGCATCTGTGTAAATTTTATCTATGACGGGATTCATCACAAAAAAAGTCAGAAATAATGCCAATCCCACCATGACTTGATTTGGTGGTGCAGATTGCGTGCCTAGCGCTTGACGTAATAATGACAAGACAATAATGATGCGGGTAAAGCCTGTCATCATTAATAACGCCGCTGGTAAAAACGTCAATGACGTCAGCAAGATTAGGGTTTGTAAACTTAAAGTGTAGCTCTGCCCACCACCAGCCGATGGCAAGGCATTGATTAAGGGTAAACCGCCTGCTGCCAAGGCTGGCATAGGGTAGATTAAGCCTATCGCTAACACTAAGGCCAGGGCTGAAAAAAAGCTGATCGCCGCTTGGCGAGCGCATAAAGATTGTGTAGCGCTTTTAAATTTAGCTTGCGATGTCATATTCTGCGATGTCATATTCTGCGATGTCATATTCTGAGATGTCATATTCATGATCATTTAATTTTTACTGGGTTTTTTCATCATATTGTTGCTTGATTTGATCAGCCAGTGTGCAAAGCTAGTGCTAAGATTGCCTGCCATTGTGCCTGCTGGATGGTTGTCACTAGCTATAGCTTGTAGCAGCTCGGCAGCATCCAGATCCAAGCTGGCCAATTGACTAACGCGTCCTGGCGCAACCCCAACTACTAGCAAACGCCCCGCCACATCCAGCAAGACTACTCGTTCACGCGAACCCACACTGACCCCACCTAAGACTCTTAGCAAAGATGGCCTGCCAGTTGCCGCCGGCAATATACGCTTTAATAAATAAGCGATGAGCGCCATGACCGCTAGTACGGTGAGTAGTCCCACCAGCATTTTGATGAGGCCGCCTGATGGCGAAATCACCGCTGGCTGGCCTGCCCATAGGCAATAAGGCCAAGCGCATACAGCAAATACAAATATTTTTTGGCTGTTTTTCATAGATAGACTTTTAGGCTTATTTATTAATTTTGCGGATGCGTTCGGCAGGGGTAATAATGTCAGTCAACCTAATGCCGAATTTATCATTGACCACCACCACCTCACCTTGTGCAATCAAACAACCATTGACTAGCACATCCATAGGCTCACCCGCCATACCGTCTAACTCCACTACCGAGCCTTGCGCTAATTGGAGCAAATTCTTAATCGCAATTTTTGTACGGCCCAGCTCAACGGTAATTTGCACTGGAATATCTAAAATAAAATCAATGTCATTTTGCGTATCTTGCAACTTACTTTTACCGCTAAATTCGGTAAATACTTGCGCCTGCTCAGCATGACTGCCTGGCAACATTGATCCGTCAGCCGCAGGCTGATCTGGGCCTAGCACATCACCTTCAGTCGCTTCATCTGCGGCATTATTCGCCATAAGCTTCTCCTTTTATGTATTCTGTTGAATTTGATCTTAAGAGTTTCTCTACACGCAATGCGTACTGACCATTAAACACGCCATATTTACACAGCATGAAGGGGACTTTATCTATAGTGGCCTCTACCGATGGACTGATATTCAGTGGAATCACATCGCCAATTTTCATATTAAGCACATCACCTATCTGCATACTGGTCTTAGCCAATTCCGCTAAAATTTCGACTTCTGCCGCTTGTACCTGTTGCGCCATTAACTTAGCCCAGCGCTTATCCGTGCCGAGTGCTTCGCCCTGTAGCGAGCTACTTAGCACATCGCGTATAGGCTGTATCATGGAATAAGGGCAACAAAAATGTATTTCACCGCTGGCTGAGCCCATTTCAACATTGAAGTTAATGGCTATCACCACTTCATTGGGTGAAGCAATATTGGCAAACTGCGTATTCATCTCTGACCTGACATACTCAAATTGCAATGGGTAGACTGACTCCCAAGATTTTGCATAAGCGGCAAAGATAATGTCTAGAATACGTTGAATAATGCGCTGTTCAGTGAGTGTAAACTCACGCCCTTCTACATTGGCCTCAAAACGACCATCGCCACCAAACATATTATCAACCACCAAAAATACCAGTGAGGGATCAAGTACAATCAAGGCCGTGCCATGCAAAGGCTTCATCTGAATTAAGTTAAGATTAGTTGGCACGACTAGATGCTTAATAAAATCACTATATTTAGTAATGCGAATCGGGCTCATAGAGACCTCAACCGAACGCCGCAATAAATTAAATAAATCGATACGGACTAAACGTGAGAATCGCTCGTTGATAATCTCCAATAGCGGCATACGAGCACGCACAATACGTTCTTGTGAAGCCAAATCATAATCACGTACTTCGGCCGCATTAGCAGCAGATTTTTTTTCATCGGGCTCTGCATCGGCGCCCTTTAATAAGGCGTCGACTTCTTCTTCGGATAAAAACTTTTCAGCCATAATTTAAACCTGCATGGCTTATTGAATGACAAACGAGGTAAAAAAAACGCCCAAGATTTCTTGTGGCTTAGCATCTTTAGCAAAAGGCTTTTTAACCTCAGTAGCAATTTCATTACTTAATTGTTGCTTACCTTCAGGAGTGGAAATGTCGGTCGCAAGCTTGCTACTTAATAACATTAATAAACGATTTCTCACCGCTGGCATCTGTAGCTTCAACAGCTCGGCTTGCTCAGGGTTTGCCACTTGCAATGACATTTCCATTTGCAAAAACTTTTCATCTGGGTCTGGTTGTAGATTGACGGTAAATGCCTCTAATTTGACAAATACTGGGGCGATCGCAGGAGCCTCACTTTTGACCTCTTTTTTAGCATCTGCCGACTTATGATGCATAAAAAACCAAGCTGCGCCACCTCCACCTATCAACAGCAAGGCCGCCAGCGCGATAATAATGATTTTCTTTTTCGAGGACTTGGCAGGCGCCGCCTCTGCTGCTTCAGATTTTGGATCTAGTGCCATGGGTATTGCCTTTTCATAGTAACTTCTTCCTTGACCACAAGTGCTGTAGTACTAGGGGTTATCGACAGTGATATTATGAAAAGAAAAGCCCTGATAACAAGCTTAAATAAGAGCTAGAAAAAGGCGTTTAATTATGCTTTGCACCCAGCAAACTTCTGTCGTCTTTTTTTAAAAAACGCTAGCACAAACCATCAATAGAGGCCTTAAGCAATGATAGTGAGCTTGCTTCTTTAAACAAAAGTATCAACCAAGCCATTGGCGACTCGGTCGACAGCGATATTGCCTGCGGCTTCCGCTGAGGTTGATACTGATGGGGCCTGATTAGCACTGACTTTGCTGGTTTGGCGACCCTGCATCGCCTGCTGAAATTGTTGTTGCGCTTGCTGGCCTGAGCTGACATTGGTCTGACCTAACTGAATGCCAGATTCGCGCATTTGATTGCGTAAATTATCCATGCCGTCTTGCAAAGCCTGTCTGACTTCAGCGTTATCAGAAATGAAGCTAGTATCCGCCTGATCATTTTGCACATTAATCACCACCTGCAAAGGCCCTAAATCGGGGGGGTTTAAGTTAAGTGTCGCCGACTGCTGTTCGGCCCCTACCATCCAAACAATTTTTTGGCCTATGGCCTGATCCCAACCCGTTTTACCTGGATGAGCGTGAATATAATTAGCACTCGCCTCTTGCAAAGCCTGCACTACAGGTGCACTGGTATTTAATTGTGCTGACAAAACTAGGTCAGTCTGCAATGCTACATCTGCTGCTAAGTCTGGGCTTGCCAAGTCTGGACTTGCTAAGTCTGTTGATACTGACAAGTCTTTACTTAGAAATGGGTTAGTAGCAAGTTCTGCTGGATTTGTTAAATTTAAAGAAGACGCTACATCAATCGCCGTCATGACACTAACTATATTGCTCGCATTGCTGGTAGCTAGCTGTGCAGATATGTCTGTAAAAGGCATGGTCTCATTGCTGATAGACGAACTGATTTTTGTTAGCGCTGAACTGCTAGTTAGCTGTGCTGAGGTTAGCATGTCTGTCGTTGTCTGCGTTTGCTTACTTGTGGTGGAAACCGCCGCCGTGCCAGCTTGGCTGGCAGCTGCTTGTACTAAAGTGACTATCTGTTTAGCGCTTGGCGTGTTTTTATTGTTTAGCACGGCACCAGCTTGTGTGATAGCTAAATTGCTTACTGGTAGCAACACTTGTAAGTCTGTAGAGGTCATCTGTTCTTGCCCTATCGCCGCTCTGGCTTGTACTTTATCTGCTTTGGCTACTAGCTGAGCTGAGTCTGGCAATGCGGCTGACGCCATTAAATCAAGTGTTGAGGATTGTCCAAGGGCTGGATTATTAAGCTCTTTAGGCTTAGCCCTAGCTGCCATTATCATATCTACCAGGCGTGAATCTACAGAATGACTATCAGCAGACTTATTTAGGCTCAGGGCAGCTACTTTTTCTGGCAAGTGTTTTTGCAGTTGCGTACTCACTGGCCCCATGCTATTCATTACGGCTAATAATGAGGCACTAGTAGAATTTAGCGCCTCATTACCTAAGGGGTCATTGGTATTTTGCGCTTGTATAGCGTCATCTTTCAACATAGAGGCAGCTTCTAGCATTGCTTGTGGCATAGAAGACATCACAACCTCGCCGACTGAGTTAGCGGTTATAAGATTTGTATCCAGCGTTTCATTGTCATCTGCGATATTATCTGCCTTAGCTTTTGCCTTTGAGCTAGGGGGATTCGACTCCTCACCATGGCTTTTGATTGCAGGTTCTGCCGCTTTCTTGGCCTGCACTTGCTTAGATAAGAGCATTTGAAATGACGAATTTTTCAGTGCGTCTGGCGCTCTATCCGACGTCGAATTCACTTCCATTATATTTTTTTCGGCTTTTTTTATTGCGCCAGCTGTTGATACTACAGGGCTGGCTGTTAAGGATAAGTTTTGCATAAGATTAAATTCCTAAAAAACGCAACTGAAGTTAAAAATAAATCTGTCTAAGATAATGCTATCTAAGATGAAGATCTTGACCTAGCGCTACGCATGGCAAACTCGTCCATCATTTTTTGATCTTTTTTTTGCTCAATTTTTAGCGCACGTTTGTCTGAGCGTTTTAATAAAACTTGATAAGATAGCCTTTTACGTTGGCTCTCTTGCCACAATTGCCTATGCAGTTGTACTTGCTGATTAGCCATAACGACCAACTCATGCTGACCTATTACCGCTTGATCTAACTTTGCAAAAAATTGCTGAAAATTTTGGTAGGTATCCGCACTCACCCCATGGCCTAGCAGTTGATGAAGATTATTCACATAATCTTGCTTATAACCTGCGAGCAAGGCTTGCTTGGCCTTGGCTTCATCGGCTAATTGCATAGATTTAGCCAAAACTTCAGCGGCAAGGTCTACTTCTTTGGCAGCCATTTCCTCTAACATAAGCAATACACCCATTGATTTTTCAGCCATATTGTCGCGATCCGTTTAAAGCTCAATTCAACTTAGGCCAAGCCATCTAGCAGATTAACCAAATGCTCTATACTCTCGATCAGCCCTGCGCGTTCTGATATGCTTTGTTGTAAAAATGCCGCAATATTGTCGTGTCTAGCAATTGCCTGATCTAACAACGCATCACTGCCAGCCTCATAAGCGCCGACGTTAATCAAATCTACGCTACGCATATAACGTGAATTAAGCTGTTTTAGTTTGCGCGCTAAATTTTGGTGTTTTGGCTTAGTAATATTATGCATAGCCCGACTGATAGACTGCTCTATGTCTATGGCAGGGTAATGGCCGCTCTCAGCCAGTTGGCGACTCAACACAATATGTCCATCAAGAATAGCGCGAGCTGCATCCGCAATTGGATCTTGCTGGTCGTCGCCTTCGGTAAGTACAGTATAAAAAGCGGTAATTGAGCCACCACCTGGCGGCCCATTGCCAACCCGCTCAACCAATGCGGGCAATTTAGCAAATACTGAGGGTGGATAACCTTTAGTGGCAGGCGGCTCGCCTATGGCTAAAGCAATTTCACGTTGCGCCATGGCATATCGCGTCAACGAATCCATAATCAGCAGCACGTTTTTACCTTGATTGCGAAAATTCTCAGCTATGGCGGTTGCATAATTAGCACCCTGTAATCGCATCAACGCTGGAGCATCGGCAGGAGCTGCCACCACTACCGAGCGGGCTAAACCTTCGGTGCCTAATATTTGCTCAATAAATTCTTGAACCTCACGACCGCGCTCACCAATCAGCCCCACCACGATAACATCTGCGCTGGTATAGCGTGCCATCATGCCCAATAGCACACTTTTACCAACGCCAGAACCTGCAAATAAGCCCATGCGCTGGCCCCGGCCAACTGTCAACATGGTATTGATGGCGCGCACGCCTACATCCAATATTTCTTCAATCGGCGCACGCATTAACGGGTTCATAGGCCGCGAGTTCAAAGGTGCACTGTGCTCAGTGATAATATCGCCTAAACTATCTAAAGGGTTGCCCGCGCCATCGACTACCCGCCCAAGCAATTCATAACCTACGGGTAAATGTCGAGTACGATCAGCTGCTCGTCTGCGTGGTGGCTGGCTGTGATGCGGCTTAGGCAAAGCCTTTGCCAACTCTAAAGTAAATACCTTAGCGCCTGGCATCACCCCTTCAACACTGCTATGCGGCATCAACAACATACGGTCACCATCAAAGCCAACTACCTCTGCCTCTACTCGCCTACCATCAGCCAAAGGCACATAACATGCACTGCCTACCTGCAATTTAATGCCCACCGCTTCCATGACTAAGCCTGTGAGCTTAGTAATGCGGCCTGCGACTTCTAGGGGCTCAACGATTCGCAGTATTTCTTGGCAGTCCCGAATATGGTCATGCCAGCGCTGCTGATGTATATTTTGGTAATCCACTCTAAGCTTAGCGCCCGCATCAAGACTTAAGTCTGGCGCTACGCTGGCTGAAACCGGCTCATTCATGCTAGATAAGTTCATACTAGTAACCAGTCATTATTCTGTGCCAAGGCTTCGCTAATTCTTTTCCAACGCACTTCATTGCTAGCGTCAATATGGTTAGCGCCAGTTTCAACTATGCAACCACCTCTTTCTATATTGATATCTTCCTGTATCTGCCATTGTTGACTAGTGATTTCTTCGGCTAAATATGCGCGAACAATATGTGCATCAGCGTGATGCAAGACTATTCTGGCAGGATGCTGCACATAAGGCAGATAATGAATCGCATCCAGCACCACAGGTAAGACTGCGGATGGATCGACATTCAATTTCACTTTTAACATAGATTTAGCGATGTCTAATGCCAACGACAATGCCTCATTAGCGATCTGCTCATCAGATTTTTCTAGTGCTTCGGTAAATGATTGCATCAGCTGAATAAAATTCTGCTTATCTTCTTTAGCATACTCTCTGGCCTTTGCCAGGCCCACATCAAATCCTTCTTGCAAGCCTTTGGCATAGGCCTCCTTGCGCGCTTCTTCTAAAATTGCGGATAATTTTTCTGAACCTGCATGATGGTCTTTGCGCACTGGCCTAGAAGCATTCACGCTTTGGTCACTATAGGAGAAAGAAGACATCTCCCATCTTTCGTAGGCCGTTTGCTGTTCCTTAGGAATCACCATCAGAACCGACCCCCAGCATAGCTATTGGCTAAATTAACAGTGCGCAAATTACACATATTGCTCACCATCACCTTTACCGATAATCTGAATTTGCCCATCATCAGCCAATTTACGGACAATTTGTAAAATCTTTCTTTGCTCGGCCTCCACCTCTGAAAGCTTGACTGGGCCTTTCGATTCCAAATCCTCTTTCATCATTTCAGCAGCGCGTGATGACATATTCTTAAATATCTTCTCGCGCATTTCTTCTGTCGTGCCTTTCAAGGCGATAATCAGCATTTCTGATTGCACTTCTTTCAATATGACTTGAATTGACTTGTCATCAATATCCATGATGTCATCAAAGACAAACATCTCATCCATAATTTTCTGCGCCATATCATCATCGTATTTTTTCAGGCCTTCCATTACCGCAGACTCATTATCACCACTCATAAAGTTAATAATGTCGGCAGCCACTTTAATGCCACCCATGGATTTCTTTTTCACAGTCTCATTCGCCGTAATAAATTTATTCATCACATCATCAAGCTCTCGCAGGGCAAATGGTTTTACACCATCTAATGTTGCAATGCGCAGCATGACGTCTTTTTGCAAACTTTCAGGAAATCCACCAATAATCTTAGACGCTTGTTCAGGCTCTAAATGAACTAAAATCGTGGCAATAATCTGCGGATGCTCATTCTGAATAAACTCAGATACCGTATTAGCATCCATGGCTCTGAGCCCGACTATGCCAGGCGCATCACGGGATTCAAAAATCTGCTGCAACACATCAACAGCTTCATCTTCGCCCAAGGCCTTATTCAATACTGATCGTATATATTCAGTCGAATTGGTGTTTATGCTGCCCTCAACATCAGCTTCAGTTAAAAAATGATGGACAACTTCATCCACTTGTTCACGGCCTATGCTAGATAAGCTAGTCATTGCCGCCCCTATCTTCTGCACCTCTTTAGGACTGAGGAACTTCATCACTTCGGCCGCTTCTTCTTCTCCTAGCGCAAGCATCAAAATAGCGCTTTTCATGACCCCTTCATTATTCATTTTCATTCGTCCAATTGGTGATTACACTCGCCACCATTCTTGGGTTGTCTTTTGCTAATTGTTTTGCCGATGCCAAACTTTTATCTTTTGGAGAGGCTAATTTCATCGCTCTGCCAGCGCCAGATTGGTTAGGCTGATCATCACTTAAATTAACCAGCGAATTATCCCCTGAGGCAGCAAGCAACTGAGGTGATGGTAGCGTGACCAGTTTAGTTAACATGGGTTTGAGTGCCCGTTTATACAGCATCATCAACACCAAAATACCCACCACAAAGCGCAGCGTGTCTTTGGCGTACTCTATGGTTTCTGGATTTTTCCAAATTGGCACAACTGGCGTTACTTCTACAGGCTCAGTTGCAAATGAACTATTGACCACGGTTAAGGCATCACCACGTTCTTTATTAAAGCCCATGGCCTGCATGGCTAAATCATTAATTTGTGTTTTTTCTGCGGCGGTCAATGGCCTGTAGCTAACTTTGCCAGCTTTGTCTATTACCTGCATGTTATTGACTACCACCGCCACATTTAAGCGCTTAACCCCACCCATGGCCTGCTGCACATAACGCACCGTTTTATCTACTTCATAATTTGTCGTCATGTTTTTTTGGCTATTGATAGGTGTAGCTTCAGCCGCCGCGCCAGCCGCTCCTGCTATCGGCGCAGTGGCCGTCGCCGCTGGTTGGTTAGACAACGCCCCAGGGACGCCGCCACTAGCTGCACTGGCATTGCTAGATTGCGATTCATTGCTTTGCAAACTGCGTATCGCTACATCCTCAGGTTTTTGATTAGGTTTATAGCTCTCGGCGGCTTGTTCTAAACTAGAAAAATCAATTTCAACACTAGCCTCAGCCCTGACATTTTTAGCCCCGACGATAGGCGCAATAATAGATTCAACTCGTTTCGCTATACTTTGCTGAATATCGTCTATATATTTAAGTTGAGAGGGGTCTAAATTATTTGCGCCAGTTTTCTTAGTGGTATCAGATAATAAATTGCCGTTTTGATCTACCACCGTCACATTACTGGCAGGTAGATCTGGCACACTACTGGCGACTAAATGTACCACCGCCCCCACTTGCTGCGCATCTAGGCTGCGGCCTGCTCTAAGGTTTAACAGCACGGATGCAGTGGGTTTTTGCTGATCTCTGACAAAAACACTGGCCTTAGGAATAGCCAGATGAATTCTGGCAACTTCTACCGCACCTATAGATTGTATGCTGCGCTCTAATTCACCCTCTAGCGCACGCTGAAAATTCACTTGCTCGACAAATTGTGACACGCCAAATTTTTGATTTTCTAATATCTCAAAGCCTATATTGCCGCCTCTAGGCAAGCCATCGGCCGACAATTTAAGGCGTGCTTGATGCACTTGAGCGGCAGGCACTAAAATGGCAGAACCACCTTCAGAAAACTTATAGGGCACATTCATTTTTTCAAGTGCGGCAACAATGGCCCCACCATCTTTATCAGAATAATTAGAGAACAAAATGCGGTAATCAGGCTGCTGACTCCATAGCCAAAACACTGCCATTACGGCGATCACCGCCGCAGCGCCTAGTAATAAAAATAGTTTATTGCTAATTTGAGACATAATATCCTTCTTACTTTTATTCCTGCTAAGCCCCGCCTAGGGCCAATATCGTCAGATTGATTCAAGCTTGATCAATAATATCAGTCATACCGTTTACTTCAGGCCAGCTCAACTTCAAATAGCGCGGCAAATAGCTGGTATGACCTGTTGAATAGAATTATGCGGATTTATTGAATTTTCAAATTTAAGAATAGAGTAATTTTCACCGACCTATTTGGCCGCTCAGCATGATTTTCTAATGTTAAATTAGCAACACTTGCTGGTTTAGCCAGCTTTAGTGTTGGTTATCAGTTTGTTCTGGTTAGCAACACTTGCTGGTTTAGCCAGCTTTAGTGTTGGTTATCAGTTTGTTCTGGTTAGCAACACTTGCTGGCTTAGCCACATAATGTGAATTTAAATTTAGATAGGAAAACCCATGAAAACCGGTGGAATTGACGCAAGTAGAATAGAGTCTATGCTCGCCCAGTTAAAAGCCTCGGCGCAGCGGCCGCAGGACTATGCTATCGGCGGAATGAGTTCAACAACAGGCATAGAAAAGACAAGCAATTCAAGCAAAACTGGCTTCTCTGAGGCATTAAAAGCTTCACTCGACCAAGTCAACAAAGTACAGCTTAATGCGGAAAAATTAGGGCAAAACTTTGCGATGGGCGATGATAGCGTTAGCTTGTCTGACGTCATGATTGCTGGTCAAAAAGCAAATATCTCATTTCAGGCTACGGTACAAGTGCGAAATAAACTAGTATCGGCTTACCATGACATCATGAATATGCAAGTCTAAGATTTAACGGCAAGCTTTAATGCTAGAAATTAATGACATCAACCAAGCCAGACCTCAAGCGCCAGACCTAAAGCGCCATCATCGCCCACTATCGGCTCACTGCCTGACCTTGTTCTAGACGGTAAAGCCAAACTAGCAACTCGGCAATCGCTTGATACAAGGCTGGTGGTATATGGCTATCTAAATCTACTTGCATCAACAATGCCAGCAAATCTTTAGATTCATGCACAAAAACCTGATGCTGCTTAGCCAAAGCGATAATTTGCTCGGCAACCACACCGCGACCTTTAGCTAATACTCTAGGCGCGATATCACCACTGGCGTATGCCAAAGCAACGGCTTGCTGATTTGAATAATGTGCAGGCTTTGAGCCTGTATCATGGCTAATTCCATGCTGCTGGCTCACTTCTAATAGCGTCTTGGCTTGCTCGTGATACATGGTTTATCTGGCTTTGCTATTTACTAAATTAGCTAAACTAATGTTGTTGCGCTAAGCTTAAAAGCGTTAAATGCTGGCCATTTTTAACTATCGCATCGTGCAGTGATTGCTTTTGTTGAGTCAAAGTTTTGATGGTGCGATCTTGCTCGGCAAGAATGTGCATCTGCATATTGCCGTCGATCAAACTAATTTTGGCCGACACCCTACCTAAATTTGGCAAATGCAGGGTCAACTCGCTAACTATAGGCCGTGCTTGCTCTGTGGCCAGTGCCTGCCTAGCTGGCTCATCTTGATTATTGACTGGCTGGTTTAGCGCAATATCCCATTGCATCTTTTGCCCTGGCCACACTTCCCCTTGCCAGGCAATGCGCTGATGCTCTAGCACCGCTAATTGCTGGCTCATTAAGTTAGCCATTGCAGCAGGATTTTGATTTTGCGGCTCTTGCATAATAGCCGCCAAGGCTTGCTTGCCTTGCAGCCAATCTGCTAAATGTGCTTCGTAAAAAAGACCGCTGCTGCTCACACTATTTTGCAACTGCTGCGCCAGCAATTGTGCGTTTTTCGGTTGCTGCGTAATGACTTGGCTCGCTAAAATATGGCTAGCAACACCAGTCAACTCTGCCTGCTGCAAGTTTTTAGCGATGATGTGTGCCGCTGGACTAATCTCTGCGGCACTTTCAGCAATATGGCTAGGGCTAGCTGATAATAAAAATGTAAGCTGCGGGCTGTTGTGCATAAACCTTAACCATAGATGCTGCCCTACTCTCGCCGAACTGCCTAGCGACATTTTAACCATGACATCTTGCGTGACCTGATTAACCAGCTTAGCATCATTAGCAGAAGCATCATGTGCTGCGCTGCTGATTTTTACTTGATAGTCAGTCTGAGATAATTTGGATAACACTTGCCCAGCATATAAATGGCCTTTAACAAATAAGGCCGCGCTATGGCTCATTTCTTCAGCCACACTGCCTATATCGTCAACAGCCAACACTGGCATTATGCTAGTGACGGGCTGTACGGTCGCCCTATCTATAGGCTTGAACATGTGAAAAATATATCAATTATTGCAGGGAATTTGACGTCAAATTATTTTTCATGTCATAGCTAATCATCTGCATATACATGTTGTCCACCCAAGGCGACATTAACTGACGTATCTCGCGATCAGTCGCTAAAATGTGCTTGATCACCGCTAGTTTTCGCTTACGCGCGGCAGCCGACAATGGCTGGCCATCTGCCATATTTTTTAGCTGACCTAGCTGCTGAGCACATAAGGCCTCTAGCTCTGCTAACTGCTGCCAATCTTGTTGTTTAGTCGCCTGCAACATTTGTTCAGTCAAGGTTTCAACCTCTTCATACACTGCTATGGCATTTTGGTATGACATAGATTAAACCTTTGCATAACTGGCAATATTGCGATTCTCCACTGCATAAGGCTTTGCAGCGCTTACTTTGGGCAAGGTCTCAGAAAGTGACTGAGTTTTAGCCTGACCAGGCTCTATCTGCTCCCATGCCTCTTTTAAACTAGCTAACAAAGCTATCACTTCTATGACTAATTCAGGTTTATTGCGAATATTTGCCTGCATCAATCTCATACTCATATAACCATAAAGCGCGTCTAAGCTAGTAGCAACTTCACCGCCTGCTTTTTTATCTAAACTAGCGCGTAGTCCGTTTTCTATGATTAAGATCGCTTTGGTCAGTTTATTACCTTTATTGACAATATCTCGCTGCTGCATGTGTTCTATCGCACTGCGACATGCAGTAATAGCACCTTCATACAACATCACAATTAGCTTATTCGGGTTTGCAGCTAATACCCCTGTTTCCATGCTCACTTTGGCATAAAGGTTGGCGCCATTTTGATTTAATCCAAACATAATTCATGTCCTCTATTGATGTTTATTTCTTTGATTAAGCATTTTTATTTGCATTCATTGAATTAATTTGCTGAGTAAGAAAACTACTGGTGGTGGTCATACCAGACAACAGGCTATCCAACTTAGTAAATTGGGCTCGGTAACGCGCTTCTACCCCGACCAATCTTAGGTTAATTGACTCTGTTTTTTTATCGAGCTGACTAATAGACTTATTCATGCCCTCTGTTTTAGAAGTTAATATGCCAGTATCGCTCAACAAATTATTGATAATCCTATCCAACTGGGCGGCATAGCCTAAGCTAAACTCAACAGTACCTCTTGGCCCCAAGGCACCCCCAGAGACTTTAAGATTTAAGCCTTCACTGGCATCACCGACAGCTCCCTTTAAGCCTGTTAAACTGCCTGTTGCCGTTACACCATTAATGGTACCTGCGGTATTGGCTGCACTAGTGCCCAATTGATTGACTGTGATGGCATATATACCAGCTTGGGTTTTACTGGTGCTGCCCACATAACTAATTTGCGTATCGCTGATCTTAGCTGAACTAGCAAATAAAGTAGCAATATCGCTATAATGGCTATCAACAGCCGAAGTTAATTTGCTTGCATCTAAAGCCAATTGCCCATCGCGCTGAAAACTCACCCCTATATTGCTCAATGTAGTCAAATTGCCGCTAGTAGCGATAGATTTAGTCATTACAGACTTAATCTGATTAATCACCGAGCGTGCAGTCGCATCGCCCAAAAGCGCGCCAGAATTTTTGCCTACCGAATCAAATTTAGTCAGATTTCGAAAGCTTTTATCTAATTTATTATAGGCATCTACAAACGATGTCACGGAGGTCTTAACAGCATCTTGGTTACTGGCAATATTAAGCTTAATATTGTTAGCGTTGCTGGCAGACAGTACATTGAGCGTAAGCCCTTCTATCACATCAGTAATCGTATTACTGGCTTTAACTATGCTAATACCATCGACGTTTAACAATGCATTTTTAGCGGCTTGCACTTCGGATAAACCGTCAACATCGCCACTAGCCATGCTTTTATCATAGGCCAACTGATTGACACCAGAAATTTGTAGACTGTTCACCTCGCCAGTGTCACTTGAGGTGAGCACCAGCTGATAGCTAGTGCCATTATTGATAATAGTAGCTGAAACACTGGCTTTAGCCGCATTAATGGCATCCCGCACACCAGCTAGAGTGTTATTTGTGTTATCAATAGTGATGGCCAAAGATGATTTAGCGGTATTAGCCGTAAAGTGACTATCAGTCGCTGCATAGCTACCAAATGCAATGTTCAGTGTGCCTGTATCCAACGTGTCAGTAATATTGCTAAAGCCTTGCGATGCTAGTTTTTGTGATTTAGCCACCTGATTCACGGTGATTGCATGTTCAGCATTTGTCGCACTACCATTGCTAGTGACTGTAAATACAGTGGTATCGGCTGATGTTGCTGTTTGTACATTAAATTTTGTGACATCTGTCAGCGCAGCTATTGATGATTGAAACGAAGATAAGTCACTTTTTATTGTGCCGTAAGCGGATATTTTGGATTGATAATCTGATTTTTGCTGTGCCACTGCGGCCAAAGGCTTCTTCTCAACTCCCATCAAACCTGTAATCATAGAATTTACATCTAAGCCCGACCCTACTCCTGCCGATGAAATACCCATGCTAATCTTCTCCTGCAACAATCTTTAATCACAATGGAACCTGCCATTCAAAATAATTTGGCAAACTTGATAGCCACTATATATCTACATCTGATTAAGCATTTGCCTAAACAAGCACATAAAAATACTGCTAATAGAAACTCAATAAAACTCAGTTATGCGGTTTGTTTAATGACTAAACCCTTAAGCTTATCTAGCGTTTTCGCCATAGACAATACTTGCTCACTGGGTATTTGCCTTAATACTTTTTGAGACGCCTCATCCACCACTTTGACCACTACGCGGTCAGTGCTTTGATCTAACTCAAACTTGATACTTTGTGCCGCAGGGGCGATAAAATCATTCAATTTATCAACCGCACTCTCTAAGCTAGCTTTATCAACTTCTGCTGATTGCTTAGTTTCATTATTGGCAATTTCAGTTTTTATAGTTGCCTTGAGCTCAATTGCATCCTTGTTACTCGTATTATCTACGGCAACAAGCTTTTTTGATGAGCCACTAGCCTCTGATAAAGAACTAATCATGATAATCTCCAGTACAAAATCCCACAGAATGATGAGTCCTGTGGGTATTTAAAATTTAACTGCTAATTCACTTAACCTTTTAGGAGTGATAACACACCGTTAGGTAAAGAGTTGGCTTGTGCTAGCATGGCAGTACCTGCTTGTTGCAAGATTTGGCCGCGCGTCATGTTGGCTGTCTCTGTTGCAAAGTCAGCATCCATGATGCGCGATTTAGCAGCTGATTGATTCTCAACTGAAGTTTGCAAGAAACTAATGACTGAATCAAAACGGTTTTGTACCGCACCTAATGAAGCTCTTGATGCGTTCGCTTCACTTAAGGCCGTATCAATATCATCAATTGCCGTGCTGGCATTACTAGCATCTGTGATATCGCCAGAAATAGAAATGGCTGCCGTAGCATCAACATCAATGGTATCTGATGAGTCTGCACCTACTTGGAATGTAGTTGCAGTACTACCAAATATGTCCACACCATTAAATTTTTGCGTACCTAAACGATCTACTTCATCCGCCAATTGTTGAAACTCAGCATCTAAGTTAGTTCGATCATCGTCACTATTGCTACCATTGGCAGATTGAACGGCCAATTCACGCATACGTTGCAAGGCATCACTGACTTTGCCTAGCGCACCTTCAGTAGTTTGAGCTAAAGAAAGCGCGTCATTTGCATTACGAATCGCTACATTTTGTCCACGAATTTGTGCATCCATACGTGTCGCGATAGCTAGGCCAGCCGCATCATCTTTAGAACTATTAATACGCAAACCAGAAGATAAGCGTTGTATTGAAGTATGAAGTGAACTTTGTGACGCACTTAAATTACGTTGTGTGTTTAATGAAACAATGTTGGTATTAATCACTGAAGCCATAATAATTCTCCTAAATATAATTAAACGACGATAACAAGATATTGCTTTTAAGCTTCGCAGTCTTGGTTAAATTTGCGTCGCTGTTAAAATCTTTATCGGTAAGCAATTTAAAAAGTTTAGTCTTAAGCTAAAAAGAACTTTGCAACTTAGCCTAAAATTTACTCTGGACTTTTAAATCTTTCACCGCTTTAGCAATCCTGATGCTAGGGTTATCGGACATGATTTAAAAAACTTTAGATGCCTTGAAATACCTTAGATTTTGATGGATAGGTTTGAACGTGCAAGTCAGTATAGGCTGACCATGGCAGGGTATTGCAGTGACTTGAATGTCACTGGGTTGCATGACTTTATTGAATGTTGGGCTGTTTGCTAGTTGAATGCTAGCTAGAGTGCTTGCTAAGCTTAAGCTTTATTCAACCAGTTTGTTTTTGATAGCATAGTACGTGAGGTCTGCATTATGCCGTAGCTGCATTTTCGCTAGCATACGAGTGCGATACATGCTGATAGTTTTCACAGAAAGCGACAATTTTTCGGCAATATCACTCACAGAAAAACCTGAAGCTATCATGGTCAGCGTTTGAAATTCACGGTCAGAAAGCGATTCATGCGGGGCTTTGGCTGCATCCATACTCACTTGGTTAGCTAAAATTTCGGCCACATCAGGTGTAATATATTTCTTACCCTTAGAGACAATTCGAATAGCATCAATCAGCTCTAAAGAAGCGCTTTGTTTGCATAAGTAGCCAGCAGCGCCTGATTTTAAAGCGCGCACTGCATATTGATCTTCTTTATACATAGATAACATCAGCACCGCGATATTGGGGTTGATGTGCTTAATGTATTTCAGCGTATCAATGCCGCTGCGGTCGGGCAAAGCAATGTCTAGCAACATGACATCTGCATCTGGCTGTCTGGCCAACTGTATAGCCTCTGCAGCATTTTGCGCTTCAGCTATCGCAATAATATCGGGGGTTTCTGCCATCACTTGCCTCAAGCCTGCTCTCAAAATAGCATGATCATCGACAATAACAACCTTAATTTGATTATTTTTTACCATGTTGAGCTATATCTAATTCATCGACTAAGGACGTGCTTAAAATAATACTGTAATTTTTTGATAAAGGTAATGCAAAATTGCAAAAAATTGAGGCAAAACTGAATTAGTACCAGATTGAAATGTAGAATTTTCACAATCTAAATTTTCACAAGCGCAAGATTGGCACTGCTAGAGCACAGGTAGTTTGAGCGTAATCAAAGTGCCACCCTCACCAAATTGAATGGCATTAAAACTACCATGCAAAGCTGCTGCACGTTCCCGCATCCCACGTATGCCAAATGAATTGGTTTTCAACACATCACTGGGCTTAAGCCCCAAGCCGTTATCAATCACCGTCATGACAATGTCATTCTTACCAGCGACTAATTTCACATCAACTTGCGTGGCATGAGCATGTTTAACTACGTTAGACATGGACTCTTGAAAAATACGAAACAAGGTAATCGCCTGCTCTGGACTGACGGTAACTTCTACTTGATTACAACTAAATCGACACTTTAATTCAAACTGCCGCTCAAATTCCTTGGCTTGCCAATCCAAAGCTGCCACGATACCTAAATCTAAAATATTAGGTCTTAAGTTACTAGAAATTCTATGTACAGATTCAAAAGTATTATCAACAATAAACTCTAACTTCCTTACCTGCTCTACTGTAGGAGAGGTGCCCGCATTTATTCGATTAATCATAGAGCCCAAACCAATTTTAATCGCGGTTAGGTTGCCACCTAAATCATCATGTATTTCACGGGCAATGACATTACGTTCTTGCTCCTTGATATTATTAATATGGGCGGTTAATTCAGCCATCTCGCGATGCGACTGCTCAATCTCACTCTTTTCAAGCTTACTACGCGTAATGTTAGTCATAATGCCTTCCCACTGGGTAATGCCAGTATTGAGCACTCTAGGCATTGCTCTAAAATCTAGCCACTTATTATCTTTCCAGCTCTCAATCCAAATTTTTCCTTCCCAGTTTAACGGGTCTAGCTCGGCCGCAGATTGCATTAAACGCTTGCGCAAGTCGTTAGAATCAGCATCAGCCATCAGAGCAAAAAATAAGCGGCTATCAATAATTAAATCTTCCGCTTTCAAGCCTAGTAGGGCTTGGCAGCCTTCTGTCAAATAGATAAATTTTATTTCACCATGATAATCTAGCCTAAATTGACAGACCACCGCAGGTGCATTCGACACCATAGCCTTTAATGCAGCGCTGCTAGAGGCTGGCTTGGGATTATTTTTAATAATTAAAATGTATTCTTGCTGATTAGACTGCAAAATCATGATGCGCAATTGTGCGTGTGCCGTATGGCCAATTAGGGGCGGCTGATTTTGTTCTACTTCGATGAAATAAGAATGAGCTCTATGGTTGTCTAAATGCGATTGCAAGGTTTGCTGACTTAGGCCAAATAGCTGATCTAGGTCTAACTGGTCAAGGCTATCTCGACCATAATCAGTATTTTTGAGCGCGCTCTCACTCACATAAACCAGCCGCATAGAACCAGCGTCTATCAGATAGACTTCATCTAGACCACCTAATAAAAGCGCATCTAGGATTATATTAGCGTTCGGTAATTGAGCTAAATTTGACACCATTCACTTCTCATGTATTAAACTAAATAACTAACGAATAAGGCTATTTTATCAATCAATACGTACTTATTTTGTACTAGCTAGCAAATCCACTTCTGTTTTAACCTGATTTTTCCCTGATTTTTTAGCTAAATACATAGCTTGGTCTGCTCTATGTAACACCGCATCTTGAGTCTCATTCACTTTAAATAAAGCAATGCCAGCACTAAATGTAATCAACAGACGTTCATTGTCACCCAAGAAAAAGCGTTTAGTCAACGCTCGCTGTAGACCTAAAATAGTCTTTGCCGCCTCATCTAGCTCAGTATTAGGTAGCAATATGACAAATTCTTCACCGCCAAATCGCGCCGCCGTATCTGTCACCCTCACCGTTGCATGTATGTGCTTAGCTAAATGCAGTAAAGCGCCATCACCGACATGATGCCCATATTTATCATTAAAAGTCTTAAAATTATCTATATCCAGTAAAGCTACACACAATTGCCCCCCTTCTTTATGAGCCCGTGCAATTTCGCGGCTCATGGCTTCGGTTAATCCACGTCGATTGAGTACCCCGGTGAGCGGGTCTATAGAAAGTTTCTCACTTAATTGCAAAAGTTCTTCTTGCAGTTTAGAAATTCGCTCTTGTGTGGCATCAAATTGACTACGCTGTGCTAGCAACGCTCCACTTGACTGCATAATATCCGTCTGCATAAGATAGGTGTCTTTCATTAAGCTCTCTAGCAAGCTATTGATTTGTGTCACATCATCCGTATTGGCTAGGTGGTTAGAAAACGTTTCTATTTTTTCTTGGTAACTAATACTAGAATTTGCCATGTAAGCTAAACGGTCAACAAAAGTAGCGATCATTTTCTTAAAAGAATCTTTAGCCTCCATTAAATTATTCTTTAATACACCCTGCTTAAAAATCAGATCTTTCAGGCTATTTTGTGCGTGTTGAATCATGCTTCTTTCTAGTGGACTAGCAATCACTTTTTGCACCACCGCAATTTGCCCTCTCATCCATTGATCATCCATGACCAATTCACTAATGTTATCAAGCAACAATTGCAGCAAACTTAATAAATCTTGCTTTAAACCTTCTTCATTAATGTCCACTGCATGCAAATCCTGCAATAGCACAGAAAAATCTGCGGCAATTAAATGCCAATCACTTAATTCATTAGCACTATCAGCTCGCAGTAGAATTTGTGTCGCGACTTGCTTAAGTTCAGGATAATCATGCAAGCTAGGCATTAATCCATGTTGAAATGATTGCCTGAGCATCTCTTGTAAAATAACAACAATCTCTTTAAGTTCACCAGGTTCCACACTAACGCCAATAGAACCTTCAGCCAATAAAGCCGTCAGTTCAGGCCAATCTTCCTGCTTTAATGTCTTCTTCCAACGATTAATCCATTTTCTTTGCTCAACGGTGTGACTAGGCAATTGCTTAAATGCTTTATCTAGCGCCTCGTTAAGCGTATCTTTATCTTCAATGCCCACTATTTGATTGTAAATAATTCTATAGTTATCTGGCGTAGGCTCTATGCACCGCGCAGCCATCTGTTTGAGCGCTTCACGAGCGGCTTCTGATGCCACAATCGTTGATTTATTTTTTTTATAATCAGTCATAGGGTTAAGAGAACGAATGTGCTGGCAATGTATTGAGTGATTTTTCAAAAAGAATATATGAGGTATTGTCCTACTTATACTAAAAAATCAATTGTAAATTAACTGATACTTTTATCACTCTATTTAGCATATACACTGATGCCCAGCTATTTTGGCTAAAATATAAATATTCTATTTTGCCTTGCCGTTAAATAGCCAAAGTATTGTAAAATAAAGCCTTGGCGGGCCTCCCCGCATTGTAAAGTAGCCAACCTGGTCAGGTGCGGAAGCAAGCAGCCACAACTATTGAGCAAGTGCCGGGGTCAGGGCTCGCCTCCTTATTTGCGCAATGAACTAGACTATTTTTACGACTCACTACTCTTGCTGAGTAAATTCGGCTAAAGTTCTAGTATAAATTCTCTCGTTATTTTTATATACACTGAAACTCTCAATGAACTTAACAACGAAGAACCTGGCAACTAAGCGCTTAGCAACGAAAGTAGATGTATTGACCTCATGAGCTATCAAGTACTCGCCCGTAAATGGCGTCCAAAATCTTTTGCAACCTTGGTCGGACAAGATCATGTAGTGCGTGCGCTTAGCAATGCATTAGAACAAAAACGCCTGCACCATGCTTATTTGTTTACTGGCACCCGAGGTGTAGGCAAAACCACGCTGGCACGTATTTTGGCTAAATCACTCAACTGTGAAACTGGCATCACCGCCCAACCCTGCGGCGTTTGCAACGCCTGTACGGAAATTGATAGAGGCCGTTTTGTTGACCTGATTGAAGTAGATGCCGCCAGCAATACGCAAGTAGATGCCATGCGTGATTTGCTAGATAACGCGCAATATGCACCTACTGCGGGTCGCTTTAAGGTGTACATCATCGATGAAGTACACATGCTGTCTAAAAGCGCCTTTAATGCCATGCTTAAAACGCTAGAAGAGCCGCCAGCGCATGTAAAATTCATACTCGCGACCACTGACCCACAAAAAGTACCTGTCACCGTGTTATCGCGCTGTTTGCAATTTAATTTACGGCAAATGGCTGGCAGTTCAATTATCAGCCATTTACAAAATATACTAGGTCAAGAACATATTCCCTATGAAGCTGCCGCGCTGCAACTGATTGCAAGGGCTGCCGATGGCAGTATGCGAGATGCACTTTCGCTGACCGACCAAGCAATCGCCTATGGTGGCCAAACCGTCAATGAAGCAGAAGTGCGCAGCATGTTAGGTGCAATTGATCAAAGCTATTTATACCAACTGCTAAATGCCTTACTGGCTAGTGATGGTGCGAGCTTAATCGCCCAAGCCAAGTTGATGGCAGAGCGCAGCCTGTCTTTTGAAATTGCCTTAAATGATTTAGCGCAATTGCTGCACCAAATTGCTATCGCTCAGGCGGTGCCTGATAGTATCGCCGAAGACCTGCCTGACCGCTCGGTTCTGCTAGATTTAGCGAAAAAAATCTCGGCGGAAAACTTGCAACTGTATTACCAAATCGCTTTGCTTGGCCGCCGCGACATGGGCCTTGCGCCTGACGAATTTGCTGGCTTCACCATGAGCTTATTACGTATGTTGGCTTTTACGCCCAATGAAGCTGGTTCGCAAAAACTGCCTAGCAACCCGCAAGCCAGCATAGTTAATAACCCAGCTAAAACTATACTTACGTCTCCAGCAACAGTCATGCAAATAGCTGGTCAAACTGAGACTTACACCCCCAAACAAGAGCCAACAGATGCGCCGCCCATAGATGCGCAAAATACTGAACAACCAGCTGAAGCCCCAGTAGCATTGAGCACCACGCCACAATTTAATGGCAATTGGCGTGGCCTAGTAGATGAGTTAAAACTTGGCTTAGCACGCGCTTTATCACAAAATTGCGAGCTGATTGCTTATGATGAAAATAGCATTTCACTTAGCGTGCCTGAAGCGCAAAAACACTTGCTGCTACCGAATTACCAAGAAAAATTAAGCAGTGCCATTTGCCAATATTTTAATAAAAAAATAAAGCTGCAATTTAGCATAGGCGGCACGGGCAATACGCCTGCTAAGCAAATTTCACAAGAAAAAGCCCATGCGCAAACAAATGCAGAGAGCGCCATTGAGGATGACCGCTTTGTGCAGGCTTTGATTAATGAATTCGATGCGTCGATTATTCCAAACTCAATTAAACCGATTTAAATAAGGAGCAATACAATGATGAAAGGCGGCATGGCCAACATGATGAAGCAAGCGCAACAAATGCAAGCGAATATGCAAAAAGCGCAAGCAGAATTGGCAAACATGGATGTTGAAGGCGTTGCCAGTAATGGCTTAGTTAAAGTGACCATGGCCTGCAATCATGTTGTCAAACGTGTGACTTTAGATGACAGTGTCATGGATGATAAAGAGACCTTAGAAGATTTATTGGTCATTGCCCTCAAAGACGCCAGCGCAAAAGTTGAGGCGACTTCATCAGCACGTATGGGTAGCTTTATGCCGGCCGGCATGAAGCTGCCATTCTAAACAATAGCGTCAAGCCGTCTTAATGAAAAACCCACCTGCACTAGAACAGCTCATCGATAGTTTACGTTGCTTGCCTGGTGTGGGGCCTAAGTCTGCTCAGCGCATGGCTTATTACTTATTGCAGCGCGATCGCAAAGGGGCAGATCTTTTATCCACATCACTCAGCAATGCCTTGCAGGTGGTGGATCATTGTCAACTCTGCAACACCTTTAGCGAGCAGCCTGTTTGCCCTTTATGCGATTCTAGCAATCGCGATAAAAACTTGTTATGCGTGGTAGAAATGCCAACCGACCTGTTAATGCTAGAAAACACCCAAGCCTATACTGGCATGTATTTTGTGCTAATGGGCAGATTGTCACCATTAGATGGCATAGGTCCTAAAGAAATTCACCTGAATAAACTGATTAAGCGTGTGCAAGATGGCATGGTAGAAGAAGTCATACTCGCCACCAACTACACGGTAGAGGGTGATGCCACCGCGCACTACATTAGCGAGCTACTCAAAGCTCGCGGCGTTAAAACTAGTCGCATTGCGCGGGGTATGCCTATGGGTGGTGAGATTGAATATGTAGATAGTGGCACGCTGGCTCAAGCCATGATGGAAAGACGCAGTATCAGCTAAAATGGCAGAACAAGCCTTTACAACAAGGCTTTCTACCTAGCTTTAGGTCAGGCTACTCAAACCAAATCCATTAACATTAGCTGTTAAATTGACCCGCTCATTCTGCTCATTTAAGGCAGGCAAGCTAATAAGTCATTAGGCGTATTAATTAAAACATCCGCGCCCCAAGTATGAGGCTGATCTGTTGCCGCAATATAGCCGAATAATGCCAGTACAGTCTTCATGCCAGCGGCTTTACCTGCGACTACATCACGTTCCGCATCCCCAACATAAACACAGTCACTAGGCTCACTTTGAGTCACTTGACATGCCATCAATAAGGTATCTGGTGCGGGTTTAGGTAATGGCGCATCGTCACCACACAACAAGCAGGCAGAACGCTGGTACAAACTTTGATGGCCTAATTTAACCGCCTTGGTTAAATCGACCGAAAACCGCCTAGGTTTATTGGTGACTATGCCCCACTTAATGCCTCTTGCATCTAAGGCTTCAAGCATAGGTGCTATGCCTGGCATGAATTGTGGATGATGAGTAAAAACCGATTGATATAAATCTAAATACTCTATTTGCATGGCGGCATAATTACTGTCACTGGGGTCAATGGCAAAACCTAAAGCCAATAAACCGCGTGTGCCATGCGAAGCTACTGGCCAAATGGCATCATGCGGCAACGCTGGCTTGCCGTGGCGTACCAGCTGCATATTAAGCGCCAAGCCTAAGTCATAGGCGGTATCGACCAAAGTGCCATCCAAATCAAATAACACCACTGTCATTTTGTTAACACCGTATGCATCAAATAATTCACGGTAACGTCATCACCTAAACTGTAATGTTGTGTAATGGGGTTAAAACTCATGCCGCGCAAACTTGCCACATTTAAATCTGCCTGCCGCGCCCAACCTGAGAGCTCAGACGGTTTAATGAATTTTGCATAATCATGCGTGCCTTTGGGCAACATATTTAACAGGTATTCTGCCCCCAACACGGCAAACAAATAAGCTTTAGGGTTGCGATTAATGGTTGAAAAAAATACAGCGCCATTAGCTCTCACCAACTTTGCACAGGCCGCCACTATGGCCGCAGGGTCAGGCACATGCTCTAGCATTTCCATACAAGTGACCACATCAAAACTCGCTGGCTGGGCTGCCGCCAATTGTTCTACTGAGATATATTGATAATTGACTTGAGCGCCACTTTCTAACTGATGTAATTTAGCCACATTGAGTGCTTTTTCGCCCAAGTCTATACCAGTGACATCTGCCCCCTTAAAATACATAGATTCAGACAAAATGCCACCACCACAGCCTACATCTAAGACCCGCTTGCCTTTTAGGGCAACAAGACTGTCTATCCAATTGAGTCTGAGCGGATTAATTTCATGTAGCGGTTTGAATTCGCTATTTTTATCCCACCATTTATGGGCCAAATCGCCAAACTTTTGCAATTCAGCGTCGTCGGCATTTAGGGGCGAATCAGTGTTCATTTTTTGTGTTGCTCCACTTTCAACTGTGATAGTTTTACTTGCCAGAGGTTAATAATTTCTTTTAATTCATTTGGCTCTATATTGGCATACACACCATGACTATAGCGCAAATCGCCAGCCACCCAAGTATGGGTGACATGTTCGCGGCCACAGCTATAAACCAAGTGCGAAATGGGGTCGTAATATGGTGCGGTGGCAATATCGTCTAATCTTACCGCGACTAAATCTGCGTATTTTGCCAGCTCTATGGAGCCAATTTTATCGTCCAAGCCCAAGGCTTTAGCGCCATTGATAGTCGCCATCGCTAAGGCTTGCTTGGCTGGCACGACACTGGCATCACCCGTCGTGCCTTTGGCCAATAAAGCCGCCAAGCGCATTTCAGCAAAAATATCTAGGCGATTATTGCTGGCAGCACCATCTGTGCCCAAGGCAACATTCACCCCTGTGGCTAATAATTGCGTTACTGGCGCTATGCCGCTCGCCAGCTTCAAATTAGAACTTGGGCAATGTGCGATATGGCAACCGTAGTCAGCCAGTAATTGAATCTCATTCTCCAGCAAATGTACGCCATGTGCCGCAACAAAACTAGGGCCTAACAAGCCCAGCTCAGCCAATCTTTGTATAGGGCGCAAAGCATACTGCACCTCGCTTTTAACTATTTCATCTTGAGTTTCATGTAAGTGTGTATGTATGCCTAGCCCTAGCTGTTCGGCATAAGTAATGACTTTTTGTAAAGTTTGATTAGATGCCGTATAAGGTGCATGTGGCGCGATGGAAGAGCTTATCAATGGATTGCTACGCCAAGTATCGTGGGCATCAAAGCCTTTTTGTAAGTAGTCATCGGCATCATTGGCATAGGCTGAAGCAAAGTCCATCACTAGCAACCCTAGATTAGCTCGCATACCTGCTTGTGTTACCGCTGCTGCCGTGGCTTGCGGGTAAAAATACATATCATTAAAACAAGTAATGCCGCCACTTAACATTTCGGCACAGGCTAGTAATGAAGCATCTTGTACATAAGGGGCAGAAACAACCGCTTGCTCCGCCGGCCAAATATGCTGCTCTAGCCAAGGCATTAGGGCAATATCATCGGCCAAGCCACGCATTAAGCTCATTGCCGCATGGGTGTGGCAATTAATCAAACCGGGAATGAGTATATGGTTTTCTAAACAAACCAGTGAGCTTGCAGTATATTTTTGCCTAGCCTCGGCAATAGGCAGCAGGTCTATAATAACGCCAGCTTGCACAACAACTGCATGATTCTCCAAGACCGCCTGATCGGCGGCCACAGTTGCCAGCCAACGCGCTTCAATGACAAGATCGACAGGGAATTTGCATAATTTAACCATAGTGCTTATTTTACCTGCTATTTATGTTTGAGATACATCAGGGCATCATAATCGCTGATTATCATTGCACTTAACTTAACTAACCTATTAGGCTGCACTATTAATCAGATTGCCGATGTTGACCGATAGTCTGTGCTTTACACTCAATTCAGGATACCATCGGCAATAAGCAAAATTCAATAAGGTCGATAATGAAGCGTTACCTGCTGACATTAGTATTATTTACAGCAACAACTTTAGTAAATGCGGAAGAAACCGCGATTGAGCTAAAAAGCATTACGGTAACAGGCGAACGCGACGATATTGCCATGCGCCGTGATGCGGCGACACAAAAAGTGATTATTGATCGTAAAGAAATCGACAACATGAGTGTGACAACCATAGCTGAGGTGTTAGGCAGACTGCCTGGCGTAGAAATAAAAGGTGGCAGTCAAAGAGCGCGTGGCATGTCACGTGATTCTGTAAAAGTGCTGATCGATGGTGAACGACAATCTTCACAAGGGGTAATTAATGCCATGGGGCTGTTGCCAGCTGGCGAGTTGGATCGCATAGAAATATTACGCGGTTCATCGGCTGAGTATGGTGGATCATCGGCTATCACCGTCAACTTAGTCATGAAAAAGGCGATTGCCAAACGCTCTACAGAATATAGAGCTGGACTGGGCGTACGCGGCGATGAACTGGGCGGCGTTCTATCATGGGCTGAACATGGCGGCTCGGGCAATGTTGGCTGGTCTTTACCTGTATCGTTGTTTTACAATAACACGCCTTTTGAAACGCTAACCGATAAACAAGATTATGCAGCAGGCTCGCGCACTTTATGGCAGCAAGAACAAGCTAATGGGTCAAACAAGGTGGGGCATTATTCAATTTCGCCTAAATTTACTTGGAAATCAGGACAAGATAGCTTAAGAGTAGCCCCCATGATTTCTTTCATCCCCTCAGCGCGCAATAGCAATACCCTGCTCAGTCGGGCTAATCCAGCAAGCAGTACGAATTTACTTGACTACGGCAATAGAGATACCCCCGAAGATGACTTAACCAGAACGCTGCGCTTGCGCTTAGATGGCGAAAAACACTTTGCCGACATTAAATTAAGCGCGAGAACGGCCTACACCGATAGTCGCCAGACCTCTGATTTAGTGCGCAACTCATGGGATGAATTGGCTGCACTCAGCATCAGTAAAGAAAGCACCCTTAGCCACAATAGAGAATTTAACTCAGCACTACGTTTAGACCAATCATTGGGAGCGCATTTAATCTCCATCGGCACGGAGTACATAAAAGTCATGAGCGATGATGACCAAACATATTTAGGCGAATTTACTCAACAACGCCAATATGCAACTTCATCACGTGATGCAATTATATGGTTGCAAGACGATTGGACGCCTGAAGAAAACATGACATTAACCACAGGCTTGCGCTTAGAAAATATGCGCTTGGATGCTGATGCAGTATCGCAACGGCATGCGGCGCTATTGCCTTCTATTGCCTTGCGCTGGCAAGTCAGTGAACTATGGGTCATGCGCACATCACTGGGCGCTGGGCTGAAAATGCCCAAATTAAGTGAAATTAGCAATTCAACTGAACGCAGCATTATTGTCAACACGCCAACAGAAGCAGATAAGCGCGGTAACGCCAATTTAAGCCCTGAGCGCAGTGTAAATTTTGAGGCCGTGCTTGAGCATTATTTGGCGGAAAAAACCGGCGTGGTGGCAGCAAACTTGTATGTGCGCGCTACCAGCAACTTCATAGAGCGGCGCGTAGCGCTCGAGGGAGATCGCTGGGTAGATAGGCCGCAAAATGAAGGTGACGCGCTACACTGGGGCTTGGAGCTAGATGGTAAACTGCGTCTGGATCAGTTTGGTTGGCAAGGCGCCACCGTTAAATCGCATCTAACCTTACCACATGCACAAGTCGATGATGTTAGGCTGGGCATACAGCGCACGGCACGCGATACCCCGCACTACATTCTATCTATGGGCTTAGATCAAAATCTGCCAAAATTAAACGCTAGTTATGGGCTTAGTATGCAAATTTCTGGGCGTAGCAGCACTTATATTGCCAATGAACAAAACGCTTACAATGAAGCACGCGTGCTAGTAGATGCTTTTTGCTTATATCAAATTAACCAAAAAATGAACTTGCGGCTGGCAGGCCAAAATTTATTAGCGTCAGCTACTCATAGCCAGAATACTTATCGCTATGACACTAATAGTTGGCAACTTAATACTAATGAAGCGGGCTACCGCAGTTTAATGATGACACTAGAAGGGCGTTGGTAAAGCCATGATTTGTTATGCTCAGTCAAATTATTTAATCTCAAGATTATCGGTCTTTTGTCGCATGGCCAAACAAGGTGGCTCGGCAGCGCTCGCGGCAATAATGGGTCTTAACCAGCAAAGGACAGTAATTGAATAGCACTAAACCCCAAGCGGTCAGCCTAGCGCAAGCTGCCATCTACTGGCTTAAATTAGGCTGCATTAGCTTTGGTGGGCCAGCTGGGCAAATCGCCATCATGCACCATGATTTGATAGAGAAAAAACGTTGGATTTCAGAAAAACGCTTCTTACACGCACTGAATTATTGCATGGTATTACCAGGGCCAGAGGCTCAGCAATTAGCCATTTATATAGGCTGGCTAATGCATAGAACTTGGGGTGGCATCATTGCCGGCAGTCTATTTTTCTTGCCATCGTTCTTTATTTTAATTGGGCTAGCCTATATATACATGGCTTACGGCAACGTGCCAGCGGTAGCTGGCGCCTTGTATGGCATTAAACCTGCTATCGTCGCTATTGTGCTGTTTGCCGCCTATCGCATAGGCAGCAGAACATTAAAAAACAAACTGCTATGGCTGATTGCGGCCATGGCTTTTATTGCCATATTTGCCCTTAAATTACCTTTTCCCCTCATAGTGTTAGCGGCAGGCTTAATCGGCTATTTGGCTGGGCGTATCGCTCCGCAGCACTTTAAATTTGCTGCCACACACGGCACTAATGGCAGCAGCTTTGGCCCCACCCTGATTGATGATGATTCCCTCATACCAAAGCACGCCTTATTTAGCTGGGCAAAGATGCTCAGTGTGGCTTTAGTCGGCATTGCAATCTGGCTAGTGGTGATGGCAGGCTTGATAATGACTTATGGTTGGGATGCGGCCTTTACACAAATGGCTTGGTTTTTTACCAAGGCGGCCTTAGTCACATTCGGTGGTGCATACGCTGTTTTACCTTATGTATATCAAGGGGCTGTTGAGCACTATCATTGGCTAAATCCTGCGCAAATGATGGATGGCCTAGCCCTTGGTGAGACGACACCTGGGCCACTTATCATGGTAGTGACCTATGTGGGCTTTGTTGGTGGCTGGCTGGGTCAGGCATTTGGCCCTCATGCCATATTTGCCTCGGCTTTTGTTGCCGCCAGTGTAACTACATTTTTCACTTTCTTACCTAGCTTTATCTTTATCTTGATGGGCGGCCCGTTCATAGAAACCACACACGGCAATCTAAAATTTACCGCACCGCTCACTGCAATTAGCGCGGCTGTTGTAGGCGTCATTTTAAATTTAGCGCTGTTCTTTGCTTACCATATATTTTGGCCATTGGGTATAAGTGGTCGGCTAGATGGCTTATCTATGGCATTGACTATCGCCGCGGCGATTGCCCTGTTTCGCTTTAAGCGAAATATCATGATTGTGATATTTGCCTGTGGCGCACTAGCTGTGTTGCTTAAAGTAGCTGGTTTAATTTAAACAATTGTCGTATAAAAAAGCCCCGCATGCGGGGCTTTAGTTTTTAGCTGGGTGGCACTCGCTAAATTCAGTTCAATTAGTGGCAACCTACTTCACGTTGGCTAGAAGCTGAAATCACCACGCGGCGATTAGGTTGTAAGCACGCTATTAACTCTTTAGAAGCTTTTACGCCTTCACATGCCACCACTGGCTCAGACTCACCTTTACCTGTCGCTTTTAAACGCTTAGCATCAACGCCTTGTGCAACTAAATATGCTTTTACTTGGTTAGCACGACGCTCAGATAATTTTTGATTGTACGCATCTGAACCTAGTCTATCTGTATGGCCGGTGACCATGATGAGTTCAATTTCTGGGTTTGCTTTAATTTTAGCCACAACCCCATCTAAAATCGGCTTAGCGCCATCTTGCAATTTAGATTTATCAAAGCCAAATAATTTTTCAGCAGAAATCGTTATCGTTTCAATACTAGGCTGACATGCTTCTGCTGCAGCTACAGGTGCTGGCGCTGGCTCAGCTTCTACTACGGCGGGCGCTGGTGCTGGCTCAACTGGCGCTGGCGCCGCTTCTGGTTCAGCTTGTGCTACTGGCATAGGGGTTGGTGCGCCAAAGCGGAAAATACCGCCTAAGTTGACCAAAGTATTACCGACTATGCCATCCGCATCAAAAGTAGTGCTTGGCGCTTTTGCATTTGAGCGCGACCATTGTTGACGTATATCGGCTTGCAAGCCAAAAGAATCGTTGATGAGATACTGTGCACCTACACCAATGTTAGCAAGCCAAGATGTTTTGGTTTTATCTTGAATCGTAGGGATAGAATAGTCCACATTATTGTGTGCCACGCCTAAACCTGTGAGCAAGAATGGGCGGAAGCTATCGCGACTCAACATATACAAGGCATCTACCCCAAATGTAGTTTGCTTATAATGGCCTGAAGAGCCAGCTATATCATCATTTGCGCGGTTATAGCTTAAGCCAGTTTGTATATCCCACTTAGGGCTTAATTCTTTACCTAAGCGTATAAAAGCACCCCCACCATTTTTCGCTTCTAAATCGCTATCCGTACTCATATAGCTTGCGCCAGGCACAGCATACCAAGCACCACGATACATATCTTCGGCTGCAGCCGTCAATGCAACTAAGCCTAAGGCTGTGGCAACGGCAATTTTAATTAGATTTTTTTGCATTTTTTTGCTCCTTATTTCTATACAGAGATAGCTTTAAAAAAGCTAAATTTTTAATAGCTCAATATTACTCACCCCTTAGCGCTAACGCAACCTTTAGCAGGCTTTAATTAACAGCTAATTAGACATTGGTTGTTTTTGCGCCACAATTTATTTTTACTGCAATTTATAGCATTTTGCGTATCGCTTGTATTTTATTCGCGTCTAAACCCGATTGACGTTGATGGTCATGACAAACACCGCCTCTAAAACCAATATAGCAAGGTTGTAGCGGCTTTATGATGGCGATATGCTGTAACTGCAATGAACCTGCCAAACCAAGCTGCAATTGACAGCGCAACACTTGCTGGGCGAATGCCATACGCTGGTCTAAAGAATAATAATCTAACAGCGTTAAGCCATTTTTTTGAGCGGTGTCCAGCATTACCCCCATAAAGCCAGCCACTTTTATAGACTGCACAAGCTTTTCAGGGTAGCTTTTTTCAGCAAATAATACCGCCATCAATTTTGTGCCGCTTTGCGTCAATGTTGCCAAGACGTCTAAACATGGCTGATAGTCAGTGCTGTCAAAAAACCCAATTTTGATAATATCCACGCCTGTGGTCACTAAATCTAACACATGCGCTAGCAACAACTGTGGCTGCATAGGAATATCGCCTATGGTGGCACTGGTGGTTTTTTTATTGATAGGGTTTTGCTCATGCACGAAGCTGACTATCGCTTTAATTTGCGGCGTAGCTAGCGCACCTAAAGCCCCTGTACTAGGGTCTTTTACATCAATAATATCTGCACCGTTATCTAGTGCAATTTTCGCTTCTGCAATGCTAGTGACGCTAATTAATAGCTGTGTGCTTTGGGTAGTCGACATGACAGGCGCATTCAAGCGAGATTCTCCCCCGCTTGCTGGGCATAATAATTTTCTACTTTTTCTGCCAGCCAGCGCCAAGCTTGCAGTTCTCGCTCGCCCGCAGTTTTATCAATGGCTATCTGTAAATAATCAAGTTCAGCGAGCACTTTATCTTTAGCCAATAAGTGCAGACGACTGACCAACACGGCTAGTTCTATAACTGCCGCTTGTGCTCGATTAAATCCCTTAAATGGTTGATGCTGCACTTCATGCACTACCTGCATGACTAATTGCGGTCGCACGGCATCATCTCGCACCTCTAGCAAGCTTAGTTCTTGGTGCTGCAAAGTATCAGCCAAGCGATAGCCTATAATTTTATCCGCCGCTATCAGCGACCAAGCTTGTCGCCTCGTTAAAGCGCCAGCAAACACACGCACATCATCGGTCAAGTTCAATACTGCATGCTGAGTGGCCAGTATATTATCTAAGGTCGCCGAAGGTTTATACGGTGAAATAATCACCAAACCTTGTTGTAGTTGAATGCCAAATGGTGCCACATGGGCATCACCATGGCTGTTTACCGAGCTAATAATCGTTTCATAAATCATGATTTATGTTTTTTTAGCCGCGTTTTTTCGCGCTTTAATCACCGTCTCACGGTGCGCAGTTTTAGCAGTTTGTTGCGGTAAAGCATTGACCCCCCAATCTAGCGCTTGATCTTGCACATAGCGCTTATTAAGTTGCCAAGCAATTTGCGCCCGCGCTAACTCTACGCCCAAATAAAAAGCATGTGAGGCATCATCATCCACCTTGAGTTTAGGATAAAGCGCAAATGGGTCACTGGCTTGATATAGCCCATCACGATTGTAAATATGCAGGCCATTTTCACTGACTTGAATACGAAAACTTGGGTCTTTCACCATACTGGCAATATCTTTAATCTCATCAGCGGTGTAGGTAAATGGCCTTCTGTCATGCAGACCCAGCAAGCCATTGCTATAGCCGCGCGGCAACCTATCATCTTGTTTGGCGGCATACATGACGCGTCTTGCTAAATCCGCCTCAGCAATGGCATTGACCGCGTGTGGGCTGACCGAGGTCGCCAGCACGGCGTTAATATTTAATTCACTTATCATGCCAAATAAAAGCGCGTTGATCCCAGTGGTATCCGCATCGGTGAGTTCGGTCAGGTTGCCTATACCCATCATGATTTGAATATCTGGATATTTTTTGCGTAATTTTTGATAGCGCACTATGGAGTTTGCTAAACCAAAGTGTATCGGATCTAAAATGGCATCAGCAATAAAAGGCTTGTCTAGCTTTAGACAACCCTCAATTGCTCGGTACAGTGAGGGTAAATGATGCGGTTTGGCAGGAATAAGAATAGGGGTGGCTGCCACTTCACTGGCAATCCATAAGCTGGCTTCGGTCAAACTCAGTAAATAATCTGCCCCAGCATGGCCTGCCGCAAGCAAATCCTCTGTGCTCAGCGAATCCACACTGACTTTAAAATTTAATGCTTTAAGCGCCTTAACTGCATCGGGCAAATGCGGAAAAGCAACTGCGGGTAAACATCCCAAATCAATCACATTGGCGCCTTGCGCCTGATATTGCTGCGCTTTTTTTACAATCGCATCTACGCTTAAATAAGGCGCATCAACAATTTCGACAAAAATCTGTACGCTATACTGGCTTAAATCTGGCTTGGTCCCAATTTGCCCAAAATACTGCGGTAAGTCTTTCAAATCTGCTGGGCCGCGTTCAACTGGCACGCCATATTGTGCGGCCAATGGCGAGATATCTCCTAAGCACAGGCCAGGCAAAATCACTTTATCCGCATCACCGCTTTCTTTTAGTCTATGCGCAATTAAATCAGGTGTCATCAGGGCGGCAACCGACACGCCTATTTGCTGAACTCTATACTTAAAAGGCGCTACTTTCGGGTTGCGCTGCACTTCGGCTAAGACTTTATTCAAGCTTTTTTCGGCCAATTTACCCGTTAAGAAAAGTAAATTTTCAGCTTGCATGGTTAAATTTTAAGCCGCCAAGTCGTTTAAACGAAGGCTTATCGCCGCTGATAATGCCGCAATATCTGCCACCACGGTAGTAGCCTCAAAGTCCGCCAACTTTTCCACATTAGCCAAGTCAATTTGGCGTGGATACACCTTCACCCTATTGTCACGCGGCGCTTCAGATTCAAGCTCTGGTGAGGTATCGCAGGCAAAAACGATGCTGGGCACCCGAGTTTTTCCAGCTTGCGCGTAAACATTGGTCACCAAAGAGTCTGAAAAACCATAAGCCATCTTAGCGATGGTATTGGAAGTAGCAGGGGCTACTACTAGTGTGTGATATTTGCCTTGATAAAACAGCTCTACTGGCACGCTACTGGCGGTTTTATCGTGGTAGACACGATGACCAGTGGCCTCTAAACTGGCTTGAAAACCATATTGTTTTATAATTTCGGCTGCGGCTTTACTTAAAAAAATATCTACATTTTCTAGGTTATTGAGTAGATCTAGTGATTCTCGCAGGTAATGCCCAGACCCTGAAATTGCCCAAGCTAAGCGCTGAATTTGCATTTGTCTATATTGTTAAGACTATTATTGTTAAGAAAATGGATGTTCTATCACTATGGTTTCTTCGCGCTCAGGCCCTGTAGAAACAATCGCAACGGGTACGCCACACAAGGCTTCTAGGCGTTTGAGGTAGTGTTGTGCATTTTTAGGCAAGCCGTCCCAAGTTTTTACGCCGAAAGTATTTTCTGACCAACCTGCAACCGTTTCGTAAATAGCCTTGCAGCCTGCAACGTCATCCGCCCCTATTGGTAGTAAATCTATTTTCTTGCCATCTAACTCATAGCCAGTACAAATTTTAAGTTCTTTAATGCCATCTAGCACGTCTAACTTAGTAATACATAAACCTGTTAAGCCATTAATCATGGCAGAGCGGCGCAGCGCAGCGGCGTCAAACCAACCACAACGACGTTTACGCTTAGTCACCGTGCCTATTTCTTGGCCTTTGGTAGACATTTGGTAACCTGGCACACATGGCGTTTCAATATCTAGTTCACTGGGAAAGGGGCCGCCGCCAACCCGCGTGGTATAAGCTTTAGTAATGCCTAGCACGTAGTGCAGCATATTCGCCCCAACCCCTGTACCCGCTGACGCTTGCCCTGCAATACAATTACTTGAGGTGACGTAAGGATAAGTACCGTGATCAATATCTAATAAAGTGCCTTGTGCGCCTTCAAACAGTAAATTATCGCCACGCGCATTGGCCGCATAAAGCTCAGCAGAAATATCGCTAATCATAGGTTTTAAGGCTATGGCATGTTGCATACTGGCGTCATACTGCTCATTAAAACTCACTGCTGCCGCGCCTAGATAATTGGTCAGCACAAAGTTATGGTAATCCATGACTTCGCGTAATTTTTCAGCGTATCTTTCAGGATAAAACAAATCGTAAACACGCAAAGCACGACGTGCAACTTTATCTTCATAAGTTGGACCTATGCCTTTGCCTGTGGTACCAATTTTTTTATCCGCGCTACGCTTAGCTTCACGCGCCACATCTACCGCCACGTGGTGACTTAAAATAAGCGGGCAACCTGAGCTGACCTTTAAGCGGCTTTTAACTTCTAAACCATCTTTTTCAAGGGCGGCAATTTCACCAAGCAAATGCCCTGCATCTAACACCACGCCATTACCAATATAGCAATTAATGCCAGAACGGACGATGCCAGAAGGCACTAAATTAAGTTTATAAATGCGCTGCGCATCACCCTGACCTACTACCAGCGTATGCCCTGCATTGTGGCCACCTTGAAAGCGCACCACGCCTTGTGCATGATCAGTCAACCAATCGACTATCTTACCTTTACCTTCATCGCCCCATTGCGTGCCGATGACGACTACATTTTTTGCTGCATTGTTTGACATAGAATTAACTTTATAAGTTTTAGTATTAAATTTGTATTTATTTTGTGACTTTATCTGCTTCTACTACATGCCAGCCAGAATTGTAATGCGCCAACTTTCTATCGCAATTTAATTCTGCTAAATTCGAAGCAGACCCTGGCAATTCTTGAATCACGATATGACCTTCAGCTCGCAAGCTGTCAATTTTTGCGGCTAAGCTTAAATTAGTGCTGAGATCGGTGCTAGCAGGCGCAAATATAGCCATCGCAGTTTTTACTGGCGGCATAGCGCTTACTAGGCTGCGTAAATCCAAACTAAAGCCAGTTGCTGGGCGAGCGCGACCAAACACTTGGCCGACTTCGTCATAGCGGCCACCCAAAGCTAAGGGGCCTTTATAACCCTGCGCATAAGCCGCAAACACAATACCACTATGGTAGTGATAGCCACGCAACTCACTTAAATCAAAACTGACCGTGAGGTCTAAATCACTTAATGCCTCACTGACCTCAGTTAAACTGGCTAAGGCCGCTTGTATGGCTGGAATGGCTGGCAATACCTTAGCTGCTTTTACTAGCACAGATTTATCGCCATTGAGCTCAGTTAAACGCAACAAAGCTTCACGCGTGGTTTTATCTAAGTGCCGAGAGAGTTGGCTAACACTGGATTGGTCTTTACTTTGTAGGGCTATATATAATGCCTGCTCGAGTTGCGCTGGAATCGCTATCGCTGCAATCAAGCTGCCAAATATATTGACATGGCTAAAATCTATATGTAATTGATTGATACCTACCGCTTGCAAGGCTTTTATCAGCAGGCGTTGGATTTCAATATCGCTGGCTACTCCAGCATGGCCGTACAACTCAGCACCCACTTGCAGGGGTTCACGCGTCATAGCCAAGCCATCTGGCTTAGTACGCAGCACACTGCCGGCATAGCATAAGCGGGTAATGTCTTGATGGTTTAACAAATGTGCATCTATACGCGCCACTTGCGGCGTCATATCGGCACGCACCCCCATCAAACGGCCAGTTAATTGATCCACCACTTTAAATGTGGCTAAATCTAAGTCGTGCCCCACACCAGTGATTAATGATTCCATATATTCCAACATCGGTGGAATAACGTATTGGTAGCCATGCGCTCTAAATAAATCGAGCAAAGTACGACGCATACACTCTATGCGCGCCGCCTCGGCAGGCAATACATCTTCTATATATTCGGGGAGCAACCAATTACGCATTTTTTCTCAACTTAACGCTATTATTTACTTAACAAAATTAACACTAGGCCGCCTAATACCGACAGCAAACCGACAAATCTTAACTGCCCATCATTAAAGGCAATCATGCGTTTAAAGGTTTCTCGCCAAGTTTTAGGCAATAACAAAGGCATCAAGCCTTCTAACACCATCATCAGACCTAGGGCTGTTAATAAGGTGTAGTTCACTTTATTTTTTAACTGGGCTACGCATATATTTAAAGAAATCCGAGTTGGTATCTAATACCATCACGTCATTCTTGCTTTTAAAGCTATTTTTGTAGGCTTCAGTGCTGCGATAAAATGCGTAAAATTCAGGATTTTTGCCATAAGACTGATTATAAATCGCCGCCGCTGCCGCATCACCTTCACCTTTAGCCTTCTGTGCATCACGGTATGCTTCAGCGATAATCACTTCGCGCTGCTTATCTGCATCAGCACGAATTTTTTCTGAAGCAGCCGCGCCTTCTGAGCGCAATTGATTAGCCAAGCGTTTGCGTTCTGCTATCATTCGATCAAAAACAGATTTACTGATTTCTTCAGCATAATCCACCCGTTTTAAACGCACATCAACCACTTGAATGCCAATTTGACGCGCTTCCAGATCGGCTCTTTTACGCAGATTATCCATAATAGTGGCTCGCTCGCCAGCAATCACATCATGCACAGTACGTTTACCAAATTCTGCACGCAAGCCGGCATTTACCACTTTTGAGAGCCTGTCTTCTGCTGCGGCTTCTCCACCATCTTTAATAGAAACGTAATACTTAGCAGGGTCTATGATGCGCCATTTCACAAAGGAATCGACCATCATATATTTATTTTCACTGGTGATAAATTTGGCGGGTTTTTCCCAATCCAAGGTAAGAATACGATTATCAAAGTACTTTAAGTTATCCACTATGGGTAATTTAAAATGCAGCCCAGGGTCTTTCTTCACATCGATAATTTCACCCAAACGCTGCACCACCACAAACTGCGTTTGATCCACAGTAAAGGCTGAGCTTGAAAACACTAAGATTGCAACAATACTGGCAAGCAGAATATTTGTTAAATTTTTCATCACTATTCCTTACCTACTTTCTCTGTCACGACTACGAAAAGCGTCGCGGGTGCGATCGGTTGCGGTCGTCGCTTCTGGCGCAACCACGGCTGGGGTATTGAGCGACTGTAACGATTGTGATTGTGTAACGCTAGCACTGCCGTTAGTACCTATCAGTTTATCTAGCGGCAAATACAGCATATTATTGCCCGCTTTTTGATCTACCAACACTTTGCTTACGCTAGACAAAATTTGCTCTTGGGCGTCCAAAAACAAGCGTTGACGAGTCACGGCGGGTGCATTGTTATACTGAGCTAAAATCTGCTCAAAGCGGCTGGCATTACCTTTAGCTTCACTTTCAATTTTTAGCTTGTATCCAGCAGACTCAGCTAATAGCCTAGATGCCGTACCGCGCGCCTTAGGAATAACATCATTAGCATAGGCTTGCCCTTCGTTAATCTGACGTTGATTGTCTTGATTAGCGCGGTTGACGTCTTCAAAAGCTTCTTGCACTTGTTCTGGCGGCTGAGCACTTTGCAAAGACACACTGGTAATATTTACGCCTGTTTTATAGCTATCTAAAATAATTTGCATACGCTCGGAGGTATCAGCCAAGCCTTTTTGTAATAAATCGTCCAGCTTGCTTTTACCTACCACTTCACGAATTGCGCTCTCAGCGGCGGACATCACCGCTTGGTCAGTCGAGCGATTATTAAATAAATAATCTTTCGCATTCTTCAGGTTGTATTGAACCGCAAATTGCAAATCAATAATATTTTCGTCAGCCGTCAGCATCAAAGCTTCTTTGGGTTGTTTCACTTTACTACCACTGCCTTCACCCGCGCTTCTGTAGCCAACTTCAAGCCTGCGCACTTGCTCCATATTGACCACGTCGGAAGATTCCAATGGGTATGGTAAACGCCAGCGCGGACCAGGCTCTGTGGTTTCCACGTAATTACCAAAGCGCTTAACTACGCCTAACGAGCCTTGATCGACAATATAAAACCCTGTCGCCAGCCAAATTAACATTGCCACTACAACAATAGCGACTATAGGCAATTTCACCTCATCGGCATTCGGTGATTTTGGTTGATTAGCGGCAGGTCTATTGGGCGGTTTTCCACCGCCTTTACCAAATAAAGTGTTGATTTTGCGACTCAAATCACGCATGACCTGATCTAAATCTGGCGGACCTTCATTATTACCCTGTAACCATCCAGGAAATTTAATCATTTAAAACTCCAATAAATCTATCGCTACTTTTTTCGCAGTCATCTGACGAAAATGCTATCAGCGTTTAAGCTGATATAAAATACTGCCTAGAGAAATTGAGCATTAGCGCTCAGCCTACCCATAAGCACTTTCTTCTGTGCTCATCTTTTGCAAATATTGACTATGCTCAGTCATTGCTAGCCTCAACAAATCCATCCCTTCGCCCGTTTTAGCTGAGGCGTGTATGGTCGTAATTCTACCATACTCATCGCGGCTCACCGAGGGGGTCAATCCAACTCTATCAATCTGGTTATGCACCAAAATTTGCGGCACATTGGCCGCGCCTATTTCTAACAAAACTTTGTTCACTTGAGTTATTTGCTCATCACGGTTAGTGCTGGCAGTATCAACAATATGCAATAACAAATCGGCTTGCACCGCCTCTTCTAAGGTCGCGCTAAACGCTTCTATTAGGGCGTGCGGCAAATGTTTAATAAACCCCACCGTGTCTGAAAGCACTACTGAGCCGCAATCGGCTATAAAAATTTTATGGGTAGTAGTATCTAATGTTGCAAATAACTGATCCGCCACATAAATATCCGCCTTGGTTAAACGATTGAATATGGTGGACTTGCCGGCATTGGTATAACCCACCAAAGACACCGTCATGACATTGGAACGCTTACGTGCCCGACGCTGCATACCACGCTGAGCTTTAAGTTTAATCAGCTTCTCACGCAGTTGTTTTACCCGTACACGCAACATGCGTCTATCTAACTCCAGCTGAGTTTCACCAGGCCCACCACGCACGCCTATGCCGCCTTTTTGCCGCTCAAGGTGCGTCCAACCTCTTACCAAACGTGTAGATAAATGCTCTAGCTGCGCCAATTCAACCTGCAATTTACCTTCATGGCTTTGTGCACGCTGACTAAATATATCCAGTATCAAGCCCGTTCTATCTACTACCCGCGCCTGCAATAATCGTTCTAAATTACGCTGCTGTGATGGCGAAAGATCGTGATTAAATACCGCAATATTCGATTTGCTAGCTTGCATCATTTGCGATAACTCGTCAGCTTTGCCGCTGCCTATAAAATGCTTCGCGTCAGGGCTGCTGCGCTTGGCTTCTACCGTGCCGCGTATAGACAAACCAGCACTTAAACTTAGCAACCTAAGTTCATGCAAGCTTTCTTCGTAATCATCATCACCAAAATCAACGCTCACCATTATTGCAGCATCGCCAACACTTGGCCTTTCAAACAAGTCTTTCAAGGCTTATTTGACCAAACGCTTACTCATGACTTTCAGGCAAGGCAATATTGACCATGCGTGCCGGGACTATGGTTGAAATAGCATGCTTATACACCATTTGCGTGACGGTATTTTTTAGCAAAATCACATATTGATCAAACGAATCCACTTGACCTTGCAACTTAATACCATTGACCAGATAAATAGATACAGCGACGTGTTCTTTGCGTAATGCATTAAGAAACGGGTCTTGTAACATTTGCCCTTTTTGTATCATGACTTCTCCTATTGTTTGGAGTTAAATAAAAATTGCATAGCATCCGCAACATTGCTGATACTACCCTAGTTCAGATTAACAACCATCTAATTCGTTCGATTTTTTAATGCCATCATTGCTGTACAGATTGAATATGGGGCAGATGTCCGTCTTTTCAATCACAGCCAGCTATTTTGTTTAATTTATTGCCAAGTTAATTCTTGCCAACACTTCATCTTTACCTAGCAGCGCCATCACTTGGTCTATGCTAGGCGATTGGGCGATGCCCGTTAAAATCACGCGCAGCGGCATGGCTAATTTAGGAAACTTAAGTCCGTTGCTCGTAACGGCAGCTTCAATCTCATGATGTATGGCTGGGGCTTGCCAATCAATAGCGCACAATGCGCTAGCCAGTTGCGCCATGATAGGCTTAATGTCAGCTGTTAAATGCTTTTCTGCGGCAAGCGCATCTATCACTGGGCGCTGATAAAAATAAGCAATGCCCGCGGCTAACTCATTTAAAGTATTCACCCGATCTCGGTATAAAGCGATGGCGGCTGGCAAACTGACTTGCTCACTCACTTGAATATTTAGCTGATTTAGTCGCTGACTGAGATCTGTCACAAGGTAATTAATATCGGCTTGCTTAATATAATGGGCGTTGAGCCAATTGAGCTTCTCGGTATTAAACTGCGCGGCAGACGGTGTAATGTGATCTAAATCAAACCATAAGGCAAATTGTTCTTTGCTGAACACTTCGTCATCGCCATGACTCCAGCCTAGGCGCGCCAAATAGTTAATCACCGCCTCTGGCAAATATCCATCATCATCATATTGCATGACACTCACTGCGCCATGTCGCTTAGAAAGCTTTTGCCCGTCACTGCCCAAAATCATAGATAAATGGGCGTATTGCGGCACTTTAATGTTGCTATCTATTTCAGCCAAAGCTTTGAGCATATTGATTTGTCTTGGCGTATTATTGACGTGATCGTCACCACGAATGACCTGGGTGATTCCCATATCGCTATCATCTACCACCACACAAAAATTATAAGTAGGGGTGCCGTCAGCACGGGCAATGATCAAATCATCAAGCTCACTATTGGCTATTTCAATGTGGCCTTTGACTAAATCATCCCAAGCTACTACGCCTTCTTGTGGGTTTTTAAAGCGAATAACGGGCAATACATCTGGCGGCGGGTTAGGCAACGCTAGACCTGCTTGCGGACGCCATTTGCCATCATAGCGAGGCTTTAATTTATTCGCCATTTGCTGTTCACGCAATGCCTCCAGCTCTTCTTTACTGCTATAACAATAATAAGCACTACCTGCATCTAACATGGTTTGAATCACTTGTTTATAGCGATCCATTCTTTGCATTTGGTAAAAAGGCCCCTCGTCATAATCTAAGCCCAGCCATTGCATACCGTCTAAAATGGCTTGCACGGCTTCTGGTGTGCTGCGTGCAACATCGGTATCTTCAATACGAAGTATGAATTGACCACCATGCTTTTTCGCAAAAGCCCAAGAAAATAAAGCGGTACGTGCACCGCCAATATGCAAAAAACCTGTGGGGCTAGGGGCAAAACGGGTGCGAACTGTCATATTAAACAAGCGTAAATAGTAATGAGAATGTCGCTATTTTAACATGGCTGCGGGCATGACTCTAAAGTTATCATGCTGATACTGCTAGATTAAACTATCAGCTTATATCCTGATATTTTTTGGCAATGGCGACAAAATCGTCAAAATGCTCTATAAAGGCATCTACCATATCTGGGTCAAAGTGTTTGCCGCGGCCCGCAATAATGATCTCACGCGCTTCAGCATTTGTCATCGCAGGCTTATATACCCTGGCATTAATCAATGCGTCAAACACATCAGCCAGCGCCATCAACCGAGCAGATATAGGAATAGCGTCGCCGACCAAGCCATCTGGATAGCCGCTACCATCCCATTTTTCATGATGCCAGTGCGCTATCTCTTTGGCTAAGACCAGTAAAGGCACTGGCGGTTTTATACCACGCATGGCCTTGCTAATCGCTTGGCTACCCAATAGCGCATGGGTTTTCATTACACCCCATTCCTCTGGCATAAGTTTGCCTGATTTTAGCAAAATATTATCAGAAATCGCAATCTTGCCAATATCATGCAAGGCGGCCGATTGCGCTATTGCATCTATTATTGGCCTAGTTAAAAATTTAATGAAGCGCGGATGTTGTAGCAAGCTGTTCGCCAGATGCCGCACATAGCCTGAGGTGCGTAAAATGTGATTACTGGTTTCAGGATCGCTTAATTCCGCTAAGTGCGCTAGCGCTCTGATCGTCGTTTGTTGCACTAGCTTATTTTCAGCTAAAAGCTGTGTAATATCAATTTGCAGACGCACCCTGGCTAAAAGCGCCGCAGGCTTAATTGGCTTACTGATAAAATCCATCAACCCTAGTTGCAAAGCATGCTGACAATCTAATTCTGAATCATGTTCGGTAAGTAGCAAGATGGGAGTCTCACTGCTAGCAGGATTTTCGCGCAGTAGTGTCAGCAAATTACCAGCCCCTATGTCAGGCATATTCTCACTGAGCACAATAAGATGAGGCTTAGGCTGCTTGCCAGCTAACAGCAATCCGACTTCAGCTGAATTCGCGGTCAAGACCCGATATTGGGCGCGCAGCGCACCGCCTATCAAATCAAGCGTTTCGACCGAATGATCTATGATTAAGATGGTAGAAATATCAGTCATGCTTTTATTTTAGCATGACTTAAGTTGCCAGCTATAGTTGCCAGCTATCAAGTTATCCATTAGGCAAATCTGGATGCCAACCACCGCCTAAAGCTTTAAATAAAGCTACTGTCGCTAGCAGCCTGGCCTGACGACTCTGCACAAAAGCTAGCGTAGCCTCGTTATACACACGCTGCGCATCCAACACTTCTAAATAAGCAGAATAGCCAGATTGATAACGATTCTTTGAGATGGCTAAGGCTTGTTTAGCGGCCAACTGACTGTCATTGAGGGCGATTTCACGCTCGGTAGTTTGTCTGACATTAACTAAAGCATCATTGACTTCTCTAAAAGCGTTTTGCATGGCGCTCTCATAACTAGCCAAGGCTTGCTTTTGCTTAGCACTGACTTGGTCAATTTGAGCGCCAGTTTTGCCTGAATCAAAAATAGGCAAATGCAAGGCTAGGCCAGTGCTCCAAATACCTGCACTAGATTTTAATAGATTACTTAAAGCTAAACTCTCAGCTCCCATAGCCGCAGTAAGCGAAATGCTAGGGTATAGCGCCGCTTTGGCAACGCCTATATTGGCATTAGCAGACACCAATTGCTGTTCTGCCTGCCGCACATCTGGCCGCGCATCGAGCAAACTAGAAGGCAAGCCAGCAGGTGGCGTAGGCGGAATAGGTAGCGCAACAATGTCAGCAGCTGTTATTTGTAAATCTAAACTGCCAGTTAATACCGCTAATTGATGCAAAGTCATTGCTCTTAATTTAGTGAGCTCAGCCAACTGTGCTTTTAAGTTAGCACTGGCGACTTCTGCTTGATACACGTCTAAGGCTGACACTACCCCACCTGCTAAGCGACGCTTAGTCAGGGCCAAACTTTCATCTCGACTGATTAAGTTTTCTTGGCTAATGACAATTTGTGTATCTAAGCTGCGTAATGTCAGGTAATGATTTGCCACCAGCCCAGCTAGCGACAAAGCCACTGTATCTTTTGCATAACGGCTGGATAGTGCTTGTGCGCGTGCCGACTCTTTAGCCCTACGCAGTTTTCCCCAAAAGTCGATTTCAAAAGACGTTCCTAACTGAGCGTTATAGCTATTGCGTGGATTATTCCCATATACTGGAAAAGCCCCCGCTTCTGTGACCCTTGAGCGTGCCCCTTTTGCGTCTAAATTAACCGTAGGAAAGGTTTCTGCGCCTATTTCACGCGCGGCAGCATCGGCCTCTTCTATACGAGCCACAGCCAACTTAATATCTGTGTTATTTTGCTGCGCCGTAGTCACCAAGTCATTAAGCGTTTTATCTTGGTACAGCGTCCACCAACTACTGGTGATTTTACTATCAGCGGCACTGGCAGCCTCGCCATATTGCTCAGGCATCGCCATGGCGGGGCGCTGGTAATCTGGCCCCACAGATTGGCAACCTGCAATCAGTACAAGGCCTAATACTAGGGTGATACGTTTGGCATTAAAATTTGCGGCTGAAATCACGGTGTTTCCTTTGCATTGATGTCAGTTTCAAGATGCCCATGATGTCTGACGTGTTTGCCTGACAGCCAAGTAAAAAATAGCGGTATAAATATGGTCGCCACAAAAGTGGCTAACAACATGCCGCCGAATACGCCAGTCCCCATAGAACGGCGTGCTGCCGCACCCGCCCCAGAGGCAAATACCAATGGCACTATACCCAAGACAAAAGCCATGGACGTCATCACGATAGGCCTAAACCTTAATCTTGCCGCTTCTAGCGCCGCCTCGGCAACAGGCATGCCTTGCTCCATTTTTTGGCTGGCAAACTCTACAATTAAAATTGCATTTTTTGCAGCCAACCCAATTAAGGTAATTAAGCCAATTTGAAAGTAAATATCGTTAGGCATACCGCGTAACAACACCGCCAAGAAAGCACCCGCTAGGGCAAACGGCACCGCCATAATCACGGCCAGCGGCAAAGCCCAAGTCTCAAACTGTGCGGCTAAAATTAAAAATACCATGATAATGGCAAAGCCAAAAGCATAAACGGCAGCTGAGCCTGTACGCTTTTCTTGGTAAGCTTGCGCTGTCCAAGCAATTTGATAGCCATCTGGCAAATTGGTCAGCGCAAGACGTTCGACGGCCTTAATCGCATCACCAGAGCTGATGCCAGGCGCACCACTACCAAACACTTTTCCTGATAACAAGCCATCATAACGTTCCAGCTGTTCTGCCCCCACCCTATTACTCACCTTACTCAAGGCCGAAAGCGGGATCATATTGCCATTAGGCGCTGAGCTAGTCGGCTGACTACGCACATAGACCTTGCCTAGGTCTTCTGGCTTCATTCTAAATTCAGGCTCTGCTTGCAACTGCACCCGATAGGTACGGCCATTTTTATTAAAATCATTCACATAATACGAGCCCATAGTACTTTGTAGAGTAGTATAAATGTCTGAAATTCTTACCCCCTGTGACAGGGCTTTAGCTTCATCCACTTCTATCAGCAATTGCGGCACTGTGGGTCGGAAAAATGTATTGGGCGGCGTCAGTTGCGGATCTTTAGCCATCGCCTCCATCAGGTTATGCATGACTGCCGCCAATTTGATAGGGTCAGTATCGCGCTGACTTTGCACGTATACCTCAAACCCTGCCGCTGCGCCTAAACCACGAATGGCTGGGGGATTGACAGCAAAGGCCATGCCATCGGACTGGCTCATGCCTATGCCAAAAAGTTTACCGACAATTTGATCTGCCGTGGTTTTACGCTCACTCCAATCTTTTAATCGCACAAACATGGTGGCAGCATTAGTTTTATTAGCCCCAGTCAGCAGCTCTAGCCCATTCACAGCAAATTCATGGGCGACCGCCGGGTCTTTGGCTATGCCTGCCCGTATATTTTCTGTGGTTTTGGTGGTACGACTTAAAGTGGCGCCATCTGGCATCACCACTACCGTGACCACGTAGCCTTGGTCTTCTGCTGGCACAAAGCTGCCTGGCACTTTAATAAACAAAAATAAACAAGCAAGCAAAATGCCCACAAAGGCCAAGCCACCGATAATTTTATGTTTTAGCGTTAAGGCAACGGTGCGCGTATAAAAATGTGAGAATCGACCAAAACCTTGATTAAATATTTGAAAAAACTTGTTTTCGCCATGCGTTTTTTGCAAAATCATCGCACACAGCGCTGGTGTTAGCGTTAAAGCAACCACCCCAGAAATAACCACGGCAATCGCCACCGTTACCGCAAACTGCCGATAAAGCTCACCAGCGATACCCCCTTGAAAAGCCACGGGCACAAATACTGCACACAACACCAACACAATCGCCACCACCGCGGCAGACACTTGCTGAATAGATTTAATGGCGGCGGGCAAGGGGGCTAGATTTTCTTCGCGCATCAAGCGCTCGGTGTTTTCTAGCACCACTATCGCATCATCGACTACAATGCCAATGGCTAAAATCATGGCAAACAGTGTCAGCAAGTTAATCGAGAAGCCGAATATATATAATCCAGCAAAAGTACCAATTAAAGAAATAGGCACTGCGATAATCGGGATAAGTGTAGCGCGCCAACTTTGCAAGAATAAAAACACCACCAACACTACTAAGACTAAGGCCTCTACAAAGGTTTTAAATACCTCTTTAATCGTCGCCTTGACGAAATCACTGGTGTCGTAAGGGATGGTATATTCCATGCCCTCAGGAAAGTGCATTTTGAGCTCTTCAACTTTAGCCTTAATGCCTTTTGCCGTATCCAGCGCGTTCGCCCCAGTTTGTAAAAAGATAGGGATAGCCACACCTGCATGGCCGTCCAACGCCGAAGTGACATTGTAACTTTGCGCCCCCAGCTCAATGCGCGCTACATCTTTTAAATACAGCAAGCCTCTAGTCGCGTCTGCTCTAATAATAATATTGCCGAACTGTGCAGGGTCTAGCAATCGCCCTTTAGCAGTCACGGTATAGACTAACTGTTGATCAGCTGGCGCTGGCTCTTGCCCGATTTTACCCGCGGCATACTGATTATTTTGTGCACCTATGGCCGCCGCAATATCACTACTACTGACGCCCAATTGCGCCATACGGTCAGGCCGCAGCCATATTCGCATGGCATAATCTTGCCCGCCAAAGATTAAGGCGTCACCCACGCCTTTTACGCGCTTAAATTCGTCAAGCACATTTAACGTAGCGTAATTACTTAAGTACAAGCGATTGTGATGGGGGTCTTTTGATGTGAGCATGACCACTAACAAAATATCGTTAGATTTTTTCTGCACAATCAAACCGTTACGGCGCACATCATCAGGCAGCCGAGGCGCCGCGATATTGACCCGATTGCTGACATTAAACGTCGCTTGGTCAACATTGGTGCCTACTTCAAACGTGGCGGTAATCACCAAGGTGCCACTAGAATCCGCACTGGAATTAAAATACAACAGATTATCGACACCACTTAACTGCTCTTCTATAGGGCCAGCTACGGTTTTAGAAAGGGTATCAGCACTCGCACCAGGATAGCTGGCGGTAATGGTTACAGTAGGCGGTGCAATTTGCGGGTATTGGGCAATCGGCAGCTTAAATGCAGCCGCCAAGCCTGCCAATACAATAATAATCGACAGTACTGAGGCAAAAATAGGCCGCGTGATAAAAAACTTAGTCATTATTTAATCCTATTGGCCAGCTGGTTTAGCTGACAAGGGCGCAGCTGAGCTATAGGGATGTGGCGCAACACTGGCACCTGGGCGCAGTTTAATCAAATTATCGGCTATCACCAGTTCGCCAGCTTTTAAACCAGACAGCACTACCCAATCCTCGCCCTGCCAGCCACCTTCAACGATAGGTCTAACCGCGGCGACGGCTTTGCCATCTGGCGTTTTTTCTGCGACAAACACAAATTTGCCTTGATCTCCAGTCAAGACGGCGGTTTGCGGCAGCAAAAACACACCTTTACGCGTGCCAGTTGTCACACGAATTCGCACAAACTGCCCTGGCAATAAGGTTTTATCGGCATTTGCAAAACTAGCTCGCAATTGCTGCGTGCCCAATTGTGGGTCTATGCTGCTGGCGGCAAAATTGAGCTGGCCTTTTGCTGAATATTCTTTGCCATCTGCCAAAATCAAACTCACTTCTTTTACACGGGCTGGCGATAAATGCCCGCCCAGTAAAGCCAATTCACTATCTGACAAACTAAACCTCACCCAAATAGGGCTGATTTGGCTCACTTTAGTCAGCAAGCTGCTATTTGCATTGACCAAAGCGCCTTCAGACAACTCAAAGCGGCCAGCAATCCCAGATAAAGGCGATGTTACTGTGGTGTAGGATAAATTTAACTGCGCCTCACGCACCCCGGCTTCGTATTGCGCCATGGCGGCACGTGCCATAGCGTTGTCAGAGCTGGCATTGTCAGCTTCGCGCTTACTAATAGACTGACTGGCTAATAAGCCTTCTAAGCGAGCAGCTTCGCGCTGGGTTTGCACCACCCGCGCTTCTTGTTGTGCGAGCTGTGCTTTAGCGTTAGTGAGGGCAATTTGAAACGGCGTGGGGTCAATTAAAAACATAGTCTGACCTGCTTTAATCGGCTCACCTTCTTCAAACATTTTTTTAAGCAAAATGCCGCCCACTCTAGGACGTATTTCAACTTCTTTTGCGCCTTCTGTTTGCGCCACAGTTTCGGCACTAATAGGTGCGGTAGTGGGCTGCAAGACCATCACACCTACTGGCATGGCCGGCATAGCGCCAGATTGCATTCCAGCCTCGTCTTTTTTACCACAGCCGAATAACACTAATGTTGCCAGCAAGGCCACTGTGACTAAGTTTGAAATAGGCTGTTGTGATTTAGCTTGATCGGCCTGACGGGTAGCGCTTAATTGCATGAATGACTCCATATTATTTTTCATACTGCCTATCGAAAAAAATTATTTTACAGTTGCACCTATTCTCACACAAAAACAACTGCCCTCTCAAGCAAAAAGCTTGTTAATCATTAATTGTAGCGATAATATAAGTAAACATTGTGAATGGGGGCGTTGTGGAAATTCATACAGGAGAGATTTACGGTAAACAAACTGCTACTAAATTCGTTATGTACAACGTGTTAAAAGTCAGTAAATCTATAGTTACCCTGCAAAATATTGATAATCCACTTAGCTTATTTGAAACCACCGCTCAAAAACTCAGCACCTCAGGCTATGTGCGCATCAGCCAAACGCCTTACATAGACTTACAAGCCAGCACCCCTAAAAAACGCAAAGCCGCCCGCAAACCGACACGCTGCCCGCTGACCTTCGATTTTTTAGAAGACCGTGCCGATAGCCAAAGACCTGCCCCCATCTTACCTGACTTATTTAATTAGCCTTTAAATTCAATTAATCTTTAAAACAGGCTCAGCTCAGCTTTAATGCTGGCTTTTAAAAAGCTTTCACTATCGTGGTGGGCCACCACGTAAATCATGGCCGTCTGCACTATAAATCTCGACTTCTACAAAATCGCCAGGCGTTAAACCTTCGGCATCTTCCATAAACACCACACCATCAATTTCTGGCGCATCAGCTTTGGTGCGGCCTATAGCTTCAATATTGCCTTGTGCATCACGCACAATCTCATCGACCAATACCGTTTGCATACTGCCTATTTTTGCCTGTAACTTAGCTGCGCTGATGCGTTCTTGCACCGCCATAAATCGGCTTAAGCGCTCTTGCTTGACTTCTTCTGGCACTGGGTTGGGTAATTCGTTCGCTTTGGCGCCATCCACCGCAGAATAAGCAAAACAGCCTACCCTATCTAATTGTGCTTCTTCTAAAAAGTCTAATAGCATAGCAAAATCGTCTTCCGTCTCACCCGGAAAGCCCGCAATAAAAGTACTTCTGACGGTAATGTCTGGGCAAATTTCTCGCCAAGCTTTAATACGCGCTAAATTGTTCTCGGCATGGGCAGGTCGCTTCATCGCCTTTAAAATGCGCGGGCTGGCATGTTGAAACGGCACATCCAAATACGGCAAAATCAAACCGTCGGCCATTAAGGGAATGACTTCATCCACATGCGGATAAGGATAAACATAGTGCAAACGCGTCCAAACGCCTAAATCGCTCAAGCTTTTACAAAGCTCTGTCATACGCGTTTTGACTGGCCTACCGTTCCAAAAACCAGAGCGATATTTCACATCCACACCATAAGCTGAGGTGTCTTGTGAAATCACTAAAATCTCGCTCACCCCTGCTTTGACTAGGTTTTCTGCTTCGTTCAACACTTCACCTATCGGGCGGCTGACTAAGTCACCACGCATACTAGGAATAATGCAAAAGCTACATCGATGATTACAACCTTCGGAAATCTTCAGATAAGCATAGTGGCTAGGAGTTAAACGTATCCCCTGCGCAGGCACCAAATCGATAAAGGGCTCATGCAGTTTAGGCAAATTCGCATGTACCGCAGTCATCACTTCTTCTAAGGCGTGTGGGCCAGTCACCGCCAAGACGCTAGGATGTGCGGCTTCAACCACCCCTTTTTTAGCGCCCAAGCAGCCCGTCACTATCACCTTACCATTACGGCTAATCGCCTCGCCTATGGCCTCTAGCGATTCCTCTACCGCGCTATCAATAAACCCACAGGTATTGACAACCACCAAATCAGCCTCTTCATAGCTGGCAGAAATTTCATAGCCTTCGGCACGCAATTGGGTGAGAATACGCTCTGCGTCTGAACCCGCTTTAGGGCAGCCGAGTGAAACGAAACCAACTTTTGGATTTGATAAGCTCATGAACACGCACCAACCTTTAAATTAAATTGCCTAACTTATGTATATTATTGCCATCGCTTGGCTGTATGTTGTTACTTTAATGTCTGCGACCGAGGCCAGCATCACAGCGGGCTTGCTGACTTTTGTATTTTACGGCTTATTGCCGTGCGGCTTGTTTTTATGGCTATTTGGCGTTAACCATAGACGGCACATGCAACACAAAAAATCACTACTCAAGGACGACATGGGCAATCCAGATAGTGCTGACACCGATTGAAATCAGCAACACTTGCGCCAAAGTCGCTTTTAATTCGGTACGTTTATGTAAGCCAGGAATTAAATCTGCCACGGCCACATAAAGCAGGCTAGAGGCGGCTAAACCTAGTATCACTGGTATCCAACTTTGTACAAATTGCAAGGCATAATAAGCGATTAAACCACCTACCATGGTCGCCACACTAGAAACCAAGTTAAATATCAGCGCTTGTTTTTTGCTATAGCCTGAATGCAATAAGATGAGAAAATCGCCCACTTCTTGTGGAATTTCATGAGCAATAATTGCCAGCGCCGTCACAATACCCAATTTAATATCGGCGGTAAACGCCGCCGCAATCAAAATACCATCAATAAAATTATGAAAAGTATCGCCTATCATAATCATCAAGCCACTACGCCCACCGTCGTGGCCATGGCTATGAATGTGGCCATGACTCAGCAGGGCTGAGGGAGGCTGGGGCGCTACCGCTTTATACTTAAAGCCAGTGTCTTGCACGGTATGTTCAGGATGCGCAGCGGGACAGTTTTCTGCTGTGTGCATGGCATGCACTTCACAATGGTCACCATGACAATGCCGCCAAATCACCAATTTTTCTAAGACAAAAAATAGCAATAGCCCAATAAGCAAGGTGGCTGAAACCGCCTCTACACTGCCAGCCAGACTAAATGCGTGGGGTAAAATCTCTAAAAACACCGCGCCCAGCATAGCGCCTATGGCATAGCTGACCAACATCGGCACCCAAGTGGTACGCACATTTAAGGCAAATAATGCCGCCAATGACACACTTAACAAGCCCCCCAATAGACTGGACAAAACTATCCAAGTCAATACGGATAATGGCGTGCTGGTGAGTGCTAGGTTTAACATAAATATTTTGGGTTCAATCGAAACTAAAGTCAGCTAAGCTGACTTACTCAAGCCGTCATTATAAACGAGCGGCGCCATCAACGTGATGTATTGCTAGATAAATCTATGCCGCCAAGCAGTAATCAGCGCAATAATGCGTAAAATGCAGCCATGCATAAGCCAAAAACAACAACCCGTATGCCTGCCCTATTTATTGCTCACGGTAACCCCATGAATGCCATCACAGCAAACCCCTATCGCGAGGCTTGGCTGGCCTTAGGCAAAAGCCTGCCTAAACCTAAGGCTGTCTTATGCGTTTCTGCCCATTGGCAGACTGAAGGCACAGCAGTGTGCGCCGCCAGCCACCCAAAAACCATACATGATTTTGCTGGCTTTCCTAAAGAGCTGTTTGCTCAGCAATACCCAGCGCTGGGTGCAGCTGACTATGCAAAAATAGTCTGCGACTTATTGCCAGCCAACACCATCACTAGCACCTTGGATTGGGGCTTAGATCATGGCGCTTGGACGATATTACAGTCACTTTTTCCAAAAGCGGACATTCCAGTTTTGCAATTGAGTTTGGATGTGAATTTAAATTTTCATCAGCATTTTGAGCTTGCCAAACAGCTCGCCAGCCTACGCGAACAAGGAGTGATGATATTAGGCAGTGGCAATATTGTGCATAATTTGGCCAGATTAAATATGCAGGGCATCACGCCTGATTGGGCGATTAATTTTGATCTCTACATTAAACATGCGCTGATGGCTGGCGATGAACTGGCCTTATTAAATATTGCCAATGTAGGCGATGCGGCAAGCCTCGCCGTGCCAACTGACGAACATTTTTTACCCTTGCTGTATATTGCCGCAGTTAAACATACCAATGACAACATGCAATTTATTACCGAGAGTTTTGATTTAGGTTCGTTAAGTATGCGCAGCGTGATTTATCAGTAACATTCAAGCTAGCCAAATTAAGCTAGCCATGCGGCCGGTGATGTTGTCACGCCTAAATGAGAAAAACCGAGCTTCATCAGTATAAGTACAAAACTTTTCATTCACGCCACCCCCATAAATCTGCGCCACGCCCAGCGCTTTTAAGCGTTGCTGAGCAATTAAATACATATTACACAGCCATTTATCCCCATGTGACTTAAATGCCTGAATTGCTTGTTGGTCATGCTGTATAAACTGCGCACGCACCTCATCCCCCACCTCAAATGCATTTGGCCCAATCGCTGGGCCTAACCAAGCCAAAATCTCACTTTTAGGCACTTGCATTTTATGCACTGCGGCTTCAATGGCGCCATCACACAAACCACGCCAACCCGCATGCACAGCCACCACCACCGTACCTGCTTTATCACACAACAACACTGGCAAACAATCTGCCGTCATCGTCACGCACACTACATTCGGCTGCGTGGTAAACGCCGCATCGGCATTTTGTAAACAAGTGCTTTGTGACGCATCTATTACCTCAACCCCATGCACTTGATTCACCCACACCGGCTCACTGGGTAAATAGGGCATCAGTAATTGGCGATTAGCCGCAACCGCGGCTGCAACATCATTTACATGTGCACCTAAATTCAGGCTAGCATACGGCGGCAAGCTTACCCCGCCCTGCCGCGTTGTTTGCAAGGCTTTAACATTCACTGGTGCTGGCCAATTAGGCTGGATAAAACTCAAGGGCGCCTCTAAAAAATCTATTTTCGTTGCCATGCTACGATACTCACAAAAAAATGCTCCTTACATATCATCTATATGCGGCGTCGCACTTTTCTGCTCTCGCCTTGCCTTGCTTAGAAACTTGGTTTTTTACAAACACCCTTACATTATCTTGGTATGGCATTTTTACGAATCCAAATTGCAAAACTTGCTTCATCTATCTCACCAGCGGCAACGGCCAACATGGTAAGCGTAGCATCAACCTGAGTAGCCTTTAATTTATAGCCATTTAAACCCAAAAACAAACCTAACGATAGAAATGCAGCGCGTTTATTACCATCAACAAAAGCATGATTTTTAGCTAAACCAACACCATACGCAGCCACCAGTTCTGCGAAATCAGGACTGCCATACATGGATAAGTTCACACCACGGTTTAATGCAGAATCCAACAACCCCTCATCGCGAACGCCTGATGCACCTCCATGTAAGGCCAAACTCTCATCATGCAAAGTAACAAGCAGTTGCTTGTCTACCCACCTGAATTGACGCATGGCTATTTCGCCAACGCGTTAAATGTATCGCGATAATCACGCATAAATTCACGGCCAATATCTAATTGCTCTTCAAAGCTAGGGTCATGCGGCGTAATTGTTACTGCACCTGGTGCATCCGTCAAAAACACCGTATCACCTTTTTCAAGCTTCAAACGCGCCAGCACTTCTTTAGGCAGAATTAACCCAACAGAATTACCAATTTGAGTAAGTTTTAAAGTTTGCATGGTTTACCTCTAAAAAATATTAAGTTATAACAATTGTTATAATAATCCTGTTTGAGTGGAAGCGCAATTTTTACTGATTAACAGCTTTGTACTGGAGAAGATAGTCTCAATCTGCCACCCTTAAATCTTAAGGCTGGCGCTTGCCATGCTGAAAAATATAGCGTTAAATACAATTAAATTACAGACTGTATATTAACCCGCCCCGATACAAGGTTACGTGATTTTTTGACGATTTACTTTACATTAGTCACTTCACAAAATGAGAATTTTAGAAGCAATCCGTCTAGCACAGCTAGTCAAAACTACTCACTTATAGGTATAGAGGAACATCAATATGGATAACTGGCAAATAATTATTGGTTTTGTATGTTTTGTATTTTTAGTTAGGGCTATTGAAAAACGATTTCTGTCTCTTGAAAATCAATTATTAGAAATTCAATCTAACATTGAATTGTTATTAAATAATATGGAGCCAGAATATGATGAAGTCATTGGTGAATGGATAAATCATAAAGGTCAAATTGTAGATAGGTTTACTAAAAACCCAACTAGATAAAATCTTAAAATAAAAAACCAATCTATCACATCATGAAATATGCATTAATACTCCCCTTAATTTAAAGTCGCTATTACAAAGATATATCAAAATGGAAAACACCTACCCACTTTTAAAGTCTATTCACATTTTGGGCGTCATCTTGCTGATGGGTAATATCATCGTGACGGCTTGGTGGAAAGTGATGGCGGATAGCACCAAAAACCCTAGTGTAATTGCCTTTGCCCAGCGACAGGTGACGCTGACAGACTTTGTGTTTACTGCACCCGGTGCGCTATTGGCGGTTATGGCGGGCGATGCGATGGGCTATGGCTTTATGCCTAATAGCTGGGACATCAAATGGTTAATATGGGGGCGTGGGCTATTTATTGCCTCTGGCATTATCTGGCTGACGGTGTTGATTCCAACCCAGATTAAACAAGCCCGCATGGCACAAAGCTTTGCCAATACACAATCCATACCCGATGAATACTGGCGGTTAAGTAAACGTTGGCAGATATTTGGCGCGATTGCCGTTTTACTGCCATTGGCTAACATTTACTGGATGGTATTTAAGCCCATGTAAACCCAACGTGAGCGAAGAATAGCGTTAAGTAACTATTCTTCGTCTTCATCAGCATCGTCAAAGTCATCAAAGTCTTCGTCTTCGCTGTCTTCATCTTCTTCGTCTTCATAATCCGCGTCAGCTAAATAAGGCTCAGTACTAAACTCAAATACTTCTTCTTCATCGTGCGGGTCTTCATGGCGCATGGCTTCTAACAGGGCTTTCATGTCATCGGCCAGCTCAATTTGCCATTCTACAAACTCATTGGTCGCTGGGTGTATTAAGCCAAGTTTGATGGCGTGTAAGGCTTGGCGATTAAATTTGCTGACGGCATCACGCAGGGTTTGCGTCATAGAGCGTATGGGTACAATGCCGCGAAAGCCGTAAACCGAGTCCCCCACAATAGGCGCTTTTAAATGTTGCATGTGCACACGAATTTGATGAGTACGGCCGGTTTCTAGGTTACAGCGCATATAGGTTTGCACAGAAAAACGCTCTAGCATTTCATATCGGGTAATGGCAGGTTTGCCAGCACGATTAATGGTCATTTTTGTTCGTGAGCGTGGGTCGCGGCCTATGGGCTGATCTATGGTGCCATTACGCCAAATTTGCCCCCAGACGATGGCGCGATACTCACGCTTAACAGTGCGTGCTTGTAATTGGCGCACCAAGTTAGTTTGGGCAGCTAAGGTTTTAGCCACCACTAGCAAACCACTGGTGTCTTTATCTAGCCTATGCACTATGCCTGCACGCGGCACGTCTTTTAATGCTGGCGCATAAAATAACAGAGCGTTGAGCAAAGTGCCAGTCCAATTGCCGGCGGCTGGGTGCACAACCATGCCAGCGGGTTTGTTAATCACCAAAATATGGTCATCTTCAAACACGATATCTAGCGGAATATTTTCAGCTTTAAATGCTTGCAGCTCGGGCTTGCTTTGCACTTTTACCAACACTTGCTCACCACCCCAGACTTTGCTTTTAGAGGTACTCACCAAGCCGCCCACCGTGACTAGACCGTCTTTAATCCAAGCTTGCAGTCTAGAGCGTGAGTGGTCTGGCAATAGCCGCTGCAATGCCACATCTAAGCGCAGTCCGCCTAAATCCTGTGGAATGGTCAATGCTAAATCATTGTTAACAGCGGCTGAATTACTAAGAGAGTGTTGAGTGGTGTCTGTCATCGGTTATAATTGTGCTAATTCTTAAAGGTGGTTTCAGCATGAAGTATATCTTAGTTTTAATGTTTACCTTGTTTCTCAATGCTTGTGCGATTTTTGGTAACCCAACTGAGCTCGATGACACTAAAGGTTGGACGGCTGAGCGCATTTATGCTGAAGGCCAAGCTAAAATGTTTGATAAAGACTATGAAAAAGCCGTTGTTTACTTTGGTAAATTAGAGTCTCGCTACCCCAATGGTCGCTACGCCGCACAAGCCCAGCTTGAAACCGCCTATGCACACTATAAAAAACAAGACCCAATATTATGCGTGGCCGCGGCAGACCGTTTTATTAAATTACACCCCAACCATGCCCATGTAGACTACGCGTATTATTTAAAAGGCCTAGCGGTGTTTAACGAGCGTGGCGTCATAGAAAAACTCACCGAACAACAAATTAGCGACCGTGACCCACGCTCATTGCGCGATTCTTTTGCCAGCTTTAAAGAGCTGGTCACGCGCTTTCCTAACAGTAAATACAGCAAAGACGCCTCGCAGCGCATGGTCTATTTAAGTAATAGCTTATCTGAGCATGAACTGCATGTGGCACGCTACTACATGAAGCGTCAGGCCTATGTAGCAGCCATCAACCGCTGTAAATATGTGTTGGAATACTTCCCGCAATCGCCTGGGGTTGAACAAGCGCTTGTGATTATGATTAGCGCCTACGACTTACTCAGCTTAGATGACCTAAAAAATGACACGCTGCGCATCTTAAAAACCAATTACCCGAATAGTCAGATGTTCGGTAAAAACATATCTACCGATGAACGTGTTTGGTGGAAATTCTGGGAAAGCCTATATTAATCAATTGCTTGACTTGGATTGACTTGGCTAGCATAGGCTAGCCTATGCTCAATAGGCGTGAGCTCAATACCGCCTACCAACCCATGCAAGCTAACTTAACTTAATTGCCAATTTAAACCGCATAGCAATACGCAGCGCTGAACAAATTTACCATTTGTTCAGCGCTTTTTTTCGTCTAGTGTATCCGTCAATATTGCCTATAGCACCACCTTGATATCAATTGAACCCAACCATCAGCTCGCACATTAAAGAAACGCCACCAGCCTCCGTTATTGACTTCTAGGTCAGGTTTTAACTCACGACAGCCGCTGTTAAAACCCGCCATTAATACGGGGCGTTATTGTGAGAATCAGCATACTGGCAATTTTTATGATAGGTGGCTTATGTTTAAGCAATATCGCGGCGGCAGATGTGGCCAGTGCGGCTGAGTTTCAAGCTAAAATTGAAAAGATGGCTGAGGCTATGAATAAGTTTCGTCAGGGTAATAGCAATTATTACTCAATCAATGTGACTCACCATGGTTCATTATCAGAAACCAAAGTCTGGAATTACACCGCTTCTGGCTATGGTCTAACCGCGCGCTGCGAAATTTCTATCAATCAAACCACCATGCAAAGACTGATGGTTGCTGATGAAACACTAGCTTGGGTGATAGGCCATGAATTGGGGCATTGCGAGCTAGGTCACGGCAGGATTAAGCCAGCATTGATTATTCCATCTGATGCCTGGGCGCAGGAATATGACGCAGATATGGTAGGTAAACGGCTAATGCAAGCGGCGGGTTATGATTTTGCCATTGCCAGCGCTGAAATTCCCCTGATATTAAATACGCTGGGCACTAAAACCCACCCCGATGCAAAAAATAGGATGGCCAATATTACCGCGTCTAGCAATGCGAGGGCTTACCCTAGTCTAGTCAAAATCAGTAAAAATTAATTAATCGCAAATAATTAGCCATAAAGATTTAACGTTTTTTTGCGCTTCTATCTTGATCTTCTACCACTTTTTTGGCTTTTAATTCGGCCCTGTGTGCGGTTTTGCGGCGGCGCATACTGACTATACCTTCACCTGGCTTACGTTTATCTTCATCTTCAGCAAATGGGTTGCTCCCTTGTTTGTACTGCACACGCAGCGGCGTGCCAGATAGCTGAAAGGTTCTACGAAAGGTTTTTTCTAAAAATCTTGTGTAAGCGTCTTTAACGCCATCGACATGGTTGCCATGTATAACGACTATAGGCGGATTACTGCCGCCCTGGTGAGCATAACGCAGCTTAGGTCTTATGCCCTTGCTAATAGGCGGTTGGTGCTGCTGTAGGGCATCAATCAACACTCGGGTAAGCTGTGGGGTAGCCAACTTGGCAAAGGCCGCTTTAAAGGCAATATCTACCGATTTAAATAATTCTGGCAGGCCTTTTTTACGCAGCGCAGAAATATAATGGAACTCGGCAAAATCTAAAAACATCAATTTTCGGTCGATTTCACGCTTCACCCAATCGCGCTCTTCTTCTTTCAAACCATCCCACTTATTAATCGCCACCACCAAAGCACGCCCTGCATCTAATATATAGGCCGCCACGTGTGCATCTTGCTCGGTAATGCCTTCTTGAGCATCGACCACCAAAATGACTACATTAGCCTCTTCTATCGACTGTATGGTTTTAATCACTGAGAATTTCTCTATGGCTTCTAATACTCGGCCACGCTTACGTACCCCAGCCGTATCAATCAACGTGTAATGTTTGCCATTTTTTTCTAAATCGATAGAAATAGAATCGCGCGTAGTACCTGGCTCATCAAAAGCAATGACGCGCTCTTCGCCCAGCAATGCGTTAACTAAAGTAGACTTACCCACATTAGGGCGGCCAACTATCGCCACTTTAGGCACTCTATCGCCCGTTTGGTCTAGCTCCGGCTCTTCTTCAACCAACTGAAAACTTTCAAGCGCCAAGTCGATAATATCTTTTACGCCTTCGCCGTGTGCAGAGGATATAGACAGCGGATCACCCAAGCCTAATTCATGAAACTCAGCACTGACCACTGCCTTATTCATACCTTCAGTTTTATTCACCGCCAGTAATACTGGGCACTTGCAACGGCGCAAACGATTGGCGATTTCCATGTCTTGTGGCGTAGCGCCTTGGCGGCCATCAACAATAAAAATAATGACATCTGCTTCATCTATGGCTAACAAAGTTTGCTGCGCCATGGCTTTAAGAATACCACTGTCGGTATTGGGCTCAAACCCGCCAGTATCTACGACTAAATATGGCTGACTGGCCCCAACACCGCGGCCATAGTGACGGTCACGTGTGAGCCCTGGCAAATCTGCAACAATGGCATCTCGGCTTTTAGTCAGGCGGTTAAATAAGGTAGATTTGCCGACATTGGGTCGACCAACCAATACTAGGGTAGGTAACATGAAACTCTTCTATAGAATGCTTGAGCTAAATTGCTCTTTAATGCTTACTTTACTTGTATGGCGTAAACGCCGCCATCTCTGGTTTGTGCGAGCACAGTGCTAGTATTAATCAGTGTAATATTAGGCATCACTGCGCTATCATCGAGTTTAATTCTTGAGGCTAGCGCACCGTCTTCACGACTTAAAAAATGTACATAGCCTTCTAAATCGCCCACAGCAATGAGGTTGCCCATGGTGGCAGGGACTGATAATTGCCGATTTTTTAGGGCGGCTTGTCTCCAAAAAGTCTTACCTGTAGCGTAGTCTAGCGAGTAGACTGAACCCATGGCGTGTGACACAAAAATTCGCCCATCTTCCACGCTCAAGCCAGTTAAACTGGATATATCACGATTCCAAACCACACGACCGGAAGCTCGATCAACTGCGGCAATCTTACCTTGGTAAGCCACAGCATAGACCAGCGGACCATCAACCACGGGCAAGCTAGTAATATCAGCAATACGCTCAATTTCAGTCACGCCTTTGGGCTGGGCAACGGAAGCTTCCCAGAGTATTTTGCCATTATCAGCACGCACTGCAATTAGCTTGCCACCGCCAAAGCCAGCATACACAGCGCCGCCATCAACCACTAGACCAGCGCTGCTGCGCAGAGTCAGTGCAGGACCAGTTCTGTCATAGACCCATTTGCGACTGCCATCATTGGCGTTTATGCCATAAATATGACTATCGCCAGTTCTGACGATAACTAGACCATCAAAGTACTTAGGAGCACTTAATACTTCGCTGCTGAGTTTGGATTTCCACTGCAATTTTCCTGCAATATCGTAGGCATAGACTATGCCTTTTTGTGTGCCGACCATGACCAAACTACCACCTACGCCCACACCGCCAGAGAGTGTTTCGCCGGCATTAACCCGCCATTCTTGCTTGCCAGTAATGGCATCTAATTTAGCGATCTCGCCATCAGCACTTGCCACATAGGCGTAGCCAGCTTCGATAACTGGGGTAAAGTCATGGTCTTGAGATTCACCCATTTTAGTTTGCCATAGCAGCTTGCTCGAGGCGGTTTCTTTAATCTCTAGCAATGGATCTGGCGCATCGGCAGCTACTCGGCCAAATAGCTTGTCAGAAACATCTGTTTTTAGCTCGCCTATCACACTGCAAGCAGACATCAGTAATAGGCTAGATATCACCAGCAAACCTAATGATATTTTTTTATATTGAGGTAAGAACAATACGATACTCCAGCTTATTGATATAAAAACAATGACTTAATGAACAACCGCTAAAACTAACCTAGCGATTCAAGCTTTTGCTGTGTCAATGCGCGATATTTGCTTTTAGGCTCTAACTTAGTCAAAGCCTCTAGGTAAGCGGCTTTTGCCTCGGCATTTTTTCCTAAACTCAGCAAAACGTCGCCTTTCAAATCAGAAAATAATCCATCAAACCCAGCATCATGTTTGGCATTGAGTAGCTTTAATGCCCCTGCAAAATCTTGCTCTTCCGCCAAAATATTAGCTAACTGCAAACTAGCCAAAGCGCTGATCGCTGTTTCTGTGGCATGTTGTATCGTCCAATCTAACTGCGCTTTTGCGCTTTTAATTTCATGGGCTTGATAATTCGCTTTTGCCGCCAATAAAGCAGCTCGGCCAGCATACGGGGTGCCAGCAAATGATTCCATTAACTTAGCGGATTTAGCTTGTATATTCTTTAAGTCTTTTTCATCCGCCACTAGTAATTCTTGATACTGGGTAGAAGCTTCAACAGCTTGTTTATTTTGGTAGTAATGCCAGCCTTGAAAAGCAACATAACCCACTAGCAAAGCGATGAATACGCTAGTCACCATCTTGCCATTTTGTTTCCACCAAGCTTTAAACTCATCTAATTGTTCTTGTTCTTCTAAATCGTATGCCATTGCTTTTTCCTAATTTTCTTTATCTAATTGATTGAATATCATTCGTCCATGATCACGCTAAATTAAGCGTTAACGGCCTTTTTACCCGGAATCGCCGCCAATAAATTGCGCGTATATTCATGTTGTGGTTGTTGATAAATATCCACTACCGAGCCCTGCTCTACTACTTTACCCTGATGCATCACCACAATATCATCGGCAATATGCCTGACCACCCGTAAATCATGGCTGATAAATAAATAGCTCAAGGCCATTTCAGCTTGCAACTCTTTTAATAACAACAAGATTTGCGCCTGTATCGACACATCGAGCGCGGATACTGGCTCATCACACACCACCACCTTAGGCTGCAAAACCAAAGCACGGGCGATCCCTACTCGCTGCCGTTGTCCGCCCGAAAATTCGTGCGGGTATTTTTGCATATCAGCTTCGCTTAAACCCACGCGCTTTAGCATGGCAACCACTTTGCGTTGCTGCTCTACGCTTGTGCCTAAACTATGGATCAGCAGGCCTTCACCGACAATTTCACCGACACGCATACGCGGATTGAGCGATGCAAAGGGGTCTTGAAAGATCATTTGCAGATTTTTTCTGGCTAATCTTAAGGCGGCTGCCTCTAATTTAGCCAAGTCTTGACCCGCAAAAAGTACTTCGCCACTGTCCAAGGGTTGCAATTGTAACAGACAACGCGCTAAGGTGGATTTACCACTACCAGATTCCCCAACTACGGCTAGGGTTTTACCCGCGGTTAAACTGATACTAACGTCATCTAAAGCTTTAACCAGTGTGCTACCAAAGCCAAACTTACCAGTACGCTGCGTGTAAGTTTTAATTAAGTGATTAGCGACTAATATGGCGCTGGTCATAGCCTTGCCTCTGACATTATATTGGCCTGCGACTGGCTACGCTGATTTTCAGGCAGCCAAGCATAATCTATCGGTTTCAAAGCATTTTTGCCTTCTACATCTGGCACGCAGGCCAGCAATGCTTTGGTGTAAGGGTGCTGTGGATGATTAAGTACTTGCTGTTTAGTGCCTGATTCTACAATTTCGCCTCTAAACATCACCACCACATCATCGGCAATGTCTGCTACCACACCAAAGTCGTGGGTAATAAATAACATGCCCATATTCATGCGCGTTTTAAGCTCGTCTAATAGCTTGAGTATTTGCGCTTGCACAGTCACATCTAAGGCGGTTGTTGGCTCATCCGCAATCAGCAATAGCGGTTCACAAGCGATACTCATGGCTATCATGACCCGCTGCCGCTGGCCACCTGACAACTCATCTGGGTAGCTGTTAGCGCGGCTGGCGGGGATGCCCACCATGTCTAATAAGCTGGCAATTTTAGCAGCTAATTGCTCCCCCCTCAGGCCTAAATGGGTAGTCAAGCTCTCGCCGATTTGGTAACCCACGGTCAGCACGGGGTTGAGCGATGTCATAGGTTCCTGAAAAATCATGGCAATTTTTGCGCCTCGAATTTTTCGTAAATCTTCTGCCGCCAGTTGGGTTAAATCCTGCTCGCCCGATAGGCCATCATTAAACAATACTTTACCTGCGCTGAGTACTAGTTGTTTAGACAATAAACCCATAATAGATAAGGCGGTTAAGCTTTTTCCGCTGCCTGATTCACCGACCACACAAGTGGTCTTACCTCTGGCTATGCTAAAACTCACCTGATTGACCAACAAGCGCGTAGGCGTTTTTTTCGGCGCGATGGAAAGCTGCTGCACTTGCAACAAGGGACTAGCCTGATTTATCTCAGTACTGCTCATGGTTAAATTTTCAGCCTTTATTCTGCATTAAAAGATTAATCGCTGCTGCTAAGCTTAATTGCTGCTGCTCGCTTTTTTCTGAAGCTAGCATAGGCTTTAATATCACTTCTTGCTTGTGCACTTCATCATCGCCCAAAATTAAAGCAAAACGCGCTTGGCTTCTATCGGCCTTTTTCATTTGTGATTTAAAGCTTCCCCCACCTGCATGTAATACAACCCTTACACCAGCATTGCGTAATGTCTCAGCGATTGAAAAAGCTTGCTGCTCGGCTAATTCCCCCACATTCACCAAATACACGTCAGGCGCATGGTCTGCACTCACACCGTATTCTTGCATCAATAAAAATACACGCTCTAAGCCTATGCCAAAACCACAGGCTGGCGTAGCATCGCCACCTAAACGCTCAACCAGCGCATCGTAGCGTCCACCACCAGCAATTGTTCCTTGCGCACCGAGTTTGGTCGTCACCCATTCAAATACCGTGCGATTGTAATAATCTAGGCCGCGCACCAAACGCGCATTGATGGTATATGCCACCCCAGCGGCAGTCAGTAACTGGCATAGACCTTCAAAATGAGCGCGGGTTTCATCGCCCAAACTATCAATCAACTTCGGAGCGGCTTCGCAAAGAGCTTGCATGCGCGGATTTTTGCTATCTAAAATACGTAAAGGGTTGCTGTGTAAGCGACGTTTCGCGTCTTCATCGAGCAAATCTATGTGTTGCTCAAAATAAGCAATCAGCACATGACGATACTCAGCTCGCTCATGAGCATCGCCTATACTATTGATTTGCAACTGCACATCAAGAATACCCAGCTCGCGCCATAGTCTTGCCAGCATGACAATTTGCTCGGCATCGACTTGTGGGCTAGCAAAACCAAAGGCTTCAACGCCGATTTGATGAAATTGCCGTTGACGGCCTTTTTGCACGTTTTCATGCCTAAACATCGCACCGCTATACCATAGCCTGACTGGGCCGTTATAGCATAAATTGCTTTCTATCACCGCACGCACACAGCCTGCCGTGCCTTCTGGCCGTAAGGTAAGCTTGTCGCCATTGAGCGCATCTTGCCAAGCGTACATTTCTTTTTCTACGATATCGGTATGCTCGCCCACAGAGCGCACAAACAAATCGGTAGGCTCGACCAAGGGCATACGGATGTTTTGATAGCCATACTGGGCTAACACGCGCCGTGCCGTATCCTCCAACTTAAACCACAGCGGTGTATGCTCAGGCAAAATATCGTAAAAGCCTTTGATACTCTGAAATTTTGTTGGCTTATTTTTTGTTGAATGTTCAACCATAACTAGACTGCTTTAATTGGAATCGTTTTATTGGTTTGCGCCAAACTATTGATTTGATTGGGCTCATTTGCTTGATGTAACTTACCACCGACTACATAATTTTTTTGTACGTAATCTTCTACTATCGCCTGAAACTCTTGCGCAATATGGTCGCCTTTGAGCGTCACGGTTTTTTCGCCATCCACAAACACAGGCGCCACTGGCGTTTCACCTGTACCGGGCAAGCTAATGCCGATGTTGGCTAGTTTTGATTCGCCAGGGCCGTTTACCACGCATCCCATCACCGCTACATTCATGTTTTCAACGCCAGCATAGCGTGCTCGCCAAACTGGCATTTGGTTGCGTAAATAGCTTTGAATTTGCATGGCCAACTCTTGAAAATAAGTCGAAGTGGTACGTCCACAGCCTGGACAAGCCGTGACTAAGGGGGTGAACGAACGTATGCCCATGGTTTGTAAAATCTCTTGCGCCACTATCACTTCTTTAGTACGCGATTCGTTAGGTTCTGGCGTTAAGGAAACGCGTATGGTATTGCCTATGCCTTGCTGTAGCAGAAGGGCCAACGCTGCGCTAGAGGCGACTATTCCCTTAGAGCCCATGCCTGCCTCGGTTAAACCAAGGTGCAAGGGGTAATCACTACGTTGCGCCAAATCGGTATACACTTTAACCAAATCTTGCACATGACTGACTTTACAAGAAATAATAATTTGATTAGCTGGCAAACCTAATTCTACAGCCTGTTGTGCGCTCTCTAACGCTGATTGAATTAGCGCTTCACGCATTAAGGCATCTGAGGACAATGGTGTAGCTAATTTGGCGTTATCATCCATCATTTGTGCCATTTTAACTTGATCTAAGCTACCCCAGTTCACGCCAATACGTATGGCTTTCTTGTAGTGAATGGCGGCTTCTATCATGGCGGCAAATTGCTCATCACGCTTAGCGCCTTTGCCCACATTGCCTGGGTTAATACGGTATTTGGCCAGCGCTTGTGCGCAATCAGGATATTGGGCTAGTAATTTATGGCCGTTGTAATGAAAGTCACCCACCAGCGGTACATTGCAGCCTAAGGCATCCAAACCGCGGCGAATATGGCCGACTTGTGCTGCAGCCTCAGGCGAATTAACGGTGATGCGAACGAGTTCGCTGCCCGCTTGCCACAATTCAAACACCTGTTTGATGGTCGCTTGCGCATCGGCAGTATCGGTATTGGTCATACTTTGTACCACCACTGCAGCTGGCTTAGTGCCGTCCAAGCCGCCGCCAACAGGCACTTGGCCTATCATCACCTGCAAGGTTTTGCGGGGGGGCTTAAGCAAAGATAAGGTCACAACGATTCCTAAAATTATTCAAGCGTAATGCGTGCAATATTGTTTTTAGTATGATTGCTAAGATCTACTGTCTTACCCAAAAAAGTCACTGTGGTTGCCTTGACGTTGCCTACCCACAAGTATAAAGGTGGTAAGCCATTAATGCTGTCGCTGCTATTTGCCGCCAATTTCTTTTCGTATAGCACCACACCCGCCTTATCTTTAACTTGTATCCAAGTTTCTTCTGTCACGGATATGCTCAAGCTATTCCCATGCGCTGTCTCAGCAATGTTGGGTTTTAATGTAGCTGCTGCTTGCCTGCTACTAGCCACATTTTCTTGAGTCGTATTTGCCTTTTCAGCCTCAGTAGCGGCTGTAGCACTAACAGTAAGTGCATCTTGCTCAGCAGGCATTGCAGCAGGCTGCCGTTCAGCCGCAGGCAAAGCAATTTCAGGTAGCGTCAAACTCTCCGCAGCTTGTTCATGACTAGCATTAGCCAGCTGGTTAACGCTAGTTAAGTCTGACTTTACTGAATAATTCGCATAAAAAAGCCATAGCAAAACCGTCAACAGTAACAACATCGCACTCAGTATATAAATAAACTTTGGCTTGCCATTGCTGCTTATCATCACTTGCTGCATAGAGGTTTGTACACTTAATACACTTGGTACGTTATCTGGGATCAGTGCGCGATAGCGCGCTAACAAAGGCTCTGCATCTAAGTCTAGTAATCGCGCATAATTGCGTATAAATCCTCGCGTTGCCATGGCTTGGGGTAGTGCAGCAAAATTATCACTTTCTAAGGCTTCAATTTGTGCAACGCTTAAGCGCAGCTGATTAGACACCTCTTTTACTGTCAAATTTTTAGCAGTTCTGCCAGTAAATAGCACTGCGCCTAGCGATGTATCTAATGTATTTTCAGGTTTAACAGGGTTGCTTATTGCTGCATCAGTCATGATTATTTTCTACCCTGTAATAACTTAGTTTGCTCTGAATCTGGATACTTAAACCGCAATTCTAAAGCATAACTAGCTTCAGCATCGGCCGCGCCTAGTGAGCGTTCTATTTGAATAGCTAACCACAATATTTCTGGCCCAGTTTGGCCCAGCATAATATTTTGTAAGGTTTTTTTAGCTGCCAGCGCATCATTACGTTTAAATTGAATCGTGGCCAGTTGATAGGCAGCCACTTGTGATAATGGTTCTATTGCTAGCGCTCGTTGCAAATAGTTTTCGGCACTAACGCTATCTTTTTTACGCAAAGCACAAATGCCCGCATTGGTATAGGCTGTTGCGGGGGTTGCATATAGTGGATTTTTTAGTGCGGTTAAAAACTCTACGATAGATTCATCTGCCCTATTTCTTGCACACAAAAAACTGCCGTAATTATTGTGCGCCTCAGAATTTGCTGGGTCTAGTTGTATAGATTTTTTAAAATTGAGCTCCGCAGCCGCATCTTTACCTAGCGCCGCATTGACTAAACCCAAGCCATTATATGCAGAAGCAAAGCTAGCATCTACATTCGAGGCCAAGGTAAATTCCTCTAAAGCAATTTCATATTTTTTTTGCTGCAAATAGGCTGCACCCAACTCAGTATGGGCTTTAGCACGATCTTTTAAATTTTCATTTTGTTTTTCTTGTTGTTGCTGATTGACGCAGCCCGTAGTCATCAAAGTCAAGGTAAAAAAAGTAAGGTAGATCAGCGCTAGACTAGCTAAAGCGCGGCATAAGCGGATGGTAAATCTCATTGCACCACCTCAATTGCAATTCTATTGGCCGTGCGTTTGGTTTTATCTAGCACCTTGCCAGCCAATTGCCCACAGGCCGCATCTATGTCTTCACCGCGGGTTTTGCGCACTGTCACCACATAGCCTGCTTGCATCAAAATATCTCTAAATACCCGAATATGCTGGGGTTTAGATGTCTGGTAGCCGCTATTTAAAAATGGATTAAACGGAATTAAATTAAATTTACATGAGACATTTTTTACCAAAGCTAACAGCTGATGTGCATGCTCTACCGTATCATTCACCCCATCTAACATCACGTATTCAAAAGTCACGAAGTCACGCGGTGCTTTTTCTAAATAGCGATTGCAAGCAGCCATGAGCTCTTTTAGTGGGTATTTTTTGTTAATCGGTACTATCACATCTCGCAAGGCGTCGTTAGGGGCATGCAAGCTTACCGCCAGCGCCACTGGGCAGTCCTCTTTCAATCTATCCATAGCGGGTACCAAACCGCTGGTAGAAAGCGTCACGCGGCGGCGACTTAAACCATAAGCATGGTCATCTAACATAATCTGCATGGCAGTGACGACGTTATCGTAATTTGCCAACGGCTCACCCATGCCCATCATCACCACATTGCTAATAATGCGTTCCCCTGCTGGCAACATATCGTAACCAGTCTCTTGTCGCAGCGATTGATTGGCAATCGCAAGCTGCCCAATAATTTCTGCGACGGTTAAATTTCGGTTAAAACCTTGGCGGCCCGTGCTACAAAAAGTGCATTCCAGCGCACAACCAACTTGCGATGAAATACATAAAGTACCGCGATCATCCTCAGGGATGAACACGGTTTCTATGCTATTGGCGGTGTCTGCGCCTATCAGCCACTTACGGGTGCCATCGTTAGACACTTGCTCCAATTGCACATGAGGCAAAGTAATTTCAGCCTCTAATGCTAATTTTTCGCGTAAAACTTTGGCAATATCAGTCATCTGCTCAAAATCACATACCCCAAAATGATGCATCCAGCGCAGCAACTGCTTAGCGCGAAAAGGCTTTTCACCTTTTTCAGCAAACCATAGCGCCAGTTGCGGCTGATTGAAGTTGAGCAAATTAACCATCTGAGTTTATTTTGACTTATTTGCCGAAAAAGTAAGCGATTTCAATCGCTGCATTTTCAGCTGAATCTGACCCGTGTACTGCATTAGCATCTATGCTTTCGGCAAAGTCTGCGCGAATAGTGCCAGCAGCCGCTTCTTTTGGGTTGGTAGCACCCATTAAATCGCGGTTCACTTGTACGGCATTTTCACCTTCTAGTGCTTGTATCATCACTGGGCCTGAGATCATAAACTTGACCAAATCGCCAAAGAATGGGCGTGCCGCGTGAACTGCATAAAAGCCTTCTGCTTCTGCTTGCGTTAATTGTGCCATTTTTGCAGCAACCACTTTTAAACCTGCATTTTCAAAACGGGTGTAGATTTTACCAATTACATTTTTTGCTACTGCATCAGGTTTGATGATAGAAAGCGTGCGTTGAACTGCCATATTGACTCCATTTAATTAACATATTGAAAAGAACGATAAAATACCATTTTTAGCCCTTAAAATAAACCTACATTTTCAAATCGCTTACTTGTTTCAAACCAAAAGCCCCGACTATGTGGCAAAATCATGTTTAATGAAACCGTCAAATCCGCCCAGTTTACCCAGCACACATTGTTGCCCCGCCTGTGGCTTGCTCTGCGATGACCTAGTGTTGTCGTCAACCACACCGCTGACTATTGACAAGGCCTGCGCTAAAAGCATGCGTTTTTATCAGCATGCTTGGCAGTCATCAGCCAATATACCGCGTTTAGCAGGCAAGGCGACTGATTTAACTAGCGCTATTCAAGCAGCTGCGGATATTTTGCGTATGAGTGAGCAGCCCTTATTTGCTGGGCTAGGCACTGAAGTACAAGGTATGCGAGCAATACTCAGTTTGGCAAAAAAAACTCATGCCTCACTAGATCACATGCATGCTGAGGCGACGGTTCGTAACACTTTGGCCATGCAAAATAGCGGTTGGCAAACCACCACCCTCACAGAAGTCAAAAATCGTGCCGATGTGATTTTGGCAATTGGCACGGATATTGTGAGCAGCCATCCACGTTTTTTTGAAAAACTGGTGTGGAATGAATATAGTCTTTTTAATAAAACCAGTCCTGAAATTATTTATTTAGCCTTACCTAGCCATTTGCAGGCAGACAACTTGCAGGCTGGCATCTCGCCGACTGGCCAAAAACCTAGCGTAATTGAGGCGGATACCGCTAAATTACCTGAAATCATCAACGCGCTTAACGCCTTGACTAACAAACGCAAGTTGAATGAACAGCAAGTCGCGGGAGTAACCATTGAGGCCTTGCAAGGCATTGTAGATAAATTACAAAAGGCAAAATATGCCGTGATCACATGGAGTGCCAGCAATTTTGACTACCCACACGCCGAGCTGACAGTGCAAAGTATTACTCAGCTCATCGCTAAGTTAAATGAGCATACACGGGTGGCGGGCTTACCGTTAAATGCTGGCGATGGTGATACTAGCGTCAACAATGCCAACACTTGGCTCACTGGCTACCCGACTAGAAGTCAATTTTTTGCAGGTCAGGCGACTTATGATAGTTATTATTTTTCTAGTCATGAGCAACTCAAGAAATCTGACGCTTTATTATGGGTGAGTACTTTTAATGCCCATCAGCCGCCTGATTGTGCGGCCAACACCATAGTCATAGGGCAGGCTAATATGCAGTTTGATAAAGCGCCAGCTGTATTTATCCCCGTCGGCACTCCTGGCTTAGACCATGCTGGTACGATGTTTAGAATGGATAGCTCGGTAGTCTTACCGCTGAAAAAGTTACGTGACAGCCAGCTACCCAGTTTAGCCCAAGTCATCGAGCAAATTGAGGCTTTATTAACGTGATTACCTGCCTAAAAAATGGCCGTTTATACGATCCTGCGCATCAAAAAAACGGTGTTCTGGAAGACATTTATATCGCCCAAGGCCGTATTATCGCCAAGCCGCTGGACGGCAGCCAAATAACTAAAACCTATGACTTAAGCGGCAAAATTGTCATGGCAGGCGCAATAGATATGCATAGCCATATTGGCGGTGGCAAAATCAATATCGCTCGCATGATGTTGCCTGAATTTCAAGAAAGTAAAAAATATAGCGAACCTGAGGCGCATATTTGCACGGCCAGTTGCAATCACCATGCCACGCCGAACACCACAGATACTGGCTTTCGCTACATTGAAATGGGCTATACCGCCGCCTTTGAACCAGCGCTCATGCCCGCTAACGCTCGCCAAGCTCACCTAGAAATGGCCGATACGCCCATGATAGATAAGGGTGGCTATGCCATGCTGGGTAATGATGACTATTTTTTGCGTATGTTAGCCAGTCGAAAAGATCAAAAATCTATCAATGATTACGTGGCTTGGATACTGCATAGCACACAATCCATAGGCATTAAAGTGGTCAATCCTGGCGGCATCAATGCCTTCAAGTTCAATCAGCGCAAATTAGATTTAGATGAACACAACCCATATTATCAAGTCTCGGCTAGAGAAATTCTAACTAGCCTAAGTCGCGCTGTATATGAGCTGGGCATTGCCAAACCTTTGCATGTACATTGCAATAACTTAGGCGTTGCAGGCAACTATGCTACTACTTTAGACACCATCAGCGCCTCTGATGGCCTGCCTATGCATCTGACGCACATTCAGTTTCATAGCTATGGCACAGAAGGCGATAAGCATTTTTCTTCGGCCGCGGCGCAAATCGCAGAAGCTTTAAATAAACATCAACACATTACCGCTGATGTTGGGCAAATTTTGTTTGGGCAAACCGTCACTGCCTCTGGCGACAGCATGATGCAGCAACTTAATGCAAAATACGCACATCCTAAAAAGTCCGTGATCATGGATATTGAATGTGATGCAGGCTGTGGCGTAGTACCTTTTAAATATCGCGATCAAAATTACGTCAACGCACTGCAATGGGCCATCGGGCTAGAGCTATTCTTATCGGTAGAAGACCCTTGGCGCATCTTTTTAACCACAGACCACCCCAATGGCGCGCCTTTTACCAGCTATCCGCATCTAATACGCTTACTCATGGATAAAAGCTTTAGAAATGAAGCGTTTGCCAAGCTCAATTTAGACGCACAAGCCATGAGCAACCTTGCTAGCTTAAGCCGTGAATATAGCTTATATGAAATTGCCATTATGACGCGAGCAGGTGCAGCAAAACTGATAGGCCTCAACGACCGTGGCCATTTGGGTATAGGCGCTGGGGCAGACATTACGGTATATACCGACCAAGCTGACTGTGAAGCCATGTTTGCCAAGCCTGATTATGTATTTAAAGATGGTGAGTTGGTAGTCAAAGACGGTCAGGTCGTCAAGGTCGTTTGGGGTGCTACACACACTGCCAAGCCTGAGTTTGACCTAGGCGTAGAAAAACCCCTCAGGCAATATTTTGAGCAATATCACACCATGCAATTAGATCACTTTAAGATTAGCCCAGACGAAATTAGCGGCGATGGTCGTGGTAGCATCATCGTTCACCAGCACAAGCGGCTTTAACACTAACCACAGGAGCATGACCATGAGTAGATTATATGGCGAGCAACACCGCATCATTCAGGATGAGTTTGGCACTAGAGGCATGGCGGACCGTGTAGAAAACCTAGTATGTCGCACCGAATTTGATGCAGGCGCTAAAGCTTTTATTGAAAGCGTAGGCATGTTCTTTTTATCTTCCATAGACCATCAGGGGCGCCCTACGGTGTCTTACAAAGGCGGCGATGCTGGCTTTGTCAAAGTGCTGGACAATACCACCTTGATTTTTCCTAGCTATGACGGCAACGGCATGTTTTTTTCTATGGGCAATATCAGCACCAACGCCAACGTAGGCCTACTTTTTATCTCATTTGAAACGCCTAACCGGCTGCGTGTGCAAGGTCAGGCCAGCATTTCAAAAGACCCTGCGCTATTAGCGCAGTACAAAGAGGCAGACTTTGTGGTGACGGTTAAACTGTCTGAGTTTTGGCAAAATTGTCCGCGCTATATTCCCAAATATGAAAAAGTCCGTGACTCGCGCTATGTGCCTCGTGAACACTGCGAAACGCCTTTAGCTGGCTGGAAGCAAGTCGATTTAGTGCAAGATATTTTGTTAGCAGCCGATGCCAAAAAAGCGCAAGAAATTGGCATTATTCCCATTGAAGCATGGGTGGGTAAGATTATGTCAGGGGATGAAACCGCCTGATTGTATGGCGCTACCAGCTATGTTGATTAACGGAATTACCATTGACGACACCTTTGCCGAGGCATTTAATATGCGCGGCACACGCGTCATCATCACCGCACAAAACTTAACATGGGCTTATCACGCCGCAAACGCCATGACAGGCTTTGCCACCTCAGTGATAGGCTGTGGGGTAGAAGCGGGAATCGAGCGTGAATTAACGGCAGATGAAACCCCAGATGGCAGGCCAGGCATAAGTGTTTTAATGTTTGCCATGGGCAGCAAAGTGCTCATGCAACAACTAGAAACCCGCATGGGACAATGCATACTCACCTGCCCCACCGCAGCGGCATTCGCTGGCATCACCAGCGAGGATAATATCAACTTGGGCAAACATTTACGTTTTTTTGGCGACGGCTATCAAACCTCTAAATTGATGAACAACCAACGTTATTGGCGTATTCCAGTCATGGATGGTGAATTTTTATGTGAAGAAACGACAGGCATGGTACGCGCGATTGGTGGTGGTAATTTTCTCATCTTAGCCACTTCACAACCCGCCGCATTAGCCGCCGCAGAGCGGGCTGTGGAGGCCATGAAAAAAATCCCTAACGTCATTATGCCCTTTCCAGGCGGTGTGGTGCGCTCAGGCTCTAAAGTGGGCAGCCGTTATAAAACCATGTTTGCCTCTACCAATGACGCTTTTTGCCCCACTTTAAAAGGCGTCACGCATAGCGAGCTTTCTGCTGACATTGAAAGCGTAATGGAAATCGTCATTGACGGCATGGCTTTTGCCGACATTGCAAAAGCCATGCAAGTGGGCATACAGGCCATTTGCGACTTAGGTCTAGCCAGTGGCGTCAAGCGCATTTCTGCTGGCAACTACGGTGGCAAGTTAGGCCCACATCATTTCAAATTACATGACATTATGGCGGCGAGTGTTTGATGACTGCGCTGACCTTTACCTTACAAAAAACCTTACGCTTTGCTATTAACTGCTCGGCGCTCACGCCAAATCATCTGGCAGATAAATCGCTGGCAGAAATCGCCAGCATCATGTTGCCCTACGGCAAAAATCAGCTGCGTGTCGATGAAATATTTAGCATTAGTGGTGAAAACAGGCAGGTCATTCACTTCAAAAATAGCAGCGCTGCGCTTAACTATCTTGGCGCGAATATGTCATCTGGCGAAATTCACATTGCAGGCGATGCTGGCGCTTATTTGGGCTTTGGCTTAAAACAAGGTCGCATTCATTGCCATGGCAGCAGCTTGGCTTTTGCCGCCTGTAATATGCAAAATGGCTTAATCCAAATTGATGGTAATACCGGTGATTTTTTAGGAGGCGCTTCAGCTGGCCTCAGAAAAGGCATGTGCGGTGGCTTGGTGCTGGTAAAAGGCAATGCGGGCGACCGAGTGGGCGATCAAATGCGGCGCGGCCTGATACTGATAGAAGGTGAAGCTGGTGATTATTGCGCTAGCCGCATGATAGCGGGCACCATAGGAGTATTAGGTCAGGTAGGCAGTTATGCTGGCTTTAATATGCGGCGCGGCACATTATTGTTGGCAAAGCCCGCTGAACTGCACGCCACCATGCAAAATTGTGGCACCCACACCTTGCCATTTTTAAGTTTAATGTTTAAGTCTTTTGCTGGTTTAGATAGCAAATTTGCCAGCGTATCGACTCAGCGCGTACAACGCTTTGTTGGCGATGCCGCTTGTATGGGTCAAGGTGAAATACTGTTGATGAGCGCAAACAATGCTTAATTTGACAGGTGTAGTCGCTAGACTTGATGGGCTATTTAAAGCTCACTTAAGCTTTTAACATGCGCCATCACACTGCGCCCCAAGGCATGCAAAGCATAGCCGCCTTCTAGCGCCGAGACTATACGACCTTTTGCATGGCGTTTGGCCACATCTTTGAGTATTTCAGTCACCCAAAAATAGTCGTTTTCTCGCAAAGCTAGGCCGCTCATATCGTCTTCCCAATGCGCATCAAACCCTGCTGAGATAAATATCATTTCTGGCGAAAAGTGCTCTAAGGCAGGCAGCCATTGTGTAGCGACCGCATCACGAAACTGTTCGCCAGAACTGCCAGAGGCCAGAGGCACATTGATAATATGCTCGTTGCCAGAATCAGCCCCGCAATAGGGGTAATAAGGATGTTGAAAGGTGGAACACATCATCACTCTTGGGTCATCATGAAAAATGTCTTCAGTGCCGTCGCCATGATGAACATCAAAATCTACAATGGCAACGCGGGCTAAACCGTAGTAATCCAGCGCATGAGCGGCGGCCACGGCGATATTATTAAAAATACAAAAACCAGATGCGCCCGCTCTTTTTGCGTGGTGCCCTGGCGGGCGAATATTACAAAAAGCGTTATTGGTATTGCTCTCCATCACCAGATCAACCGCATGTACTACGGCACCTGCTGCATACAAAGCGGCATCTAAAGTATAGGGATTCATATAAGTATCACCGTCTAGGTCTATTAGGCCTGCATCTGGCGATTGCTTAAATACCCAGTCTATATAATCAGCAGTATGCACGCGAGCAAGCTGTTGCCGATTAGCCTTAGGCGCATCGTGCTGGCTTAGATGATCAAATAGCCCAGAGGCAATGAGTTGATCTTTGACCGCATAAATACGCGCAGGACACTCAGGGTGATCTGGCCCCATGTCGTGCTTAAGAAACTCTAAATGTGAAATATAAGCAGTATGCATATCTTGAGTTTATAGTGCTTTATGTACGTTTTTGATATTGCTGTCTTCTGCGCTAGTGCTTACAGAAAAGCCGATACGCTTCATCAATTTCAACATATTAGCGTTATTTTTTAGCACTTCACCTTCTATGCTTTTCAAACCCTTAGACCGCGCAATGTCCATCAAAGCTATCATAAGCTTCTGGCCAAGCCCAGTGCCGCGCATGGTGTCAGCCACAACGAGGGCAAATTCACAACTTTCACCATCTGGGTTGATGGCATAGCGAGCAACGCCTAATTCTACATCTTTGTCTTGTTCTTCATTGACGGCTATCAGCGCCATTTCTCGACTATAGTCAATTTGTGTAAAGCGTACTAAGGTTAATACGCTCAATTCTTCTACGCTTTTCATAAATCTAAAATAGCGTGATTCATCAGATAGATTTCTGACAAACTCTTTAACCAACCAAACATCCTCAGGTTGTATGGGGCGTATCACCACATTAGAGCCGTCTGCCATCTGCCAATTGCTGACCAAATGCGATGGATAGGGATAAATTGCCATGTGTGAATAAGGGTCAGCGCTAGGGGCGCGCGTACCCAACACTATTCTGGCATCTGCGGCTAATACACCATTTTCATCTAATATTAATGGGTTAATATCCATCTCCATCAGCATCGGCAATTCACATACCATTTCTGACACTCTTAGCAAAACCGCTTCTAAAGCCTCTATATTGGCGGGTGGCATATTGCGAAAAGCGCCTAACATTTTAACTATCTGCGTTCTTTTAATGAGGTCTTTAACCAAAAATGTATTCAATGGCGGCAGTGCAACTGACTTATCGGCCACAATCTCTACCGTGGTTCCCCCTGCACCAAAAGTAATGATGGGGCCAAATACCTCATCATTGACAACCCCCACCATGAGCTCACGACCATTGGGTTTGACTATCATAGGCTGTATAGACATGCCGTTGATATGCGCATTAGGCCTATTGAGCTTCACGCTCTCGATAATTTCATGATAGGCCGCCCGCACTTCTAGCGCATTCACTAAGTTGAGCTTCACGCCACCGACATCTGATTTATGTGTAATGTCAGGTGAGTTAATTTTCATAGCGACAGGAAAGCCTAATTGCTGAGCGATCAACAAGGCCTCATTAGGTGAGCGCGCCACCATGGTTTGCGCCACAGGGATATGAAACGCCGCCAAGAGTGCTTTTGATTCCATCTCACCTAACACTTTGCGCTTTTCTAACATGGCCCCTTCAATAATCATGCGTGCACTTTCCACATCAGGCTCAATATGATGCGATAAAGAACCTGGCACTTGCATTAAAAGTTGTTGATTTTCATGATAAGCAGACAGGTAAGAAAAAACCTCTACCGCTGATTCTGGCGTGCTAAAGCTAGGTTTTTTAGCATGATTGAATAATGTTCGAGACGCCTCAACTTGCTCTCCACCCATCCAAGAGGTCAGCAAAGGTTTGTTGTATTGATTAGAAAGCGCAATCACCGCCTCAGCCACGGCCAATGGCTTAGTCATGGCTTGCGGCGTTAATATGGTCAATACGCCATCTACGTTGAGGTCTTCTAGGCAAGCTTTTACCGCATGCTCATAACGATCTACCTGTGCATCACCAATTATGTCTACTGGGTTGCCATGCGACCAATTGGCAGGCAAAACCTGATTTAATTTATCTATAGTAGTGCTAGACAAAGTTGCCATCACCAAGCCCAAATCAATGGCACAATCTGTTGCCATAACGCCTGGCCCGCCGCCATTGGTGACAATAGCCAAGCGCTTACCCGTAGGCACAAAGCCGTAAGACAGCACTTTAGCAGCTGAAAATAGCTGCGTTACAGTTCTCACCCGCACCACTCCAGCTCGACGCAATGCCGCATCAAAAGCATCATCCGAGCCGACTATGGCCGCAGTATGCGATACAGCAGCCTTAGAGGCGGCGGCATGGCGACCTACTTTAATCAACACCACTGGTTTAATACGCGCCGCAGCCCGTATGGCACTCATAAAACTGCGTGCGTTGTGTATGCCTTCTATATAAAGCAATATGCTTTGTGTTTTGCTATCTGAGATTAAATAGTCGAGTATTTCGCCAAAATCTACATCCAAGGCAGCGCCCATAGATATCACGCTAGAAAAACCCACATCGTTAGATTTAGCCCAATCTAAAATTGCCGTACACAAAGCGCCAGATTGCGAGATAAAAGCAATATTACCGGCGATGGCACTGCCATTGTTGAAGGTCGCGTTCAGACCGATGTCAGGGCGCATAACGCCTAGGCAATTAGGCCCTATCAGCCGAATACCATAACGCTGAGCGATTTTTAATACCTGCAATTCCAAGGCTTTACCTGCCTCACCTGCTTCGCCAAAGCCTGCCGTAATAATCACCGCTGCCTTCACGTGATGCTGACCACAGGCTGCAATAATCGCTGGCACCGTATCGGCTGGTGTTGCAATCACGGCTAATTCTACTAGCCCAGTAATTTGCCCAATGTCGCTATACGCTTTGCAACCTTGCACCTCAGTGTGACTAGCATTAATAGGGTAAAGCGCGCCTTTGTAGCCGCTTTGCAGCATATTTTGAAAAACAATCTGCCCTACCGAATCAACGTGGTCGCTTGCGCCAAATACCGCTACAGAACTGGGTGCAAATAAAGACTTAAGGCGGTGCTGGCTCATGATTTTTCTGATCTTTGTTTAAATGATGACTTCTATACTATGCTAATACGGCTATAACAAGTATGGATATTTAATGAATTTTTTATTAATGTCTTATATAAGACATAAGATATAGTATATTGGCACAATTAACAATACTTATCAGTCTAGACTGGCATAGCCTTATCAATAAAATTAATAGATAAAAATATTCAAATAAGTAAATAAAATCACAAATTAACCAAAATATTCTAAAAATATTGCCATTTAGTATTGACATGTATTACTTATGTAATACAATACACTTACTTTAGAAATATTAATTGGGGCAATCATGGCACTTAAACCTATCACCATTAGATTAGATGAAGAAGAATACGAAAAACTAAAAGCGCACCTAGAAGCTTTCGGTGACCCAGACATTAACGTGGCTTACGTAGTACGCTCTTATATTCGCGATCTAAACCGCTCATTGCCATTTATGCTGACCTCAGGTTGGGATTTAAAAAATTACTTTGGTATGTTGGGTTCTTGGCTAAAACAATTTGGCGCGATGAAAGATGCTGACATGTTTAAGATGATGAGTAACCCTTGGCAAATATGGGCGCCTACTATCACGCCAACTGCGAACGATGAAGCTAGCGCAAATAGCTCAACGTCTAATTAACCGCCAAATGACACCGCTACACATATAAGGAAGCCTACAACATGATGACTGAACCGCAAATAAAAATGATGATGGAAATGTTCTCTAACCCTATGTTCAAGCAGGGTGCGAATGAATATTTTAAAATCGCCCAGCAACAAGGCATGGAAGCCGCTAGTAAGTTTTGGGGGCTGGCTCCTGAAAGCCAAGCCTTTCCTGGTGTAGATAAAATGATGGAGCGCATGGCAGATTTTTATCAATCGCTAGGTTATGTGCCACAAGCTAAATATGACAGCTTGCTAAAAGATTACGCCACACTAAAAGCTGAGTACCAATTGTTAGCCGATACGCTGCGCGATTTACAACAACGCTTTGCCGCCGAAAATAGCGCAAAAGCCCAACAAGCATGGCAAGAGGTTGTCGATAAACAACTGGAAATGAGCCGTGAAGTGACCAAGAGTTTTTTTGATGTACTAAAGCAATCTTCGCCAGCTAAAGGTGAATAATTTTTTTTAACGATGAAAGGAAATAAAATGATGGACAAACAACTTGAGTATTTTGACGTTTTAACTAGCACACAGAAACAAGTGTTTAACAATTTACTAAGCGCTCAAAAAGATTTACGCGTACAGTGGATAGATGCTATTGGCAAAACACACGCTGCTTTTACTAGCATTCCTGGCTTACCAGAAACACCACAAACTAAAGAAGCGCTAAATCAGTTCAACACTTGGTTCAGCACTGTTGCAAGCAACACGCAAAGTGCAACTGAAGAAGCGCTTAAAGTGCAAGAAAATTGCATCAGCGCTTACGAAAAACAATTAGAAATTAGTCGTGAAGTATTAAAAAGCTTCATTGAAATTGCTAATCCTGTTAAAGCAAAAGCTAAATAAATTCAATTAGCTTAACCTTCTAGGCGTCGGCAACCCACGGGGCGGCTGACGCTAGTTTTACCTAAATAGCAAGCGCCTAGACTAGCAGGCGAGATGAAAAGGAATAATAGTGGAAATCCCAAATGATTACATTGACAGCTGGATGAAAACACAACAGCAAGCTTTTGCTACATTGCGCGACCAAGCGCTACAAATGCAGTCGTATTTCCAAAACAACAGCATCGCAACAGACAACCCAATGACCCAGTGGGCTAAAGCAGCCTACCAGGCGTTCCCCTTGGCAGCCGATGCCAATTTAACTAAAGATATTTTTAATAAATCTCTGTATGGCAATGATGCCGTGCAAAAACTTTACGAACTATGGCAGCCTATACTCAATGCAATGCGTGATAACAGCATTAACGCCAACACTTATAGCGACTTGACTGACCCGACCAAAATTAAGCAAGTCATCGACAAACTATTCAATTTTGATTTAGACGCCATGACGCAACTGCAAAAGCAGGCAGCGCAATACGCCGACCTCTATCAACAATTGGGCAAACCTTGGACAGATGCAGCTAAAACCCAGTCTAGCAAATTGATGCAAGGCGATTTTAGCCATGCCGACCTGCAACCTGAAGCCTTGCTCGTGCAAATGAAAGCCATGTACGGCCTGTTTGAAAATGCCACTGGCAAGCTTTTTAGCTCGCCTGCGGTAGGCAAAGACCGTGAAAAAATGGAGCTCTTATCTAAATGCGCAAAAGCCATGTCTAGCTTTGCTGCAAACAATATTGAATATCAGCAAATGATGCAAGCTACCGGCCAAGAAGCCATGCAAGAAGTCGGCAAAGCGCTGGCTAGCAAGGTAGAAGCTGGTGAAAAATTCGAAAAATTCGATGAGTTTTTTGCTTTATGGATAGATATCAACGAAAAAACTTTTTACAAGTTATTCCAAACTAAAGCGTTTTCACAAAAACGCAATGCACTGACCGATGCAGGCTTTACTGCGCGCAAGTTATACAACGAAATGATAGAAAGTGAGTTGGTACAACTGCCTATTGCGCGTCGTTCTGAAATGGATGAAGTGTACAAAATAGTCTACGACCTGCGTAAGCAAATCAAAGGTCTGGAATCACAAATTCAAGCATTAAAAAATAAGGATTAACCGTCATGAATAACCCGTTTTCAAGCTTAGATGCCAAATCCTTGATGAAACATTTGGGTGAGCTTAATAGCAAACTCATGAAAGGTGCTGAACTACTCACAGATATCAGCGAAGTAGATGTTGGTACAGCACCTAAACAATTAGTATACGAAGAAGATAAACTCAAGCTTTATCACTACAAGCCAACCAAAGAAAAAGCCTGCGGCGTGCCAGTACTAGTGGTTTATGCTTTGGTCAATCGCCCGTATATGCTAGACATTCAACCAGATCGCAGCTTTATTCGTAATCTGCTTGAACTAGGCCTAGACGTTTATATTATTGACTGGGGCTACCCAACGCAAGCTGACCGCTACCTGAACATGGATGACTACATCAACGGTTATATCAATAACTGCGTAGATGCGGTAAGAAAAAATGCTAAGAGCGAAACAGTCAGCCTAATGGGCGTATGCCAAGGTGGTACCTTTTCTGCAATTTACGCTGCATTACATCCGGAAAAAGTGCAAAACCTGATTACCCTAGTTGCGCCATTTGATTTCTCAACTAATGATGGCCTATTGTTCAACTGGTCTAAAACCATGGATGTAGATGCACTAGTAGATGCCTACGGTGTTGTGCCAGGCAATATTCTTAACGATGGCTTTCTCATGCTCATGCCATTTAATCTCAATATCAAAAAATATGTTGATATGCTTCATGTGATGGAAGACAAAGAAAAATTACTCAGCTTCTTACGCATGGAAAAGTGGATTTTTGATAGTCCAGGCCAAGCCGGTGAATGTCTGCGTCAATTTGTAAAAGACTGTTACCAAGCCAATAAACTGGTTAAAGGTAAACTCAAACTTGGTGGAAAAACTGTTGATTTGGGCAAAATTACCATGCCTATTTTGAATATTTACGCCTCAGCTGACCACCTAGTGCCACCCGCTGCCACCAAGCCATTAAATGACTTAGTCAGCTCTGCTGATAAAACCTTATACGAGTTTCAAGGCGGTCATATTGGCGTATTTGTTGGGTCACGCTCACAAAAAGAATTGGCACCTGCCATTTCAAAATGGCTGATACAGCGCGATGCACCAGCGCCTGTAAAAGCGGCTCCTGTGCCTAAAAAACCAGCGTCTGTCGCAACGGCTAAACCAACGCCTGTTGCTCAGCCAGCGGCAGCTAAACCAGCAGTTCAGGCTAAACCAGCACCAGCGGCTAAACCAGCAGCAACAAAAGAAGTTAGCAAAAAACCAACAAAACCAGAGTAGTTAAGCATAGCGAAGTATTTAGAATAATCTATGGATTATCTGGATGCTTCGCTTTGTTCAGAATAACGACCCCAAGCAATACCAATCCCCATATACTTAGTCGTTACCTAAAAAACAGTTCTATCACTGACAACTATCGACCGGTTGAATTCAACCGGTCGATGCAACTTGATTGTTTTATTCGATGGAATAAACTTTAGCAACGTCACCGCTTTTAGGAACACTATAAATTGTCAGAGTGCCTTTCTTCATTTCACCCATCCCTGGTGAATTCTGAGGCATGCCAGGAGCGCTTATGCCAACGATAGCAGGTTTTTCCTTGAGCATTTTATTAATGGCATGCACTGGCACATGACCTTCAACTACATAACCATTAATCAAGGCAGTTGGACTTCCCCCAATATCATAGACATTTTTCAATGTCCGATTTGTTGTTGTTCAAATTGAACTGGGCTTAAATAATTCAAATAACTATGCCTGCGTACACGATTATAAAACACTTCGATGTAATCAAATATCTCTGCTTTTAGCTCCTCTCTTGTGTTGTAAATTTTACCTCTAGTTTTCTCTTTCTTT